>WTGB01000054.1 GCA_011523735.1 Chloroflexota bacterium
CGCCTTGGTAAATCTCCAGCGCGAGTGTGACCGTTTCGCCCAATCCGATCATGTCGCCATTCTGCAGCGGCGTGACGCCGGAGACGCGTTTGCCATTGACAAAAGTACCATTGGTCGAGCCGAGGTCTTCGATGGTCATGGTATCGCCGGAGCGCATCAGACGCAGGTGATGACGGCTGGTTTCGCGATCGTTGAGGACGATATCGTTGCTGATATCGCGACCCAGGGTGGTGAGTTCTTTGCTGATCTCAAAGGCCTGATTGGGCTGCGGACCGCGGCGCACCACCAAGCGGAAGTTCCCAGTTTGCTGCATCATGCCCTCCTCGGTCAGCGAGCATCCTTGCCTCGCCTGGCGTCAACCTTGCCCCTTCGCTTGGTCGCAACGCCGCGCGCTGCTGGCTTTCGGGCAGTTGCAGGCTTGTCCGCGCCCGCTTGACACAGCTATATGCGGCCGACATATCCTGCAGGGTTAATACTGCATTATACCGCGTTTTGCCAAATTTCAAGAACTCGCGTCGTGAGGCCCTCGCGGCTCGTACTATTTAAGCCGGCAGCCACAAGTCCAGGAAAGCCAAGCCATCCACCCAGCGCCCGCCCGCCACGATCTCCCAATGCAAGTGTGGTCCGCTGCTCCGGCCCGTGTTGCCGCTGCTGCCGATGATCTGCCCGGCGAAGACCGGCTGCCCGGCTCCCACAAAAAGATCGGAGAAATGCGCGTAGCCGGAATAGATGCCCAGACCATGATCTATCAGCGCATAGTTGCCGCGGATTTCGAGGCGATCGGCGAAGACTACCCGGCCCGCCGCCATCGCCCGTATTGGCGTCCCGACCGGCGCCAACTGATCCCAGCCGGTATGCCGTGTCTCACGCCCCCCGTTCAAGACGCGGAAGCTGCCAAAGGGCGAGCTCAGCGGAGAATCCAGCGGCAGCTCGAAGCCGGCTCCGTCCCAGAGCGGCGCGGGAGAAACATTCGCGGTCAGCGCCGCCAAGGTTGCAAATTCAGCCGCCTCAACCGCCCCATCAACCAGGTAGGCGCGGTCGGCGGGAAGTTCAAACTCCTGCAGGATGTAGCCGGCGGATTCGATGCGCAGGTCACGAGCGAAGCTGACCGTTGCCCTTCCGCGCTGGGCGAGGACGCTGAGTTCATAGCTGCGGGGCGGCGCATCCATATCAACGGCGATCAACGCATGCCAGTCGCCGTCCCCGAGCGAGAAGAAAGGCTGCTCCTCGCCGCGAAAGATATACCGAGCAGACTGGATGTCTCCGCCGGTCAGGCGCAGCAAGCCGCTGCCCCCTTGCGTCAGGGACGCGAAATACAATTCGAGACTGATGCCCGCTTGGTATTGAATGCTGGACGGCAACGGGCGCGGCGCCGCCTGGAATACCCCCGGCAATTCGCTTTGCGCGACTGCTACACCGGCGAGCAAGCTGATTAAGATGAGGACCAGATATCGGGCGATCGACATTGCCGGGGATTCTGTGCAAGTTCACGCGGATTCAGATACGATATTCTAGCGTTATACAGCCTACTCCGCGAGAGAGACGAGAACGCGGAGTGGTGAATTATCTGGACATGGCAGATGTAGGGGCGACCCACTGAGTCGCCCGCTTGCACCAGCCACTACCAATCACTTTTCGCATGACTAACTTGGATTTACTTCTGTGCCCGCGCCAAGCTCGGTGTCCTTGATGCTTAGTATTTTCTGCCCTTTGCGGCGGCAGCCCGCATTTCCACCAGGTGACCCGTTTCATGAGCGGCGCAGGCCCGCACCGCCTCGATGAGATTGTAGTCTTGAAAGAATGGATTGTTGAATGATTCTCCCATCAGAGCCAGAGGGAAAGCCAACACCACGCCGCGGAGTTGAGCGCGCACGCGGTCCCATTCCGCCAGCAGCGCCGGCCAGCTAAGATCCCTCTTTTCCCGCCGCCGCAACTCGTAGAGCTCCTTGACCGACGGCTGCCCGCGCAGGTCAACGCTGAAGCCTTCGCCTTCGATGGCGCAATGCAGCGCGGCGATCATATCAACTTCGATGGCTGTCAAGTGGATGATCAGGTCGCGCACGGTCCAATCGGAGTTGTCATGCACCAGCAGCATCGGCGGCAGCGTCTGGACAAACGCGCGCGCTTCCGAACGCCGCTCATCCAGGCCGGCGATCAGATCGCGTTTGACCCGCGCGAGATTATCCATCTGCCAATCCCCGCCCCGCTACATTCTTAATCATAACGCATAATTGCGGGGAAATGGCGCTATTGCTGCGAATCACTCACATCGCCGCTGCGATTCCGCGCACAAGTGGTATACTCTCCCGATGCACTCAAATGACGAGGACGAAAAGACAATGACCGCTGCCGACAACCGACGCCTACTGACCTACTTGAGCGAGCGCGCCGACGATATGCTGAGGGACTTGAAACGCTTCATCGAGTTGGAATCCCCCACCTCATACAAACCGGCGGTGGACGCCTTCGGCTCTGCCCTGGCCGAGGAACTGCGCGGATTGGGCGGAGCGGTCGAGGTCATTCCCAAAGCGGAGGTCGGCGATGTCATTCGCGCGCGCTGGAATGCGGGACCCGGCGGCGTGGTCATCCTCAGCCACATGGACACGGTTTGGGATGTGGGCACGGTGGCGGACAGGCCCACGCGCATCGACGGCGACCGCATTTATGGCGTCGGCGCGATGGACATGAAAGGCGGCATCGTGATTGCGCTCTGGGCGCTGCGAGCCTTGCGCGACCTGGACCTGTTTCCCCAGCAGCCGATTTCCTACCTGCTGAACTCGGACGAAGAAACCGGCAGCCGACATTCGGCACCGGAGATCGAAGCGGAGGCGCTTTCACATAATGTCGTCTTCGTCACCGAGCCGCCCCAAGATGGCGCCTACAAGACACAGCGCAAAGGCGTCAGCCATTACAGCATCACCGCCAAAGGCCGGGCGGCCCATTCCGGCGCCGATCACGCCCGGGGCGTCAACGCCATTGAAGAGATGGCGCATCAGATCCTGGCCGTGCAGGCGCTGACGAATTACGACATCGGCACAACCGCCAATGTTGGCGTCATCAGCGGCGGGACGCGCCCCAATGTCGTGCCGGCCGAAGCGCGGGTCGAGATCAATGTGCGGGCTTGGACCCGCGCCAACGCCCAAGCCATTCACAACCAGATCATGGCTTTGCAGCCGCGCCACCCCGAAGCGCAACTGAAAATCGAAGGCGGGGTGGGTGTGCCGCCGATGGAGCGGACGCCTGAGATCGCGGCGCTATTCAAACAGGCGCAGACTCTGGCGGCACAGATGGGCATCGCGCTGGAAGAAGGCAGCACCGGCGGCGGCTCCGATGGCAACAAGACAGCGGCGCTCGGTGTGCCCACGCTGGATGGCATGGGCATTGTCGGCGATGGCGGGCATGCAATTGATGAATACGGCCTGATCTCGTCGCTGCCGGAGCGCTCGGCCATCATGGCCGCTATTCTGCGTCAGCCGCATTAGACTGCCGGTCCCTTGCCGCGCCCGCCGCAACCAAGTCGAAAGCGCGACAAAACGCATCGCCCAATACATCATGCGGAAGAGATAGCCCCTCCCCCGCGGACTGGCCTAATGGCAGCCTGAGGCATAATATTCGCCCCGAACGGAAGCAGTAGTAAAACCAAGTAAGTCATGCGAAAAAACAGTTTCGCAAAGAAAGCTCCCCTCTCGAAGTGCTGTGTCTACGCGCACCCCTTGTGATGCTCGCCATAGAGATGGCGAGAAAGGGGCCGGGGGTGAGGGGTAGAAAAGCGGCAATTACTTTATTCTCATTACGTTATTGATTCTACTGAGACAAAAGATATCTCGCCGCTCTGCAGTTTGTCTCTGTGCCATCGCTGTCCTCTGTGGTTAAATCGCTCTCTAGCAAAAACCGTTGCCTAAGCGCCGCTAGGAGATTAAGCGGAATGACGGACGCAACCGAGGACAAGCCGCTAACGCTTACTCTTTTTATCGAGCCCGGTTCCAGCCTTAAGCAATTCAGCGCGAAGGGGATGCTGGGACGGTACTATGGCTATTTTCAAGCGCTCTCCGATTTGGGCATGCGGATAAATCTACTGAGCTATGCCGGGCGCAGTGAATTGGAATACGCGCCATCTTCGCCCGATATCAGAGTATTGTGCAACAGTTTTGGTTTATCAGACCGTACGTATTGGCGCCGTGTCCACCAACTGCATGCGCTACCCCTGCTCCGCTCCGATGTCATTCGGAGCCGTAATATCCATGGGATCCGGGCTGCCCTGCGTTCACATTGGGCATGGGGCATGCCAATCGTTTGCCGGGTAGATTTCATGTGGTCGACCAGCATTGAGACGAGCCCAGAGGTCCTGCCGGAACAATTGCAGGAAGCTTATGATTATGAGCGTTATATCTTTGCGAATGTCACACACAGCATGCCATCGACATCGGACCTGGCGGAGACAATCGCCAAGCGAGCGCCAGCGGCAGCGGAGAAGACCACCGTAGTTTCCTTTCACGTCGACTGTGACCTTTTCAAGCCCATAGAGGGCGAAAAGCGCTACGACTTGGTTTATGTTGGCTGGCTCTACCGGATCAAGAATCTTGAAGCGACGCTGGAAGCGGTGGAGCGGACTGGAGCAACTATCGCCATCATTGGCGAATCCAGCGTGGACGCGGAGGGCAACCCGGAGGAACCCGAGGTTGCGGAGCGCCTCAAAGCCCGCTTCGGCGATCTTGACGGTCGCATCCATTGGCTGGGTAAAATGCAAAATGATGACCTGCCCGCCTATATCAATCAGGCAAGGGCGCTGATCTTGTGTTCGCATAGCGAGGGACATGGGCGCGTCATGCTGGAAGCGCTGGCTTGTGGTGTGCCTGTCATCGGCAGCAATGTGGGTGGGATCGCCAGCACCCTCCGCCACGAAGAAACCGGCTATCTCTGCGAGACTGATGTCGACAGCATCGCCCAGGCCATCGAGACGGTATTATCGCAACCAAGGCTGATTGAGAAAATGGGCGTCAATGCTCGCAGGTTCGCGCTGGAGACATATTCGATGCCCGCGATCACTCGCCAAGAATACGAACTTTTGTTGGATATCGCCCGCCGCAACCCGGTCAAAAGCGCCGCAAAACGCATCGCCAATTATGTCATGCGCCGGCGCTAAGGGACAAATGAGGAAGAAACATAATGTCAACAATTGCTTTGGTCACAGGCGCCAACCGAGGCATCGGCAAAGAAGTCTGCCGGCAATTGGCAGAGCGGGATTTTGAGGTGCTGCTCAGCGGTCGCGATATCGAGAAGGCGGAAGCGGCGACGGCGGACATCGGATTAGATAACATCGTACCGGCCCAACTCGATGTCACCGATCAGACAAGCATAAAACGACTGGCTGCCAATGTAACAGAGCGCTACGGAAAGCTCGATGTCCTGGTGAATAACGCCGGCGGACATTATGACTACTGGCAGACGGCGCTGACTGCCGACTTTGCAACTGTCCGCGAAGCGGCCGAGACCAATCTCTACGGACCCTGGCATGTGACGCAGGCATTCGTCCCGCTATTGAAGCAGAGCGATCATTCGCGTATCGTCAACGTGGGCAGCGGCGCCGCTTCCCTCAACAGCTTGGGCGCCGGTCCGCCAGCTTACATCGCGAGCAAAGCCGGGCTTCATGCTTTGACGCTCATGCTCGCCGCTGAATTGCGGGAGGACGGTGTCCTGGTCAATGCGATCTGCCCAGGCTGGGTGGCGACCGACCCGAACAATCCCGGCGGCCGACCGATCCCCGAAGGCGCGTCCGGCATTGTCTGGGCGGCGCTACTGCCGGACGACGGACCCACCGGCGGCTTCTTCCGCGACCAGCAGCCGCTGGCATGGTGAGCGATGCGGATATTGAATTGGAATACCCAAGCAGACCGTCACCGAGCCAATTCCAAGAAGCTGGTCACGATCAGAGAACGCGTCGCCAATTATGACGCGGATATCATCTGCTTGACAGAAGCCTATCCCGAAGCCATGCCAGACAGCGAGCGGACGATTTCCAGCGAGTTATCGGGTTGGGGCTGGCCCGAAGAAAGAGGCGCGCGCAAAGTAGTGCTTTGGAGCCGATTCGGCTGGTCGAATATCGATACGCGCGGCGCGCCAAACATGCCGCCTGGACGCTTCATCAAAGCGACTACCGTAGTCGGCTACGAGCAATGGACGATTGTCGGTATGTGCATCCCATACGCGCATTACCGCAATCATGCAAAATGGGGCAGTCAGCGAAAGACATTTTGGCAAGGCGCTTGCGAATATCTCGATGCTCTGAGGAAAGATTTCCTGCCCGGCTTAATCCGCGAAGAATTCCTGCCATACAGCAAAGAACCCTTGCGAACCATACTTCTGGGCGATTTTAATATGCAGATCCCAGCCTTCAACTATCCGTACGAACGCAGCGCCGTCAATCAAAAACGGAAAGAAACTTTTGAAGGCTGGCTGATACCCACCGCTGGCATCAGCCGCCATTTCATTGACCACATCGCCATGCCCTCAGAATTGCGAGTAAACTCTCTGCAGTATATTAGCCAGTTTGATTCCGACGACTCACAGCTTAGCGACCACAACGGCGTCGTCATTGAAGTTCTATATAAGTGACCAGGCCGGCCATGTGAAAAAGGCGCGGTCCCACCAAAATACCTCTGTGTCCTCCGTGACCTCTGTGGTTAAATTATTTTTACCTTGCCCGCCAAAAGAGACTATCTCGGAATCACTGCCAACATGAAATACGCACCCTTCGAAATCGAACGCTTCTTCCGCCAGCACGAATTCAGCGCGCCCTACGGCATCAGCTCGTCGGATTGCGAGCCGCTGACGCTGGACGAACTGCTGAGCTATGCCAGCCCGCAACGCCGAGAACAATTCGAGACGATGTGGCTGGGCTATACTGAGGCTCAAGGCCACCCGGAATTGCGCGCTCAGATTGCGGACATGCACACAGGCATCGACGCCGAACACGTGATCGAGGTCGTGCCGGAAGAAGGCATCTTCCTCACACTTAACGCCCTGCTCAAGGCGGGCGATCATGTCGTGGCGATAGCGCCGAGCTTCCAGTCGCTATGGGAGATTGCACGGGCCAAGGGCTGCCAGATCAGCTTCTGGCAGCAGCAGCAAACGGAAACGGGCTGGCATTTTGACATCGACGAGCTGGAAGCCCTGATCCGCCCCGACACAAAAATGCTCATCATAAACTTCCCGCATAATCCCAGCGGCTACCTGCCCAGCCGCGCCGATTTCGAGCACATCGTCGAACTGGCGCGGAAGCATGATGTCATCCTGTTTTCCGATGAGATCTACCGCTTCAGCGAGCATGAGCCGGAGCTTCGCTTGCCTTCAGCTTGCGAGCTCTGCGAACGGGCGGTTGTGCTCGGTGGACTGTCGAAATGCTTCGGCTTGCCCGGTTTGCGCGTTGGCTGGCTGATCACGCGGGACGGCGATATCGCGCATGAGCTGCAAGAATTGAAAAGCTACACCACCATCTGCGGCAGCGGACCCAGCGAGATTCTGGCGCTGATCGGCCTGGAGAACTGGCGCGCCCTGACCCAGCGAACGATCGACATCGTTCAAGCCAACATCGCCGTAAGCCGAGAGTTTTTCGGGCGTTTTGACGGGCTATTCTGGGCCGATTATCCCCGGGCCGGCACAATCACGCTGGTGGAACTCCGGTCGGATGTTGCCGTCAACGACTTCGCCGAGGCGGCTGTGGGGGAAGGGGGTGTGATGGTCCTGCCGGCCAGCGTCATGCTCTTCGACGGCAACTATTTCCGGCTGGGCTTGGGACGGCGCAGCCTGCCCCATGCGTTGGAGCACCTGGAACAGTTTATCGTCGATCGCTTCAACTAGATTGCGAGCCCATTCCCTCAGCGGAAGAGAGACGCGGATGTCAGCGGATTACCGGGCAAAGCGGGAACAACTAGCCAGTGACGACTTTTGCCTGCTCGAAGACATCATCCAGGACGACATGCTGGCTTGCGACAAGCTACCGACCGGGCGCTGGCGTGGCCGGATGCGGCCCATTTCTCCCGCAACCGCGCTCAAGGCAGCCTGGCCCGCGTGACGGAAGAATCGTATATAGCGCAGCTTAGCGCCTACCTCGCCGACACGGATTGGCCCGCGGATTGGTATGAGCGGAACCGAGACTTGCTAGAGCCTTTGCGTCCCGTGTACGAGGGTGATGCCGAGCCGATCACGCTCAATCGAGCTCCGGGACCGCAGTTCCAGTAAGGGCATACAATTTCGCTTTCCGAAACTCAAATACAATCCGCAGCGACTGACCGTGCAGCTCGGCCGCATCTCGCTCGCGCCAGCGTAATTCACACGCCAGGCCGCTTTCGCTTATCGCTTGAAAGTTATCGACTCCGTAGCCGGGTAGCGCGCTGCCACTCTCGTCCCGCAGCGCAGCGCGAATCCAGCCACCTGGCTCGACCTCGGCATTGACGCTCATGCGGTCGTCTTGAAGCAGCAGCGGCGCCGTCTCCAATATTGCCTTGTCTTGCTCATCCCGCGGCGCGTAACCGGCGAAGCGATCTATAGGCAGCGTCGCCAAGTTCAACGAGCCTTCACGCCAGTTGTTGTGTAAGCCATTGCTGCCGCCATAGTAGAGGAAGATCTTGTTGCCCCGAATTAATGGCGCCGCGGCATAGATGCAACCGCAGTCGTATTCGCCATCGGGGTAGTTGCCCGCCCCTCGCGGGATCAGCGCCTCACCCGGGCAGATCCGTTCCCAGTTCACCGTATCGACGCTCACCGCCAATTCAGTATCGACCGTATCCCAATCCGACGCCTTCTCATGCCCCTTGTGAAAAAACGCCGGCAAACCGATGTAAAGGCCGCCGTATGCCACGATTGGCATCGAGTATATCTGGTCGTGAGCGTCGGTCCCACACAGTATCTCAACCGGCTCCGTCCAATTTAGGAAGTCCTCGCTCTCGCTGCGCAGCGCCGTGCGGACGCCACGGTACGCGCCCTCCGACCAGCCCCGAGTGATGCAGACGTAGCGCTGCAATTCAGATGACCAGATGGCGTTGTTATGTGTATCGCCGACCGCGTCATGCTCCAGCCAGAGCCGGGGCTGGGACCAATTCAGCCCGTCAGCGGAGAAGCAGCTCGCCATCCGGCCCGCCCGCGGATTGCGATGGATGAACTTGTAGCGCCGCGCCGGATCGCTATCGACCGCGTCCTTGAATACACCGCCGGCGTGGATGCCGTGCGTCGCCCGGCGCATCACAATATTGTTCTGCCGCGAACCCTCAAATTCGATCAGACCAAGCGCTGGCTTATCCCAATGGATGCCGTCTTCTGAGGTCGCGTACAGCAAGCCTTCCTCACGCTCGCCGCTGAAGTATTCGCAGCGCGGACGGTCCGACAACGCCGTCTTGTTCGAGGTTTCGTCAGTGATGAAGGACTTGTACCAGCCCTTGAAGAGCTCCGCTTCGCTGTCATAGATAACGCTAGGATAGACATTGTCCAGGCGCCCCTCCCATCGCAGCGGCGGATCGGCAAAATACTCCTCGACAAAAAGCGGATTCGCCGGGTGCTTCCGCACCGCGCCCAGTTCGAGTTTGGCATTGGCGGTCGCGGCGACAACCCGCGAATCAAACAGCAACAAGGATGATGACACAGAATCAGATGCCTTTACCTATCAGCCTGAACTGTAAGGCTTGTCCGCTACTGCAATTCATACGCAAAAATAACTGAAACAGTACTGAAAGAATACATGAATAGGGGACGATCCTTACGAAAGTCGACAAAATATTACGAAATCCCCCAAACTTAGCTCCCCTTCTCCGTTGAAACGAGGAAGGGGCCGGGGGATGGGGTGTAGTGGTCCTGGATAACTGGACACGCAAACGCGAGATTTGAGGGAGGGCACTTGTTCCATCCCGCCAGCACCTTCACCTGATCTTGACTCATTTTGTTTGACACTGAATTTGTCTAACCTTCCGCCGCCTCGCCCTCCCAAACATCCTAACTCCGCTCACCGCGTAAAGACCATCCCCGAAGCATCAGGGAAAAAGAGCGCTCTAATAGAATATGATATTTTATGTTCATCGGCATGTTATTCTGAGAAATATATCCCATCCATATCGTCAAGTCACTCTTCCAGTATCACCGGGGAAGGACCGGGAATAAGGTAGAAAACATGTCCGCCCCTCAGCCCAGAACGAGGGAAGAGGAGTTTTCCCGCAATTCCGGAGAATTTGAAGCCCCTCCCTCATTTGGAAGGATTTGGGGCGGGGGGGAGCTGAAGACGCGTCCACCACATCCCCCCACCCCGCGCGCCGAGTCTTGGGCAGGCGGGTGTTTCTACAGTAAGATTAGGGCAGCCTAACAAGAGAAGCTAAAACATGATTATTGATACGGATATCCACCCGGGCACGGATCGAAACCGGCTGCTGGACTTTCTGCCCGAGCCTTGGCGCACGCGGGTCCTTAGCGGCAATTCGGGTCCGGGCCATCTGGGTTATTGGAATCCCAACGGCGTGAATCGCGCCGATGCCCTGACACCTGAGGGCCTCTACATCACGAGCCGACCCGAGACCTTGTCCCAGTACCACTTTGATGAATACGGCATAGACTTCGGCATTCTCAATTCAGGCGCCATCGCTACGGGCTTGTCGCCCGAGCCGGACTTCGCCGCCGCCTATTGCAGAGCGGTCAACGATGTCTACATCAATGACTGGCTGCCGACTGACCCGCGCTTCAAGTATTCTCTGGTCGTCTCCACGGCGGATCCGGCGCTGGCGGCTGAAGAAATCTATCGTTGCGGCGGCCACCCGGATGTCGTGCAGGTTTTGATGGCCAGCGGCGCCACTTACGGCTACGGTCATCGCTTCTATCATCCCATCTATGAGGCGGCGGCGGCTTATGGCTTGCCAGTGGCGATCCACCCCGGCTCGGAAGGCAGCGGCGTCTCCGGGCAGCCATCGGTGACGGGTTATCCCGGCAGCTACTTCGAGTGGCATACCAACCTGGCCGGTAGCTATATGGCGCACCTGCTGAGCCTTGTGGCCGAGGGCGTCTTCCAGAAGTTCCCGACTTTGAAATTCGTGCTGATAGAAGGCGGCGTCTCTTGGCTGGTACCGATCATGTGGCGCTTCGACAAGAACTGGAAGGCATTGCGCATGACGGTCCCCTGGCTGGACCGGCCACCCAGCGAAATCGTCTACGAGCACGTTTATTTCACCACGCAGCCGATTGAAGAGCCAGAGAATCGCAAGCATTTGCATCAGATCCTGGCGATGTTTCCGGCGGACAAGGTGCTGATGTTCGCGACCGACTTCCCCCACTGGGACGGCGATACGCCCGATTTCTCCATGCGCATGCTGCCGAAGGAATTGCTGGAACCTGTGATGTGGCGGACCGCGGCGGAGCTCTACAAGTTGCCTCTGCCTGACTGAGGGGACCAAGGGCTGTAAGGCTTGATAGGCAGTGTGCAGACTGCGCCATTTTGAAGAATTACTCGCTTCAATCCCCTCCCCCGCTAGCTCTATGGCGAGCATCATAGAGGGCGGAGGGCAGGACAGTTTTTTTACCGGGCAGGATATGGCCAGCAATATCGGGAATTCTGTGACGTTTTCAAGCGACTCACAGAGTCCACCAGCAAGCGGCAAACGCTATCGTCGGGCAACATGGCTTCGACTGCCTCACGGGTTGCCGCCGGAATCTGCTGCGGCAAGGCCTGTTTCAATGACATTTCACGCTCGGATATGATTGAGATGCAACGTCCTTAAAGATCAATCAAGTTTTCAACACTGTCTATCAGATCGCTCGTCAAAACGCAAAAAAAGTAGGGACGACACTTGCGCCGAGCGCGCAAATGCGAATCGGTGTAGGGGCGAGCCAGTGGGTCGCCCGAAAATAGCTATAAACAACAGATCGACATTGACGATTTCCACCGCCTGCGTCAACATCAACCGCGCAAGCACTAGACGGAGAATACGCCATCATGGACAAGGACAGACCAGCCAAACCACCTAACAGCCAAGCCTCGGAGCCGATCGCCATCACCAACGGTCCCGGCATCATGCCGCCCGATTATTCGATTTCCCTCGCAGCCAAAGGTGGGACGGATGCCCTGCTGCGCAACCCCGGCGTGGAGCGCGTCCAAAGCATGCGCGGCTTCGAAGACACCTATGTCGACATCATCGACTACATCGTGCGCATCACCCATCGCATCTGGGAAGAGAAAGATATCGGCTACATCTACGACACCTACCGCCACAACTCCCATGTCTACGATGATTACGGCTTGCAATACGGCAATGACAAGATCGTGGCCGATACCGTGCACACGATAAACGCCTTCCCCGATATCCGCCTCTACGCCGACGAGATCATCTGGGCTGGCAATGACGAGATCGGCTACCATACCTCGCACCGCACCCTGATCACGGGCCACAATACCGGCTACAGCCGCTATGGACCGCCCACCGGCCGGAAGGTGACTCTCTGGTGTATCGCCAACTGCGTCTCGCTGGAGAACGAGATCTTCGCCGAATGGGTGACCTACGACACCGCCAATCTCGTCTACCAACTCGGCTTCGACCTGCGCGAGATGGCGCGGAAACTCGGCAATGAACTGGAAGACAGCGGCATTGCGGACCCCCGCTTCGGTGAGGCGGAACGCCTGCCCGGCCAAGACAAGCCGGATTACCTGGAAGCGCCGAGAAAAGCCGGCGGCTTCGATGTCGAGGAATTCATCCGCCGCACCTGGCACAATATCTGGAACCGCCGCAGCCTCCGCGAAGTGGCGCGCGCCTACGACCAATCGCTGAACTTTCGCGGCGCCACCGGACGCGCCTTCTACGGCCGCGGCGAGTATCAGTCCTTCATCCTCAGCATCATGGCTATGTTCCCCGATCTGGCCCTGCAAATTGACGACATCTACTGGATGGGCAATGACGCCGACGGCTACCTCGTTTCAGTGCGCTGGAGCCTGACGGGCACGCACCGCGGCAATGGCGTCTACGGCGCCCCCAGCGGCCGCCGCGTCAATATGTGGGGCATCACCCAGCAGGAAATCCTCGACGGCCTCATCATCAAGGAGTGGATGCTCTTCAACGAATTCGCCGTCATGCAGCAAATCTATCGGGATTAAGGCAGTTCGTCGAAGCGCAAAATGTAGGAGCGACCCTGTGCGTCGTCCGCCAAAGCGCAAAAATGTAGGGGCGAGCCGCTGGGTCGCCCGAAACCTGTCCAAATAGTTGACAAAGCCCGGAAGGTAAAATGTCAGCAAACATTCACAATCAAAACAAAACCCGCATCAACCAGCTTCGCGCCGCGCTCTACGACATCGACACAGCCCAGTTGCCAGCGCAACTGAACCAGATATTCGCCCGCGACTGCGAAATCCACCTCGCGCATCCCTTTGAAGATCTGGACGGACCAGCTGAATTATACGAGCGGGTATACCGGCCCCTGCTGCACGCCATGCCCGACCTCGAGCGCCGTGACTTCATCGTCATGGCTGGCCATTCACCGGGGCAATGGAGCGGCGACTGGGTCGGCTGCGGCGGACATTATATGGGCGTCTTCGAGCGTCCTTGGCTCGATATCCCGCCGACCAAGCATCTCGTCTCCATCCGCTACCATGAATTCTTCCGCTTCGTCGATGGCGTCATCGTCGAGATGCAAGCGCTCTGGGATATCCCCTCGCTGATGATGCAGGCGGACGCTTGGCCCCTCTCGCCGAGCCTGGCGCCGGATTGGATGGTGATCCCCGGTCCCGCCTCCAACGATGGCATAATCAGCGCGCCCTACGACCAAACCAAAGCCCAAGCCAGCGTCCAACTTGTCATGGACATGCTGAAGGCATTGCGCAACTCGCCGCGCGGCGTCGAAGCCATGGAGTTGGAGCGTTACTGGCATCCTAAAATGATGTGGTACGGACCGGCTGGCATCGGTTCAATGCGCCGCATTTCCGGCTTCCGTAATTGGCACCAGACACCCTTCCTCAAAGCCATGCCCGATCGCTTCGCCTTCCTCGAAAAAGGCGTCATGTTCGGCGACGAGGACTACGTCGGCTTCACCGCCTGGCCCGGCGGGCAGTCAACGCTCATCGGCGACGGCTGGCTGGGCATCGCGCCTTCGGGCCAAAAACTGACGCGGCGCAGTCTCGATTTCTGGCGCTGTGAAAATGGCTTGGTCCGCGAGAACTGGGTGCTCGTCGACCTGCTGCATATCTATGATCAACTGGGCGTCAACGTCTTCGAGCGCCTGCGCGAACTCACCGTAGCCCGGCAGGCGAATCCTATCAGAGTGTAGGGCTTTTCCACCAATTGCGGATTTGCGTCAGCCTTGGGTCTATCTGTAGTGGTCCCGAAAACACATCCTAGCACTTCGGCGGGCGACCAGGGTGGCGCGTAGACACAGCCACTTCTTGGTCGCCCCTACACATTCTCATTGTTACGAGTTCATTATTTTCTGTCAGCCAAGTCCTGACTTGCGAGCGGCTGTGCTGAAAAATCGGCCGAATCTCCGCTAGGCGTCAAGCGCGAGGCTCAATCTCTCAGCACAAGCGCTGATCTGCTGCCAGGTCGCCTCGGGCAAGTCGATGCCATTCGCCAGCCGCTCTGCCCGCCGCCGCGCCTCGATCTCGCCCGGATACAGCACCTCGCCTTCCAGCGGATCAGCTTTCACATAATCGATCACCGCATCAACTTGCGTCTGAAACACATCGACCGGACCAAAGCGGGAAATATCTATCATCAATATCACCGTGCCCCAGCGGTCTTCCAGCGGCGGCTCCGCCTCCGAAGGCAGCGATGCCATCAGGCTGAACAAACCCACCATCATCGCCAGCGCGTAGCCCTTATGCCCAACGTAAGGTAAGCCCATGGGCCGCAGCGCGCCGCCTTTCGCCAGTTGTGTCGGATCGCTGGTCGGCTGCCAATTGCCATCGACGATCCAGTCGCCCGGCAATTGCTCGCCTTTATCCACCGCCACCATCACCTTGCCCGCTGCCGATATCGATGTAGCGAAATCTAGGATCACCGCGCCATGCGCCGCGCTGGGGAAGCCCATCGCGATCGGATTGGCGCCGATCTTCCGTCCCGTCCCATTCAGCGGCACCACCACCGAGCGCGGTCCGCCGATGCAGCCATCCCATATCATCGCCGCCATGCCCGCCGCCGCGCCCATCTCGGCATAAGTGCCCAGCCGCCCGGTGTGCCCTTCGTGATACATCGAGACCAGGCCGATGCCCTGCTCGCGCGCTTTGGATATGGCGATTTCAGTCGCCTGCTTGGCGATGACCTGCCCGAAAGTCCAATTGCCGCAAACCTGCGCCATCGACGCCGTCTCGGCGACGATCTCTGTCTTGGCTTCCGGCTTCAGATCGCCTTTCTCAATCGAGCGGACGTAGTAAGGCGTCCGAATCACGCCATGTGAGTCGTGCCCGGCCAGGTTGGCGTTCACGAGATGCTCCGCCACAATCGCGGCATAATCCGCCCGCGCCCCGGCCGCTTCCAGTATGCGGGCGTTGATCTCGGTCAATCTTTCAGCGTGTATGGTTGGCATTATTTTCCTCTGTGCTCTCTGTGCCTCTTTTTTAACAAACCCCCTTGCCCGTGCAAGCAGAGGGCTGGTTATTTTGTGTGAGCGCGGTTGATTTTTTTCGCTGCCGCCGAGCGGCTGTGGTTAATCCTACCCGTCCACCCGGGTACTATACTCGCTCCGCTCCCACATCCGCAGGACCTCCCCGTCGTCATCCAGCTCGAAGCGCAACGTCTCATTCGACTGGCCCGACTGCTTCAGCGTGAAGACCCCCGCCTTGTCCGTCGGCTCCAATATCGTCGGCTTCTCATCGATCCAATCCAGACTGACTATCTGCAATTGACCGTCGCGCACCACCACCTTCTGCCGACCCCACTCGCTCTCATAGACGCCGACATAGCGCGCCCAGTCCTCTTGCGCTTCCGGCTTGTCTTCCGCCATCGCCTTTATGATCTCCGGCAGCGCCAGTTTGTAAGCCTGCTCGACATAAACATGTGGATCGCTGCCCAGCGCATTGGTCAGCACGATCACGCCGGTCTTGTGCTCGCGACAAACGCTGAAGGCGGTCAGATAACCGGGATAGCCGCCGCCATGCCCGCTGATGACCCAATCCTGTATGCGATGCAAGCCCAGGCCCAAGCCATAACCGCCTTTCCAGCCTTCATCCAGCCAGTGCACGCGGTGCATATCCAGCAGCGCATAAGGCGAAAGCACCGCTCCCTCAGCCAAGCCCAGGTGAAAGCCGGCGTATTTGACCAGATCGTTCACTGACGAGGCGAAGTTCGCCGATGCTTCAAAGCCATTCATCAACCAGAATCCAAAGGCGTCGCGCCGATAACCGTCTTTCTCGCGGGTGTAGCCGGTCGCAAGCATAGGATCATCGGCGCTCGGCACGGGGCGCGTCTCGCTCATGCCCAGCGGGTCCAATACCTTTGTTTGCAGGTATTCCGCCCAGGTCTGACCCGTCACCGCTGCGATGACCCCGCCCAACAGCGAATAACCCAGGTTGCTGTAGGCGAATTTCTCGTAGGGCGGGCGTGTCGGCGCGCGCGTCCGCGTGTCGGCGATGAACTCGTCCCGGGTCGGCGCTTCGCACTCCGTCCACATGGCATTCTTCGAATCGCGCGGCAAGCCGGATGTATGCGTCAGCAGATTGCGAATGGTGATTTCCGGCGCGTTCCCATAACGCAGATCGAACCAGTCCAGATGCTGTGAGACCGGGTCATCCAGCCCCAGTTTGCCCGCGTCGCGCAACTGCAAAATGCCGGTCGCGGTGAATGTCTTGGTGATGCTGGCGATGCGGAAGCGACTGTCCAGCGTTACAGGCTTTCCCGTTCCCAGATCAGCCTTTCCATAGCCCTTGCCCCAGAGTAGCTCGCCGGCGTACACGATGCCGATCGCCAAACCCGGCTGATGCCGCTGCTGTATCCGATGCGCCGTCCAGTCATCGAGTATGCCCACCGCTGTCGCCAAATCTGCATGTTCCTGCAAAAGGGGATGTGTCATCGTGCAGTTCGCCTCGTCGTCTCATGCGTTGTCACCGCAATACTCTAACGCATCCCCGCACTCCCGTCTATCAAACAACTCCCTTATAACCAGAAAATGTAGGGGCGACTCTGTGAGTCGCCCACTTATGAATTCTCTGTGACCTCTTTTTTAACAAACCCCCTTGCCCGTGCAAGCAGAGGGCTGGTTATTTTGTG
>WTGB01000022.1 GCA_011523735.1 Chloroflexota bacterium
TTCGAGGACGGCGGTGCCGACGTTGTCGGTGGCGTAGACGACGAATACTTTTTTCATTTGGGGGAGCCTTTCTGGGTGGCTAGAGAGAATAACTTAGCACAAAGAAATCGCCGTTGAAGGGGTGGGTGATGGTGAACGTCTCGCCTTGCGCCAATTCCGATGTCGAAAGCGCCTGCTGCAAATATAATTTGCGCTTCTCAATTTTATCTATTGGATGATTAGGAATAACGAAGTTCAAAGTATTATCGCGTATTTCTGGGTATATCTTAGAATTGAATAGGTTGCCTTCCTTTTTCGCTTCCGTCATGACACGAAATCGTAGCTTGACGGTAGCGTCTTCAACATCGCGAACGCGACTAAAGCTATCCTGACGCGAAAATACCCGCACCATCAACTCGCGCAATTCTTCGCTGATATCCAAGTCTTCTTCTGTTAAACGTTCATCAAGCACTTGCCCAAAGGCTTTCTGAATCAACTGCTCGACCTTAATAGTCTCGAAGAAACTGCCATGCACAAGGCAGATCTTGGTCTTGCCTTTGCTCTTGCCTCGAAACAAGTAATAGACTTCTCGCTCTGGCAAAGCATAAATGTCATCGCCGGCCGCCGCCATCTGCTCCCGAATGACGCTGCGCTTTCCGCTCGTTAGCTCTGCGATCAACTTGCTGCCAGTCGGAATAGTCGAATTGAATGATGGCACGGAATACGACTTGCTATCTTTCACTTCGAGCAACTCGCCCCCAGAAGGATTGCCATCCGGGTTTACACGAATAGCGAAATCGGGAAATCTGCCTTTGCCCTTGTATGACAGTAATTCAACATCGAAGGGAAAGTCTTCCAGCTTGGGAACCCATTCCAGTCGATTTCGATTACGATACAGGTGGGCGAAAAAGTGGTAAATCGAGTACACGCGGTTTTTCCGTTTCAATACATTCGCCCCATATCTCTTGAAGATTCTCGCTAAACCGATAATCGTCACGGAAGCGCCCAATGTCATCGGCAGCGCGTATCTCGTCCAGCCGTTCTCGGATACAAGCGGCATTATCGGGGTCAATTTCTACGCCAAGCCCCAACCGGCCCAACTGCTGCGCCACAACCAGAGTCGTCCCCGTTCCCGCAAAGGGATCAAAGACGCAGTCGCCAATTTGCGAGGAACTCAGGATTATCCGTAGGAGTAAGGCAATCGGCGCTTGCTGCTTGTGAAAGCGTACGCCATCTTCATCGCGCAAAGCCTCATCGCCCGCGAAATAACCGGCCGTCAGTTCACGAATGTCATCCCATATATCGGTTACGTACATGCCATTAGCACGCTTGTGTTTGTAGTTTGCTGGCAAGGGCGGGTCAATGCGTAAACGGTTAAAGACCCGTGCGCGCGGCCCGTTGGTGGCGTAGGCGATGATTTGATACTGCTTGCCAAAGCGCCGACTCATGGGTACAGCCGAGGTCAGCTTCTTCCAAATGATAAGGTTTTGTAAAGTCCAGCCGGCTTCCCGCAGGCAGGTCAAAACATGCTCGCTGTTCTTTTCCCGCTGCATGAAGTAGATGGCGCCGCCTTCGGAGGTTTGGGCGTACACCGCTCGGCATATCTGCTGCATCCAATCCCAGTATTCGACTTCGGGCATATCGTCATCATGCGAGGCGTAATCCTTGGCTTGATTGAATGGCGGGTCGAGGAAAGTTAAGTCAAGTTCAACTTCGGCAAACGCTTCGGAAGCCAAGAAGTCATTTACATCACTTTGAATAACGCGGCTATTCTCAATCATCATTTAGCAAGTTTCGACCACCCGAATCTTTCCCAGCAAATCATGGGCGATTGCGCGCCTTCTGTCAATATCAATGACTGGCTTGCGCGAATTGCCACTTGCAATCAAGCGGCCGCATGGTAGGCCAGAGATATCGCTTCCACGGGGCATTTGCATAGGAGGGAACTATGCCACGGACAAGGCAACATGAACTGACATGGAACAAGAAGGGCGTAGAGCGCATGGAGTTCTTCATGGCGGAACAGATTGTGTACCATGTAGTTGATATGGTGATGCAAGAATGGAGCGATTATGAAGACAACCATATCGACAAACTGCGCTGCGTACAAGGAGGGCCTGATGGCCCTAATTTCCTGGATATGTCAATCACTGTCGCTGGAAATGTCATGGGCAATATGATGGCGCAAGAGCTGCTGAAGCTGCTGCTGCCGCCTGATACCATCGCCGGCATTGTTGGAGACGCTATCGAGCGAGCCATCAAGGACGAAGACTATGACCGACGGCACAAAGACCCTGAAGAATACGAAATTCCGTAAGAGCCGCCTCAAAATGCCTCACCCAAACTGCGGCAGCCACTCCGCGTTCGCCGCCAACAAATCATCAAGGATGGCGCGCCCGCTGTCAATATCCGTCACCATCGGGTCCAGCAGCAGCGCGCCCAGCGCCAAGTCGCGATCCCCTTTCAGCGCCGCCTCGGCCACCAGCTCGCTCAAAGCCAGTTCCCGCCGGCACATCTCGGCGATCGGCGCTGGCAAGGGCGGGAAAGTTTCGCCTTTGAAGCCCGCTCCGCTCACAGTTCCAGGTACCTCGACGATGGACTCGTCCGACAGATTGGGGATATAGCCGCGGTTCGGGAGATTCAGTTGCGGGTGTTGATGCGCCCGGTCGTAATGGACGGCTTCCACCAGTTCCGGGATGCCTTCGTCCAACATGCCGTGCCGCGAGAGATCGCGCAAGTCATTCACATCGACCCGACCGGCGACGATATCCCGCGCCAGCTTGTGGCGATAAGCGCGGCGCTCCCGGTTGCCCTGCCAATTCTGCAGCTTGAGATCGTATTTGCGCCAGGGCTGCGCGACCGGATCGCTGACCCAAGTCAGATATTCGCAGAGGTGGCTGTCGCCGGCGGTGGGCATCAGGCCATAAATGGCGAAAAGCTCGCGGCTGAGCGGCTCGAAGTCGCGGCGGAAATGATGCAGCCAGCGATCGCGCAGTTCCGGGTAGAGGTCTTCGCCGCTGTGTTTGTCGCGGATCTGGTAGACCCAGGAGAAGTGATTGATGCCGGCCGCCTTGATCTCGAGATGCTTGACCGCCTCCCCCGCCACCGACAGGAAAGCCGGCATATTGTCGGCGTCGGTATGCACATGGAAGCCCGCCGGCACCTCAATGCCCCAGCGATCGGCCAGCACCGCCGCCGCCATCGTATAGCCCCAGAGCAGTTGATGGCATAAGCCCACCACCTTGATGCTGCTGTAGCGATGCACGGCGGTCGTCAGGCGGATCAGCGGATTGACCAGATTGAGATACCAGGCAGCGGGGCAGAGTTCCTCCATATCGCGGGCGATCGCCATGATGAGCGGCAGGTTGCGGGCGGTATGGGCGAAGGCGCCCGGTCCGCCATTTTCGGCATAGGGCTGGCGGAGTCCGTGTCGCAGCGGGATGCGCCAATCCTGCTCCCAGACTGTCTCGCGCTGCCCCACCTGTATCGACACCAGCACGAAGTCGGCCTCCGGCAGCAGATCGCGCCGCTCGGTTGAACTGCTGATGGTCATCTCGGCATCCCAAGCGCGGTTCATGATGTCGGCGAGTTGCTGGATGACCGCCAGTCCCTCGGCGTTGATATCGCAGAGGGCGAGTTCCGCGCCGCGCATAGCGGGATGCTGGATGATGGTGGAGAGCGCGCCCAAGCCGAAGACCGCGCTGCCCGCGCCGATGACGACGATTTTGGGGGGTGAAACATGGTTTACTTGTGAAGAATGGTTCTCGTACTGCAACTCAAACAAGTCCTGTAATAAACTGCGGGCGACCCAATGAACCGCCTCAAAAAATCTCAGTGTACTCTGTCTCTGTGTTAATATTCCCTGTAAGGTCTCCGCCTGCGCTACTTCATCCCCGTCGTCGCAATCCCGGTCGTGATATATTTCTGCAAAAAGCCAAACACAAACGTAATCGGCAGCGCGGTCAGCACCGTCATCGCCAAAATCAAATCCCACTGGATCGTCAAGTCGCCCTGGAAGGTCTCCAAGCCCACTTGCAGGGTGAACATTTCGTCGGTGGTCATGACGATCTTGGGCCAGAGAAAGTCGTTCCAGCGCCAGATCGTCGAGAAGATCGCCAGCACCGCCAGCGCCGGCGCCGCCAGCGGCAAGATCACCTGCCAATAAATCCGCCACTCGCTCGCGCCGTCTATGCGCGCCGAATCCAGCAATTCGTCCGGAATCGTCAGCATGTACTGCCGCAGCAGGAAGACGCCGGTGGGCGTGCCGATCGTTGGGATGATGATGCCGATGAGTTGATTGTTCCAGCCCAGCGCCGTGATCAGCAGGAAGGCCGGCACCAAGATCACAGACAGCGGCACCATCAGCGTGCTAATGATCAGCATGAAGATGACGCCCCGCCCGCGGAAGCGATACTTGCTCAGCGCGAAAGCCGCCATGCTGTTGACAAAAAGCGTGAGTATGGTCGCCGCCGCCGTCACTGTGACGCTGTTGGCCAGGTAGCGCCAGAAGTTGAAACTCTCGACGCCGCGACTGTAATTATCGAAGCTGAAGCGCACGCTCTCGACCGGTTCGCGATCGTTCAACTTCACTTTGATAATGCCCGCTTCCGGAGCCGCCGGGTCAATCATCTGCGCTTCCAGACCGACTCGCCGAATCTGAGTCAGTTGCGCGCTTGAGCCATCCTCCAGCCGGACGCTGTAGAGCGGCAGCGGCTCATCGTAGCCCGCCACCTCAACAAGTTCCTGATGATAGGGCAGGAAGCGCGGCGGGAAGCGCTTTATATCGCCCGAGCTTTTGAAGGAAGACATCACCAGCCAAAGCACCGGCCCAAACATGACGATGACGCCCAGCAGCAGATAGCCGTAGGTGAAGAAGGCGCGCCGGCGATCCGTCGCAAAGAGCGAGCCCAGGAGGTTGCCCAAAGCATCGACTATAACTTGGGACAACTCCAACAGCGGGCTGAGGGCGCGCGCCAAGCCATCGCGCAGGCGCCTCGCGTCCGGCAGCGGCAGACCTTTCGCTTTGCCCTCGTCCTCCTCTTCCAAGCCTGTTCCTTGTACGCGAATCTGAATCACCGTCAGCACGATAAGCACGGCCGCCATCACCAGCGAAGTCGCGGCCGCCAAGCCGTATTCACGGAAGGGGCTGGCAAAGCCGTTGTTGTAGATATAATGCACGATGTACAAGGTCGCCGAGCCCGGTCCGCCGCCGGTGAAAGCGAAGACCACATCGAATATCTGCACCGCCCGTATGGTCGAGAGAACGATGACCACCAGCATCGTCGGCGCCAGCAAGGGCAGCGTGATCGAGCGGAAAGCGCGCCAACTGCTCGCCCCGTCAATCGCCGCCGCCTCGTACAGATCGGCCGGGATAGCCTGCAAGCCAGCCAGCAGAATCAGCGTATAAAAGCCCATCAGCGACCAGACGCTGACCATCACCACCCAGAAGCGCGCCCAGTTTCGGTCGGTCAAGAAGCGCAGTTTCTCCCCACCCAGCGCCACGATGACGGCGTTGAACAAACCATTCTCTTGCAGCATCCAGCGCCAGATCAGCGCCACCACAATCGGCGAGAGCAGGACCGGATAAAAGAAGACGCTGCGGAAAAATCCGCGCGCCCGTATTCGCCCGTTTAGCACGACCGCCGTCATCAGCGAGACGCCGATCATCACCGCCACCTGTGTGACGACGAAGCCAGCCGTGTTCAGCACTGCGGCCGCGAACAGATCTTCGTCGCAAGTGGCGGGGCGCAGGAAATCGCCGCAATCGAAGAGGCGCTCCAGATTAGCCGCGCCGACATAAGGACGCTGATTGAGAAAGAGCTTGTCGCTGCCGGTGAAGGTATAGACAAAATTGAAAAGCATGGGGAAAAGCACAAAGACAGAAAAAACGAGCATATTCGGCGCGACAAAAACATAAGCCATGCCCGTCACGCCGGTGAATTGTTGTATACGGTTGAAAACTCCGTCAAAGAAATTGACGAAACTTTCGATGAGTCGGTTCATGATACTGCCAATTGCGCCATGGCGTCTGCGCTCGAAAAGGACTGCGTCTCCAACCGTATTGGAAGAGGGGGTTGAACGCGGGCTTATCCGTTCTTAACCTCATCAAGCTGATCCTGCAAGCGAGCCAGCGCTTCGTCCAGGCTAAGTTCACCAGCGAAGAAGGCGCGCAAGAGCGTATTGGACGCCTCGTAGTAGAAACCCGCCCAACCTGACATATCCAGCCGAATCGCTTGATCTTGCAGGTTCGGCACTTCGCGGGCGAATGCATTCAGCGCGGCGGCGACAATTTCCCTATCCGTTTGATAGTCGATGCCGGCGGCAGCCAAGTCCTCCCGAGCCGGCACGGTCAGTGTACGCGCGGAAAACTCGGCGCTGACTTCTGTCCCCAAGAGATACTCGAAGACCTTCGCCACCGCCTCCGGATGATTCGTATCGATGTCAGCCGCAAGCCAGTTCGCCAGTGCCACGCCGGTGCCGCCACCGGGACCGGTTGGATTGGGCACGATCGTCCATTCAAAGTCATCGCCGACCTGTTCCGCCACTTCTTCGGCTTTCCAACTGCCGCAGATGTACATCACGGTCTCGCCGCGGACGAAGTATTCTTGTGATTTGCCCGTGCCCAGCAGGGTATCGGCCGGTGTCTTGCCAGCTTCCACCAAGCCGCGGAGGATCAAGAGGAACTCACGCAAGCCATCGGCATCCGGCAGCGTCAATTTTCCCTCGTCATCGAAATACTGAGCGCCCAGGCTCATTGCCGGACTGATAAGACGGTGATCTTTGTTGTCCACCGACAAGACGTAAGAAGCGTCCGTCGCCCCGACGACCTCGTCCAGCGCCGCCAGCCATTCGTCCCAGCTCGCGCTGGCGGCCGGCAGAGTTACACCAGCTTGCTCAAACAGCGAAACATTGACAAAGGGCGCAACCATGTCCAAGGCATCGGGAAAAGCGTAGATCCCCGTATCCTCCGGGAGAACCCGCAGCAACTCAAAGTAGACCGGGCGAAAGGTCGTAGTCAGCGCCTCGCCGAGAAGTGGATGCAAATCGACATACATGCCCGGCAGCCAGCCACGATTCTTGCGCGCAATATCGTAGGGCTCGTCAGCATCATAGGCTGCTTGCAGTCGCTCAAGAACTTTTTCCTCGGCCGTCACATCCACATCAACTGTGATGCCCGGATTGGCTTCCGAGAATCGCGCCAGCAAGTCAGAGTACACCGCGCATTCATTGCCGTCTTGGAAGCACAGAAAATGCAGCGTCACTGATTCTTGAGCTGCGCTCAAACCTGCGATTGCCATTAACAGCGTCAGCATCAATATTACGAAGAATATCTTTTTCATCTTGCCCCCGCGCTATGTCAACGGCGCTGAACATACCAGGTTGTGCGGACGACCCAAGGGTCGCCCCTACATTACAGATTGGCGCGCTTCGCAGAACCGATCTGCTCCGCCTGCCATTTCAGTCCCCCGCTCCCCTTTTGAGAGCGGGGGCTTAATCGGTGAGGGCTAGCCGCCAGCCGCCATATTGGCGGCCGCCTCGTCCAGTTGCTCCTGCAGGCGCGCCATCGCCTCGTCCAGCGTCAACTCGCCGGCGAAGTACTGCGCCAGCCGCGTATTCGAGGCATCGTAGTAAGCGAATGCCAGCGGATGCGGATTCAGCGCAACGGCTTGCGGATGGAATTTTGGCACTTCATTGGCGAAGCCAGTCAGAGCCGCGGCAACCGCCGGGCTATCGGTCTGGAAGTCCACGCCCGCCTCGATGACGGCTTGATGCGCCGGGATGAACAAAGCCCGCGCCACATATTCGCCGTAAACCTCCGGCTGCAACAGGTATTCCATCACCTTCGCTACCGCTTCGGGATGCTCCGTCTGCGCGTAGCCAACGATGGCGGCGCCGCCAGCGACACCGGTGCTGCCGCCTGGTCCATAGGGATTCGGCGCGACAACCCAATCGAAGGCATCGCCGATATCAGCCGCGAAGCGTCCAATCTGCCAACTGCCGCTGAAATACATCACCGTCTCGACATTGATGAAGTAATCTTGGGCACCGGTGTACTGGCTGGTGCCCAGCCAGGTTTCGGCCGGGGTCTTGCCCGCATCCATCAAGTCCTTGAGGATTATGGCAAAGGCGCGGAAGCCTTCATCATCTTCCAGGTCGAAGTTGCCGTCTTCGTCAAAGAAATCAGCGCCCAGGCTCATGGCCGGACCGGCAAAGCGGTGCCCCTTGTTGTCGATCGCCATTGAATACTGCACGCCAGTCGCGCTCGCAACCTCATCCAAAGCCGCCAGCCAATCATCCCAGGTCGGCTCGTCCATGACATCGCTCGGCATATCGACGCCGGCCTGCTCAAACAGCGTAGCATTCACATAGGGACCGGTGACGCTCAACTGATCGGCAAAGCCATAGAGACCGTTGTCATCGGGACCACTGCGGAAAGCGCCGACAATCGCCGGGTTGAAGTTGTCCTCGAACAGCGACGGATCTTCCATCAGCGGACGGACATCCAGATAGAAACCCGCCATGCCGGCGAAGTCAGTGATGCGCGCCATATCGGGCGCCTGCCCCGCCTCGACCTGGACGCGCAATTGATCGCGCACGGTAGTATAAGGCACGACATTAACCGACACGCTGATGCCCGGATTCTCTTCGCTGAAGCGACCCAGCAAATCCTCAAGCACCGAGCATTCACTGCCATCCTGGTAGCACATGAAGTTGAGCTCGACCATGTCCTGCGCCAGCGCCGCCGCTCCCAGCGACAGCAGAACAGCAATGAGCAATACAAATGTGGTGAAGCGTTTCATCTTCTCTTCTCCTGATACTAGAGATTTACGAAAACTTGCGATCTCCTCGACCGCCCCGCAAATAGCGCCTGCCCTTCACAGGCCTAAAACAGGCAAAGCCAATTGCCGCGCCAGCGCTTCCAGCACGGCTTGATGATCGCCATAAGCGATCGAAATATGATGCTCCAAACCCTCGCACATTATCATATCCATGACCGCCTCCGCGCCGGAATCAAAGCGAATTCTACCGCTTGTCCCGGTGAACGCGGGCGGCGCCTTTAAGATCTCTCCACCGCCGATCACCAGCCGAAACTCGCCCGTCGCCTCGCTCAAGCGCGCCACCGTGACCCGCCCCGGCTTCAACGGAAACTGCATTAACAGCGGCTTCTCACGGTTCGAGTGAATGGTCGCCTCGGGCTGCACATCTGGATCAGCCATCGAAAGCGGCGCCAAGCCGCAATGCCAGAGCGTCGCCTCATCCGCCTCGATATCAAATGCCACGATGTCGCTGCCGAAGACCGGTTCGCCACTGATCCATTGTAAGATCAACTGCGTAATCGTCCCGTTGACATCAGCTTCGCAGCTGCAGGGCGTCAGCGCATCACTGAGCAGCGACAGCGCGCCGCAGGCCGAACAGCCCAGATCGGTGAAGAATTCGGGCCAGCAGCGCAGCGCCATGCCGCTTAGATTTTCTTCGCGGACAAAGGCATCAAGGGCAAGGTAGGCGCCCAGCGTGCCATTCGTCGCCGTCCGGTCCATCGCGTCGAAGCCGGCTAAGGTCTCGTGCAATTCTCCCGCCACCGCTGCGACTTTCAGCGGATCCGCCGCGCGCGCCGCCGCAAAAAACGCATCCAGCTCGAATTGCGCCACCTGGACGCCCAGTTGGGATTTCAGCGCCGCGTGATTCACCCGGCACGTATCAAAGCCGTCCGGGTTCTCGCCCAGCCGCCCGATACGAACAGTGGCCAGCCGCCGCTTGATGCGAGCCGCAATCGCGAAATTGCGCAGCTTCTCCCGCGCCGTTTCGTCGCTCGGCTCGGCATAGATATAGTCATAAGTGATGCCGGCTCGGCGCAAACCATGCCCCGCCAGGTTAATGCCGCAGAAGGAGTTGATCCGCAGCCGCCCGCCGACTTGCGCCTCCGGCAGCGCCCAAAGCAGCAGCGGCGCCTCAAGCGCTTCCGCCAGTTGCAAGACCATCGTGCTGTCAGCGAAGGAGGCTTGCAAGACGAGCGCCATATCGATCTCAGCCGCCGCCAATTCGGCAATCCGCGCCTCAACCGCCGCGCCATCCATGATCAGGTCCTGCGAGCCGACCAAGCTGTAGCCGGCGTCTGCGACCGCCGCGAAGACCTGCGCCGTCAGCCCGCGCGCCAAGTCCAAATCGAATGTGGGCCGGGCGATGGGCAGGAAGCCGATGCGGATGTTTGAAGGATTCATACGATCAACTTCTCTCCGGTTGCGAACAAGCTACTGAGGCTCCCTACTTTTTTCCGATCCATGCGCGACTCCTTGGGCGGTCCGTCATATAAGCGCATGAGTAGTCCGACGATAAAAGAAGCGATCCAGCGCCAGCGCCGCCGCGCCAATCATCCCCGCTTCCTGGCCGAATTCCGTCACGCAGACTCGAATCTGCTCGCCCATCTTCGCAAATGCGTGTGTCTTCAATGTCTCAAGTACTGTGGGCAATATCAGGTTATGCTCTCGCGTGAAAATGCCCCCCAGCACAATCAGTTCGGGATTGAAGATGTTGACCAAATTCGCCAAGGCGATGCCGAAATGAAGAGCGCGCTCGGCCAATAGCAGTTGGCTCGGCTCGTCACCCGTCAGCGCCGCCCGGTAGATCGCCTCCAGCGTCAAGCCGCCGGGCTTGGACACTCGCGCCAGGATGCCTTCGGGGGCCCGTGCCATCAGTTCGGTTGCGCCAGCGATAAGCGCCGGTTCGGAAAACAGCGATTCCAGCGTTTGCGTCCTGGCTCGCCCGGTCCTCTCCAGCGAAATAACCGTATGCCCAATTTCGCCGGCGCCAGCCGCGCCACCGCGATAGATCTCCCCATCAACAATGAAGCCGGCGCCCACACCAATGCGCGCGTAGATGAAAGCCATGACCTTGGCTTCGGCCGCCGCGCCCAATAGCGATTCTCCCAGCGCCATCGCCCGCACATTGTTCTCGACCCGCACCGGCAGCTTGAGCCGCTCCTCCAGGTATTGGCCGATCGGCACGTTGTGCCAGTTCAGGTTGGGCGCGATGATGTTGACGCCCGTCTCCGAATCGATCAAACCGCTCGCGGCGACGCCAGCCCCCAAGATACGCCTGGCATCTAGGCCCTGACGTTCGATTAGCGCCTCCACCAGCGCAACTGTCTGATCCATCACCGCTTGCCAAGGCGCTCGCAGTTGATGTTCAAAACTCGCCTTGTCAACAACAGCGCCGCGGATATCGCAGAGGGCAATCACCATGCGCCCAACATCAATGTGAATGCCGATGACATAGCGTGAAGCGGGCGCCAGTCGCAAAGCCTTCTGCGGACGTCCCACGCTTGCCTGCCCGTTGTGCCGGACGAAACCTTCCTCGACAATCAAGCCCTGTGCCACCAACTCCCCCACCAGATTGCTGATGGTCGCCGTCGAGACGCCGATCCGGTTGGCCAGCGAAACGCGCGAGAGATTCTCCCCCCGCAACAGGTGCTGCAGAATGGCGCTGATATTGTGCTGCTTGATGCCGCTGCTGTTGATCCCGGCTGCGGAACCCCGAAAGGCGGGCATAGACCCTGCCAATAGATTATTTAGCAATTTGATTAATTAATTCCAATTGTACCGTGATTCACACCGAAAAAGCAAGCTAGCGCCCAAATCGCAACAAACATCGGAGTGCGGCAACTTCTAAGGACCTGATTTCCCCGTGCAATCAAGAATGAAATCTCAGTAGAACCAAGTTAGTCATGCAAATTTCGCTAAAGCAACGATCTGTAGGGGCGACATAGTATGTCGCCCGAAACCACAAGTCGCAGTGACAACGGGCGACCGGATTGGTCACCCCTACAAATCCTTTGTGTCTTCGTGTCTTTGTGGTGACATCAGCCCAGATTCACCACCATCAGCCGCAAGTCGGTCATATCCTCGATGGCGTATTTGATCCCCTCGCGCCCATAACCCGAGGCTTTGATGCCGCCATAGGGCATGTGATCCACCCGGAAGGTCGAGACGCCATTCACCTGCAAGCCGCCCACATCTATCCGCTCCCAGGCATCCATGATCCGCTTGACATCATTCGTGAAGACGCCCGCCTGCAAGCCATAGGGGCTGTCGTTGACCGTCGCCACCGCTTCGTCCCAGTTGTCATACGAGCTCAGCGTCACCACCGGCGCGAAGACCTCTTCGCAGTTCACCCGCATATCCGGCGCCGTCTCCGTCATCACCATCGGCGGGAACATCGTGCCCGCGCGCTCGCCACCGTAGAGCAGCGAAGCGCCCGCGTCCTGCGCCTCCCGCACCCAAGCTTCCGCCCGCTCAGCATCCCGCTCAGTGATCAACGGACCGATATCCACCTCGGGATCGCGCGGATCGCCAACCTTCAGCGCCTTGACCTCGTCCACAAACAGATCGGCGAAGTCTTCAAAGACATCCCGTTGGATCAGCAAGCGCTGCACCGAGATGCAATTCTGCCCGGCATTAGCGAAGCCGCCAGCCGCGGCCTGCGCCGCCGCATCGGCCAGATCGGCATCGTTATGCACGATGACGCCGGCATTCCCGCCCAGTTCAAGCGTCACTTTCTTCTGCCCGGCTTTGCTCTTCAGCATCCAGCCCACCGCCGCGCTGCCCGTGAAGCTGATCATCGCCACCCGCGGATCCAGCGCCATCATCTCCGAATCCGGTCCCCAGGCGTTTATCATGCTGAAAGCAGCCGGCGGATAGCCGGATTCCAGCACGATCTCCGCCAGTATCACCGATGACAGCGGGGTCTTCTCCGCCGGTTTGATGATGATGCTGTTGCCAGCCGCGATCGCCGGACCAATCTTGTGGCAAGCCAGGTTCACCGGATAATTGAAAGGTGTGATGCCCAAGACCGTGCCGATCGGGCTGCGCCGCGTGAAGCCCTGCCGATTGGCGCCCGCCGCTGTCCAATCAATGCTGAAGACCTCGCCGCCGATCCGCCGCGCCTCTTCCGCCGAGACCTTCAGCGTCTCCAGCGCCCGCGCTGTCTCGCCGACGGCTGTTTTGTGGTTCTTGCCGCCTTCGAGGATCATCGCCTCGACCACTTCGTCAAAGCGCTCGCGCAGCAGCCGACCCATAGTCTCCAGGATCTCCGACCGCTGGTAGCTCGGCAGGACCCGCGTCTGCTCAAAGCCTTCGACAGCAGCCGCCATCGCATCGTCCATGTCGGTCCCGCTCGCCATGGACACCGCGCCGACCACGCTGCCATCATAAGGAAAGCGCACTTCCAATACATCATCGCTGCCGCGCCATTCGCCGCCGATCAAATTCTTGTGGACCATCTCTCTTCCTTCCCAGCCCATCGCCGTCAATTGCGAGAATGCCCGCCAGTATACCAGACCGCCACCGCTTTATTCAGCGGCGGATGCGCGCCCGGGATAAGCCGAGAAGCTCGTCACCTCGGGTCCATCCACTCCCAAGACCTCATCCAGAAAGGCGTTCCAGGCGGCGAAATCGCGCGGATTCGGTTCGTCGCGCCAGGGATGGAAGAACATCCAGTAATGATTGCTGATGATCGTCAGCCTATTACCCGCCAGCGCGGCGCGCGCCAAACTCAGCGACTCCGCCGGCTTGCGCTTGTAGGTGAAGAGATAATCATCGCAGACATAAAGCATCTGCCCCTTCTTCATCGTCCCGGCCGCGTAGCCTTGAATCCGCGGCAACTGCGGCAGCGGCGCCAGATTCAGCGACATGGTGCAAATATGGAATCCGCCCGCGATCAATTGCTCCAGCGCGACGGGCGACAAACGATCGTAAGGCGCGATAAAGGTTTTGATCGTAGCCGCGGGAAAAGCCCGCTCCAGCAGCGCCAGACCCGCATCCAGCTTCCCGTGTATCACTGCCCGATCATGCGTGATGAATTCGTAAAACGTATGCGTATAGCCATGCAGGCAAATTTCAACCAAGCCGGCCGCCGCAAGCTCATTCAGAAAGGCGCAAAGCTCGCGATTATCGAGGATCGAGTAGCAGGTAGATGTCCCGCGAAAAGCAGGCGGAATGCCCGGATCGTGCGGATTGCCATCGGTCCAGTAGACACGCGTATCGCCGAATACAGCCGGAATCACCGCCAGGCAAACGGGCCGCCCCGCCTCCCATACCCGCCTATACACCGTCTCCAGGCGCTGCGGCGTTGTGAAATAGCTGGTATCATCATCGCGAAAAATAATCGTCGGCATGGCATCAGCCCGGCATCACTCAATACCAGGCGAATTATAGACCTTCCATCTGCAATACCGTGACATATTCTCGAACGAGAAGGCGGCAACTTCATTGAAATACCACTCGCGCGCCAGCAGAAGAAATTCTCTGGGTACTCGTTTTCCTCGGCGCCCTCGGTGGTAAAGCCTATACTGTCCGCACAATAGCCTACAAGCCATGAATCGCAAAGACGAAATCCGCCAACTGAATCAACTCAGCCCGCAGCAGGTCATCGACGCCGCCGGCAAGCGTCTCGTCGTCTGCGAAAACATAGAAGACTTGCATCAGCATCTGGCCGAGTCAATCTTCAGCGAGATTCGCCGCAATAACTGCGCGGGCAAACCGACCCGCCTCATTCTGCCCGTCGGTCCCACCGGGCACTACCCCATCCTGGCCCGCCTGCTCAACGACGCGCGGACATCACTGGAAAATTGTCACTTCTTCTTCATGGACGAATACTGCGCTGAAGACGGCGCCACCCTGCCCCGCTCACATCCCTTGAGCTTCAAAGGCATCGCCCGGTCGCTCTTCCTCGACAAGATCCAGCCCGACTGCGCGCTGGATCCAGATCAGGTCATCTTCCCCGACGGGACGAACATTGATGCCCTGCCCGCGCTTATCCGCGATCTGGGCGGCATCGACAGCTGCTACGGCGGCATCGGCATTCACGGCCACATCGCTTTCAACGAGCCCGAGCCCGGCGTCAGCCAACTACCCAGCCGATTAGTCCGCCTCAACGACTTCACCATCACCATCAACGCCATCCGCGCGGGGGTCGGCGGCAACCTCGCAGGCTTTCCGCGCTACGCCTATACGATTGGCATGAAAGAGCTCCTGGCCGCCCGCCGCATCCGCCTCTATTGCCGGAATGGCATCACCCTCGACTGGGCGAATACCGTCCTGCGTCTCGCCCTTTTCGGCGCGCCCGGCGATGACTATCCGGTGACGCATATCCGCGACCGCGACTACGTTATCGTGACCGATCGGGATACGCTTCAATCTCCGCGCCATCTGCTCTGACGAGACTAATTCGCGGTTCGGCGGGCGACATACCGAGTCGCCCCTACAATGCCTTCGTGGTGAATAAACAGCGCCTACCGGTACTCCGGCAGATACTCCCCATGCGCCTCGATCAACTCATCCACCAGCGCCCAGATTTGGTCCAGCGTCAACTCAGCCGCCGTATGCGGATCCAGCATCGCCGCATGATAAATATGCTCGCGCTTGCGCGTCAGCGCCGCCTCCACGGTCAGCGACTGCACATTGATATTCGTCCGCATCAAGGCCGCTAACTGCGGCGGAATATCGCCAATCCGCGTCGGCTGTATCCCGTTGGCGTCGACGAGGCACGGCACCTCGACGCAGCAGCCGGCCGGCAGATTGTCGATGATGCCGTCATTCGGCACATTGCCGTAAATCGTCCGCGCCGCGCCCGTCTCCATGCTGTGGATGATCAGCGAGCCATATTCGACGCTGCGCTCCACCTCCTTCAAGCTGGTGATGCTGCGCACCGTCCAGTCCTTGCGCATAGGATGCACATCGCGAAGGGCGTCGAGTATCTCCTCTTCGCTGGGAATGCGCCCCTGTTCTTCCGCCTGCTCCAAAAGCTGCCAGCTGATGATGCCAGCCTTGCAGCGCTCGATATACTCGTCCAGCGGGATATTGAACTCCTCGATCAAGTGCGGCGCGCGCTCCTTGATGAAATAAGGCACATACTCGCTGAAATGCTCGCTCGATTCCGTCACGAAATAGCCCAGCCGTTTGAACATCTCATAGCGTACGCGATTCCACTTTGGGACGCGCCCTTCGTCATAGACCCGCCGAATCAGCGGATACAAATCCTCGCCCGTCCCACGCCGTTCGAACTTGAGGTAGAAAGCCATGTGATTGATGCCCGCCACCAGATAATTGATCTCCTCGTAGGGTAGGCCAATATCCCGCGCCAGTTCATGCGCCGTGCCCGGCACGCTATGGCACAAGCCCACCGCCCGAATGTCGCTCGCCCGGCTCAGCGCCCACTGATTCATGCACATCGGATTGGCGTAATTGACCAGCAGAGCCTCAGGGCAGATCGCCTCCATATCATGCGCGATATCAACGAGCACCGGTATCGTGCGCAAACCCCGCATGATGCCGCCGATGCCCAACGTATCGCCGATGGTCTGCCGCAAGCCATACTTTCTGGGAATCTCAAAGTCAATCACGGTCGCCGGCTCGTATCCGCCGACCTGGATCATGCAAATGACATAATCCGCGCCCTGCAGCGCCGCCCGCCGATCAGTGGTCGTCTCCACTTTGGGCTCATTGCCCAGCGCCTTGATGATATGCCCCGCCACTTGCTCGGATTGCTCCAGGCGCCTGGCGTCGATGTCCATCAGGCAGATGGTGGCATCAGCCAGCTCCGGGTAACTCCAAATATCGCCCATGAGGTTCTTGGCGAAGACGGTGCTGCCCGCGCCGATGAAGGTCACCTTTGTCATAGTCGCGTCCTTTCCAGATTCGCCACTGTTATATCGGTAGGCTGAACCTAATTCAAGCGCCGCTTGTCTTCCGCCGCTACCCCACCCAGAAAACCGCGCCAAATGCGATTCCGCCCGCGCAAGGTTATACTCATGATTATGAACAGCAACATGCTCACAACCCCCGAACTCACCGTCATCGGCATCATTGTCGTCACCCTCGCCCTGATCGCCTTTACGCGGCTGCGCATTGACATCATCGCCTTGCTCGTCCTGCTTATGGTCGCGCTGACGCGGCTCGTGCCCGCCGACGCCGCCCTTTCCGGCTTCAGCAGTTCGGTGGTCATCACCATCATCGGCTTGCTCGTGATCACCCGTGGTTTGGAGCAAACGGGCGTCATGCAGTGGGTGGCGCGGCAGTTGCAAGCTTATGGGCGCGGCTCCGAGGCCAAGCTGATTGCCCTGGTCATGTCGGCGGGGGCGGCTGTTTCCTTGCTTATGAACAATGTGGCGGCGGGCGCGGTCCTGCTG
>WTGB01000014.1 GCA_011523735.1 Chloroflexota bacterium
GGACCCAAGTGGATTCACGATACGAAATGGGCGATGCCGAGCGTCATCATCATGAGCAACTGGCAGGGCATCGGCTTCGCCATGCTTATCTTGCTGGCCGGCTTGCAGGGCATCCCGGAAGAGTTCTACGAAGCGGCGGCGATAGATGGCGCTAGCGGCTGGCAGCGCATGCGTTACGTGACATTGCCGATGCTCTCGCCAGCGATTTTCTTTGTGGTTGTCACGTCGCTGATTGGGGCGTTCCAATCCTTCGATCAATTCTATGTTTTGACGGAAGGTGGACCAGCCCACGCGACAACGCCGCTCACCTTGTACATATTCCAGAATGCCTTTCGCTTTTTCAAAATGGGTTATGGCGCGGCGCTGGCGGCGGTGCTGTTTGTGATCATTCTCATCATCACCATCGTCCAGTGGCATTTGGCGCGGCGTTGGGTCTTCGGCTTTGAAGACGATGAGTAATTTGGAAGCATACAGGTAGTTTCAATGGCGAGCGCGCGGATCAACAGAGACAGGCTTTTTGGCCAGAAGCAGACCAAGTTAGTAATGGATCTGCTCGTTTATGCCGTCTTGTCGGTGGTTGGCGTCATCTTCATCATGCCCTTCGCCTGGATGGTCGCCAATTCATTCAAGGATATCCGCGGCATATACACCTACCCGCCAGAATTCATTCCGGAAGTCTGGCATTTCGAAAACTACACCGAAGCTTGGACGATGACGCATTTCGACCTGGGATTTCTCAACAGCGCTCTCGTCGCCGCGGCTGTCGTCCTCGGTCAGTTACTCACGGCCAGCTTGGCCGGTTACTCCTTCGCGCGGCTGCGCTACCCGGGGCGCGACAAGCTCTTCCTGCTTTATATCTCGCTGATGATGGTGCCATTCACAGTATTGCTGATTCCGCTTTATGTGCAGATGCGCGCCTTTGGCTGGGTCAGTACCTTGCAGGCTGTGATCGTGCCTTTCCTCTTTACGCCTTGGGGCACCTTCATGATGCGTCAATTCATGGTCACTATCCCGCGGGAACTGGAGGACGCGGCGCGGATTGATGGCTGCGGCTTCTTCCGCACCTATTGGCTGATCATCTTGCCCTTGACTAAACCGGCGCTGGCCACCTTGGCCATTTTCACCTTCGTCAACACCTGGAACAGTTTCCAGTGGCCTCTCATCGTGCTCGGCAAACCCAAGGTTAAGACGCTGCCGCTGCTGTTGGCGTCTTTCCAGAATCAGTCCGGCATGCGGACGCCCTGGCATCTGATCATGGCGGCGGCCACCTTTGTCGTCATTCCGGTACTCATCGCATTTGTCGTCGGACAGAAATATTATGTCCGTGGCATTGTAACCAGCGGCATCAAAGGAGGTGGCTAGCGACCGATTATTCTTGTTCGTCTCGGGATTGTATTTCCAATTGTGAAAGGAAGCACAAATGATTCGCAAAATTGCACTTCTCTTTACGGTCTTGGCGCTGCTCGCCTTTGGCTTCGCCGCGTCAGCGCAGGACATGACGGACTGGACCTGCGGCACAGTGGATGGCGACGCCTCCGCGGCCATCACCATCACCGGTTGGGAAGGTCCCGGCGAGGTCGATAAGTTCTTGCTGGCCTTCGATGAATTCTTCGAGGCATACTACCCCAATGTGGAACAGATCCTCAACACGGGCGTGAATTGGTCGGACTATTGGACGACGCTGCCGGCGCAGCTGGCTGGTGGCGCCGAAATTGATATGGCCTGGATGCACGACACCCGCAACGATACTTTCGCCGCCAACGGCTGGGCGCTGAATCTCGATAGCTATCTGGAAGCTTGCCCAATTCCTGGCTGGCCCGAGAAGTTCGTCACTTCCCAAGTCGATGCTTTCAATTACCAGGGCAGCCAGTACGCCATTCCTTATGATTTGGCGCCGGGCGGGCTTTATATCAATCTCGATCTCTTTGAAGCGGCGGGCTTGGAGCCGCCTGGAGAGCATACGAGCTTCGAAGAGTTCACCGAATTGGCGATCGCCTTGACGCAGGATACCGATGGCGATGGCCAAACGGATATCTGGGGCACCAGCAATCTGGTCAGCGTCGGCCGAGGCGCGGGCGGCGCCTACTGGGTCATCAAGAGCTTCGGCGGCGAAATGTTCAACGAGGAGAACACCGCATCGGTGATGAATACGCCGGAGACGGTGGCCGCGATTCAATGGATGGCTGACCTGCTCTGGGATTCGGGCGCGCACCCGACAGCGGAAAGCATCGCCGCTTCTGGCTTCACGACTGAATTCCTCTTCGCCAACGGCAATGTCGCCATGCACTACGCGCTGAACGATGCCGCTTCCCGCATGTGGGAACTGGTCGGCGACAGCTTCAATTGGACAGTTGTGGCCACGCCCACCGGCCCCGCCGGTCGCTACAACTTCATCGGCGGCTCGGCCTTCTCCATTCCCTCGTCGGCCGCGCATCCGGATCTGGCTTACGAGTTGATTCGTTTCACCTTGGCCAATCCCGATCATCTCTGCCGTACGGCGGCCATGGGCGCCGCGCTAACCAGCCAGTCCGAGTTCCATAACTGCGCCGCGCCGGACGACGCCCCCTACGCCGATGCCTATCATGAGGTATTCTCGGTCATCGGCGCGCGCGATGGCGTCCACCCTCCCTACCATTCGAAGTATTTGGAATGGGAGAGTTCGGTTTGGGTGGCTAATATGGACCTGCTGTGGACGGGCGAAGAACGTGACGCCGCCGCTGTCGTCCAGCGCGTGCACG
>WTGB01000059.1 GCA_011523735.1 Chloroflexota bacterium
CTACAAGGCTTGTCCGGTAGTGTGCGTTTGATATGCACAATTCGCCCCTCAGCACAAGGGCTGAGGCGGGGCAGTTTTTTCAGCGAGCAGAATATCGCCAGCAATATCGGGAATTCTTTGGCGTTTTCGGGCGACTCACAGAGTCGCCCCTACACGGTTTCGCGGGGCGAGGCGGACGACTCACCGGGGCGCCCCTACAGATTTCGCTAAGTTGTGGCAGCAGAACTTGGCGATTTCCTGCCATATTGAAACTGAAAGTCAGCATTCAGATCACAAGATTTGGAAAGTGTCCCCTCCTCAGCCCACAAGGGGTGCGCGGCGGGACGGCTTCTGTTCGGGTTTAACCGAGGATAACTTTCGCAGCAGCCGCGATTAATTCCAAGGCGAAAGGCAGATGAAGACAAGCCGCTCGCAAACGATAAAGTGATGTTTACCACTGGCGTGGACAGGCGGGATGACTATCTGATAAAACGAGAAAGTCAACCGGGATGGGAAGGCTTCGTCACCTGTTCGCACCCCGGTTGACCTTCGTCTATCTATAGCGAATCCTAGCGTGGATTGGCTGCCAACGCAAGGAGCGTAAAGTATGTCTATGCAACGTTTTGTTCGTCTCAGCGTGATAACTGCTCTTCTGATTCTCACTGCGCTGCCCGCTGTGGCGCAGGCGGATGACGTCCTCACCGTTTATTCGGGCCGGAATGAAAGTCTGATCGGTCCAATTCTGGCACAATTCACCGAAGACAGCGGTATCGCCATTGAAGTGCTTTATGGCGGGACCAGCGCGGTCGCCAATCAGATCCTTACCGAGGGCGAAAACAGCCCGGCTGATGTTTTCATCGCGCAGGATGGCGGCGCGCTGGGGGCATTGGCGGCGGCCGATATGCTGCACAAGCTGCCTAGCGCAACATTGGAGCGCGTCATTGACCGAGCCTTCGTCTCGCCAGACGGTTTCTGGGCGGGTTTGAGCGGTCGGGCGCGCGTCCTGGTTTACAACCCGGAATCGCTTGAGGCTTTGGGGCTGGAATTGCCGGAGTCGATTCTCGATCTGACCGATGAGCGGTGGCGCGGACAGGTAGGCTGGGCGCCGACCAATGCTTCATTCGTCGCCAACGTGACGGCTATGCGCGTCCTCCTGGGTGAGGAGGAAACCGCGGAATGGCTCGCTGGAATGATCGCCAATAGCGTGCAAGCCTACCCCAAGAATACGCCGATCGTGCAAGCCGTGATCGATGGCGAGGTAGCGGTTGGCTTGGTCAATCATTATTATCTGTTCCGCTTCTTGGCGGAAGATCCGAATATCAGTGCGACGCTGCATTTCTTCCCGGGCGGGGATCTTGGTTCGCTGATCAATGTCGCGGGCACGGCGATCTTGAATACAACGGATCAACCGTTTGTCGCCTTGGAGCTGGTCAATTATTTGCTCAGCGATACGGCGCAGGAGTACTTCGCCCAGACGACTTATGAGTATCCCCTGGTCGCCACAGTAGAGCCTTCGGTTGCCTTGCCAGCGCTGGCAGACATCGAAGCGCCGGATATTGATCTGTCGGATCTCGATGACCTGCAAGGCACGCTGGAGATGATCGAAGAAAGCGGCGCGCTGGACTAGCTTTGGAATTAGCGGCGGCAAGGGCGGGAGATCACTCGCCCTTGCTCGATTCTGACTGGAACGCATGCAAATATCGAGCCTCATTCCACCTGGTTTTAGACTTAATGGACGGCGGCAGCGCCGGACAGCGCGCTGGCATATCGGCAATCGTCAGCTCGTGCAAAGCCTCAGCCTAGGTGTTGTGGCGCTTGTCATGATACCGGTGGTCTATCTCTTTGCCGGCGCCGTCGGCGCGGGGCAAGAAGGCGTCGATTATCTGCTGCGCGCGCGCACTCTCATTATCATTGGCAACAGCATCGCGTTGATGCTGGCTACAACTTTTTTTGCGACGCTGATCGCTCTGCCTTTCGCCTGGTTGACCAGCCGCAGCGACCTGCCCGCGCGAAAAATTCTGCTCGTATTGGGGTTGGCGGCGATGGTCATCCCGTCATATCTGACGGCCGTCACGTATACGGAAGCCTTCGGGCCGAAGGGCATCTTGCAGTCATTGCTTGAGCCGCTCGGCGTCGATCGGCTGCCGGGCATCAAAGGCTTTGCTGGCGCTACCTTGACGATCACGTTTGTCACGTTTCCGTACATTGTGCTGCCGGTACGGGCGGCGCTGCTGCATTCCGATCGTTCGTTGGAGGAGGCCGGGCAAAGTCTTGGATTAAGCCGCTGGCAGGTCTTCCGTCAAATCACCTTGCCACAGCTGCGTCCGGCATTATCGGCGGGCATGTTGATGACGGCTCTCTACAGCCTAAGCGATTTCGGCGCCGTCGCGGTCATGCATTTCAACGCCTTCACGCGAGCAATATTCATTCAGACCGAATCATTTCGCATGGACAAAGCATCGGTGCTGGGTTTGGTTCTCATTGTGATGACGCTCGTCCTGCTTTTCCTGCAGTCGCGCCTGCGACACGGAGGGCGGCATTATCGCATCGGCACGGGCGCTTCGCGGGAGCTTACAACTATGGCTTTGGGCAGATGGAAGTATCCAGCCCTATTCTTTTGCGGGGCGGTGATATTCGTCGGCGTGGCGATACCGCTGCTGGTGCTGTTCAAATGGCTGTTCGGGCATACGCTGACGAATCCGATTCAAGTCTCGCTTTCGGAGTTGATCTCCAATACGGTCGGCGTCAGCGCAGTGTCCGCAGCAGTCGCATCGCTGGCGGCTTTTCCGCTGGCATTGCTGGCGATACGTTCAGCTTCGCGCTTTGACCGCTGGCTGGTGAATCTCGCCTACGCGGGCAACGTCTTGCCGGGCATTGTGATTGCGCTGGCGCTGGTGTTCTACGCCACCCAGCATATGCTGAGTTTGTATCAAACCTTGCCTTTGCTGATTATGGGCTATGCCATTCGCTATCTGCCTTTCAGCATTGGGGCCACAGAGAGCGCCTTCGCGCAGATCAATCCCCGCTTTGAAGAAGCGGCGCGGAGCCTGGGTTTGACTTCGCGAGCGGCTCTGCTGCGAATCACGGTGCCTTTGGCTCGCGGCGGCATCCTGGCGGGTCTGGCGCTGGTGTTTCTCAATGTGATGAAGGAGCTGCCGACCACGCTGATCTTGCGTCCGATTGGTTTCCGCACTTTTGCGACGCGAATCTGGAGCGCCTATGATGAAGCCTTTCTGTCGTCCATTGCCTTGCCCGGTTTGGTGCTGATCGCGGTGTCCGCCCTGGCCTTGGCAGTCATTCTGAGGCGAGAAAAGGCAGCGCAATAGCATGGCGTGAATTTCCCCTTTAAGCCTGGCGCTTTTGCACTATGCTTGATTCAAATACTGAATCTGATGAAGCGCTTCGCCCATGGAATTCCCTCTGCAGACAGACAGCCTCACCAAAACCTTCAACGGGCAATCGCCGGCTGTCAACGACATCACGCTCAGCGTCCGCCCGGGGGAATTTCTGACGCTGCTCGGACCCAGCGGCAGCGGCAAGACGACCATGCTGCGCTTGCTGGCCGGCTTTGAGATACCGACGAGCGGGCGCATTCAGATTGGCGAAAGGATCGTCGCGGACGAGGCGCACTTTGTCCCGCCGGAGCAGCGCAAGGTGGGCATGGTTTTTCAAGATTACGCCCTCTTTCCCCACGTCGATGTAGCTGGCAATATTGGCTTTGGCTTGCGCGGTTCCAGGCGCGAACGGGACAAGCGGGTGAAGGATATGCTTGCGCTCGTTGGGCTTATGGCATTTGCGACGCGGATGCCGCATGAATTGAGCGGCGGTCAGCAGCAACGGGTCGCCCTGGCGCGGGCGCTGGCGCCGGGACCTGATATCCTGCTCTTGGATGAACCCTTTTCCAATCTTGATACGGGTTTGCGGGCGCAGGTGCGGACCGATGTGCGGAACATTTTGCTGGAGACTGAAACCACCGCCCTCTTCGTCACTCATGATCAAGAGGAGGCGCTGACCCTGTCGGATGAGATCGCGGTCATCTTTGACGGACGTCTGGTACAGGTCGCGACGCCGCACGTGATCTACAATCGCCCCATCAATCGCCAAGTCGCGAAATTCGTCGGCGACGCGAACATCTTGCCAGCCGAGGCGCATGGCATGATCGCGGCAAGTAAACTGGGCGAGGTCAAGCTCTTTCACGCCAGGCAGGGACAGGTCGACCTCATGATTCGCCCTGAAGCGCTGGCCATCAGCTATGATGAGCGCGGGAAACCGGCGACCGTGCTTTGGCGCGAGTTCCATGGGCATTATCAGCGGCTCGGCTTGGCGCTGGAGGATGGCACGCGACTGATCGCGCGGACGGGTGTGGATCGTTATTTTGGGCGCGGCAACGAGGTGCGCGTGTCGATGGCTTTGCCGGCGCTGGCTTATGATAGGGTTGGCTAAAGTCTGCTAAGATGAATCTCACATAGTGACAATGTGCAGGCGCGCGGTTCCTGCCATGTCACTTGACAAGTGAGGAACTAAGCACCCGGCAGCCAGACCTGGAAGACCGCGCCTTTGTCCCGTCCGCGGCTATGCACTGAAATCCTGCCGCCGTGAGCTTCGACGATCTCCTTCGCGATGGCCAAGCCCAAGCCGGTCCCGCGCTGGGGACCGCGGGCTTTGTCCACTTGATAGAAGCGCTCAAACACTCGCGGCAACTCCTCTGGCGGGATGCCAATGCCGCTGTCCTGAATTGACAGTTTCACGCCAGCGGGCGCCGGCTCGGCAAGGACGCGCACCGTTCCACCGGCGGGCGTAAACTTAAGCGCGTTGCTGATAAGGTTCATCAGCACTTGCGCCAGGCGATCGCCGTCGCCGATGACGATGGGCAGGGGCGCCAGGTCGGCTTCGAGGCTCAAGTCTTTCTGTTCCGCTACAACCGTCAAGCTCTGCACAACGCCTTCGCACAACCGGCGCATATCAATGGGTTCAGTTTGCATCGACAGCTTGCCCGCTTGCAGTCGCTCGAGATCGGTCAATTCGACAACCATGCGGTTGAGGCGGCTCGCTTCTTCGTAGATCGTCTGCGCGGCGGCTTCGGTGTCGTCGGCGGCGCCGTCGATGATGGCTTGGGCATATCCCTGAATCGATGTCAGCGGCGTTTTGAGATCATGCGAGACGTTGCCGAGGAAGTCGCGTTGCGCGTTGTTCGCCGCCAATACTTCAGCCGTCATCCGATTGAAGGATTGCGCCAGAGAACGCAATTCGGCGGGACCGCTAACGGGCACGTTCACGGCATAGTCGCCCCGCGCCACATCGGTGGCGGCCTTTGCCAATCTCTGCAATGGTCCCGCAATGGTCCGGCTAATCAGGGCAGCCAGGAAGATGGCGATGAGGATTCCGGCGATGCCAGCTTGCAGTAGTGGAGGCGCCAGCGCGCTGCCAAAGACCGCCAGCGTGTCCTGCAAGCTTACGGTCGGTCGCGGCTCGGCGAGGAGCCACAGGTCATCCGCTTGTCGCCGCTCGGGCAAGCGTTGCTGCCGAAACATGACGCCGCCATAGAGCCACTCGCGCCCGCCATGGTCTGAAAAACCGCCAAAGAATTGTTCGCTGCCCCGCGAAAGCACCTGCCCCAATTGATGATTCTGATAGCGGGCGCGCTGCAAAATGATTCGCTGGCCGGTCTGATAGACGCCGGAGCTATCATATACGACGTGAGTGCCTTCCTTTGCGACGCGAATTTGCAAGGTGCGCACATTGCGGGTCTGGGCGAATACATCGAGCAGTTGCTCAATGCGATCCTGCAGGAAATTAGAACTGGAGTCGAAGGGCATATCGGCGATGAAGTCAATGTAGTTCAGCCCTTGCGTCAAAGCGGCAAGTCGCTCGTAGGTTGGTTCTGGCGGGGCGGCGCGGTTGCCAATCAAAACGAAGAGAGCCAGCGCGATCACGCCGAGGGTGACCATCAAGAGGACGAGATAGGATGTCAGCAGGCGCAGGCGCAAGTTAAAGGCATGCCGCGCGCGATTAGCGATCATCGAGTCTATAGCCTACTCCCCAGACCGTTTCGATTGTGGGCGCCATCCCATTCAGCTTGTGACGCAGATGGGCGACGTGCACATCAACAGTGCGCGTCTGGCCCGCGAAATCATAGCCCCAAACCACATTTAGCAGTTTGTCGCGGCTGAATACGACGCCCTTGTTTTGCGCCAGGGCTTGCAGCAGGTCGAACTCTTTCATGCGCAAGTCAACCGGTCTGCCATCGATCTCGACGCGGCGGCGCTGGGGATCAATGAGCAGATTCGCGATTGTGATCGGCGGCGGCGCTTGGTCCTGGGCGTTGCCACGATCCGCTCGGCGAAGAATCGCACGAATCCTGGCGAGCAATTCTCGCGGATTAAATGGTTTGGTCAGGTAGTCATCGGCGCCCAGTTCCAAGCCCACGATCTTGTCGATATCTTCACTGCGCGCGGTGAGCATGATGATGGGGACATCAGATTCTTCGCGGACGCGGCGACAAACTTCCAAGCCATCCATGCCAGGCAGCATGAGGTCCAAAACAACCAGGCTTGGCTTGTCTCGCAGGATCATGTTCTTTGCCGCGTTGCCATTGGTCGCGCTGGTCACACGGAAGCCATCCTGTTCCAGGTACATCCGCGCGAGGTCAATGATCCGTTGCTCGTCATCAACTACTAATATGTTATCGGTCATGGATGTCTTCGTTCGATTGTCAAGGCAGATTTATCTGGCGGACAGCGTCAGCGATCCCGCCTGGTCGCGCTGTGATTGAGTCTGTCTTACAAATATCACAGCAAGGTAATCACAATGTAAAGTTTCTGTAAAGCCCAGCAAAAAGCGCCTTGAGATCTGGCCTCGAGTTCTCACAAGTTACTACGTATGCAATGCGAGATTGTTCTGAGTAGTACCAAGTTAGTCATGGGAAAAAGTGGTCTGTAGCAGTGGCCTAGGCGGGCGACTCAGATTCGCCCCTACACTGGGCATTTTCGGGCGGCCTGATAGGTTGCCCCGACATAATTTTCCGCTCTGGCGGGCGACTCACCGGGTCGCCCCTACACTGGGCTTTTTCGGGGGGCCTGATAGGTCGTCCCTACATAATTTTCCGCTCTGGCGGGCGACTCACCGGGTCGCGTAGACACTGACCGTCAGTCGCCCCTACACTGGGGATTTTTCGGGCGACCTGATAGGTTGCCCCTACGGATTTCGCACAGTTGGGGCGGCAAAGAATTGGCGATTTCCCACCGAATTGGAACTGAACATCGGCTTACAGAACTTACTTGGCAATTCATATATATATTTGCTCCTAGACATCGGTTACAATGTCGGGCGGTTAGGAGATCAATATGAGAACAGCAAGATGACGGCGCTGCAAATCATCCAGCCGGATAACCCGCTATTGCGGCGACAAGCCCTGCGCGTCACCGACTTCGGCGCCGAATTCCAGGCTCTGGTTGACAATATGATCGACACGATGATGGAGGCGCGGGGTCTTGGATTGGCGGGACCACAGGTCTCGCAGAGCTTGCGCGTCGTATTGGCGCGTTTGCCCGATGGCGATGAGAGCCAAGAACAATATGGTGATGATGCCGGCAAACTCTATGTGATCGTGAATCCCACCGTTACCCGGCGCAGCGATGAGAAAATCAGCGGCGTAGAAGGCTGTCTGTCCTTGCCGGGTCTCTTGGGGGATGTCGAACGGCACGAAGTCATTGAAATCAGCGCACAAGACCGTCGGGGCAGGCCGGCGCGATACACGGCGAGGGGCTGGCTGGCGCGCGTTTTCCAGCATGAAATCGATCATCTCGATGGCATTCTTTACGTTGACATCGCGACGAAGGTCTGGCGGCCCGAAGATGAAGAAGTCGGCCTCAAGGAAATGAACGTGGGTCCATGAGCGCAGTTATCCGCCTCGCCGAGCGATCTGACGCCGCCGCCATTCAAGAAATCTACAGCCCGATCGTCCGCGATACTCACATCTCGTTTGAGATGACAGTCCCTGATGTGGCGGAGATTGAAGCGCGCATCGTCAAGACCTCGGCGCAATATCCCTGGCTGATTTGCGCGATCGATGAACAACTGGCGGGTTATGCTTATGCTAGCGCCTTTCGCTCCCGCTATGCCTACCAATGGACGACCGAGACGACGGTATACGTGCATCGCGATTTCCAACGACGCGGAGTGGCAAGAGCGCTCTATCACTCGTTGATTGCCATCTTGCGGGAACAATGCTACTGTACGGCGGTCGGTGTAATTGCGTTGCCCAACGCCGGAAGCATTCGCGCCCACGAAGCGCTGGGCTTTCGCAAGATAGGTGTGTTCAAGAATGCAGGGTTCAAAGCCGGCAGTTGGCGCGATACCGGTTGGTGGCAGCTTGATTTGCGCCCGATGCCGGAGTCGCCGCAGCCGCCACGCGCCATAAGCGAAGTGGCGAACGATGAGGACTTCGCCGGGCATCTAGCGGCCGGCCTGCCCTTTATCCGCAGATTAGAGTAGAGGCAATCCCATGTCAAACAACAAGCGACCGATTAGGGCCGATGACCTCAACCGCATTCACTACGTTGAAGACCCGCAGATAAGTCCCGACGGAAAGGTCGTCGCCTTTGTCAAGGTGACGCCGGATCCGCTGGAAAAGACCTATAAACGCAATATCTGGCTGTACCGAATCAGCGAAGATGCTTCCATGCAGTTGACCCGAGGCGATAAGGACAGCCAACCGCGCTGGGCGCCGGACGGGAAACAGCTGGCATTTGTCTCCACGCGCGGCGAGAAATCGCAGATTTACCTGCTGCCGACCGCCAGCCCCGGGGGCGAAGCGCGACCGCTGACGTCACTGGAACACGGCTGCCACAGCCCAAATTGGGCGGCGGATGGAAGTCGTATCGCCTTTCTCTCGCCGATGAGCAGCGAGGAGCGTATGCAGGCAGAGGCCGATGACGCAGAACCGCCCGAACCGAGAGACAAACTTGAAGGCAAGCATCGCAAAGAGCGCAGAGCCGAAGAAGAAGCTGATCGCTGGGATCCCCGCCCCATGTGGCGAATACCTTATCGGTACAGCACAACCTACGTCGATGAGCGCTACGATCAGGTCTTTGTGGTGGATACGGCTGAATCGCCCAATTCGAAACCCAGGCGACTTACCGCGCTGGACGCTCATTACTCGGCGCCGCAGTGGTCCGCTGACGGTCGCTCGATCTATACAGCGCGTACTACGATCCCGGAAGGCGACGAACCCTGGCACGTGATGAATGTCTATAGTCTGGATGTGGAGACGGGCGCAGAAACCGCGTTAACCGCTGGCGAATTCAGCTTCTCCGCACCCAAGCCATCGCCCGACGGCAAATGGATCGCCTGCGCGCGCAGCCATATCGGCATCACGGATCTACTCACCCGCCTGGTCATTATGGCCGTGGACGGCAACGATACGCGTGTGATCAACGAATCGCTTGATCGCCAGGCAATTGACTGGGCCTGGTCACCGGATAACGTGCTGGCCTTTTCTGTGGAGAGCGAAGGCAACGTCTTGCCCTGGCTCTACGATCCTGTTTCTGACAGACTCAGCCAGGCGCACGGGGGAACCTACGACATCGAGCAACTCGACATTGGCGTCGGCGGCGCGATTGCGCTGACCGTCTCCACGCCTCGAAACCCACAGGAACTTTACTTGCTCGCCGACGGCGACTTTAAGGAAGTCACAACCTTCAACCATGAATGGCTGGACGAAGTCCTGGTGCAGCCCGTACACGAACTGCGTTACGAATCACCTAATGGGGAAGTCCAAGGCTGGTACATTCTGCCGGGCGGCTACGAGGCCGGCAGAAAAGCGCCGCTCGCGCTGAACATCCACGGGGGCCCTCATGTTCCCTGGGGCTTTTCCAGCAAATCGATGTGGCACGAATGGCAATTCCACGCCGCGCGCGGTTACGCCGTCTTCTACTGCAATCCACACGGCAGCGGCGGCTATGGCGAGGCATTCATGCGCAAGCTCCACGCCGCCTGGGGACCCGTCGCCATGGATGACATTATGGCGGGTGTAGATGCGTTTCTGGGGCTCGGCTATGCCGACGAAGAGCGCATGGCGATCACTGGCGGCTCCTATGGGGGCTACATGACCGCCTGGATCATCGCCCACACCGACCGATTCAAAGCGGCCGTCGCGCAGCGGGGCGTCTACAATCTCTCCAGCTTCTACGGGACATCATACTTGCCGCTTCTGATTTCCAACGAGTTTGATGCCCTACCCTGGGACGACCACGATGTCTACTGGGACAACTCGCCCTTGAAGTACGCGGCGAATATTAAGACACCTCTACTGGTGATCCATTCCGAAAACGACTTCGGCGTGCCGATCGAGCAAGCCGAACAGCTCTTCGCCTGGGTGCGCCGCGCCACCGACACACCGGTGCGCATGCTGCGCTATCCGCGGGAGGGACATGAACTCTCCCGCAGCGGCGAGCCGGGGCATCGCGTCAGCCGCTTGAACGAGATGGTGGAATGGTTCGACCGGTATGCTGGCGCTGGGTTAGCCGAGTCAGGTGCTGTTGCCGACGGGGAAGCGCTGTGAGAATACGGTGAAATACAGGCGGACCTGGCTGATGATATCGCGCCGCTGAGCCTCTGGCAGGGTGCCGAATACAGCCCGAAGCTGGTCCATCAGGCCGCGCTGCACGGCTATGAACCGAGCCTGCCCGGCTTCTGTGAGGATGACGTCCACCGAGCGGCCATCGCTTTCATTGCGCCGCCGCCGCACCAAGGGCGGGTCCATCGCCTCCAGGCGTTTGACCAAGCCGGTCATGGTGGCGCTGGTCAGATGATGATCGCGAGCGATCTCGCCGATGCGGCACTCGCCGGTATTCTCCGACAGGGTCTTGAGCACGTAAAACTGCGGCGGCGTCAGTTGATGCGCTTCGAAATGGCTGGCCAGGCGTTTCTCGCCATCGGCGACGATATCGAAGAGAATCGACCACAACTCGGCGACATCTCGATTCAGGTCTTCATTCACGGCCGCCCGCCTTTGACCAAGCCTTCAATCGCCCAAGGCGTCCCACACTTCAAGTTTACCACGGGCCTCGCGGATGACCTCATCGGTGAACTCGGAGCTGCTGGCATTGCCGCCGAGGTCTGGCGTTTTGATGCCGTTGTAGACAGCTTCCAGCGCCGATTCATATATGGCGCGGCTGGCGAGAGCCGCCTCGCGTCCGTCAACGTAGCGGAGCAGAGCGCCACAAGCCAGAATCATCGCCATTGGATTGGCGATATTTTTGCCCCTTAGACTAGGCGCAGTGCCATGTGGCGCTTCCGTCACCGCCACTTTCACCTTGAAATCGTCGTCGAAACCGATGATCACAGATTCGGCGCCGGCGATGGTGCCAAACATCTTGATGACGAGATCGCTCAAGTTGTCGCCGTCGCGATTGAGGGCGGGGATCACCAGCGCTTCGCCATGGGTCTCCAGCAAAAGCGCGTAGGTCGCGTCTATGAGCTGGGGGTTGTAACGCACGCGCGGGTGGTGGCGCGCGGCCCGATCGAGCTCTTCTTTGAACAAGCCTTCATAGACCGGGCTGACGGTGTACTTGGGACCGCCAAAGACGGTGGCATGGTGAGCTTCGGCATATTGAAAGGTAAACTCGGCTACGGCGCGGCAAGTGCGCCGGCTGATATGGCGTTTGTTATAGGCAATCTCAGCGAGTCCCTCGCCCTCACGCCATTCTTCAGCCGCATAGGCGCCTTCAACCGCCATTCTTACGACTGCGATCGGCGCATGAACGCCAGCCAGCGGCAGGACCGATGGTATCCGCCTGCCTGTCCTCAAGATCACGCTGCCATGAACAAGCTCTCGCAGCAGGGCGTTTGGACTGCCGACGTCATCAGGATCGCCGGGGGTGATGGTCGCCGCCTTTATGCCCAAGCCCGTTTCAAGGATCCGCGCCGCCGCCTCCCTGACCACTTCGTTTTTTGTGCGCCGCCGATTTTCAAGCGACAAGTCAAAGGTCTCGAAGGCAAGGTTGCGCAGGCGGATCACGCTCGGGTCGAGCACGCGCAGCGCTTCGTCCAGCAACTCTTGGCCTGTTTCATCGCCTGTCAAGACGCAGATAGTATGTAGACTCAATGTCGGCTCGCCTTTCCGCAGTGATTAAGAGCGCTTATGATGTATTTTACTTAAGGTCTTGCGACAGCGCACTGTCTTTAAGGCTTGTCCGCAGGGCGATCGCAGAACTCGCCTCTCAGCGCCTCCTCATCATCTCAATGAGGAGCATCTGTGGCGTTTTCGGGCGACCCATGGGTCGCCCCTACGGATTTCGCTAAGTTGGGGCAGGACAGTATTTTATCGGGCAGGCTAGGGCCAGCAATATCGGGAATTCTGTGGCGTTTTCGGGCGACCTGATAGGTTGCTCCTACATAATTTTCTGCTCTGGCGGGCGACTCACCGAGTCGCCCCTACAACTTTCACTCATATACGACCAAATCAAACCTATCCCGTCCTCAGCACAAGGGGTGCGTGTAGGTCGCGTAGGTCGCGTAGACACCCACTAGGCCGCCGACACAGCCCGTCAGTCGCCCCTACGGATTTCGCTGAGTTGGGGCAGGACAGTATTTTGTCGGGCAGGCTAGGGCCAGCAATATCGGGAATTCTGTGGCGTTTTCGGGCGACCTGATAGGTTGCTCCTACATAATTTTCTGCTCTGGCGGGCGACTCACCGAGTCGCCCCTACAACTTTCACTCATATACGACCAAATCAAACCTATCCCGTCCTCAGCACAAGGGGTGCGTGTAGGTCGCGTAGGTCGCGTAGACACCCACTAGGCCGCCGACACAGCCCGTCAGTCGCCCCTACGGATTTCGCTGAGTTGGGGCAGGACAGTATTTTGTCGGGCAGGCTAGGGCCAGCAATATCGGGAATTCTGTGGCGTTTTCGGGCGACCTGATAGGTTGCTCCTAGGCAATCACGCGAGAACTTGCTCATGCTGATCAATAGCAATCAAGCCTTGTAGGGGTGATTCGGTCGCTCGCAATTTACAGCGTTTAACCGACATCATAGTGACAGATTTGCGTAAAACATTTCAAGCTTCTGAGGGACAGAAATCTCCGCAATCCCTACGGGCTGCTGGATAAGCCTTTTAGCCGCGGGGTTTTCCAACAAACGGGCTGAGTAATTTGCCGAGATGGGGTAAAATAGGGGCTAAAGGCTTTCCAAGATCGAAAAGACGGGACTGCAATCTCATGCGCGTAACCAAGACTTTGCTTCTCCTTCTGCTACCGTTTGCCCTGCTCTTAGGCGCGCAGGCGCAAGAAGAGACTGAGTATACATCGACAGTGAACTGGTTTTACTCCGCCTGTGAAGACCGCATGGTGATTGACCTATCGGGTACGATGGAAAGCGGCTACGACTTGTATTTTCAAGCCTTTAACGCTTACGGCGGTTTGGGCCAAGCGATCACCGGTTTACGCCGCGTCAACGTCGATGGCGATTATGCCGTCAGCCAGGTGATCTATTGGTTGGACGGCGCGACGCGCGCGCTGGACACACCGATCAGCGTCCTCATCCGCATCGGGCGGGAAACCGATCCGGACAGCACGATATTTGAGGCGCCTTCAGATGATACGCTGGGCGAATGCGCGGAACCGTCAAGCACACTGGTCGAAGGCATAGATACCTCAGCGCTTCCCGTGCTCCTTTCCTCAGCTGGCGTATTCACACCGGATGGCAGTTTGCTAAACCCGGTTTACTCGCGCCCCGCTGAGCCGATTGTGCAAATTGGCGCGCGCGCGAAACCCGCGACCGAACCTGGCCGGACGCTGAATCCGGGGCTCATATTCGCCGAATGCGAAGATGTGGAGGGAGCTGACCCAGGCATATTGTACGATACGGACACAATCAGGGTGTTCTGGTCTTGGTTCGCCAAGACGCGGGAGCAAGTCCAGAAGCATATAGATACGGCGCAATATGCGATTAAGCTGCATGGGCTGACCATACCGAATGTTCAGGTAAGCGCAGTCAAGCAGATTCCCGGCAGTCTCAACTGGTGGGTCTTTTACACGGCAAACTTCGGCGACAAATGGGAGCCAGGAATCTACGAGATTAACTACGCTGTCGGCTGGTCGGAAGCGATCACCGATGGCTATGAAGACTTCGGTCCAGGCACGGCAAACGAGCGCTTGGGCAGCCGCTGCATATTTATCATTCGGGAGAATCCATTTGGCGTTGAGGTTTTGCACGAGCAGCCGTCAATGCCTTTGACGACATACCCTTGGGAATAGGCAGGGTTTCCAGATCCAAGCCGTCCATGCCACAGCCAGATACCGGCAAAACAGTTTTGACCGGGCTGCGCGTCTATGCCAAGTCGCTTCTCGGTCTTGAATTAACCGACAAGCAGCTTGGTCGCTTCTCCGGCTTTACCGATCTGCTGCTGGAATGGAACCAGCGCATGAACCTGACGGGTATTACAGAGCCGGCAGAGATTGCTGTGCGGCACTTCCTGGACTCGTTGACGCTTACGCTTGTCGTTCCGCGATTTGATGGACTGCGCCTGATAGATGTCGGCACAGGCGCCGGTTTCCCCGGGCTTGTCATCGCTATTATGTTTCCCGATGCCCATGTGACTCTGCTGGACTCGACGGGCAAGAAGCTGCGTTTCGCCGAGCACGTATGCGACGCCCTGGGTGTTGGCAATGCGCGCACGCTGCATGCCCGAGCGGAAGAGGCCGGAAAGCAGAAACCCTATCGCGAGGTCTATGACGTTGTGACAGCTCGCGCCGTCGCCAGGATGCCCGCGCTTATGGAATACACTCTGCCGCTCGCGAAAATCGGTGGACAAGTGATCGCCATGCGCGGAACGGAAGCCTATGAGGAAAGCAACAGGGCGGCGCGGGCGATAAGCGAATTGGGCGGTGAGCTATTTGCCATCGAAGACATTCAACTACCCACCTTATCCAATCCGCGCCATCTGGTTGTGATCGACAAAATCGCAGCCACGCCGCGACGCTACCCGCGGAATGCCGGCACACCTGAGCGACAACCGATTCTTTAAATGGCGCGCTCTTCCAAGACCTCGAAAGGATTGCGACGGTATGCTTGATAGAGTAGCTGTCCGTCGTTCTTCAGCAGGCCGCGCAGGCTGAGATGCAATGCGGGATGGGTAATTAACTCCAGAGCTGTTTGTTGATTTGCCCAGCGAACTTCGGGTGTTTCCTCACTGGGCCGCAATTCGCCCGAAACATAGGTCGCGTGAAAGCAGAAGATCACGATGCATGAGCTCAGATTGCTGCGCACATGCGCAAGCCGCCCCAACTCGACTGCAATGCCGCACTCCTCAAAGATTTCGCGCTCAAGCCCTTCGGTCAATGTCTCACCCAACTCTATCTGGCCGCCCGGGAGTTCCCAGCCTCTGCGCTCAGTTCTAACCAGCGCGATCTCGCCCTTTTGATTGCGAATCAGAGCGCTGGCGGCGACGATGTGTCTAGGGGCAGAGTCCGCCATAAGCTAATCCTCTTCACTATTTTCCGGCGCGTGCAGGGCGATGCGAAAGGGATACCATTCGGCGCGGAATAGTTTCTGCGCCACGCCTGGGTCGTCAGCGGTGATCTGGCGCATATGGTCATCGTCCCGCGCGCTGAAAATGGCGATGCCGAAGGCTGAGTAATCACTGTTGAGGGTGCGCCCGGCCAGGATAAGTATGCCCGCTTCCATCAGGTTCTTGAGATAAGCAAAGTGCTCGCTGGTAATGCGGGACTCTTCGTCGGTTGCCCCCTCCGATAGCATTTCGGGGCGCACGGGCTGTATGCGATACATATATGTTGGCAAGGGAACCTCCCTGTCGCTAGGGTTACGGACTCAAGGAGTATCGTAACGAAGATAGCGCGCGCTGGGGAGAGCGCATAGCCGGTTTGCGGCAGTTTTAATCTTTGTAAAACCAAGTTAGTGATGCGAAATAGTGGTGTGTAGCGGGTGACATAGGCGGGCGACACAAGTGTCGCCCCTGCAAGGCTTGTCCGATACTGGGGTCGCCAACGCTTTTTTCCTACCCCTATCCCCGGTCCCTTTCTCGCCATCTCTAGCGCGCGTAGACACTGCGCTACTGGCGAGCATCACAAGGGGCTGAGGAGCGGACATGTTTGCCGGACAGTTATTGTCGGCGTTAAAAATGGTGATTTGCGGGCGACTCACAATTCACCCCTCACCCCCCGGCCCCCTCTCCCACAAGGGGAGAGGGGGTGACGCTTGG
>WTGB01000112.1 GCA_011523735.1 Chloroflexota bacterium
GGACTTCTGACTACTCTAGCTCCCCTTCCCTCCCTGTGGGGATGCCCGCCATAGAGATGGCGGGAGGGGCTGGGGGATGGGGGGTTGAAGTCCTCTCGCAAGGGCAGGGCGTCTTTGAGGATCGTGTGCAGATCGCCAAGCTGCTGGGTCTGCCGCAAGCGGATGTGCATGTGGTGCTGGTGCCCAACGGCGGGGCTTTCGGCGGCAAGGAAGACCTCTCGGTGCAGGGGCATGCCGCGCTGGCTGCCTACTTGCTGGGCGCGCCGGTCAAGGTGCGTCTGACGCGCGATGAATCCATCATCATGCACCCCAAGCGCCATCCCATCTGGATGGAATACACTATCGGCTGTGATGAAGAGGGCATGCTGACTTTCTGCAAGGGGCGCTTCGTCGGCGATACCGGCGCTTATGCCTCGGTGGGCATGAAGGTGCTGGAGCGCTCGGCTGGTCATGCCACCGGCGCTTACAACTTCCCCGTTACCGATATCGTCAGCACGGCGGTCTATACCAACAATCTGCCTTGCGGCGCGATGCGCGGCTTCGGCGTCAACCAGACAGCTTTCGCCCTGGAAAGCTGCATTGATGATCTCTGCGAGCAGGGCGGCTTCGACCGCTGGCAGTTCCGCTATCAGAACGCGCTGGATGACGGCGATATGACCGCCACCGGTCAGGTCATTGAAGCGGGCGCCGGCGCAAAAGCCACGCTGGAAGCGGTGAAAGAGGAATTTCGCAGCGCCAAATTCGCCGGCATCGCCTGCGGCATCAAGAACACCGGCATCGGCAATGGCATGCCGGATTCCTCCAAGATCACGCTGACGGTCGTCCCCAATCCCGCCGCTCCCGAAGGCGAGGAAAAGGCCAAGGTCATCATCGATCATGGCTGGACGGAGATGGGGCAGGGCGTGCATACCATGGCGGTGCAGGCGCTTGTCACCGAAACGGGCATCCCGCCCTCGATGATCGAAGTCCGCGTCGAGACCGGCTCCGAGATGGTCACCGGCATGACCACGGCTTCGCGGGCCACTTCGCTGATCGGCAATGCCATCATTGATGCCTGCGCGCGTTTCAAAGCCGACCTGGAATATCACAAGCTGGAAGAGTTAGTCGGCCGGCAATACGAAGGCGAATTCACTGTCGACTGGACGACCAAACCCGGCGCCATGGTCGAAAAGATCTATACCCACTACTCATACAGCTATGCCACGCAGGTCGTCATCCTTGACGAAGATGGGCAGGTGGAGAAGATCATCGCCGCTCACGATGCCGGCAAGATCTTTAATCCCACGCTCTTCGAAGGACAGCTGGAAGGCTCGATCCACATGGGCTTGGGCTACGCCATCAGTGAAGATCTGCCGATGGAAGGCGGCCGCCCGAAGAGCACGATGCTGCGCAAATGCGGCATCCTGCGCGCCAAAGACATGCCGGAGATGGAAGTTATCGGCGTGGAAGTGCCCGATCCCTATGGACCCTATGGCGCTAAAGGCGTCGGCGAAATCGGCCTGGTGCCAACGGCGGGAGCGGTCGCCAATGCGCTCTACCAGTTTGATGGGCTGCGGCGTCAGAAGCTGCCGATGCGTCTGCCGCGCAAGCGTCCGGTTCGGCGGGCGCGCTCGAACGGGGGGAATGGCAAGCGCTAGGTGAGCCACCGCCGGCCCGGCTATTTCGGGCGACCTGATAGGTTGCCCCTACAGATTTCGCAGAGTTGGGGCAGCAAAAATTAGCGATTTGCGGGCGACCTGATAGAGCGCGCAGGCCGCGTAGACGCCGATCGCCGACATAGCCCGCCGGTCGCCCCTACAACGATTCTTTCGTGGTTGGGGGGAGATGCGGACAAGCTTTGCGATTCGCAGTGTTTTGGTAGAGGTAGTGGAATCTGCCCGCAGGAAAATCAACCGAAATAGATACACTATCGCGGACCGCGGCGCTTTGCGTCGCGTCGCCGCAATTGTTATTATACATATGCGCGAAGCACAGATTGTAGTTGTATTCCACTGCTTGCGCGGCCGCAGGAGTCAAAATAGTAAAGGAGTTTAAGAAATGTTTCGTTATCTGTGTACTACATTAGTCGTTTTGCTCACGCTTCTTATGTTCGGCGCGGTTGGTTACGCGCAGGACATGATGTATCAGGAAGCGCCCATGCTAGCGGAACAGGTGGCCGCCGGAGAACTGCCGCCGGTTGAAGACCGCCTTCCTCCCAATCCCTTGGTTGTGGCGCCGCTTAATGAAATCGGCACTTACGGCGGCACGCTGCGTCGCGGTACAGCCGCGCTCATTACGTACATGACTTACAATATGACCTATGAGCCGCTTGTGCGCTGGAATACGCCAATTTCCGGCGAAGGACCCATCCAGCCCAATCTCGCCGAAAGCTGGTCATCCAATGAAGACCAGACGGTATGGACGGTGAATCTGCGTCAAGGGATCAAGTGGTCGGACGGAGAAGACTTCACCTCAGAGGATGTTCTCTTCCTGTGGTACGACAATTCTCTCAACGAAAGCGTCACGGGCTTTGGCATCGGCGTGACCTATCAGAATGGCGCGCCGCCTCAATTGGAAGCGCCCGATGACAATACGCTGGTCTTCACCTATCAGGATCCGTACCCGCTGTTTGCCGAAACCCAGGCGTCGCTGCGCAACATCGCGCTGCCCAAGCACTATCTCTCGCAGTTCCATCCTGATTACAACGAGGAA
>WTGB01000029.1:0-2064 GCA_011523735.1 Chloroflexota bacterium
CCCAGTGAATCAGCATGCAGGTGTAATAGAGCAGGTGCTCGATCGGATGCATCGACAAGCCCGACCAGGGACCGATGTCGATGTTTCTGTGATGCACGTGATGCGCGATTTTGTAAAAGAATTTCACATGCAGCAGGCGGTGCGCCCAGTAAAAGTGGAAATCGCGCCAGAGCGGTACCAGAACCAGAATCACGATGAACCAGAGCGGCTGCGCGCGCGGGTCCACGAAGGGGATGATGCCGTTGGCGTATGCCCAAAGCATCACCACCTCGAAACCGGTCCAAATCGTGCCAGCGCTGACGACGCTCCAAAACACGTTGTCGCGCACTTGATCATTCCAAAGAAACTTCTTGCTCTTGCCCATCCATGTAGGCGACCACTTGTATTGGTAGCCCTGCGCCTTATTCGACCAAAGGCGGACGTGCAAAACGGTCGCCAAAGCGATCAGCATCACTTGATTGCGGATGAAAACCTCGGCAATCCAGCCGACGCTGAACTCCTTCATACGCGCCATCTCCGGGGTCAGGAACATCCAGGTCACCGTCGCCACGATCATGTACATCAGATTGATGGGCCAGATATAGTCCTTGACCCACTTGGCTATTTCCCGCGGATTCGGCGGCCAAACGAACACCGGATTGGGGGCGATTTCTTTGTCCGGCTTCCAATAACCGCGCTCGTCACGCGGCATGCCGTCAGCCAGTCCGTCTCTTTCTGCGCTTATTTCTGCCATCTTAATTCAACCTCTGAATCTATATTCGCTTCAAGCATATCGCAGGGTTGCGGCTAGTGCAAATATGCCCCGTCAAGACGGCGAATCATTTACTCGCCTGCTGTGTTTAGAATAATGCCTTGCATAAAGTGCTTTTGAAGCGCGAAAAACAGGATGAGCGTCGGTATGGACGCCGTCAGCGCGCCCGCCATCTGTTGGGGGATGCTGCCCTTGCCATAGGTGCCGGATAGCATCGCCAGCGATGTCATGACCGGTCGCACATCGTCCGACTTTGCTAGCACCTGCCCAAAGAGAAAATCATTCCAGATCCAACTGAATTGCGTCACAAACAGAAAAAGAGCGGCTGGTTTCGCCATTGGTAGCACGATGCGCATATAGGTTTGAAAGGAAGACGCCCCGTCTAGCGATGCGGCTTCAATCACTTCCCCTTGCAGTCCGATGAAGTAGTTGCGGAAGACAAATATACAGAACGGCACGGCAATGGCCGAATAGAACAGCAGCATTCCTGCGCGCGTATCGTATAACCCGACCGTCTGGTACAGCCCGAACAAGGGCATTAGATACATCTGAAAGGGGAAGATAGTGCCGCTGTAGATGAGCAGAAACCAGAAGAAGGGGAAGCGGATTTTCAGCATGGCAATAGAGTATGCCGCCGATGACGCGGCGATGACGGCTGTCACAGAGCCGACGAATGCGTAAATGAGACTGCTAAAGAGCCCGTTGCCGATGCCAGCTAATTCGGAAGCGGACGCAATGTTGTCGAGGATCATTGCGGCATTCTCTGGCAGCGCCAGGATGCCGCTTTGCGATTGCTCCCTGGGGGTCTTCATACTGCTCAGCGCCACAATAGCCAGCGGCGTAACCCAGACAATTGTGAACAAACATAGCAAGGCCAGCACGAGGTACCGGTCGAGAGCGCGTTGCCTTATAGCCCATTTCTCAATCATAAGGCGCTTCGCTTCAAGGTCGCTCGCAAATAGAAGATAGAAAATGCTATAACTATCGTGGACAGAATCACCGCGACCGCCCCGGCATAACCCATTCTCCACATGATAAAGGCTTGGCGGTACATCGTCACCGCCAGCGTTTCGGAGGAGCGTCCTGGTCCGCCTTGGGTCATCACCCAGACCAGGTCAAAGGTCATAAAGCTTCCGATGACCGACATGATGACGACGATCGCCGTGATTGGTCGGAGCAGAGGCAGTTTGATGCGCCAGAAGAGTATTCGTTCGCCAGCTCCATCAATCTTTGCTGCTTCAATAAGTTCTGGCGGTATGGTCTGCAAGCCAACGAGAAACAGCACCATGCTCGGTCCAAGCGCGCGCCATGAG
>WTGB01000029.1:2074-2656 GCA_011523735.1 Chloroflexota bacterium
CGACAATATCGCCGGCAGATAGATGAGCGTTTTCAAGACCCGCTGCCCGGGGATGCGCTCCAATACCACCGCCAGCAGCAAGCCACCCCCGACCGGCAGCAGCAAGCTCCCGCCAGTCCAGATCAAAGTGTTCGAGAATGACCTGGTGAAAGTCGGATCACGGACCGCGTCAATATAGTTTTGCATGCCCACAAAACGCGGCGGGGTGATGAGATCCCAATCGGTAAAGCTAATCGCCAAGGTATGGGCGACCGAATATAGCAGCAGCCCGCCGACGAGCAGAAGCGCTGGCAACAGATAGAGATAAGGCTCAATCTTGCGCAACAGCGCCTGCGCGCGTGAGGGCGCTTCGAGCGACGCCCTGCCCAGCGCTGTCACCGGGACCTCATTTCGAAGCGGCTCAGTGCTCACTTGGTTTGTATCGGGCAATCCGCCCGCCTGAAATCAAGATGCTTGGAGAGGCGCTTGATACACCTCTCCTATTCCAGATTCTATTCGCCGCCAGCGCTTGCCCAATAATCCTGAGCGATCTGCTCCGCGCCGTCCAGAACCGTCTGCAAGGCAGCCGGATCCAACACAAAT
>WTGB01000155.1 GCA_011523735.1 Chloroflexota bacterium
CTTGCTGAAGATCGCGGGCAGACCTGTTCGCCGGCTCTCGCGCCTAATGCGGCAGAAGATCTTGCGTTCTTTGCTGGCGCAAATGCTGGCAGAAGGCCAACTAAGCACCTTCCATCGCATCGCGGATACGCGCGGCTTCGTATCGATTCTGGCGGAGTTGATTGACGAATTCAAGCAAAACGGCATTGATGTCGCTGACTTCGCTAAAGCGGCGCGCAGCCCAAAGGACAGAGAGATCGCTGCGATCTATCGACGCTATCAAGACACGCTGAGAAAGAATGAATTAGCCGATGTCGAGGGCGAAGGCTGGCTGGCGCTGGCGACATTAAAACAGCGAGAATCGCTCACCGCCGATGTCGACATGCTGCTCGTGGACGGTTACGACCAGTTTACGCCGGTGCAATCCGAACTGCTGGCGGAGTTATCGCGCGCTATCAATCAAGCGCATATCACTTTGACAGCGCCGCCGGAAGACCAGGCGACGCTTTTGCCAAGTCGAAGCCTGCTGGCGCGTAAGCGTCTGGAAGCAGCCTACGACGCGGCCGGCGTCAGTTTGGATCTCCGCATGTTGGATGACACGCCTGGTCCACGCGACGAGGCGCTGCGTCAGTTGGTGAGATCTGTCTTTCGCGATCTCCCCGCCGAGAGCAGTGGCGACTCCGTAAAGCTGATCGAAATGCCGGACCCAGCCGAAGAGGTACGGGCGGTCTTGCGCGAGGTCAAACGTCTGCTCCTCGACGGCGCCCCGGCCGACGGCATCCTAATCGCCCTTCGCGATTGGGAGCGCTACGTCACTTACTTTGAGTCGGGACGCGATGAATACGCCTTGCCACTCTTGCTGCACTATGAACGCAGCTACGGCCGCGCGCCCGTTATCTCCGCTCTTATCGACCTGCTGGAGCTCCCGCCATGCTTCCGCCGCCGCAACCTGCTGGATGTCTTGCGCTCGCCATACTTTGACTCGGGTTTGGATGACAGATTGGTCGATCTGCTGGACCGCGTCAGCCTGGAGCAGCGATTTCTCGGCGGCAGCGCAGAGGACTGGCAAGCGCTTGTTCACCTGGCGCAGCAAAATATCAGCAATAGCAGCGATGAAGAGGCGCTGACGGCGGTCAGGGCTGAGCAAGCGCACGCGCTTTCGACAAGGTTGTCCACATTTCTTGCCACGATCAGGCCGCCGGAGCGCGCCGACTTACCCGCCTATGTCCGCTGGCTTGGGAACTTGCTGGGCGCCGATCCCGCGGCAGCAGAAGAAGATACCGGCACTTACTCGCTGAGCATCATCCGAAAGGCTTGGGAACACGACCGGGCGAATACCGCCATAGTCGTCCGCGATATCAATGCGCTAAACGGCTTGAAGGCGATACTGCGCGATATGTTGGCAAGCGATGAGGTCTTGAAGGCGACGATGAGGTCCGACAGGCATACAACTTGGCAACAATTTCGGTCCGACTTGAAGTACGCCCTAGAAACAAGCGGCGATGATTCCATTAATCAGCCAAGGAAGCATCAGGTACTCGTGACGACTGCGACGGAAGCGCGGGGCTTGCCACATGACCACGTTTTCATACTGGGCTTGGCGGAAGGGGTGTTCCCGGCGGAAGCGGCCGAAGACCCGTTCTATCTCGATTCCGAACGCGAACAGTTTCAATCGCGCGGCATTCCGCTGGGGACGCGCGCCGAGCGCATCGATGATCGCGGGCTCTTCTACGAGTTGATCAGCCTTCCGCGGAAGACCCTGACATTATCGCGCCCGACTTATCAAGCGGGTCGTGTCTGGATCGAGAGTTACCTCTGGCGGGCGGTCAGGGCAGTATTCCCCGATGCACAATGTAAGAGCCTGCCGGTGGGAGCGGTCATTCATCCGTCCGAAGCCGCCAATAACGCCGAGCTTATGCTCGCGGTTGCCGATCAACTCGGCCGGCAGGACGCGGCGGACGCGGAACTGGCGTTGCGGGCGCGGAACTGGCTGAAAGCTCAACCTGCGTTAGCCGACCAATGGCGCCGGCTGGCATCTAATCGAGCTGTGGAGTTGCAACGACTGTCAAATGCGCCATTTGACCAATACAGCGGAATCTTGACGCGTCAGGAACTGATTGACGAAGTAGGCCGCCGTCTAGGCGACGACCGGATTTGGAGCGCGACACAGTTGAATGACTACGGCCTATGCCCATTCCGTTTTTTCGCCAAACGGGTTCTGGGGCTGTCCCAAGCGGTGGAGCCAGAGTTGGGCGCTGACCCGGTCCAGTTGGGCGCGCTCAACCATAGAATCCTGGAAAAGACATATGGCAAAATCCGTTCCCGCCAACTCGAGATCCACGAAGACAATCAGGTTAAGGCGCTCTCTTTACTCGTCTCGGCGGCCGAAGACATCTTGCCGCGCGCGCCTGAGTTCCTTAATTTCAGAGAAACCTCTACATGGACGGAGGAAAGCAAGTTCCTGTTGAAGCGACTGGAAGCGCTGCTGAAGCTGGATTTTTCACCAGATAGCCCGCTCAATACAGGAGAGACTCGATTCGTTTTCCGTCAGGAAGAGTTTGTCGATGAAGTGAGAATCAGATTGGGGCAAGGCGTTAAGCCGCTGCGAGTAACCGCGTTAATCGACCGAATTGACAACGTTGACGGCAGGCTCACCGTGGTCGATTACAAAACTGGCAGCAAACTAATACCGCGGAGCGAAATTGAAATCGGTCGCGACTTTCAGATAGTCATCTACATTCTCGCACTGATGAGCCGTTTTGAAGAATTTGGCGCGGAAGAAGATGTGACGGGCGGTCTGTACTGGCATCTGCGCAATCTAAAGGCGAGCGGCATTCTATCGACCCAAGATGAAGATGACATTTCCGCGCTTGAAAAAGCCAAAGCGCATATCGCGCGAAACCTGAAAATGGGACGCGCCGGACAGTTCCCCGTTCATCCGGTCAAACTCGAAAACGGTAAATGCGTCCGGTATTGCGAATTCTCTAGGTTCTGCCGAGTACAGGTGACTGGCCGATACAAATCCCGGCCCGATGTTTGAGCCAGCCGTCAGGAAAGTCGAATGAATCCGACGACGGAACAATACGCTGCCATCCATACTCACAACAAGAACCTGATCGTCGTGGCTGGCGCCGGCTCGGGCAAGACGCGCGTCCTCGTTGAGCGCTATCTTCAGCTCTTGGAGAGCAATCCGGACTGGTCCTTAAGCGCGTTGATCGCTATCACGTTCACACGCGAAGCCGCCTTCGAAATGCGTCATCGTCTGCGCCTGGAACTTGAGCGGCGCGCGCAGGGACCAGACGCAGAACGCTGGTTAAATCACCTAGCGCGGATGGACAGCGCCCGCATCGACACGATCCATGGTCTCTGCGCCGACATCCTGCGAGCCAACGCAGCGCAAACCGGTATCGATCCGGAATTTGAAGTGCTTGATGAAATCGAAGCCGCGATCATTCTGGATGAAGTCGTCGGCGATGTGCTAGGGGACATCAAGCCACCCAGCTCGATGCTATTCGCTCATTACGATGCCTTCAAAATCGAAGCGGCGTTGAAGCAAATGTCACTGGTCAATGCCGACTACCCGCCGCTCGCCGCCGATCCCGAAGCCATCTTCGCGGGCTGGATTAGGCAGTGGGAAGAAGAACTGTCTGCGGAGCGGCAGCGTCTGGTCGCCTCGGCAGAAGTTAATGCCCTGCGAGCCATCGAATATCTGCCAGCTGGCGACAAACTTTCTGACCTCGTCGTTCAATACCAGGAGTATCTGCGCCAAATAGCAGCGGATGACGTCAACGGATCGGGGGTTTTCCGCCTTCTGCGAGCCTGCCACGACAAAGGCGCCGTCGGCAACATAGGGTCTGCCAAAGCATGGAGCGGCAAAGAAGCCAAGAACGAAGCCGCGCAACTGCTGAGAGCCCTGCGCCAACGCGTCAAAGATACGTTGAAAACCGTCGGCGAAATGCCGAGCGAACTAGATCGACTGACGGCAGACTTGCTCCCGCTTTGGCATCAGCTTTTGGAACAGGTAAGGCAGGCTTACCGCGAGCGCAAACGAACGGCGGCTCAACTTGATTTCGATGATCTGGAGCGGCTGACAGCCCTGTTGTTGCGCGATGAATACATATGCGACCGCTATCGCAACGCTGAATTCAAACATCTGCTGGTCGATGAATTCCAGGATACCAACGCGGCGCAATGGCAGATCATCCGCTCGCTTGCCGATGTTGAGACTGGCGGCTCGTTGTTTGCCGTTGGCGACCCGAAGCAGAGCATCTACCAATTCCGCGGCGCCGATGTCAGCGTCTTCAATCGTGTCCGCAAGTTATTCTCCCAGCACGCCGCCGATCTTGAGTTGCCGCTGTCAATCTCCTTTCGTAGCCATCGCATTCTGGTCAGGCAATTCAACGCGCTCTTTGAAAGCCTGCTTATACGCGAGGACAGCAGCCCGGTCCCAGACTACCAGGTGGCATACGACGAGCCAATGAAAGCCTTCCGCGCGGATTCGCCAGAAAATCCCGCGATCGAACTGCAACTCCTGGATAATGGGATGCGTGACGAATCGGGCAACCTTATAAAGACCGAGCGCGGCCGGCAACAGCGATACCTTGCGGAAGACATGCGGCGCTGGGAGGCTTACGAAATCGCTCGGCGCACCAAAACAATGATTGCGGAGAAGTGCAAAGTTTTCGACAAGAATGAGCGAAAATGGCGCTGCATCGAGTTCGGCGACATCGCGATTCTTTTTCAGTCGATGTCAAATGTGACAATTTATGAGGATGTCTTTAAGGCGCAAGGGCTGCGCTTTCTCACCATTGCCGGGCGCGGTTATTACGACCGTCAGGAAGTCTGGGATATGCTGGATTTGCTGCGCTTCTTGCAGAATCCGGCCGATGACCTGGCGCTGGCGACCATTTTGCGCTCGCCAATTTTCGCCTTTAGCGACGACCTGCTCTTCATCCTGCGCCTGATTCCAGCAGACGACGGCGCCACCAGCCCGCTCCGGCTTTGGCGGGCGCTCCAATCCGCGGCAGAGAGTCCGCTTCCCGGCATGGTCGACGCCGATGTTCCACTGGTGCAGCATGCGCTGGACACGCTGGCTGACCTGCGGCGGATATCACGTCGCGTGACAATTTCCGAGCTGCTGCGGCGCGCCTTGGAGAAGACCAATTACCTCGCCATCTTGACCGGCTTGCCCGATGGCGCCCGCCGGCGGAGCAACATCGAGAAGCTGCTGCATCTGGCGGAAGCGAGCGGCAAAATCACGCTCGGGAAATTCTCGCAGTACTTGATGGATCTTACGGAGCGCGAAGTGCGCGAAGGCGAAGCGCATCTGGAAGCGGGCAATGCTATCCATTTAATGACCGTGCATGCCAGTAAGGGTTTAGAATTTCCGCTGGTTGTCCTGGCAGACGCTTCCTGGGAACGCAGCTTCCAAAGCGCGCGGACTCTGCTTGTCGATCCTGACAATGGCTTGAGCTGCCAAGTGTTCGACGCCGAAAGCAACAAATATGTGAGCGGTTTCGCCCATCGACGCAGCGCCAGACTGCAATCGCTGAAGGAGGCAGCGGAGCGTAAGCGGCTGCTTTATGTCGCTGCCACCCGCGCGCAAGATTATCTGCTCGTCAGCGGCCAAGCGTCGCTAAACATTGCCGGACGCTGGACAAGCAAAGGTTGGCTCCAGCAGCTTCTCACCGCTCTGGATCTGGACGGGATAGAACGCAAGCCCGAGCAAAGACAACCATTCGCCGGCGAAGCAATCTCAGTATTGATGCCGCCGATGCCGCCTCCGCCCGATGGCCTGTATAAGTCCGCAAATATAGGCGCCGACCTCTGGGATTTCGAGGCGGAGGAGAGCGAATACCCACCCTATATGCCGCCGCTGATCAAGCCGGTGGTGGACGGCGATTCGCCGCGTCCAAGCCATACTACCGCTTCGCAAATCGCGTACCTCGGCGAGTATCGCAAAGGCTTTAGCCAGCACCAGCGACAATCCGCCGCCCAACGATTTCGTCGAAACGCCATGCGAGACTTGCCGTACGAGACCAGCACATTGTACCTGGAACGGCAAGTTGACATCCGCGTCGTCATCGGCGAGATCGTGCACGAACTGCTTCGTCACGGCAGCGTTGCGCTCGAAGAGCCGACTACCGATGCGCTTATAAGTCCCATCGCTTGGGAGAGAGGGCTGACGAATCCAGTCACGCTTCGCCTCGCCCTGCGCGAAACCAAGGAGCTACTCGCGATTCACAAGTCGAGCGATGTCTATCGCTGGGTCGCCAGCGCCCGCACCGAATCTCGTCCGCTTTACACCGAACTGCCGTTTATGTTCCGCACAGAAAAACGCGTGATTCACGGCATCATGGACGTTGCCTTGCAACAGCCCAACGGCGAGTGGACAATCATTGATTACAAGACGAGCGCGGTGATTGGCGGCGCCTACGAACAGCATGCCAATCGCTATCTCTTGCAACTCGCTGTTTACGCGGCGGCGCTGCGCCAGAAACTTGGTCTCGCTCACCTGCCGCGGACTTACGTGCATTACATTCGCGGCAACCGCACGGTCGAGCTTGCCGGCGCGGACTGTATGACGGAGCTGGATCTGCTTGAATCGACTATTGGCGAACTCGTAGCGCATGATGACTAGACTTATCAACTGGCTGCTGCCCCAATGGGCAATGAATCCGCTGCTGGAATACAAATGGCTACATCCTCGCGTCGACGACTCGCGTCGCGGTTTCGTCATGCAAATGCTGGCGCTTGCCTTGTCGCTGGCTGGCGCGGCCCTGATCTATGCCAGCATGACTGGTCTCGCAGGAGACAGTCAAAGCGTCACGCGTCTCGTTTGGCAAAGCCTGTACTTTCCCACGTTAGCCTTGCAAGGGTTGACTTCGATCGGGGCTCTGCTTTTGGGCGCGGCAGTCTTCGATGCCCAAAGCCAAGGCAATACCTGGGACAATCTGCGAGTCACCGAGATCGGCGCGGGACTGGCTCTGCGCGCTCGCTGGATGAGCATACTCTATCGGTTGCGCGCGTCGATCATTGCGATTCTGCTCCTGCGGCTGATTCTGGCGCTGGGAATACTGTCCGACCTGACTGCGTTCAGCGGGAACTACGTGAAAATGCTGAGCGCTGACGCCTTGATCTCAACAGCAGATCTTCCTATAAGTCTGCTGCAAATCGCCTTGAGCCTTACAGCTAGTGTCTTGCTGCCCCTGCCCATGATCGCGTCATTTGCCGCGCTGGGCATCCTCTTGGGAGTGGCCGTCAAAGACAGGCTTTTCGCCGCCATGGTTCAGATTCTGTTGGTCGTCTCGCTGGTTGTCTTCGTCAGTTCCGCTTCATATGCTGTAGCGCAGCTATTGCGGGATAATATTGCGCTGCCGGATATGGCGGAATTTCTCCTCTTTCTCAGCTATAGCAGTTATGGCGATTGGGGCCTGTCGCTCTTGCAGCTCGGCAACCTGGGCGCAGTCTGGCAGCGTGTGCCCTTCGGCATCTTAAGCGGGCTTGGTCTCGCGGGTCTCTTGCTGGCGCAGGCGCTCATAGCCGATGGTATGATGTGGCTGGCTGAGAGGTTAGCTGAACGACAAAGCTGATGCCTAGAAGCCGCCTCCCGTATCAAAGCGTATTGTCGCGCCCCAAGCAGACGCAGTTATCACGTTCTCGATATCCAGCGATTGAACCATGCCGCTAGATAACCGCGACTACAAGAATATGACCGATTACTTGCAGCACCTGTACCAGTGCGAGCCGTTTTCGCGGGACGGCGTCGAGCACCCGGTTACAGTTTTATATCCCGCGGAATGGCAGATTCACGATGTCGACAGCCTGCTCGATCCCACTCCGCCCACGCCGGAATCTCGCGATTTCGCTTTCTATGACTACAGCCACTTACATGACCTGCAGAACAGCAAGCCGGGCCTGTACAACGGGCCGACCTTCACAATGAAGTCGCTCCGCAAGAAGCCACTTCGGCTCCGCGGCGCCATCGGACGCTATTACGACATGCTGGCGACTTGCACCGCGCTCGAACGCGAATTGCGGGATGCTGTCGCTGAAGGCTGGATGCGCGCGCCATCCCGCGCCACCTATCATCGACACATACCACCGGCAGAAGCGCTGACACGAGGCTTGAGACGCAGCGCTACCATCGGCATCGGGACGCTCACTGTGTTCAACGATGGCGAGGGCTACAAAGCTCTCCTGGCTCAGCGCTCGGCCGCGACCGCCATCGATAGCGGAATGTACCATGTGCTGCCAGCGATGATATTTCAGCAGACGACCGCGAATTTTGCCGATCGACGCGAATGGAGTGTCAAACATCAGATTCTGCGCGAAGTGCTGGAAGAATTGTTCAACTTTCCCGAGCAGCTTCAGCCGCCACGCTGGGATTTCTTTTATGACCAGCCGGCCCTGCTCTATCTTCTGGACTTGCTAGATACCGGCGGCGCTCAACTATGCGCTACCGGCATTGTGCTTAACCTCCTCACTCTGCGTCCTGAGATTAGCACGTTGCTGCTGATTCATGACCCGGAGTGGTATCACCGAATCACCGCGCCCAATAGCGATATGCCCTTCGCGACCGCTGATGAGACGCTTGGCGGCAGCGTCGTCCGCGCGCCTATCGACGATGATGAGGCTTTTCTCGCGCATTTTCCGCAGGACCTGCACCTGATGATGCCGGCGCAGGCAACGGCGACCATGTGGCTCGGCATCGACCTTGCCCGGCGCGAGATTCAAGGCGCGCGCGGAACTGCCTAGCGCCCCGTGCCATTTTCGCGCCGACTGCGCTACAATCAGCCGCGCACACAAGCAAAGGAGACAATCATGCCAGCAGTAGGGGACATGGCGCCGGATTTTGAACTTCTCAATCAAAACGGCGAGAACGTCAAGCTCAGTGATTACCGTGGCAAGAAGGTGTTGCTCTTCGCTTATCCCAAAGCCGGCACACCCGGCTGCACGACGCAGGCCTGCGGCTTCCGTGATAACGTCGCCCAGATAGAAACGGCTGACGCAGTCATCCTCGGGCTGAGCCCAGATGAGCCAACCGCGCTGGCAAAGTGGATCAAAAAAGAATCGCTGCAATATGACCTACTCTCCGACCCGGAACATCAGGTCTTGGAAGCTTGGGAGGCCTGGGGCGAAAAGTCGATGTATGGCAAGAAATACATGGGCGTCATCCGCTCGCACTGGGTCATCGGCGAAGACGGGCTAGTGCTCGATGCGCAAATCAAGGTCAGTCCCAAGAAGAGCATCGAAAAAGCTTTGAAATTTCTGGCAGGGGCTTGACCATGCTTACTGCCAAACTTACCAGCGCCGCGGCGCAATTGACGCGCCCATCCGAATATTGAGTCAATACAGGAATGAATCGTGGAGGAGCTCAAGAATCTCTTCATTGACCCGGAACAAGATATCGACCGCGATGCCTTCAAGCCGGCCAGTTATCTGCGCCGAGTAATTCAACTCGACAGTGAAATCAGCCGCGCGGAACTTCATATCACCGCTTGCGGCCTCTACAGCGCGTACATCAACGGCTTGTTGGTCACGGATGAAGTCTTTACGCCGGGCTATACCTTGTATACCAAGCGGCTGCAATTTCAGTCTTTTGACGTAACTGAATTGCTGCAAGCCGGTCAAAATGTTTTGAGCCTGATTATGGGCGACGGTTGGTGGCGCGGCTCCCTGGGAGCAACATCAGCCCGCAACGCCTATGGAGATGACATCCGTTTGGCGGCGCTGCTCAAAGTTATATTCAAAGACGGCAATGAACAGAAGATAGGGACGGACGAGAGTTGGAAAGCCACCCAGGACGGGCCCATCCGCAAAAGCGATTGGAAAGATGGCGAAGTCTACGACGCGCGTCGCGAACTCCAAGGTTGGCATGAAGCGGAATACGATGACAGCGGTTGGCATGTCGTGAGGCCCGCGCAATATGACGGGTCACTCGTGCAAAGCGAGGGGGAACCGATCCGTGAAAGGGAGCGGCTTCAGCCTAAAGTCCTTACGACGCCCGATGGCGCAACTGTTCTCGATTTCCAACAGAATCTTTTTGGTTACGTCCAATTCCAGTTGAATGCGCCCGCGAGCCACGAAGTCCTCCTTACTCATGGCGAAGTCCTGGATGAGAACGGCAACTTCACACAGAAGAACTTCCAATTCAAGATACTCGGTCGGAGTGTGATGGCGCCGCTCCTGCAGGAAATCCGCTATATAGCCAAGGAAGGCGCGCAGACTTACAAGCCAACCTTCACCGCGCAAGGCTTTCGTTATGTAAAGCTGGACAACTGGCCCGAGCCAGTCTTGCCGCAGAACTTCACCGCCATCGCCGTCTACTCAGACATGCACGATATCGGCAGGTTACGCTGTTCGCACGAAGGTATCAATAAGCTCATCGAAAACACCAAGTGGAGTTTGAAAGGTAATTTCCTCGATATCCCCACGGACTGCCCAACGCGTGAGCGCGCCGGCTGGACCGGTGATATCGCGTCTTTCTGCGAAGCTGGCAGTTACTTGATGAATATAAACAAGTTCTTGGCCAAGTGGATGAAAGATGTCGCGCTGCAGCAGCACGAAGACGGTCGAATCGCGAACATCGTGCCCGGCGGCGGCATGCCGAAGATGCTGGACGGCAGTGCGGGCTGGGCTGACGCTGCTGTGATCGTTCCCTACACACTTTACAAAATGTACGGAAACAGGCAGATACTTGCCGATCAATATGACAGCATGACGCGCTTCCTCAGCTTCATGGAAGGCCGGGCAAAGCGGACGCATTGGCGCAATCGCTGGCGTCATAATCCCCATAGCGACTTCGTCATCGACACTGGCTACCACTGGGGAGAATGGCTCGAGCCTGGCCGCCATCCCATGCAAGACATGATCAGAAACATACTCCTGCCAGATGCCGAGGTGGCGACCGCATATTTTGGCTTCTCCGCCGAGTTAATGGCGGAGATCGCCCAGGCTCTCGACAAGGCTTCCGATGCCGATCGTTATCAGGCCCTCGCCGACGATATCAAGGCAGCATACCGTCATACATTCACCGATGACGGTTTGGTCAGATCCCGACGTCAATGCCACTATGTTCGCCCGGTGGCTCTGGGTCTCCTCGACCATTCTGACAATCAGCGCAATGTTTCTCTTCTGAATAAAATGGTGACGGCAAACGACTATTGCATCGGCACCGGCTTCCTCACAACGCCCTTTATCCTGAACGTTCTCTGCGATTACGGATTCGTCGAAACGGCATACAAGATGGCGGAAAACGAAAAGAGCCCCGGCTGGCTCTACCAAGTCAACAAGGGCGCCACAACGATCTGGGAAAAATGGGATGGCATCGATGCTGACGGCGTACCGAGGTTTTCCTTCAATCATTATGCTTTTGGCGCAGTGGCTGCCTGGTTCTTTTCCTATGTCGCTGGCATCAAGCCGCTTGAACCGGGCTTCCAGCGTATTAGCATCAAGCCCTACCCGGGCGGCAGCTTAACCTATGCCGATTGCAGCTACCGCAGTGCCGCCGGTCCTATCCGCAGCGCCTGGCAACGCGACGGTCAAGACTTCAGCCTCATGGTCGAGACACCGGCGGCGACTGAAATTCACTTGCCCGATGGCGCGCGACACGAAATCTCTGGCGGAAAGGGGACCTTCACCTGCCAATTGTCCTAGCTTCGCAATGCCTCGTGCCATGAACCAACCAGCCAATCTGGTACAATTGCCGCGCTTGCCTACTAACGCTGCGCTGGAAGTCTCGATATGAAAGCCCAACTGGTCTCCGCGCTTGCCCTGTTTATGTTGCTGAACGCCTGCCAGGCGCCGCAGGAGCCCGCCGACCGGTTGCAGCAACCCACGACATCTATCATCGTCTACGTGACGCCAACGCCGATCCCAACTCTGGTCCCGACTGCCGTCCGCTTCCAGCCCACAGAAACACCAGAGATTATAGAAGCCGAGCAATCCAACATCACCGCCGCGAATTGTGAAGCGGCGCTTGCTGCGCACTATGCCGCAGCCAGCGACAGTTGCCTCGCGGGACCAACCGGCTATTTCTGCAATGGTGGCTTACCGCCCAAAGTCGATCCAGCATCCGATGCTCTCAGCGCCCCGGCCGCCCTGGCAGAAGCCGACCAGATCGAACGGCTGCAAAGCCCGCCCTTGTCCGCAGGGAAAGGCGGGGGATTGCTCTGGCTGCGCCTGGAAAAGAACATCCTGATGGACGCTCTCATCATCGGGGGGGTCAACATCAGCAACCGCGTTTCAGCGGAGACTGGCTTGGCGCGCTGGCGGTCCATCACCATCGAAAGTGCATCGGCGGCCTCCGACTGCGGAGCCATGCCATCCGTCGGCGCCTTGGTCGTGCAAGGGTTATACGGCCAGACAGCCAGCGTCTTCATTAATGGCGTCGCCACTGAGATTAACGGAACGCTTATCGTGCTGACGCAAGCCGATACAACCAAATTCATCGCCATTGAAGGCAACATTTTGTTGGTCGCCTTCGGCCAATCTGTCACACTGAATGTAGGTGAACAGCTAAATCTGCGTTATGAACCGGGCGACTGGAATCGGCCCGCGCAACTGCCAGGCCAGCCCGTCTTGCTGGAATACGAGCTAATCAAGCACATTCCAATTCGGCTCTTTGATCGCCCAGTGCCAATTCCTCAGCCGGGCTATGCGCAGACACAGGGCGGCGTCAATATGCGCGTCGCCCCCGATATCAATTCGCGGCTTCTTTTCCAAGTGCCGGCCGGTGAAACAATGGGCATCCTCGGCATAAGCAGCGATGGTGAATGGCTGCACATCCGCTTCGGCAATGGTGATACCGGCTGGATGAGCGCCGAACTGCTGGCGGGCCGCCAGGGGCAGATCCACGATGTCTACGATATCACACCGGAGCCGCCGCAGCGTTATGGCGACTATGCCCACCGCGCCACTGTCAATGTGCCCCGGGGCGGCAACCTCCGCGCCGCGCCCGATACCGCCTTCCGCGTGAAACGCACGCTCCCCTCCGGCACGGTCGTGAAGCTGCTCGCTCGCAGCCCCTACAGCCCCTGGGTCAAGGTAGAAACAGAAGACGATACGGGCTGGATGGCGCTTTTCACTCTGAAGACCGAAGCGGTCATCAGTTCGCTGCCGATTGACTACGATGTGCCGCTGCCGCCCCGCGCGACGCCAACGCCCTCATTCAGCTTTGGCGGCGGGCACGCCTACCCCGATCCCGAAGGCGGATACTAGCGCGCTTCTACGCGTATCCTTGCCAGAGGGATGCTGTCGCCGATCGCCTCGCGTTATAGGCTAGCGGTCCAATAGGGCCGCGGAGTAAGCTGCATCTTGCGCAGGCGCCAGGCAACAAGGCAGGTCCCCGCAATCGCAAGCGCCGAAACTAGTGCGGCAATATCACGCGCCGGCGTCGAACCCAGATAGACGCGCAGCACATATTCGCCAGCTGGCAACGGCAACGTTATCAGACCATGATGAGGAGAGGGGCTGATCTCAAGCGGACGCCCGTCCAACTCTGCCTGCCAGCCGAGCCAATAGAAATTGTATATTTCGGCGACGAAGGCGACTTCTGTTTTGATGTGCCAGGCTAGCGATTGCGGCGCATTGTGGAGGAGTTCGGCTTCCGTGCCGGCTGGCAATAATGAGCGGTTCAGTTTGTCAATCGGATAGCCGTCAGCATAATCGGCCAGCAGATGCTCTGTAGATGGCGGCAGCGAATGCACACCACGCGGAAGAAACTCGTTCGTGGCTGTCGTCCCCGGAAGAGACGGCTTCAGTTCGGCCGCTTGATGATAGGCGGCGACAGAAGTATCAAGCGAAGCAATTCGCCATTCTGGCGCATATAGCAGTGGAATGGCTGTCACGATTGGCAGGGCAACAATCAAGGCAATCGCGCTGAGTCGATAATGCCGTTCCAGCTTGCTCAGCCAGAAGCCGTTCATACTGGCGACGATCGCCAGGCAGGCGGCAATCGGACTTAACAATCGCCAAGGGAATTGCAAAAACTGCAACACCCTAATGCCCTCCCACATTTCGCGCGAAATCGGAATGACGAGGAAGATGAGCGCGATCGCCAGCAGCGCGAAAAAAACCGTCCCGAGGAAGGCCTGAGGGTGGCGGGTCCGGTAGCCGCGAACATACAGCAGAAGCGCCGAGATCCCGCCAACCAAAGCCAAAGACCACTGCGCGATGCCCAATTGCTGCAAATGACGCAGCCCATTAATCGCGCCAGCATTCTGAATCGGCCTGGGCGAAAGCAATTCGCCGAGCCGAACGAAGTGTGCGCGATAATCGAGCACGCCCGGCGCCAGCAGGTTCTCCAATTGCACCGAATCGCTTTCGAGCAAGATCGGCAGCCAGAACGTCGACGCTGCAGCAGTGCCTAGGCCCAATGCCAGCAGCGCCAACAAGCCAGAACCCGATCTCATCTGGCTAGCTTCGCGATTGATGAATTGCAGGCCTGTTTCAAATAGGACCCAAGTTGCGCAAATTATCGTCAAGGTCACTGCCATCATATTATGGGAGTTGACCAGGGCGGCTTGCAGCAAGGCAGCGAGGAGGAAATTGATGGGAGTTGGTTTATCACGCAGTGCGTCGACGCGCCAGAGCAGCAAGGCGAAAACGGCTAATGCGAGCAGTTCCGGGTAGGCGCCGCGGGCATAAGCCTCGGTATACATCAGGTAGGGACTGTAAACATAAACGAGACCGGCAATCAGGGCCCCCAGCCGTCCACTGCGCCGCTTGCAAAAGAGATACATCCCGCCGCTGCACATCAAGAAACTCAAAAGCAGCAGCCAGCGCAAGGCATCCAAGGCGCTCAGGTCGAAGAGCAATTGGAGAAAGCTTGTCAAGTAATAGGTCAAACTGGCGTAGAAATGAAATAGGGGCGAGCCATAACCGAAATACATGCTCTCCGCCCAGCTGGGAAAGTACAGACCCTGTTCCCAACTGCGCTGCATTTCGGCGGCGCGATAGCTGTGCAAGAGCGTGTCGAAGCCATTGGGCAAACCAGGATTCAAAGCCAGAGGAATGGCGAGGAAGAGCGTCAGTGTGAGCGTCAACAGCAGACCGGGGTCAAGAAATCGGCGGGAGAAACCTGTCATCAATTGCCCGCTAGAGCTTCTAGTTGGAGATTCACTTATCGGTCTCGCCCGAGGCGCAATACAGCTTCGCTCGTGGGACTTTCAACCAGCGAACCAGTATACACCGCCCTTATTTCCCCTTCAATTTGTGATTGGCCTGCGGAGCACGTCGCTAGAAATGTGCCAAGCCTGCGGTTTCGATGTATCTTTAATATCGAAGTGGGCTTTTCAGCCAGGAGGGATCGGGAATGGCAACCGAGCGGGCGCAAGACGAAGCCACTTACAAACGGCGAATCAATGCCTGGGCGATGTACGACTGGGCAAATTCGGCCTTTGCCACCACCATTCTCGCCAGCCTGCTGCCCATCTACTACAGCACGGTTGCCGGCAGCACGCTGCCAAGCGAAGCCACTGCCACCGCCTACTGGTCGCTGACCATCAGCTTTTCGCTCTTCGTCCTAGCGATCCTCTCGCCCATCCTCGGCACGATCTCCGATGTCATGCGGAACAAGAAACGCTTTCTGGCGATTTTCATAGGCGCCGGTGTCCTAGGCACCGGTCTGCTCATATTCGTCAGCACTGGCGATTGGCTGCTGGCATCGCTATTCTTTGTTCTGGGGCGGATCGGCTTCGGCGGTTCGATCGTCTTCTATGACGCGCTGCTGCCGCATGTTGCCCGCAAACAGGATCGGGATTGGGTCTCAACCCGCGGCTATGCTCTCGGTTACCTCGGCGGGGGCCTCCTGCTGGCAATCAACGTGGCGATGTTCTTCTTCATTCCCGATACCGTCTTCGAGCACGCCGGGATTCGCCTGTCTTTCCTGAGCGTCGCTATCTGGTGGCTGGTCTTTTCCCTGCCTATCCTGCGTCAGGTGCCAGAACCGCCATCGGTGAGCGTTATCCTTCAGCGCGGCGAAAACGTGCTCGGTGTCAGCATCAACCGCCTGCGTCAGACTTTTCGCAATATTCAGCGCTATCGCGAACTCTTCAAATATTTAGTTGCCTTCCTCGTCTACAACGACGCCATCGGCACGATCATTGCTGTGGCGGCTATCTATGGCGCTGAGCTAGGATTCGGCCTGACCGAACTGGTCCTGGCAATTCTCCTCGTGCAATTCGCCGGCATCCCCTTCAGCATCATCTTCGGCCGCTTGCCCGCCCACAATGATAGCCGAGCGCCCTTCTATCTGGCTTTCATCTTGATCAACGCCATCGCCCTGCCGATCCTCGGCATCGCGCTCGTCAATACCCTGCCCGCCTCAGTGACCGGCGCCCCGCCAGCGCCCTATGTCACGGAAGGCGAACACGTCGGCGAAGGAGCATATCTGCTCACTGGCGAAGCATTCAAGACGACTGGCAATTGGCAAGAACTGCTTGTATCCGGCGACGATCTTGTCGGCGAGGGATTCATAGGCAACTTGACCGCTCTGCTCACTGGCCGTCCCGATGACCTCTTCTACGTCATGAGCCGCGATAACTCCGCCACGCAGACCTTTGCCTTCAATGGCCAGGAGATTCAATTGACCTATCGTTTGGCGCCGGACGGCGGCCTCATCGGCTTCAGACTGAACGGTGAAACCTTGACAAAGGACGATGGCGCCGAACCGCTCATAATCGACACGTATAGCGAGAACTTGCGCTACGGCGAGACCGAAACCATCACTATCACCTCCGCCGGTCATCATATCCTGGAAATTGTGAACATCTCAGAGCAACTCGACGACTCTCGAAGCAACGTTATCGCCATCTCACAGATTGAAGTCCTGCCGCCGTCTCGCGAAAGCAGCCTGTCCACGATCGCGCTAATCATCGCGGCTTTTGAAGTGCTAGCGCTGTTGCTTGCCTGGCTGCTCCGTTCGCGATTCGTCGATCTCTCCAATTGGCTTGATACCCGCCGCAGCATCTTGCTCTCGCTCCTCGTGTATTGCATCGTCGCTTGCTGGGGTTACGTTCTTAACGCCACGTTGGAGTTTTGGATGCTCGCCTTGATGGTGGCAATGGTGCAAGGCGGCAGCCAGGCGCTCAGCCGCAGCTTGTACGCCAGCCTATGCCCGACAGCAAAGAGCGGCGAATTCTTCGGCTTCTACAGCATCATGGAGAAATTCGCCTCGATTATCGGTCCGCTGATTTTCGCCTTCGCTGGCATCGTGCTGGGCAGCAGCCGCCCCGCCATACTCAGCTTGATCCTGCTCTTCGTACTTGGCGGCTACCTGCTCAGCCGCGTGGACATCGCCGAGGGGCAGCGCGTCGCCCGTGAAGAAGACGCTGAACACGGCATCGTCAGCGACTAACTAAGAAACCGCTACTAGCGACTTGAGGCTGATACAATACTGGTACAAGCGCATCTAAACACAGGAGCAAAATAAAATGCCGCAAATCGGGCAGACTGCGCCAGACTTTGAACTGCTGAATCAAGACGGGCAGACCGTGCGCCTCAGCGACTATCGCGGAAAGCGCGTGATAATCTTCGCCTTCCCCAAAGCCAATACCATGGGCTGTAACAACCAAGCCTGCTCCTTCCGCGATGTTTTTCCGCAGATCGAATCGCGTAATGCCATCGTCCTCGGCGTCAGCTCCGATAGCGTCGAAGAACTCGCCCGCTGGAAAAAGCTCAAACAGTTGCAGTACGATCTTCTCTCCGACCCCGATCACAAGATGCTCGATGCCTGGGAGGCCTGGGGCTTCAAGCTGTTCATCATAAAGTTGCCGGTTTCAGCTACCCGCTCCTACTGGGTCATTGACGAGCGTGGCATACTTGTCGAACAGCAAATTGGCGTGCGTCCGCAAGAGAGCGTGGACAAAGCGTTGGCGGCCGTCGAGCGTCTGGCTGAATCCACCTAGCGCCTGCGTTTTTCATTCCTGACGAATCGCACTATCACCATCGGGGATGAGACAAGTATCATAGCGTCCGTCAACTATCGAATCGCAATTGGACGGCAACATGAAACTTATCCTCATCGGTTTCGGCGTCGTCGGGCAAGGTTTCGCCGAAATTCTGCAAAATAAGGCCGGACAGCTTCCCGGATTCGCACCTTCCATCATCGGCGTCATCACCGCAACCAAAGGCTCGCTCTATCGATCCCGTGGGCTGGACATCGGGGCGCTGCTTTCGGCCGCGCAAACGGGCAGCTTTGCCGCGTATCCGGAACAAGCTGGCTTGCGCCGCGATATGACCGCGAGCGACATAATCAGCGCTGGCTCGGCCGATGTTCTCGTCGAGTTAAGCCCTACAAACCTCGACACCGCTCAACCCGCGCTCGCTTATTGCCATCAAGCCCTTGAAGCCGGCTTGCATCTCGTGCTCGCCAACAAAGGACCAGTCGCGCTTGACCATGCCAACCTGCGCAATAAGGCAGCGTCGAAGGGCCTGCAACTCCGGTACGAAGCTACAGTCATGGCGGGTACGCCCGTCATGCAGCTGGCGGAAGAAGCACTGGCGGGTTGCGCGATCCAGGCTGCGCGCGGCATCTTGAATGGCACGACCAATTACATCTTGACACAAATGGAAGCGGGTATGTCCTACACAGAGGCGCTGACGCAGGCACAAGCGCTGGGCTACGCCGAGACCGATCCTGCCGGCGATGTCGAAGGCTGGGATGCCGCCGGCAAGGTCTTGATCCTGGCAAGCGCGCTCTTCGGCAGTCGCCTCAAAATGAGTGACCTGGATGTCAGCGGCATAACCCGCATCAGCAGCGACGATATCACCGAGGCCAAAGCCGCCGGGCAGCGTTACAAGCTGATTGCCGAAGCGACGCCGAATGGCGGAGCGGTTAAGGCGATGCGCCTCCCGCTGAGCGACCCGCTGGCGAGCGTCGCCGGCTCGACCAATGCCATCACCCTGGAGACCGACCTGATGGGCGCAGTCACGCTGATCGGCGCTGGCGCCGGCAAACTGGAAACGGGCAGCGCGATTCTCTCGGATTTGCTGGCGATTCAGCGTGTTGCCGGCTCGGGTTAAGCCTGGCAGAAACTTAAGTGTAACTTATGCGTAAACTGGTATATGCAGGGTCAATACGGCTTTGAACATCGCCGCGCAACTATGCTATACTGGCTACAATCTGCAGTTGAGTAAGGTCAAGCGCGATAAGGGGTAAATCCGCATATGCCATCCATATTACAGAAAGTCCAAACGCTCTTCAGCGCCAACATGCACGGAATGATCGACCGCGCGCTGGAGACCAATTCGCTCAAGGTCATGGACGAATACATCCGGCAAGTGGAGCGCAACCTGGAAGCTCTCGACGATTCAGCCGCGACCGTTGGCGGCTCCGTCCGCACGCTCAAACGCAAATACGAAGAATTCTCCAATCTTTCCGATAAACTCGACCGCGACATCGATACTCTAATTCTGCGAGGCAAAAACGATCTCGCCGCCGCTGCTCAGGCTGAACTGAACACCAAACAAGAGTTGGCGCAAGAATATTACGAACAGTGGCAATCACAGGAAGAGCAATATCAGGGCATGCTGAACATGCGCCTGAAACTTGAGAGCCGCCTCACCACTATCAAGCAGGAGCGGGAAAAGATGCGCTCCCTGCTGGAATTGGCGGAAACCAAGAAGGTCATGACCAAGACGCTAAAAGTCATGGACAAACTCGATACGACTGGCGACCAGGAAATCGATACCTTGCTGGATTCCATCTATTCGAAAATCGACGAAGAAGACGCCCGCGCCGAACTGGCCAGCCGCAAACTTTCCGACCAGATCGAAGATACCGTCGGCATTGGGCAAGTGGAACTGCAACTAGAAGAGCGCCGACAGCGTCTATTGGGTGATAACTAAGAGCGAGCCACCAGCTTTTGATATGTCGGGACACCCTACAATCATGTCGACAGGCAACCGAAGGTCGGCGTTTGAGCCAGCGAGAAAGGGCGCTTAGCGGGCATGACAGCCGATACTGATGGAAGGCAGAAAGTCCTGGGCGCGCTTCTGGCAAATGCTTTGCTGCGCTGGGAAACTTTGGTCACTCTCATGGTTACTGCCATCCTCTTTCTCTTCGTGGGGGATGTCAGCCTGCCCTTCATTGAATGGCAGCCCTGGTTCTGGCTGGTATTAGGCGGCCTGGCGGAAACGGTCCTCGTCGCCTCCACCCTGACCGATCCGGAAGCGACAGAAGAAGCCTTGGCCGAAGATTTCGAGCGGGAATACGACCTGCGCAATATCCGCAATCGTGTCTCGCGCGAGCGGCTGCGCGACGCCTTTGAATACCGCCGCAATATGCTCAAGCTGGCTGATGTGGCTCGTGGCGCCATGCGCACCCGGCAGCGCAATCTTATCAGCGGCATCAATGACTGGATCGCCCATATGTACAGCCTAGCGAACCGAATCGACTACTTCGAGAATAACGACTTGGCCGCGCGAGACTTGCAGCAGGTGCCGCGCAAGATCCAGTTGGCAAAGCAACGCATCGAAACGGAAAAAGACCAAGGCACCCGCCACGACCTGCAACAGCAGCTAAAACTGCTCCAGCGGCAGCTCGTCAGCCTTGAAGCCAGCGCCAGCATCATCAAACGCGCAGAGATTCAATTGGAGAGTACGCTTTCCGCCTTGGGCACCGTCTACGCGCAAATGTCCCTGCTCGGGACCAAAGACACCAAGAGCATCAGAGGGCAGCGCCTGGGCATCGAAATCAAGGAAGAGATCGACAAGCTGCAAGACACGATTGATGCTATGGACGAAGTCCAACTGCACGGCCAGAATCTGGGCTTCGACTTTAACGACTCCACCTACCTGGATAAAGCAGACGCCCTTGATAAAGCTGAAGAAGCGACCAGGCAACGTCTCGGCGCTGTCAATGCGGAAGCGCCGGAAGACAGCGAGGTTCTCGCCGCCCTCGATGCCGATGCGAGGCAGATCGAGAGCGAGCGGTAGCCTAACCGGTTCGACGAATAAAACCGCGCTTTTTCTTCGCCTGATATCGCTTTATGCTATAGCGCCCCTATCAGATAGTGAGGAGTGCGGCATGTCCGTAATTAATTGGTTTGAAATCCCGGTTGCTGATTTCGAGCGCGCTTGCAAGTTTTATGAGACGGTGCTGGAGAAACAGCTCTTCATCAATGATCAGCGCGATACAATGGGCAGCATGCTCGGCGTTTTCCCGCATGATGGACGTGTTGGCGGCTGTCTGGTTCACAATCCGCAGTACGGATACAGGCCCTCGATGGAAGGCAGTCTGGTCTATTTCACAATCTCCGGGGATTTGGACGCTGCCCTGGCGCGTGTGCCGGAGGCCGGTGGCGAGGTGCTGCTGCCCAAGACTGAACTCGGCGAAAATGCCGGCGGCGGATTCGTCGCCTGGGCTCGAGATACAGAAGGCAATAAGATTGGCTTCTACTCGGAAGAATAGCGCTTAATCAAAAGACTCGACGATCGGTTCGCGCTTTTGCTTGCCCGGGACCAGCCCTTGCAAGCGCTGTACCAGGCGCGGCGTCTCCCGCTCGATATTGATGGTGTCTTCCAGCAGGTTGACCAGGGTTGAGGCGATGATCACGAGCGTCAAGTATATGTAGGCCGTCACAGCGTAAGTCTCGACATAACGAAACGAGCGCCCCGATGACAGCTTGGCGATCTGAGTGACATCTCGGATACCGAGGAAAGCCAGCAGCGACGAATCTTTGATCATCGCCACAAAATCATTACCCAACGGCGGCAGCACATTGCGAAAGGCTTGCGGCAAGATTATTGAACGCATCGTCTGCCAGTAGGTCATGCCCACCGAATAGGCCGCCTCAAACTGCCCTTTGGGTATCGATTGAATGCCGGCGCGAATAGTTTCAGACATATAAGCGCCATAGGTCGCGCCTAGAGCGACAATCGCCGTCATCGGCGAGCTGCCCCGCCAGATAATGTCCGGAATTTCCGAATTCCCGAGCAAATCCCGCAGGCTCACCAGAACGGCGTCATTGAGCACATCGCGCAGCGCCGGCACAATGATAAAAGCCGTCACCAATAATACGATCAGAATCGGAATGCCGCGCATCACATTGACGTAGACCGTGCAAACGTTGTAGATGGCAATGCGCGAGACGCGCAGCACTGCCCGGCTTAGCGTCTGTCGCGATTGCGGGGGATCGGGCGGATTCGAGCGGATGATGCCCACGACCATCGCCAATAATAGCGCCGATGCGTAAGACGTGACGCTGACGAAGAGCGTCATAATCAAGCCTTCGATCAACTGCCCGAAGATATTCGAATAAACGGAATCCGTCAGGATGCTGAAAGCCAGCAGAATGCCAAGCAGCACCAGAAACAGAAACCAGTAGGGAAATGTATAAAGCCGGGCATAGCGCATCGCCCGCCCGCGTGATTCGGCGACGATCTCGTCCAAGTTCGGTTCAGCGTGCTGCGAAGCCATAAGGTATCCTTGGCAATCTTGTCTCGTTAAATGCAAAGTGGGACAGGGCTACCCCCATCCCACTTCGATAGATATACAAATTAGCTGCGCTTGCGATCAGGCGTTTTAAGCGTCCGCGCCAAACCACTTGTCATTGATAGCTTGCAGCGAACCGTCCGCCATCATGCTTTCCAGCGCCGCGTTAAACGGTTCAACCAAGTCTGAGCCCTGCGGGTAGATGAAACCAAGCTGCTCCTTCGTCAGTTCTTCCGGCAGCAGCTTGATCTTGTCGGCATTCAAGCCGGTATAGCCTTGGCCAGCCACATCATCAATAACGACCGAATCGACATCGCCGCTGATCAATGCCTGAACGGCAAAGCCAAATTCGCCGTAAGCGACGATGCGATCCTCGGATACTAGACCGGAGGCCGCTTCAAAGTTGGTGGTCGCCACTTGTACGCCGATGATGAAATCGCCGGCGACAAAGTCATCGACGCTGGCAAAGCGATCTTCACCGACGCGCACCATCATCTTCTGCGATAGGTCAATATAGCCTATCGAGTAATCGACGATCTTCGCCCGCTCTTCGGTGATGGTGATGCCGTCCGCCGCCATGTCGTATTCGCCATTTGAGACCGCGACGATCATACCTTCCCAGCTGGTTTCGATGAAATCCAGCGCACAATTCAGCAGTTCGCAGATCAGGCCCAGCGTGTCGTAGTCCCAGCCGACCGCTTCGCCCGTTTCCTCGTCGATGACATTGAAGGGCATGTAGGCATTCTCGACCGCTACGGTGACGACGCGTCCGTCAAGATCCGGCAGCATCATGCCCTCTTCTTCTTCAGCGCCGAACCACTTGTCGTTGATGGCTTGCAGCCGGCCGTCAGCCATAATGGCTTCCAGCGCCGCGTTGAAAGGCTCGACCAGGTCCGACCCCTGCGGATAGATAAAGCCGAGCTGCTCCTTGGTCAATTCATCTGGCAGCAGCTTGATCTTATCGGCGTTCAAACCGGTGTAGCCCTGCCCGGCGACATCATCAATGACTACCGCATCCACATCGCCGCTGATCAAAGCCTGAACAGCAAAACCAAACTCGCCATAAGCGACGATACGATCCTCAGATACTAGACCGGAAGCCGCTTCGAAATTGGTGGTGGCCACTTGGACGCCGATGATAAAATCGCCCGCGACAAAGTCGTCGACATCGGCAAAGCGATCTTCATCGACCCGCACCATGAATTTCTGTGACAGATCAATATAGCCCATAGAGTAATCGACGATCTTCGCCCGCTCTTCGGTGATCGTTATGCCATCGGCGGCCATATCGTACTCCCCATTTGAGACGGCGACGATCATGCCTTCCCAACTGGTTTCGATGAAGTCCAGTTCACAATTCAACAGCTCGCAGATGAGGCCCAGCGTGTCGTAATCCCAGCCGACCGCTTCGCCCGTTTCCTCGTCGATCACATTGAAGGGCATGTAGGCATTCTCGACCGCCACCGTGACCACCCGCCCTTCAAGATCCGGCAAATGGCCATCCGCCATGACAACTGTGAATGGCAATGCCGCTAACAACACTACCAACATAATAAGTTTCTTCATTGAACCCATTTGCACCCTCCATCAAATCCAGGCTTCGTGGTCGTCGAATTGCAATTGCGCCCTGAGTTTAACACTGATTCAATCAAAGTCCTAGAGATTCACAGCTATTTGGAAATCCCGCCAATGTCGACTATCATCAAGATTTAGTGAGAGAAAAGGAAATTATCGCGATGATTGAATTAGCCATTTCATCCTGGACAGTACACGGGGCCTTGGGTGCGCCCTGGTATGAGCCAGACGCCGGGGGCTTGATGATGAACAAAGCCGAGCCACAGCCGGCCGCTTTGACCCTGCTCGAACTGCCCGCGTTCGTCGCGGCCGAGGGTTTCAAGCTGCTCGAGATATGCAATTTCCACCTGCCGTCCATCGCCGACGAATACTTGGCAGATCTGCGGCGAGCTTTGGAAGGCAGCGGCGTCACGCTGGTGAACCTGCTCATTGATACCGGCAACTTGTCCTCAGCCGACGAGGCCGCCTGGCGGGGAGATATCGAAGCGGCAAAAGGCTGGCAAGACATCGCTGTCAAGCTCGGGGCGCAAGGCGTCCGCCTGGATTGCGGCACAGAAGCGCCAAGTCCCGAAGCGATTGAGCGCAGCGTTAAAGCCTTGCGCGAACTGATCGATTACGGTGCGAGCATCGGTTTGTCCGCCACCACCGAAAATTGGCGCCAGACCAGCGTCGAGAGCGAAAACCTGCTGTCAATCATGCAGTCGGTCGATCGCCCGCTCCAGCTCTGCGTCGACTTCGGCAATGCCGCCAAGACCAGCGACAAATACGCCACCATGCGGGCGCTGCTCCCGCAAGCCACCTCCCTGCACTGCAAAGGCAACTTCACCGGCGATACCCTCGATGTCGCCGAATTTCAGCGCAGCCTGTCGCTCGTGCGCGAAGCCAACTTCGCTGGTCATGTCGCCTTGATTTATGATGGCACGGACAAGGAATGGGACAAGGTGCTAACTTTGAAAGCGCATGTCGAGCGCGAGTTGCTGCTCGCCTGATACCGACCATCCACGCTAATTACCTACTCATAACGTTGTCCATAGGAGAACGACGTGACTGTTTCACACTGGCAGCGCGCTGAACAAGAGGAACGCGAAGTTGACTTCCTGGTGGTCGGGGCCGGTCTGGCTGGTTGCGCCGCCGCCTATATCGCCAAACACGTACACAGCCGCGATGTGGTCATCACCGATGCTCGCGATGTCGCTCTAGGCGCCAGCGGTCGCAACGCCGGTTTCATGATCAGCGGCCTGGATACCTACTACCACCGCGCCATCGAGTGCTACGGGCACAAGGTCGCTCGCGAAGTGTGGGCGATGTCCGAGCGCAGCTTCGGCCTCTGGCGCGAATGCATCGAGAACAGCCCCTTCGATGTGCCCATCGACAATTGTGGCTCTATGCTGCTGGCGGAAACGCAAGCAGAGGCGAAAGAGTTGGAGCTTGCCGCGCGCGCCCTCGATGACGACAAGATCGACATAGAATACTACAGCCGAGATCCCCTCGGGCGGGGTTATCTTGCCGGCATAGAACAGCCGCTGGACGCCGGTGTTCAACCTTATCTCCTGGTCAAATCAATCATGGCGCAATGCGGCGCGGAATTCATACCCAATAACGAACTCTATCGCCTGGTGCATAAGGACAATTATGTGCGGGTCCACACGCGCAAAGTGATTTTCAAAGCGCAGTATGTCATGCTCTGCACCAATGCCTACTCACCGAATATCGATCCCTTTTTTTACGGCAAGGTCCTGCCCACGCGCGCCCAGTGCTTCGTCACCGAACCGCTCGATCACGTCCCGGTCCCCTATTGCGGCTATAGCGACTACGGCTATATGTATTACCGCAGCACCTTTGACGGGCGCTTTCTCTTGGGCGGCGGCCGCAAGCAATTCCGCGACGAAGAAGACGACACCACCGAAGATCGTCTTAATCCCAAAATCCAAGCCTGGCTGGACGATTACCTCAAGAAATATTTCCCTGACGTGACAGCGCCAGTCGCGCATCGCTGGAGCGGCATCATGGGCTTTAGCTGCGATGGCTTGCCGCTGGCGGGCACATTGCCGGACCGGTCACGTATCGGTTTCGCCGTCGGCTTCACCGGACATGGCTTGGCGCTAGCAGGCGCCACAGCGGAACGCGCAGTGGATAGACTGCTGAACGGCGTTTCGGCTGGCGCGGTGGATGTCTCCCGCTTTGAGTAGCCTCAGAGCAATTACCATTCAGCCACCGAACCATCCTTCCGGCGCCAGCGCGGATTCCGCCAGCGAAAAGCATGATCCGATGCCGCGCGCACTTTGTCTTCGTCAATCTCGATGCCGAGGCCCGGCGCCGTTGGCAGATTGACGAAGCCGTCTTCGTAGTCGAAGACCGATGGATCAGCCAGATAGTCCAGCAAATCAGCCTGCGTATTGTAATGTATGCCGAGGCTTTGCTCTTGAATCAGCGCGTTATAGGCGACCGCATCCACCTGCAAACAAGACGCCAGCGCGATCGGTCCCAACGGACAATGCGGCGCCAACGCCACGTCATAGGCCTCCGCCATCACCGCGATCCGCATCACTTCGGAAATGCCGCCAGCGTGGGAAACATCGGGTTGAATGATGTCGACACTGCCCTCCGCCAATATCGTTTTGAAATCCCAGCGTGAATACATGCGCTCGCCGGTGGCGATCGGTATCGATGTCGAACGTTTGAGATCCAGCAATGACTCATTGTGCATAGGCAGAATCGGTTCCTCGACGAACATCAAGTGATAAGGCTCCAGTTCGCGTATCAGCATCTTCGCCATCGGCTTGTGCACCCGCCCGTGAAAGTCCACCGCTATGCTGAAGTCCTTCCCGACTTGCTCTCGCACCGATGCCACCCGCCCGACCGCCTCGTCAATATGAGCGAATGTATCCATGTAATGGACTTCATTCACCGCGCCCATCTTGACAGCCCGCAGTCCCTCCTCCTGTCGCTTCTTCGCCTGCTCGGCGACGTCAGACGGACGATCCCCGCCGATGCCGGCGTAGATCTGCACCTTGTCTCGCACCTTGCCGCCCAGCAATTCATATATCGGCACGCCATGATACTTGCCTTTGATATCCCACAGCGCTTGATTGACGCCGGCGATCGCGCTCATCATGACCGGTCCCCCACGATAGAAGCGCGCCCGGAATAGTGTCTGCCAGATATCTTCGATCCGCCGTGGGTCCCGCCCCAGCAGGTAGTCGGACATGTCTTCAACGGCGCCGCGCACCGTGCCCGCCTGCCCCTCGACGATTGGCTCGCCCCAGCCGCTATAGCCGTCGTCGGTCGATACTTTCAAGAATAGCCAGCGCGGCGGAACTGTAAAAAGCTCCAACTCAGTGATTTTCATCGAGCCTAACCTGTATTCAATTACCCCTATCGGTCACTTGGATTATAATTAAGCAATACGCACTAACCAAGCGAATGGAGAAAGGCGGTCGGCCTTGAAGCACTCTTGCGGACTCTTTTGTCGGCGTCTGCTTATTCCAACCTTGCTATTTGGCTTGCTGTTCTTGCAGAGTACCGGAGCAGTCTTCGCCGAGACAAGCGAAGAGCCTAGCGCGGGAGTCAACTCCTTTATCCCGTTGATGTTCGCTTTGGGCATTATCCTACTGGCGTCGCGCACCGGTGGCGCCATCGCCCGCCGCCTCAATCAACCGCGCGTCCTCGGCCAGCTGATCGTCGGGGTCATACTGGGTCCCACCGTGCTCGACATGCTGCACTGGGGCATTCTACAAGGCGTCGACCTGCAGCATACGATCAAAGAATTTGCTGAGCTTGGCGTCCTGCTGCTCATGTTCAACATCGGCTTGGAAGTGCACCTAAGCGAATTGGTGAAAGTGGGCAAAGTGGCAGTCTTTGCCGGCGTCTTGGGTGTTGTGGCGCCGGTCGCCTTTACTGTCATCGTGCTAATCCCGACCGGGCATGATTGGTTCCCCGCTCTCTTCGCTGGCGTGACGCTGGCCGCGACCTCCGTCAGCATCTCTGCTCAAGTCTTGCTGGAGCTGGGCTATCTGCACACCAAAGAGGGAAACGCCCTGCTTGCGACCGCGCTAATCGACGATGTGCTGGCTATCCTCGCAGTCTCATTGACCCTGGTCCTAGCCGGCGCAAGCGGCACAGAAGGCGGTGCGGACTTCAGCCAATTGCTCCTCATCATCGTGCAGATGGCCGCCTACATCGTCATCGCATTCCTGCTCGCCTGGTACGCGCTGCCAAAAGCGCTGGTCTGGATCCAACGGCGTCCACAGCTCTCGCAAGCCTACGGCATACCGATATTCGCTCTAATATGCGCCTTGCTCTTCGGCTGGTCAGCCGAATATCTGGGCGGCGTCGCGGCGATAACGGGGGCTTTTATCGCCGGCGTCGGTTTGAGCAAGCTGCCCTCGGCCAGCATGAAACACGAGATAGAGCAGACGATGAGCCACCTGGCATACGTCTTCCTCGTGCCAATCTTCTTCGTCGATGTCGGCCTGGAGACGGATCTCAGCAACTTTCCGCTGGAAGCGCTGCCCTTTATGCTCCTGCTTCTGCTGATGGCGGTGATAAGCAAGGTCTTCGGCGCCGGTTTTGGCGCGCGCATGGGCGGCTTTGACCTGCGCGAATCTCTCCGGGTCGGCGTCTGCATGGTCTCGCGCGGCGAGGTCGGGCTGATCATTATTTCTATTGGCTTGTCGAGCGGCATCCTCGATAGCGGCAGCGAACTCTACGCGTCGCTCTTTATGGTCATCTTGTTGACAACCGTCCTGACGCCACCCATGGTCCGCTGGGTTTTCCAAGGCAAGAATCAAAACGAAATCGCCAATCCCCATCTTGCGGGCGCGGCGACGGGAGACTGAACAAAATGAAACTGATTATCCTCATCACTTCTAACGTGGAAAATGGTCTGGATGTCGCCGTTCGCTGGCAAGAGGCCGGCGCGCCCGGCGTCACCGTTCTCAAGAGCTTCGGACTCTACAGCTTGCAGCGCAAGATGATGGGAGATAGTTTGGAAGTGCCGCTCCATATCGCCAGTTCCATGACCAGCATGATGGCTTATGTGCTGCGCGAGATGGAATTGAACAATCACGTCTTGCTTTCGGTCGTGCCGAAAGAACTGGTTCCGACGCTGCTGGACGAAGCGCGCGCCGTCATGGGCGACCTGCTCCAGCCAAATAACGGCGTGGCTTTCGTCGTACCGCTCGATGAGGCGATTGGCGTCCGCTCGCCCGACAGCGATACCGACTAGAAGACATAGAATAATATCTCGCTCTTGAGCTTGTCACCCGCCATAAGTTATGATTGCCCTGTCCCTAGGGAAGTAGCTCAATCGGCAGAGCAGGTGCCTTTGGAGCACAAGGTTAAAGGTTCGAGTCCTTTCTTCCCTGTCCTCTCAACGCGATGAGCCCGCGCTGGCGGGCTCTTTGTTTTCCCGCCCGGCTGGCGCATTTCATTCCGATGCTGATGGCGGATGAAAATCGAAAGTCAATATGCTGCGAATCGCCTCATGCGCCGGCGCGATCGGGCGGATCGGCGCAGCCGCATGCCACAGGCTCGCATCATGAAACAGATAGCTGTCCAGCACTTGTTTCAAGCGAAACGCGGAAAGCAGGTTTCGCTCATCGTCGTATATCGAGACCTCTCCACCGCGCGCATTGATCAACTCCGCCAAATGCACGCTGACAAATTCCGCGCCATCGCGATGTATGCCTTCCGGGCTTGGCTGCCCCATTTCGCTCTCATTCGCTCTGACGCGGATTAAGTGCGCCTGCACTTCCCAGTCCCCCGCCCTTGCTGCTTCGTCCAGCGGAAACTGACGAAAATCAAAGCGAATCAACTCTCGCAGAAACTCATTCTCAAACGTAGTACCCAACAGCGGTGCGAACTTGCGGATGAAGCCTCCCGTTACACGATTGATATCGGCGCTCTGATAGTAGTCTTCATGCGGAAGGCGAGTTAGCGCGCCGCTTGATGGCGCAAAGGAAAAGCGTCCATACCGTCGGAAGCGATACTGCCCACCGTCGGGCAGGTATTCGTCCGCTGGCAAATCACTGTAATCGATGGAAAGGCTCAGCCAAGCTTGTCGCATCTCATCTGACAGATGTATTTCCTCCGCGCGCAGCAGGCAGTAACCGGCTGTCCCCAACTCCGCCTCAATATCGCGAGCGCTCCTAATCCCAGCCATGATCCGCTACCGGCTCATCTGCCGTATGAGATTGCCCAGGACTGCGATGCCCGCGTGCAAATCTTCCGGCGGCAGGAAGCTATAAGACAGCCGCAGGTGATGCAAGCCCGCGTCAGGCTCCACAAAGAAACCGGTGCCGGGTGCGAAATAGACATTCTGCTCGCGCGAGCGTTCCGCCAGGTCATCAACGCGCACCGACCGCGGCAGTTGCAGCCAGATAAAATAGCCGCCTGCCGGGCGCGTATAAGCCACCGAAGCCGGCATAGCAGATGCCAGCGCCTCCAAAGCCATATCGCGCCGGTCTCTGTACTGCCCGCGCAACCAGCGCACATGCGCTTCCCATTCACCGCTGCGGCAATACTGCGCCACGATTGCGGCGGTAAACGGATTCGCTCCGCCACCCATAGTGAGCACGCCGCCCCCGACGAAATCGGCGATCCGCTCCGCCGCCCCAATCAGCCAGCCTATGCGCAACCCGGGTGCCAACGTCTTGGAAAAACTGCCTATGCGCAAGACATTCTCGCCGCCGGCCAAGGCATAAAAGCTCGGCGGCAATTCGCCTTCAAAACGGATGTCGCTGTAAACATCATCCTCGACGATGAGAAATCCGTAGCGCTGGCTTAATTCGATGATCGCTCGCCGGCGATTTTCCGGCATGGTGATACCCGACGGATTCTGAAAATTCGGCACGACGTAGTAGAACTTCGGAACCCGCCCTTGGGCTTTAAGTTCGCGCAGCATCCGCTCCATCTCGGATACAACGACGCCAGCTCCGTCAATCGGCACATCGCGCAGTTCCAGCCGATGGTCGCGGAAGATGTGCAGCGCATCGCGATAGGATGGCGCGTCCGTCAGCACGACATCGCCCGCCCGCGTCAGCTGGTCGCTGATCATATCGACGCCCCAGGTCGAGCCGCCGATGATCATCAGGTTCTCGCGAGCGACTGGCAGTTTTTCGGCGCGCCTCAGTCGCTCGACAAGAAAATCGATCAACTCCGGGTTGCCCTGCTCTGCGCCGTAATTGAACAGCCGCGTTACACCCGGCTCAAGCCAAACCCGCTCGACCGTTTCCCGTATACTATCGATTGGCAGCAAGTCCCGCGCAGGATGCCCGGCAAACAGCGGAATGCTGCCAGCGATGACCCCTTGTGGCGTAATTTCCAGTTTCATCTATTTCGGTGTGGCTTCCGGCGGTAGCGGCGTGACATAAGTCCGCCCCGCCCGCGCTCGCTCAAACTCGGCTTTCGCGGCCGCCAGCAAGTTCGGCTTCGCCAGCAGATCAAGCCCAGCCAGCGCCATCGTCTTCGCAGCGAAAATCATGCCCTTGGCGCCAATGCTCGAGCCAGAAGACGCAACCGTCTGCCAACTGTGCCCCGGCGTCCCCAGCGGCCAACATGTCGTCGTGATCTGCCCGGTCGGCGTGATCCAACTCACATCAGCGACTTCGGTCGAGCCTCCCATCAACGGCGGCTGCGGGCAATGCGGATAGACTCCCTCCCATAGCGGATCATCGATAGTCGCTGGATCCAGATTGTTGCTCGTCGATAGTTGCATCCAGTCAAAGCCCCGCTGCACCGAGCCTTCGGGGAAGGTCGCCTGCAATTCTCGCGCGAATTGGCGCTCCTGCTCAGTGAAACGCATATCGTCAACTTCCGCCATCTTCTCGTAGAGCAAATCGGACATCACGTCATTCGGCAACAAGTCAAAGCAGCCAGTGATGAACTCAATTTCATGCCGCGTCCCGGTCATCAGCGCCGCGCCCTTGGCGATATCTTGCATCCACTGGTACATCTCTTCGACTTGGGCTCGCTGCGGCGCCCGCACAAAATACCAGACTTGGGCAAAAGCCGGCACGACATTCGGCGCTTGACCGCCGCTGGTCACCACGCTATGAATTCGCGACTCCGGCGGGACATGCTCGCGCATGTAATTCACCCCGGCGTCCATCAGCATCACGCCATCCAGCGCGCTCCGCCCCAGCCAGGGCGAGCCACCAGCATGCGCCGCCACGCCATGAAAATTGACCTTGAAGGAATTCATCGCCAGCGAGGAACCATTCCAGGTGATATTCGTATCACCCGGGTGCCAGCTTATCGCCGCGTCCAAGTCATCAAAGACACCATCGCGGGCCATGAAGGTCTTGCCGACCAAGGTCTCTTCCGCCGGGCAGCCGTAAAAGCGAATCGTGCCTTCAATGCCCTGCTGCTGCATGACCGATTTCAGCGCCATCACCGAGCCCATGCAAGCTGTGCCGAAGAGATTGTGACCACAGCCATGCCCCGGTCCCCCCGCCTCTATTGGCGATCGCTCACTCGATAATTCTTGCGACAAGCCGGGCAAGGCATCATACTCGCCTAAGAAGCCAATGATTGGCGCCCCCGCGCCCCACTCAGCGGTGAAGGCAGTGGGCATCCCTCCCGCGCCCCAGCTAACTGCAAAGCCATCCGCTTCGAGCCTTTCCGCCAGCAACTCGGAAGCAAACACTTCCTGCAATGCCACCTGTGGATGATCCCATATCTCTTTAGCGATATAAGTAAGTTCTTCGTCATTCTCCCGTATATGATCAAAGATGATTGCTTTGGCGTCCATTGAATCTCCTCGTCTTCAATGATGCTGTCTCGCCCGAAGCTTAACGCATTCAGGGGCGATTTTGTAGAGAACGTAGTCTGGGCCGATCGTCTGTCGAATGCTTACTAGGCTCGGGGAGCCGGCGCCTGGCTCTCTCAACTGCATAAAAAGAAACACCCCGCAGGGCGCGGGGTGTTGGGGGATGGAATAAATCTGCTTATAATAAATCTAATTTCTATAAAAATCATAACAAATCACAATCCCTGCCGTCAACAAATTCAAACCAGATTCATGCCAAACCTTGCGGAAATCTTTACTTTGGCCTGCCCCTCAGGCGCTATTTCGGCGCGCCGACCAATTCAGTCGACTTGCCCAAAACCTCCAGCATCTCGTCAACGGTCGTGAACTTGATGCGGCTGCGCCCAACTGCGGCGCCGCGCTGAAGTTCAATCTCGTCCAAGACCCTCCAATCGTCAAACGTGATATATGTCGGCTTGCGCGCCTCCAGCATATCGATAATGGCGTCGCCTCGTGAATCGACAGGCTGCAGCACCTGCCCGGCCGCCAGGTCAGCCAGGAAGCATTCAGCCGTCTCAATCGCGTCGGGTTTGTTCGTGCCGATGATGCCGGTCGGTCCCCGTTTTATCCAACCTACGACATAATTGCCCATTACTACTTCCCGCCCCTCATGTCGTTTCAGCACCCGCCCTCGATCATTGGGGATCGTGCCCCAGCGGTCATAAAAGGGCACGTCCGGCAAGGGCACGCCGCGATAGCCCACCGAGCGGAAGACCATATCGACCGGCAGCAACTCGTAGTTCCCGGTCGCGCGCGGACGCAAGCTGCCGCGTTCATCCAGGTAAAGCTCATTCTTGACCAATTTAATCGCTTCCACCTTGTCGCGGCCGATAATTTCAGTCGGCGAGACGAGGAAGCGCATGATGATACGGCGCGGCTTGCCGGTCGACCCACGATCGACATAGGACTGCAAGATCTTGACATTGCGGATGGCGCTGCGGTCACGAGCCTTCTTCAAATGCGTCGCGCTAAGCTCATCCAGCGAGGCGTCATCGCAGTCGACGATGATATCGGTATCCGCCATCTCACCCAGCTCTTTGATCTCGGGATTGCTGAAGGCCGCTTGCGCTGGTCCCCGCCGCCCCAGCACGTAAATCTCCTCTACCTCGCTATAGCGCAAAGCCTCCAGCGCATAATCCGCGATGTCAGTCTGATACAATTCTTCCGGCGTCCGACCCAATATCCGCGCCACATCCATGGCCACGTTGCCCACACCGATGACCGCGGCACGCTTGATCCCGCGCAGGTCAAAGTCATAGTCGTGATAATCCGGATGCCCGTTGTACCAACCGACAAATTCAGTCGCGGCGTAGCTATTCGGCAGGTCTTCGCCGGGTATGCCCAGCTTTCTGTCAGTCTGCGCCCCCGTCGCATAAATGATGCCATGGTAATGGTCGCTGAGATCCCAGCGCGTCATATCTTTCCCGAATTCGATATTGCCATAAAAGCTGAAACGCTCATGGGCGGCGATGCGGCTGTAGAGCTTGGTCACTGATTTGATCTTCTCATGATCGGGCGCGACGCCGCCGCGGACTAAACCAAAGGGCGTCGGCAAGCGCTCGTACATATCCACAGTGATCAGCGGCTCAATCTGTTTCAGCAAATGGTCGGCGGCGTAGAAACCGGACGGACCTGAGCCAATGATCGCCACTCGTATCTTGGAAGTCTTGCTGCCCGCTTCTGTCATTTAGCTTTCTCGCCAGCACATTTCAATGGAATGACCAGACCCTTGCGGAAAGATGTTAACGAGATCAGTTCGCCGTTTTCATCTACGACAAACAGGTCCTCCACCCGCACTCCATAGCCACGCTCAGGATAATACAAGCCGGGTTCGATGGTCAAGATATTCCCAATCTGAAAGACATCGTCCCGGCGCAAATGACTGATGGAGGGACCTTCGTGAATCTCAATGCCAACCCCGTGCCCCAGACTGTGCAAATAGCCTTCCATCGTAGCCGCGTCAGACCGCGTTGTGGCATACCCTTTGCTCTCGAAATGATCCAATACCGCCTCCTGCATGAAATGGGTCGGTTTGTTCACGCCGAAAGCTTCCACCGCAATATCGAAAGCTTCCATCACCGTGTCATAATCCGTTTGAACCTCAGGTGGCGCATAGCCGATGCACCAAGTCCGCGTCATGTCATGGTGATACCCGCCACCCAACTCCCGCGGGAAAAGATCAAAGACAATCGCCTGCCCCATCCGCAGCGGCATATCGGCCTCGCCACGGCTATGCGGAAAACCGGCATCCCGTCCCTGGGCAAAAATCATGTTTGTGTCTTCCAAGCCACACGCCATCAGTTCACGCCGTACAAAATCCTTGACATCGCCGATGGTCGCCCGCCGGCTGCTCTCATCCAGCAAGTATTCGCCGTCGGGCCGCAAACTTGAGATTCGCTCCCAAGCGAGTTCCATCACGGCATTTGTGCGCTCCGCCACCGACCTGATGCGCGCGATTTCCTCCGCGTCTTTTGTCAACATGGCCTCTTCAATGAGCGTTGCCTTTTCCTCCACGACAAACTCGAAGGCTCTTAACTCCGCCAGCAGGATGCGGTACAACGCTATCGTCTTGTTAATCTGCCAGGTGCCATACAATCCAACCCGCCCTGTGCTCAAACCGAGGCGCGCCAGAACATCCGACCAGTGCAGCGCGGTCGCCTTGATGCTGTCGCCTTCCGCCTCCTTGTATCGGTCATAATAGCCCAGCTCTACATCAGTCTTCACGTCTAGGCCGCTCTTCGCCGCCTCTTCCAACTCCATGCGGCTGCAAACGAGCGACGCGGGCCTGCCGCGCAATTTGAATATCGTACCATGCGTTATCTGCGCGCCGTTGCTCAAATAGTAGCGCGCTGGGTTGAATTCCTCGCCGCCAGTGACGATGATGGCATCCAACTCGCGTTCCAGCATCAGCCGATCGAGATCTGCTTTCATACAGTTTCGTTCCTCACATAAATCGCAAATGACTATTCACCGGGCAGTAGACTTACAGCACAGCCTTCAATACACGCAGCAGATCGGCATCCTGCTCCGGCAAGACCGTGCGCGGGTCTATCAATACGCGGCCGTCAGCGATGCGGGCGATCACCGGCGGTTGCCCTTGACGCAATTTCGCTCTTACGCCATCAGGCGCGTCGCAATCAATCGCCAGCAGAGCCGTCGACAATACGGCGCCGGGCAAGCTGCCGCCACCGATCGTTGATTCGCCCGGCAATACTGTCCCGCCCACTTGAGCCGCCCAGGTCCCCGCCCGCGCTTCAATATCCGCCAAGGATTCAGCAATCATCTGCCAGACAGGAATCCGCTCGAGCGCTTCACCGCATCGATAATGCGCCAGGGTGGCAAGCAAAGCCGCGTAGGTCAGCTTGTCAACGCGCAGCGCCCGCGCCAGGGGATGGCGCTTCAACCGCGCGACCGCGTCCGCCTTGCCGACGATGATGCCCGCCTGCGGTCCCCCCAGCAGCTTGTCCCCACTGAAGCAGACCAGATCAAAGCCAGCCGCCACGCTTTCCTGAATCATAGGCTCGTGAGCTAAGCCGAAGGGGACCGTATCAATGAGTGTTCCGCTGCCCAAGTCGTCCACCGCCAACACCCCATGTTCTCGGGCCAGACTTGCCAACTCGCCAAGCGGGGGCTGTTCAACAAAGCCGACCTGCTTGAAATTTGAAGCGTGCACCCGCAAGAGCATCGCCGTCCGTTCATTTAATGCCCCTGTGAAATCGGCTAGCCAGGTGCGATTGGTCGTCCCCACTTCAACCAGCCGCGCGCCGCTCTCTTGCATGATCGCCGGTATGCGGAAGCCGCCGCCAATCTCCACCAACTGCCCGCGCGATATGACGACCTCTTTATCCTTCGCCAAGGCGCTGAGAATCAGGACCAGCGCGGAAGCATTGTTATTGACAACAAGAGCGTCTTCAGCGCCAGTAAGCTCGCGCAGCAGTTGACTCGCGTGCGTCAATCGGCTGCCGCGCCTGCCGCTCCCCAGGTCAAACTCCAGATTGTTATAGGCGCCCGCCGCCATTGTTATCGCAGCCTGCGCCGCGCCCGACAACAGGGCTCTACCCAGGTTCGTATGGATAATCACGCCCGTGCCATTAATCACCGGAACCAGGCTCGGTTGCAGGGACTCTCGCAGGCGGTTCACAACTTGCGCAATCAAAATCTCCGCGGTCAGATCGATCGGTTGCGATTGCAAGATAGCCTGACGCGCCGCATCAGCGGTCGAGCGAATCGCATCCACCACCAAGTCGCGGCTGTACATCTCGATTAGGGGCTGTATTGGGCGCTGAGCAAGCAGGGCGTCAACCGAAGGCAAGCTTCGCAGCAATGCGTCCTTATCTTTCATGCACTAACTCGCGGTTACGCAAGAAGACTTCCACCACCAAAAACAGCAAGATCAGAATAAAGACAATTGGCAGTGACAGATACCGGGGAATCATCAGCCAGGCGCAGGTCACTACGATGATGCCAACCCATACGCTGCGGCGGACCACAACGCCCATGAGCGGCGCATCCTCCTGCCCCTTCGCCAACCGTTGACTAAGCCAGCGAACAATTGGGATCGCCGTTCCGGTCACTGCAATCTGCAACAAAATAAAAAAGAGCCAGATCTCCCCGCCGATTCGGGGCCTCGTCGTCATCACCAAGTATGCCAACCCACCCCAGCCGCTGATGAACATGATCAGCGACGCCAGCAACACGCCACGCTGCTCGCCCACCGGATTCTCGCCCGACCACAGAGACGAACTGCGACCATTTACCTCGCCAGACCGATTGGCTATCATCACTTTCACCTCGTCAGGCGCATTGTATTACGATTTCTATACACAGTTATGCCATCCAGAGACATTAAGAATCCCGCTAGCCGCTGCTGCCTCGCGCGCCTTATGACAATCCTTCAAGCAGCGCTTGAGTATCGCGAGAAGGCCTAACACCCAGATTGCGCTTGAGCAGCCGCTCGAGTACAGCGTAATGCTCCCAGGCATCGGCATTGCGGCCGAGGTTGATATACATCTGCATCGCCCCGCGGTGAATATCTTCGCGCTGCGGCAATTCCCTGAGCGCGCGCGTATAGAAACCCAGCGCTTCATCCCAGGCTTGCTCAGCCGCCCTCAGCCGCGCCAGGCCATTCAAGGCTTCGCCATACATCGCCTGCAAATGCTTGCGCCGCGCCACGATCCAAGGCAACTTCAAGGGATACAAAAACGGCGCCTTGTAGATTTCGATAGCCTGGCTATACAGGGTTTGCCGCTCCCGTTCATCAGTGGACAGCAGCGCGCTCTCCATCGCCCCTTCGAAATCAGCAACATCATAATGTCGAATGACTTTGTCGCTCGGCACATAGAAGCCGGTTGAATAATTGGTCAACTCATAATTCTTGTCATCTTCCACGTTCATCGATATGCGCTCGGTAATCTTCCGCTTGGTGACATGAAAGACATTGGTCGCATCTCTGACCGAAAGCTTGGGCCAGAAAATCTCGAAGATTTGGTCGCGCGTCACCAAGGGATTATCCATGAAATAGAAGAACAAGTTCCGCGGCAAAGCGCCGTCCCAGCTTCTAATCTCTCGTCCATTGGAGACAGCGTGCCCTCGACCAAAGGCATATACTTCAAGCTGCGGCTTCAACGCGACTTCTTTGGTGAACAAGAGATTGTTGCTGCGGTGCTCTGTACCCATCACCGCAACCTCGTCGCGGTTGACCCATTGGATCCAGGGATCATAGGTCAAGAGCCGCGAATTCACTACCAGTTGAGAATTGTCGCTAAGATTCTCCACCAAGGCGGTGATAAACTGCCGAAACTCCGCGTCCGGATTCACGCGATCCAACTCATCAAGATATAGAATGACGCGGTCATCGCTGAGACGAGCCATGTCCGCCGCCAAAGCCGCGCCTGCTTCCGCCGGTTCGCCATTCCGCAACGCGCTCGCAAGCTGCCCGCCAAAGTCCGGCTCAACAAGCCGTATCTCTTCCAGCAGGTCCCTCACCCAGGTCAAAACGCCTGCGCCGCCCGCAGGAATTCGATAATAGAGCAGTCTTTGTGATGATCCGTTCATGAAGTAACTTAGAAAGACATTTCGATAGTTCGCCCAAGGGTAGAGAAGTACGACCTTCTTCCCGGCAGAACTCTCCATAAACGAATCTAAGGAAACATTCGTAATTTCTTGCGACAACATCATGCGACCTTTCGACAGCTTTCAGGAGGCAGCGAAACGATCTCCGACGCTGAACTTCAATACAACGCTAAACGACATTATGATATTCTATAACGAATTGCTTAGTCAAGAATGCCAATTAAAGGGAATAGTGAGAATTGTGGAATATCCCCCTATTGCAACTCCAATATGAGGGATTTACCACTCCCTAACTTTCTTCGATAGTGACAGACACAATGTGGTCCGCGGCGATCCTAGGATCCGGACGCTGCGGATCAATGCGCTGCAAGGAATTCAGCACCTTCATACTGTCAGCATCGGCAACCCGCCCGAACACGGCGTGACGCCCATCGAGGTGGGGCGTCGGCAGGAACGTGATGAAGAACTGCGATCCATTCGTGTTGGGACCCGCGTTCGCCATGCTCAGCGTCCCCGGTGCCTCATGCCGGATGCGCAGCGCCGCCGGCTCATCATCCCAGCGATAGCCGGGTCCGCCCCGCCCGCTGCCGGTGGGGTCGCCGCCCTGCGCCATGAATCCCTCCAGCACGCGGTGGAAGATGACGCTGTCGTAGAAGCCGTCGCGGGCCAGGAAGACAAAATTGTTCACCGTGATCGGCGCGCGGTCGGCGAACAGGTCAATCGTGATCGCGCCCTTGCTCGTGTTCATCACGGCGCGATAGGTCTTCTTGGGGTCAATCTGCATGGCGGGTGGGCTGGCGTATTGCTTGGGCATGTGGTAGCTCCTGTAGGGTTGGGTTGGCCAGAAGTTTGGAGAGTATCAGACTCAGGCTACAAGTAACAGGTTGAGTGCTTAACCACCAGTAAGCCCTCCAATTGGCAATCGGCTCCGGTCATACTATAATTTCGTTCAGAACGACAGGTAAGAGATCATGGTTGCGGTAAACCCGAACATTCTCATATGGGCGCGCGAAACCGCTGCTCTTGATCTAGAGGAAGCAGCGAGAAAACTCGGATTTCGAGATTCTAAGAAGCGCACTGCGGTCGAAAAACTCGTAAGTTTGGAGGGCGGCAATTCCGAGCCCACCGTGCCACAACTCTACAAGATGTCCAGAGCATATTATCAGCCCTATCTTGTTTTCTACTTGAGTATGCCGCCGGCCGACATGGATCGAGGAGAAGACTTTAGAACAGTTCAGCAAAGGTCAACAAACCATAAGGGCAATGCCCATTTGAAACTGTTGATGCGCGACATCAAGGTTGCTCAGAATCTGATAAGAGACGCACTCGAAGAAGATCAAGTCGAAACACTGCCTTTCGTAAACTCTGCTTCGCTGTCTTCGGGAGTAATGACATTGGCTAAAACAATAAGCGAAGCTCTGGATTTCGATCTTTCAGCGTTTCGACAGCCAGCTTCTTATCGTAAGGCATTTGCATACTTGCGTGAACGTATTGAACGCAAGCGGATTTTTGTTCTGCTGCTGAGCGATCTGGGCAGCCATCACACCACAATACCGGTCAAGGTGTTTCGAGGTTTCATCTTTTCGGATGATCTTGCGCCGTTCATAGTTCTCAATCGACAAGATGCCGACTCCGCATGGAGCTTCACGGCCTTGCATGAGGTCGTGCATCTTTGGCTGGGTTCAAGTGGTATTTCGGGCCAATGGGGAAACCATGGAATCGAGAAATTCTGTAATCAGGTGGCTGGCGAAATCCTGTTTCCGCTTCAAGAACGAATCAACATAGAACTGGATACGGCACAGGGCATTGACCACTTGGTTGGACAAATCGGCACTATTGCCAAGAGCAGAAATCTTAGCAGGCCAATGGTTGCCTATTCCTTGTTTTTGGCTGGGAAAATCAAAGAACCGACTTGGCGAGACTTTAACACGAGATATGAAGCGGGTAGGGCAGTGGAATCTGAGCGCTCCAATAGCGAAAAAAGTCTCAAGAATGGTGGACCCAGTTACTACACCGTACGCCGGCACCAACTTGGCAATGCACTATTAAAAGTGACAAAGCAATTTGTAGATTCTGGCCAATTGCAGCCTACCAAGGCAGCCTTAGTCCTACGCGTCAAACCGTTGAACGTATCACGCTTGCTGAATCCAACTACCGCTCAGGCAACTGGCTAATGCAATATCTTTTGGACGCCAATGTTCTGATAACGGCTAACAACCAATACTACGAGATAGATCGTATACCACACTTCTGGGACTGGATTGCCAAACACGCTTCACTTGACATAATCAAATTACCCGAAGAAATGATGCGAGAAATCACTCCCGACAAACAGTACAACACGTTTCTTGATTGGCTAGCAAACAACAGAATCGCGTTAACCCTGAATCGAGAGCAAATCCAGCCATACTTGAACACTGTATTTCAGCGTGGATACGGAATCAGTCAAACGAACCAAGCAACAGCAGGGTTTACTGAATCCAATGCGAATGACGCAGTTCTGATCGCTTATGCGCTGGCAGAAAGCGCGAACCGAAAAGTTGTTACTTTAGAAAGCGTACAGGAAACTGGCGACCAGTTGCCTATTCCAAGAAGACGGAAAATTCCATTGGTTTGCCGGCAGTTGGGAGTTGAATGCATAGACACCTTCGACCTGATTCGCGAGTTAGACTTCAGGATCAGAAAGTAGTTGCAAAGCAACGCTCCTGTTTGTGACTCGCGTCTATGAATATACAGGTATGACCAGATTCGCCTTAGGATACCCCACCCCATGCCACAAATAGCCGAACTCTTCCACACCATGACCTACGGACCCGCGCCCGAATCCGACGCCGCCGCCATCGCCTGGCTCGAATCCCATAACCGCCACTTCGACCTCTTCATCAACAACCAGTGGACGCCCCCGGTGGCCGGCAACACGCTGACGGTCTCCAACCCCGCCCGCGGCGAAACCCTGGCGCAAGTCGCCGATGCGGCAGCAGCCGACATCGACGCCGCTGTAGTCGCCGCTCGCAGCGCCTACGAGACCTGGTCCGTCCTCAGCCCCCATCAGCGAGCCCGCCACCTCTACGCCATCGCCCGCAACATCCAGAAACACGCCCGCCTGCTCGCCGTCGTGGAAAGCCTCGATAACGGCAAGCCCATCCGCGAGTCCCGCGATATCGATGTGCCTTTGGTCGCCCGCCACTTCTACCATCACGCCGGCTGGGCGCAGTTGCTCGATACCGAGCTGCGTGACTATCAGCCGCTCGGCGTGGTCGGGCAGGTGATCCCCTGGAACTTCCCGCTCCTGATGCTGGCTTGGAAGATCGCCCCCGCCCTCGCGGCAGGCAACACGGTCGTCATCAAACCCGCGCCCTACACTCCGCTTTCCGCTCTGCTCTTCGCCGAGATCATCGCCGAAGCAGGCATCCCGCCGGGCGTCGTCAACATCGTCACTGGCGGCGATGAGGCGGGCGCAGCGCTGGTGGCTCATGACGATCTGGACAAAATCGCCTTCACCGGCTCGACCGCTGTTGGGCGCATCATCCGCCGCGCCACCGCTGGCAAGGGTATCAAGCTGACCCTAGAACTGGGCGGCAAGTCGCCCTTCATCGTCTATGATGACGCCGACCTGGATGGCGCGATCGAAGGTTTGGTCGATGCCATCTTCTTCAATCAAGGCGAGGTCTGCTGCGCTGGCTCGCGCTTGCTGGTGCAGGAGAATATCGCCGACACCTTCCTGGAACGCTTGAAGACGCGCATGTCTCGCCTGCGCCTGGGCGATGCCCTCGACAAAGGCATCGATATCGGCTCCGTCATTGATCCCGTGCAATATGAGGCGATTGACAAGTGGGTGCAACGCGGCATCAGTGAAGGCGCTGATGTTTATCAGCCGGCCGTCGATCTGCCGCCAGAAGGCTGCTTCTATCCGCCCACCCTGCTGACCAATCTGGAAGCATCGGCCGCCGTCGCCCAGCAAGAGATCTTCGGTCCCGTCCTGGTGGCGATGAGCTTCCGCAGTCCGAGCGAAGCGGTCGAGCTGGCGAACAATACGCGCTACGGACTGGCCGCCTCGATCTGGAGCGAGAACATCAGCCTGGCGCTGGAAACCGCGCGAAAGGTCAAAGCCGGCAGCATCTGGATCAATAGCACCAACCTCTTTGATGCCGCGGCCGGCTTCGGCGGCTATCGTGAAAGCGGCTTTGGGCGGGAAGGCGGCAAGGAAGGGCTCTACGCCTATCTGCGTCCGAAATGGCAGACCCGCACCAAGCCGAATCTCGGCGACGCGCCACCTGACTGGGGCGCGCAAGTCCCGCCTGCGCCAGTTGCTCTTGGCGGCGAGCGACATCACGCGAGCATTGACCGCACGGCGAAGCTCTACATCGGCGGGGCGCAGACTCGCCCCGATGGCAATTACACCATGCCGGTGCTTTCGCCCTCCGGTGTTCTTGCGGGCCAAGCCGGAGACGGCAATCGCAAAGATCTGCGCAACGCCGTCGAAGCCGCCCATAGAGCCAAGAACTGGGCATATTATGCGCCTCACAATCGCGCCCAGATACTCTATTACATCGCTGAGAATCTGGCCGCGCGGCAGGACGAATTCGCCGAGCGCATCGCAGCGATGACCGACGCGCCGCTTGCTGAGGCAGGCCGTGAAGTCGCTGTCTCCATCGAGCGCCTCTTCCACTGGGCTGCCTTCGCCGATAAGTCCGGCGGGACGGTGCAGGAGACGACCTTCCGCGGTCTGGTCGCCGCCATTCACGAACCGGTCGGCGTCATCGGCATCGCCTGCCCGGACGAGCCGCCCCTGCTGGCTTTCGTCTCGCTGGTCGCCGCCGCCATCTCGCGGGGCAACACCGTCGTCTGCCTGCCCTCGCCCATATACCCGCTCAGCGCGACCGATCTCTATCAGGTCTTTGATACGTCTGACTTGCCCGCCGGCGTGGTCAACATCATCACCGGCAACCGCGACAACCTGGTCAAGACCCTGGTCGAGCATGACGATGTCGACAGCCTCTGGTACTTCGGCGACGCCGAGGGCAGCCGTCAAGTCGAGGCTCGCTCCGCCCACAACATCAAGCGCACCTGGGTCAGCTATGGCGCCTCGCGCGATTGGCATGATCCCGTACAGGGGACCGGCGCCGAGTTCCTCCACGAGTCGATCCAGGTCAAGAACATCTGGGTGCCGACGGGCGCCTGACCCCCACCCTAAATCCCTCCCCCAAACTGAGGGAGGGACTTGCTTAGCGAGCGCAGCAATTCGAGAAGCGTGTGCAGCATAAGATTAGCGCCTTTGACGCAATCGGCGTCGGTCGTGTATTCGTCCGGATTGTGACTGATGCCCTTGACCGAAGGCACGAAGTACATGGCGGATGGCGCGATATTCGCCATATTCTGCGTATCGTGACCGGCAAAGCTCAGCATCCGCTCGTGAGACAGTCCTAATTGGTCGGCAGCCCGTTCTATTGCGTTCATAACCGTCTCGCTCATGGTCGCGGGAATGACAGGCGGCGTCGCCGCATAAGAGACGCTCAGGTCGAATTCCGCCGCGCATTCTTCAAGCAGATGTATCAGGTCAGCTTGCATCAGATCCATCTCAGCATCGGAGCCATGCCGGAATTCAAGCGCGCAGTACACTTCCGCTGGCACGATATTAAAAGCGCCCGGCTCAGCGCTGATCACCCCAACGTTGCAAACGCCGGGACTATAGTTCCGCATCACATGGTCTTTGGCGCGCAGCACGAAGCTCGCCGCGCCCCAAAGCGCATCGCGCCGCAAGTCCATCGGCATCGTGCCGGCATGCGCCGCTTCGCCACGAAAGGACACATGTATGGAGCGTATCCCAACGATGGCGTTGACGACGCCAATGTCGACGCCGGAGGATTCCAAGCGCGTGCCCTGCTCGATGTGCAATTCGACCCAAGCCAGCACATCGTCACGCGTCGCCGCTAGCATTGACTCGCGCGTGATGCCCACAGCCGAAAAGCGGCGCGTCAACTCATTGACATCCACCCGGCTGCGTTCAAAGTCCGCCATCGTCAATTGACCAACGACCGCCTTGCTGCCCATCAGTCCCATGATGGCGCTCTCTTCATCGGTGAAGTTGACCGCTTCCAGCGTGACGGCCGGCGCGATGCCATTGTCTTTCAGCGTGCGCAGCGCCTCAAAAGCGACCAGCACGCCGAGCGCGCCATCGTAGCGTCCGCCGTTAGGCACGCTGTCCAGGTGCGAACCGGCGAGGATGCGCTTCTCGCTCGGTGGATCGCTAGGGAGAATCGCCGACTGATTGCCAGCGCCGTCCATAGCGTACTCCAGGCCGGCTTCGGCAATCTTGCGCTGATACCAGGCCCGCGCGGCAATATCGCGCTCGCTCAAAGCGGGGCGATCCACGCCACCGTCGGCGGTCGCGCCGATTTGCGCCAGTTCGTTCAGATCGCTGAGCAGGCGCTTTTCGTTGATCCTGAGCATCAAGTTACCCTTTCTTGGCTACAGATTTCGGGCGGCACAAGCACCCCTAGAAGGCTCGAACGCAATGGCAAGCGCCGGCAATCGCACCCGAGACACAAGCCGCTGGCAGTCATAGTATCAGCTGTCACGCTTGTTTGTCTCGACTAGAGAAGTTGGTAATGTTTCCATTATTGTGTCCGTTCAAGCTCATTCTGTTATGTAAGCAAAGGATGAAAAAAGATGAAAAAAGGACAATAAAGGGATATACAGAGGCGCAAAAATGAATGAAAACATTGAAGTACAGGGCATATAGACGCCAGCAAAATCGTCGCTTTCTATCGATACAGTATTGATACAGCCGCATTTTGGGAGCTGAAATCGCGGATATTGCAATGTAAAGTTGTGTTTTGGATTATCTGCGGCATGTTTTCGGATTAGATGCTGATGTGGCGATTTGGCGTTCATGATGATTAGGGTAGCAGAAAACGATCGGGAATAGGCGACTAAATGGTCGCGCATTCGAAAATGGCAATGCCGCGATTCCACCTTAAAGCGGCTGCGCTCTTGCACTACAATCTATGGCAATCGCCCGGCAATGGTCAACGGAGATTCAAATGAAACTGTATTCCTGGAATGTCAACGGCATTCGCGCCGCGCAGAGAAAAGGTTTCCTCGATTGGCTGCACGCGGAACAGCCGGAGGTTTTGACCGTGCAGGAAACCAAGTCGCAGCCGGAACAGCTAGACGCCAAGCTGCGCCAGCCGGAGGGCTATCATGTCTGGTGGGCCAGCGCCGAGCGCAAGGGCTACAGCGGCGTCGGCTTGTACAGCAAGACGGAACCGCTAGACGTCAAGCTGGGCTTGGGCATCGAGAAATTCGACAGCGAAGGCCGCACCATCATCGCCGATTATGGCGCTTTCGTCTTGATGAGCACCTACCTGCCAAATGGCAAAGCCAGCGAGGAGCGCTTGCGCTACAAGATGGAATACAAAGATGTTTTCCTCGATTATGCGAACAACCTACGCGCTGCTGGCAAGTCCGTGGTATTTTGCGGCGACATCAACACGGCGCACAACGAGATCGACCTGACCCATCCCAAGCCGAACTCCAAGTATTCGGGCTTCCTGCGCGAAGAGCGGGATTGGATCGACAAGGTGGTGGATCAAGGGTATATTGATACCTACCGCCATCTGAATCCGGATAAAGAGGGCGCCTATTCCTGGTGGTCGATGCGCAGCGGCGCGCGCGCCAAGAATGTCGGCTGGCGGATTGACTATTTCTTCATCTCGCCCGACCTGCTGGACAAGATGGTCACGGCGGAGATTCATGCCGATGTTATGGGCAGCGATCACTGTCCGATCAGCTTGACGCTGGATGTCTAGCTAATTTCTATGGCTTGATGTGCGGCTTCTGCTGGATAACCGCAAGCGGGCGCCGAGCTGCTTTGGAAGATACCGGTCGAATAAATAAAGTCATTTGACCGAACCAGCAACCGTTACTCCATGCTCACGTTCGCTGCAAATAAGCGATGAGATCGGTGCTTCGCACGAGCTCGGCGAAAACAAAGCCGAATCTTCCTTTGTGTTCCACTTGGAACCAGATGTCGCTGCCTCCAACGGACTCACCAGTTTGCGATCCCACCAAACGTATCGGAGTTCTGTCTGGCAAAATGTCGACAATGTCGCAATCGCGATTTGCGCAACGGCGCATCATGGCGTTTTGCCCATCTTGCGTAACAATCTCATATGCAGGCTCTATGAAAGCGGTCGGCGTAATTTCACTGGAGTGCAGGTTATAAATGACCACATCTGAATTCGAAATATAGGTATTTCCTGAGTCCCGGCCAACATACGCTTGCGCGAGCGCTAATGTGATAGTTAACAACAAGCCAAATAATTCTAACCACAGTAGTTTACTTTTGTTTTGCATTTTAGAAATCCTTTGCAAATTCTTTCAATAATCGTATACATGTTCCACCTCCTTCATTTCCAACAATAGAAAACTCGATTAGAGCATACCAACTTGCATTGTATCACATAATACTCATCCTTTCAACTTCCAGAAAAACCAAAACACCGCACCGCGTCGTAGCACTGGTCGCCGTTCCACTGACTCATGCCACATGATGGCGTTGCAAACTCAATTTTCGGGTAGAATGTTATAGTATTGATGATGCTGTTACCTAACTTTCAGACGATATGTAATCAAAATCTCTTACTTGGTGATTGTTAATAGGCTGCTGTGGATGTAAGCAGCCTCGCCCTCAAATATAAACTCCACCCAGACCGCATTGCCACTGATGTTTTCGCCGTCGACTCGTCCGGTCAGCTTCACCTGGTCGCCGAATCCCAGCCGGCCCACAATCTCACAATTCGTACTGGCGCAGGCGCGGACGCGAGCGATCTTGTCATCGCGCGTCATAACGACCAGCGTTTCGCCAGCCGCCTCGGTCGCTGTGGATTGATTAGTGGATGTTGGGAGACCGGTCGCTGTTGAGGGCGGTTTGGTCGCCGTGGGTTGATGAGTCGACGGTGGACGGACTGTCGGGCGGACTGTTTTAATGAGGTTCGCGTGCGATGTTACGCTATTCTTGGCAATGCCGTCCACAATTATAGAAACAACGAGGTCCGCCTGCGATGTTGCCCTATTCTTGGCATTGCTGTCCGCAATCATATAAAAAGCGAAAATGATAAGGAATACCAGGCCACTAATTACCAAGGCAGCGATAGGATTCCCTGTTCGATTTGCCACTGTCCCCGGTCGATGCTGCCGTTTTGGCTGTCCCAATCGGCGGATCTCTTGCAGTTGCGCATCGTCCAAGTCAAACCATTCGCCACGCGCATGACTTTTCGCAAATCGTTTATGCAAATCGCTTTCTGTGGCGACAGCGTTTTCCGTGCGCAGGATGTGAACCACCTCGGTCTTAAATGGTAGCTCTACACCAAACTTGTTAAGACGGGTCCTGGGATGATTGGTCCGTCCGATTTTGTAGCGATTTGAGAAATCTACATCTTGAATGACGTAGACATAACCGGCCGGCGCTTCGAGCTTTGGCAGATCTTTATAATTACGCGCCGGCACATTGGATAGTTTTTCATTATCTGGCTTAGAGGATTTCGCCAAATCACCCGCGCCTTTCCTAAAATCGCCGCCAACATTATAGCATGGTGTTCGTATGGTTTAGGTCGGGCAGCGATCACTGTCCGATCAGTTTGACGCTGGATGTGTGATATTCGCCGCAGAGGCGCAGAAGTAAAACCGCGTTCGTCATGCGAAAATTGATATGTAGTGATGGCGCAGGCGGGCGACTCACAGAGTCGCCCCTACGGATTTCGATATGACTGGCAATAGAATTTGGCAGGTTCATTAAAAAGAGACGCAGGGGGCACAGAGAGTCTCATGGAGATTCGCCGTCAGCGACTGTTTTGTAATAGCGTGATGAATGCCACCATTAACATTATCAAAACAAATTTGAGGACTTTGCCACGGGGAGTCTGGAAAAATTCCTCGCTGCGCCTCGACAAGTGCAGCAGCCACGCAAGGGGGTCGTCAGAATCGACTTGACGCTCGTCGGCGTCGCGCTCGCGAAATCGTCGTAGCGACCGCTCGCCGTAGCGACGGTATGCCGATGATGGTCGCTGAGTATAGGCTTGCCGAAACTCCTCGGCTTCACTTGTCCCGCGAAGATAGGAATGAGCCAGCCGTTCGTAGCGTGAGATTCGCTTGGGCCGCGTCTCTTGCTTGGCGTTGGGCGGGCGTTGCGGCGTCAGATAATGACTGGGGTAGGCGTCAATCTGTAAGACCGACTGTCGCAAGGCTTCCAACTGATACGGGTCCAATTCAAGCCAATCGCCGCTGAGGCGGGCATGATACAGGTCATAAAGTTCCGCCTCGGTCGCCGCCAGATCTTCCGTCTGCAAAATCGAAACAAGCTCAATACCGAAGCTGCGCTTTGTCTCGTTGAGCAGCGCTTCAATGTAGGGTTCGGGATGCGCCGCGCCCTCAATGCGATAGCTGTCGCTGTCGATATCGCGAATCACGCAGATGTAGCCAGCCGGCGCCTGCAGTTCCCGCAGCGATGCATAATCCTTCGGGTTCAGGCTTTGCAAGATTTCCAGCTCCCTAGCCCATGTGAGTAGCGTCAAGCAAGTAAGGTGCAGTTTCGCAGGATTAACCCGGAACTGTTTGTCATTAGAGACGCTACATCATTGTACTATGGGCGCGTCAATAGGCTGCTGTGGATGTAAGCGATTTCGCCCTGAAACTCGAACTCGATCCATATCCCGCTGTCATTGACGGTCTCGCCCTCAGCTTGCCCGCTAGGCTGAAGCGCATCGCCCGGGCGCAGCCGGCCGACGATCTCACAATCAGTGCTGGGGCAAGCGCGGACGCGGGCATTCAGGTTGTTCACCGTCTCGACAACCAGGACTTCGATTTCAACCTCAGTCGCGGTCGCTGTGAATGTAGATGTTGGAGCCAATGTCGCGGTTTCCGTTGGCGTCGCCGTTGCGGTCTCGGTAGCGATTGCTGTCGAAACGACAAGGTCCGTCGCTGGCAGCGGCGTCGCCGTAAGCGCCGGCTTTTGCGTCGGCAATTCGGTTGTCGCCACGATTGGCGGTCTGGTCGATAGTTGACTGCGGTGAACGAACTGCACCCTACCTTTGTGCGCGAAGGCAATCCAGATCGTATCTCCCTTCACCGGCTCGCCCCGCTGATACCGCAAAGATACGAGCCTGAATCCTACTTCCAATAATGCGTTTGGCGGGCAGGTTGTGCGTGCGCAGCCGCGGACAGGCGCCGGTGCGCGGACGTAAAAGATCTCCCCTTGCCCGGGAGCAATAGTAGGCGTCTCCGTCACGCTGGCGCCAGCCTCCCGTGCGATACCAGTGGGTGCAGCTTGCCTCGGTTGGGAATCCAATAATCTTGAGATCTCTCGGCGGATGTCCTTTCCTCGCGTCACGACAAGCGCAAGAAGCGCGACAATCAGCAGCAAGATAAGCCAGGCTGTCCAGCGGCGCGCCGGGCGCTTTTCCTGCGGCTGCAAATAGGCGAAGGGAGACTCTGGCGCCGTTCGGACAATCTTCGCATCCTGAACGAGGGACTCCGCGCCCATTTCATTGAGGGCGAGTTCCCGCAGTGACAGCGCTTGCGGGCGACCGATCTCGTCGAACTGCCCTACCCCCGCGTCATCGAGATCAAACCACTCCCCCACGCTGCCGCGCCCGGCAAAGCGATCGTGCAATTCAAGCGCCAAGCCGGCGGCGTTCTCCGCCTCCAGAATAAGCGCCAATCTGGTCTCGATCGACAGGTCGGCGACGCGCCGGATCTGATCGCGGTCAATCCGCTGCAAACGCGCAATTTTGAAACGATTGCCGTAGTCCACATCCTGGATGACCACAACATAACCGGCCGGCGCTTTCAGCCGGGGCAGATTGGCCGCTTGCTGGGTTGGGATGCGGCTGAACTGTTGAGGGATCTGCAAGGCTCGCTCTTCCCGCTCCAGTCGGTCACATCGCCGATTTTAACACGTTCGTCAGCGGCAAAGCATCTTGTCAATACCTGGACATAGGACCAAATACAAAGAGGCCGATAAGCATGAGGAGCAAGATTACGCTAATGACGATACCGGGATGATTGACAAATACATCTTCAAAGAATGCGCCGGCTCGATCGCGTAAGGAGAGACGCTCATCGCCGCGATGCCGAGACATATCACGATTGCGCCGCAGCGACCGCGCGCCGTATCGTCTTTCCGGTAGCGGTGTACGCGTTCGGGGGCGGTTCCATTGGCCGCGGTTGGGACCAGTAGATGGTCGGGAATAAGCGCGCCGAAACCCCTCGGCTTCATTTGTCCCGCGATGATAAGAACTTGCCAGCCGTTCGTAGCCTGAGATTGGTTTGGGCTGCGTATCTTGCTTGGCGTAAGGCGCGCGCTGAGGCGTCAGATAATGGCTGGAGTAGACATCAATCTGCAAAACCGATCGGCGCAAGACTTCCAGTTGATAGGGGTCTAGCTCAAGCCAATCGTGGCTCAAACGGGCATGATACAGTTCATAAAGCTCAGCCTCGGTCGCCGCCAGATCCTCCGTCTCCAGAATCGAAACAAGCTCAATACCGAAGCTGCGCTTTGTCTCGTTGAGCAGCGCCTCAATATACGATCCGGGCTGCGCTGCGGCCTCAATGCGATAGCTGTCGCTGTCGATATCGCGAATCACGCAGATATAGCTGGCCGGCGGTTCAAGACGCGGCATTATTGCATAATCTTTTGGAACGATGCTTTTCAATGCGCCATTTCCCGCTAGGCCGATTTCAGCTACAAGCCAACTTAGACTTCTATTTTAGCATCTGTCGCGGCGGGATCGCCTTCAGTCTCACGCTCATTGACCGGCGACCGCCGGGGAGAGCCGCGCGTATATGCTGAGAAGAGTATAATGCAGCTATGGATATCCGCCGCATCATTGATGATAGCTACCGAAACGCCTCAAAGGCATTGGTCATGGGCACATCGCTGGCGGCTCTAGCCCGCGCCCGCGAACGCGCCTTCGTCAAGAGCCTGGTAGCGGAACTCCAGGGGATCTTCGCCGATGACGATATCCGCGTCTTCTCAGCCTACGGTCGGCGCAACTCTCGCGACTTCGGGGCGGAAAAACTACTGAGCGACATCGCGGTCGGTCGCATTGATGAAAGCTGCGCGAGCGGACGCGAAGCAGAGAACTTTCTTTTCGTCGCCGCGTTATTGTGGCAAATCGAAGTCGACTTCTCGCGCGAATGGCGCCGGGCTATCCACGCCATCAACCGGCTTAACGGCGGGTCGGCCGACAACAAGCTGCTCATTGGCGCTCATTTGCCGCGGGGAGGCGATGACTATTTGCAGACGCTGCGAGCTCCGTTTGCCGCCGGCACGGGGGTGGCGCATATCGCGTTCATCCCGCATCCGGCCGATTGGGACAGCAGCGAGGACGCGCCGGTCCTTTGGCGTCTGAGCGACGGCGAGTGGTCTGAAGCGACTTGAAGCTCAGGCAGCGCGAGGGAATACACACAGGAGACAGGATGCCCAAACTACATTTACTTGCCGTGCTCCTCTTGCTCTTTGGCGGCTTCTTCGCCCTTTGGCGAAGTCAGTCGGAAACGATCATGCGCGATATGCCTGAAATCCGCGCTGTTACGATCGGCGTCGACGGCCGGCTAATCATAAACGGCGCGCTAGCCCCGGACTGCTCTGCCCCGCTGCGAGCCGATGTCAACAGCTTTCCTGAAAACCTTGACATCCAACTGTATCGCAAGCGCTCATCGTTGGCGGCCTGTGGCATGGGGTTCGCGCCTTTTATCTTCGAGCTGGTCCCGGAAACTGCGAGCCAACCTCCCTATCTGATTATCAATGACGACGCCTGGACGCGCGCGCCCGACGAGCCTGGCGCTGACGCGAGCTATGAAGCGGGGAGCCTCTTTCCTATTCATGTTGACGACGCCAGCCTGACGCTTGACGCGAGCGGCGACCTGCTGCTGTCACTGCGCGGCAATCAGGCGGTCGGCTGCGATCTGCCGGAGCTTTACACAATGCGCGAAGTGGACGGTCGCATTCAGATCGGAGTCTACAACGCTATGAGCGCCGATATCACCTGCCCCGATATGCTGGTTGAGGTTCATGAGATCATCAGCCTGCCCGCAACCGAATTGCCCATCGATACGTTATTTGAGGTGAATACTCTTCTCATTGACGGAATGGAGACGCAAAACGTGAATGACAATGACAAAGTCTTGACCCATATCTTCCGCGTGGATGTCGCCATAACAGAAGCGGAGCCCAGACAGATCAGCCTGAAAGTCGAGGGCGAACACCCCGATGGCTGCGACTTGCCGGTCCATGTCGAGCAATCGCGCGCGGGCAATACGGTACATGTCGAGGTCTACCGCAAAGTGCCGGCCGATATGATTTGCCCGATGATCCTGCGGCCTTATCAAGGAACGGTCCAACTGGACGGCGAATTCGAAGCGGGCAGTTACACTATCAATGTGAATGCACATTCGCAAACGATCGGCATTTGAGGGAGCGGAAACATGCGATTTCGAATCTTGGCAATACTCGCGATTTTCTGCCTATGCAGCTTGAGTACCGTCAGCGCGCAGGGAAGCGACAGTATTGCCGTCACGATCTACAATCAGGGCGCCGCCTTGATCCGCGACCAGCGAACGCTGACGTTGGAACAGGGTGTCAATACCCTCAACTTTCGCGATGTCGCCGCCACCATCGACGCGACATCCGTCACCTTCCGATCGCTGACTGACCCGGACGGCGCCATCGTCCTGGAGCAGAATTACATTTACGACCTGGTTAATTTGGAAGCGCTGCTTGCGCGCTACCTTGACGAAACGGTCAGCATCACCGCAGTCGACGGCACAGTGTACAGCGGCGAATTGCTCAGCGGACGCCATGGCGAAGCCATCCTTCGCACAGCTGAGGGCGAGCTTCTTGTCCTGCGGCTTTATGACGCGCGCGATATCCGCTTCCCCGCAATTTCAGAGGGCGATGGCTTGATCACCCGGCCGACCCTGCAATGGCTGCTGCGGAGCGCGAGCGGCGGCGAGCATCAGGTTGAGATCACCTACCTGGCTGGCGGCATGAATTGGACCGCCGACTACAACATGCTCTTAAGCGCCGGCGAGACATCGCTGGATCTCAGGGGCTGGGTCACCCTCGACAATCATAGCGGCCGCGCTTTTAATGACGCGCGCCTGAAATTGGTCGCTGGCGATGTTCATCGGATACAGCCGGAGCCGATTATCGCCGAAGCGCGCGCAATGGCTTTTGATATGGCGGAAGAACAAGCAGAAACGGTGGAACAGCGCGAACTCTTTGAGTATCAACTCTACGAGGTGGCGCGCCCGGTCTCCATCAAGGACAACGAGACCAAGCAGATCGAATTCGTCAGCGGCGGTGATATCGCGGCCGCGACCTTTTACGTCCTGGACGCGTCACCGCAGGTTAGCGGCTATTTTTCGCCCATTGACTATGCCGAAGGCTTCGGATCGCTGGAGAGCGCTGTCTTGACCTATCTCGAATTCAACACCGGCGATGAGAGCGGCTTGGGGGCAGACTTGCCCGCCGGGCGTATGCGCGTCTATCAGCAAGATGCGGATGGCGCCGGCTTGCTCATCGGCGAAGACCGCATCAATCACACAGCGCAAGGCGAAGATGTGACGATCCTGCTCGGCAAAGCTTTCGACTTGGTCGGTGAGCGGACGCAGACCGACTTCGAGACTGTCTCGCGCACAGTTGTAAGAGAGAGCTTTGAGATCCGCCTGCGCAACCGCAAGGATGACGAAGCGGTCGAAATCCGTGTGCCAGAGCGGCTCTATCGCTGGAGCGACTGGCAGATCACCGAAAGTTCAGCGCCATTCGAGAAGCTGGATTCTTCGGCAATAGAGTTTCGCATAACGGTGGCGCCGGGCGCGGAAGAAGTCTTCACCTATACGGTGCAGTATACATTCCCGCAGAACCGCTAGGTGCGCCCGCTGAATCGGGCGGTCCGGTGGATCGCCCATAGCGCGGTCTTATGCCATATCTTACTGCGCCTGCCGTTAGTCGGGACTGTCACAGAGGCCAAAGCTGTCCTTCATGAAAGCCACGTGCGAGTCAAAGGCGCTCATATCGACCGTGTCCCATAAGCGTTCGTAGCTGCAGTCGCTGCGGAGCTCCCAGGAATTCTTCACATCGGACAGATCCGTCTGCAAGATGCGCAAGACCCGCCACTGAATCCGCGGATCCAAGACCGGGAAGACCACTTCGACGCGGTTGAGCAAGTTGCGCCGCATCAGATCGGCGCTGCCCATATACACCTGCTGCTGTTCAGGCGCGTTGCGGAAATAATAGATGCGGCTGTGTTCCAGGTAGCGCCCTACAATGCTTTTGACGCGAATGTTCTCGCTCAAGCCGGGCAAGCCCGGGCGCAAGCAGCAGAATCCCCGCACGATCAAGTCGATCTTGACACCGGCTTGTGAGGCTTGATAGAGCTTGCGAATCAGATCGTCTTCTTCCAGTTGATTCATCTTGAAAATCAGCCGCGCGTCCAAGCCCTTGCGCGCCGCCTCAATTTCATTTTCGATCAAGGCGAGCAGGCTGTCCTTCAGATATTCCGGCGCGACAAGCAGACGTTTGTATGCCGTCTCGGGCGCGTAACCGGTGAGCCGATTGAACAAGCGCGAGGCGTCATCGGCGATTTGCTCGTTGCTGGTGAACAAGCCGATATCGGCATAGAGCCGCGCCGTCGTCGCATTATAGTTGCCCGTGCCCAGGTGGACGTAGCGCCGCAGCCCGTCTCGCTCGCGCCGGACGACAAGCGACACTTTGGCATGCGTCTTGACCGGCAGTTCCTCAACGCCATAGATGACATGCACACCTTTTTCCGCCAGCGCCGTCACCCATTCAAGATTGTTCTCTTCGTCAAAACGCGCCTTCAACTCAACCAGGACGGTGACCTGCTTGTCATTGTCCCGCGCTTCCATCAGAGCGTCGACCACCGGCGAATTCTTGCCCACACGGTACAAGGTCGTCTTGATCGTCAGCACATCGGGGTCACGCGCGGCTCGCTTGAAGAAATCTTCCACCGGCGAGAAGGAATCGTAAGGATGGTGCACGATGACATCCTGCTGCCGAATCACCTCGAAGTAATCGGACGATTGGGCGAAAGGCTTCGGCACCCGCGGCGAGTAGGCCGGGTCTTTCAAGTCCGGGCGGTCCACCTGCTGCAATTCAAACAGGTCAGCCGAACCGAGTTTCCCGTTGATGCGGAATACTTGCCGATTGGATGGCACTTCCAGCGAATCCGTCAAGCGCGAGAGCATCCGCTCGCTGATCGCCGCGGGCACGCTCAAACGCACGACAAAGCCAAAACGCCGCTCGCGCACGCCTTGCTCGATGATTGACTTGACATCGATCAAGTCTTCATCCTGCTCGTGCTCGTAATCGATATCGGCATTGCGCAAGATTCTAAAAGGGAAAGCTTCACGGATGTGCATTCCGGGGAAGAGATCCATAAGATAATCCGCGATGATGTCTTCCATCCACAGAAAATGATAGCCCTCCTGCTCATCGCCAGTGTAGCTTTCCAGGACATTTTCGAGGCGGACGATGCGCGGCAGGGCATTCACCGGCACTTTGACGCGGGCGAAATCAATCTCGTTCGCCATGTCGCCGTTATCCCGCTCGAGGTAAACGCCCAGGTTGAGGCTCAGATTGGAAATAAAGGGGAAGGGACGGGCATGATCCACCGCGAGAGGCGTCAACAGCGGGAAGACCTCGGCGCGGAAATACCAGCTTATCGCATCGCGCTGGCTCGGGCTGAGGTCGCTGGTCTTGATAAAATAGATGCCCTCATTTTCCAGCAGCTCGAAGATTTCCCGCCGAACTCGCCGCTGCCGGGCGATGAGCTCCGACACCTCGTCATGTATCCAACGCAGCAACTGCGCGGGGGTCGTGCCATCGGGCCGCGTCCGCGGATTGCCCAGCGCCAGCCGCTGAAAATAGGCGCCGACCCGCACCATATAAAACTCATCGAGATTGTTGCCCACGATTGCGATGAACTTGACGCGCTCCAGCAAAGGCGTCGTCTCGTCTTCCGCCAGCGCCAGCACCCGCTTCTGGAAATCTATCGTACTCGATTCCCGGTTGATGAAGTTCTCCGGGCTGAGTTCCGGCGCCCGGTCTTCCACTGCCCCAATCATGTCGCCGCTTAAGTCCCTTTGTCGAGCCAATAATCGCTTCAGCCCAATGATACTGTAAGATTAGCGGAATTGCGATTTTCAGCACGGAGGGAGTGGTGAATCATTGATATCGCGACAAGCCTCCATCCCCTGGCTCCCACAAGGAGCTGAGGAAGGGACATGCTTGCCGGACAGTTATTGTCGGCGCTAAAAAGGGTGATTTGCGGACGATTCACAGAAGTTAGACGATTTGCACGGGCGACACACAGTGTTGCCCCTACATTTTCGTAGTTTTCGGGACGAATAGGGCAGCGAGATTTTGAAGCGATTGCCCTGCTGAATGCTCGCCATCCCCTTGCATATCGGCTTGATGTCTCGTATCGTAATGGTTTGTGCGCTCGCGGCGAGATGATGCGGCAAGATGATCAAATTCATGATCCTGTTCCGGCAGCCGGACGATATTGACAAGTTCGAAAATGTCTATCAAGACTTTCTGGCTTTGGTCGAGCGCATGCCGCATATTCAGCGGCGCCAGGTGGTTCATGTCACCGGGAGCCCGCAAGGCGCGCCAGAATATTATCGCATCCTGGAAATCTACTTCGAGTCGAGCGACAAGCAGACAAAGGCTTTAATGTCGCCGGCCGGGCAGGAGGCGGGCAGCGAGCTGAATCGCCTGCCGAAAGATTCTCTTCAATTGCTTTTCGCCGATGTCTATGAAGAAGCCGGGAGCAGCAGTCCGCAGCCGGTCGCAGAGGCCGCTTCGGATGAAGGGTCAGTTGAGACCGAAGCCAATGAAGCTGCCAATTCTGAGCGGGCTGAGACGAGCTCCAATACCATCACCGCGTCAAGCGCCGACTGACAGCAGCGCCTGCAAACCGGCGACAAAGTCATTCTTCCCGCCATGGGCTGGATGCCGCACTTTGGCGCAGTCGATGCCCTGCGCGACCAAAGTCTCGTGGGCAACATTGCCCACCGCTATGACGGTCTCGAAGCGCCACAATTCAAGCAGGGTCAGCAGGAAAGAGGCGCCAACTTCGATTTCGGATTTGCGGGGCTTGCGATTGCTAAGCGGCTGCCCTGCCTTATGGGGATGGAAGGGAAAGGCATTCCAGATAACGGGCAGCGCCTGCAAGTCCGCCAGCGCGCCCCATACGATGGTGGCGGATTGCTCGCCATAGATCGATTCGAAACCGCTGTCATTAACATCGAGAAAGCCAGCATTTGCGCCGAGCATGTTCAAGGCGGGAATTCCCTCCAGCATGACTTTGCGGCTGGTCACTGGAAGTCCGGTCAAGCGGCAGCCGCGATAACCGGGCGCTTCCATCAGCAGCAGGGTCGTCGGCGTTCGCCTTGCCAGCGTCCGCAGGTAGCGGCGCAGGTTTGCCCGCCTGATGGCGTTGTCCCGGTCGCCCGGCGCATATTGGTTGAAGGCATCGTTGGCTGCGAGTTGAGTATGCGACAAGGCGACTATGAGCGCATCAATGTGCTTGTTGCTCGGCGGCATGTGCGTATATCCGTCTGACAGTGAGCGGCGGCGCGTCATTCGCCTCTGATTGTAGCGGAAATGCAGGACGTCAAGCATGGGCAAGTGCTGAATCTCATGGGCGTGAGAGACATGTCGAGTTCCGCATATAGGATTCACCACTGAGGCGGAGAAGTAAGTGAAAGTTAGTCGTATAATTTGTGGTCGGTGGGGATGGCGCAAGCGGGCGACTCAAGAGCCGCCCCTACAAAGCCTTTGAGCTATGGGGGGATCAGCGGCGGGGAGACGGTGAGTGGCGGGCGATACAGTAGTGATATAATGGTGCTTGGAAGGCAAGCTGTTTCAGGTCTAGGCGATCGGCAGGCGGACGACAAGGCATGGTTCGTTGGAAGATCATAGTTCTCATCTTTCTCAGCAGCATCGCGGCAGCCGCGCAAATCCGCCCGCGCGACTACGCCATCTCCCTGCCCCGCGTGGAATTCAGCGCCGATCAGACAAGCGCATTAGTCAGCTTTGTGGTCAGCAATCAAGGCGGCGATGCTATCGAAGCGTCGCAGGTTGTGATCTTGGAGAACCTCTCCGGGGACATTCAAGTCATGGAGGACCTGCCAATCCTGGCAAATGGCGGAGAGCAAGCTTACGCGATTGAGTTGCGTTTGGCTGACTTGCCGGAGCCTGATCTCTTCTTCAAGATCGAAGCCGGCATCGACGACTACGAGCTTGCAGGCAGCCCGATCGCCCGAAACAACGTTCAGATATTTCGCATCAACCAGGCTGACTTCGCCGATGCCAATGACAGGGAGCGCGGCAATGCGCCGGCTGCGCCCGTCTACGATCTCTATGTGCCCTTGGTGAACCTGGGCATTAATTTTCTGGCGGATGGCATCGAGGTCAACGGCAGTCGCTACAGCGGCGGCGATTTGCTGGGCTTTGCCGGTGTCATCCTGGCCGCGCTATTCTGCTTGTGGCTCTTGAGCCTGCTTCTGCGGCTCATCTTTCGGCGTCCGCCGAAGTTTGAACCCTGGCAGCCGCCATACGCAGTCAGCACCTGGTATGACCCCAACTCCGCGCTCGGGCGGCGTCAAAGCTGGCAGTTCCACGCGCAGAATTGCACGATTGACGCGCCGCGCCTGCCAAATCAGGTGGCCGTAATCAAGCGGTTGACGGATGAGGCGGACCGCAACCTGGGCGGCTGGACGATCAAGGCGGTGCGGACCGTGCAATACGACATATACGGCCGCATCAGCCGCAGTGAAGTTGTCATGCCGGGGAAGATCGGCAAGCGGCTTACCCGCATCGCGAAGCGGGCGCCGGGGCTGGACCGGGCTGAATTGCGCAAGGCGATCGAACCGGTAGCGCAGCGCCTGTGCCGATATGCTCTGGGCGCTGTTGAGAAACAGAATCGCATGCTGCCACTGGCAATGGATATGCGCTTTGAGGGCCTGCAGGGCGAGGCGCGCGTACACTTCGAATTGTACCAATATCGCAGCGATGCCTGGCATCTAATCGACCAGTGGGAGCCGGAAATGGGGAAACTGGGCGCGCGGATACCGGAGCATTTTACATTTTCGCTGAATGGTCAACTGCCGGGCGAGAATTATCGCGAGTTTAGAGCGCGTCTTCGCGAAGACGTCACGCAGTTGCTGGTTGGCTTGGTCAGCGAGCGTGAGGTTGATAGCGCGCTGGCTGGGAATGATCCTGGTCACGCTCAGGCACAGTCTGAGCCCTCTGAGGGCGATGGGGAGTGGTGGTCCGCTAGTCCTGATGATGAGACTGACGCGCGCTAGACATTTGCGCTACAATCCCACTGCATTCGATACTTTCAAGGAGTTGCAGAACATGTCGATAACGATACCTGAAAATGTGAGAGATCTGCTCAATCGGCCCGTTGTTGTCGCCATCGCGACTATCAACCCGGATGGGCAGCCGCAAGTGACGCCGGTCTGGGCCAGCCTTGAAGGTGATCAGGTATGGATAAACTCGGCGGTGGGACGGCGCAAGGACCGTAACATCCGCGCCAACCCCAAGGTGACGGTGATGGCGCTGGACCCGCAGAACGCGTTCAACTGGGCGGAGATTCGCGGCGAAGTGGTCGAGTTCGATGAGTCGGAAGCGGCGCTGGCGCATATCAACAAGCTATCGGGGATTTACGCCGGCAATGACGACTACTATTCTTTCAATCCCGAAAGCAAAGGCATGGAGCAGCGCGTCATCTACAAGATTCAGCCGAGCAAGATCAACGCCATGTAGCCTCGTTCAGACGCGGCCTGGGCGCCCGGTGTAATCCCGCAGATACAAGAAATCATGGCCGATGCTGCGTTTGCTCAACTTGGCGATATTGGGCATGGTGCGTTTGTAATGATTGGCTTTGACCCGTTCCCAAATCTTGACGACGAAGTCGCGGTCAAAGCCTTCATCCGCTACTTCGTCGACTGTGTAGCGTTCGTCCACCAGCAAGAATAGCACCTGATCGGCTTCGTCGTAGGTGAAGCCGAGTTCGTCTTCGTCGGTCTGCCCGACCCAGAGATCGGCGGAAGGCGGCTTATTGATGATCGGGGCTGGCACACCCAGATAGCGAGCCAGTTGCCGCACCTGGCATTTGTACAAGTCGGCGATGGGATGCAGGGCGACACCGCTATCGCCGTAGATGGTGCTGTAGCCCAGCAGGAATTCAGTTTTGTTGCTGGTGCCCATGACCAAGCCGCCCCAAGCCATGGACTGATCGTAGAGCGTGGTCATGCGCATGCGCGCCATGATATTGCCCCGGCGCAGCTTGTTCATCTCGGGGAAGCGCGATATCAGCGCATCGGCCATCTCACTGATGGGGACGGTGATATGCGGGAGGCTGAGGTCTTCAATGACGGCTTCGGCGTCGCTCAAGCTGGCGGCGGATGAGGTTTGATATGGCATCCGCAAGGCGAGCACGTTTTCGGCGCCGAGGGCTCGCGCTGACAAGTAGGCGGAAACGGCTGAATCGATCCCGCCTGACAAGCCTATCACAGCGCGGGACATGCCGGCTTTGGCGATGCTGTCACGGATGAATCCGGTCAGGATGCGGGTGGCGAGTTCGGTATTAATCGTCAGGCGCGGCAGAATCGACTTTGCTGAGCGATGGGTCATGATAGCACCTCAGGCTTCGTTGTCCAACGGCTGCAGCGAATAATGCGTAATCTGATGCGGATAGCTCTCGTTAACATTCATGCGCAGGCGCAAACGTCTCCCACCTTTCTCGCCAGTCAGTATGAGCCGAATGGCGTAGTCATCGGCGGCTTCGACCTCAGCCACTTTCAGCCGGCCATGAAGGCGGCGCGTCGTTTTAAGATCCAGCAGACGCCTTTCGACCGGGTTTTCCATCAGCACCAAGTCATAGTAGCCGCCCCGCATGAAGCCGCGCAGTTTGCGAAAATCGCCGGCATTGTAGTAGCGCATCTGGGCGATGAAACGGCGACCGGCTTTGCTCGCGCCGATTTGTTGTTTGAGGTCAGTCATCGCTTGCGCCTTGCCGCGTTCGTCCATGCCATCCGAGCCAAGTCCAAGAGCGAGGCGTATCATAACACAAGAGCGGCAATATCAGGTAAGATAGCCTTCATAGCGCAAGAGGCGAGCGGGAAATTGTATGGCGGACAGACTGGCGGAGATACGAGCGGCGATCGACAGTTTTCGGATGGAAGAGGCGCTCGCTCTCGTTGAGGAAGAGCTTGAAGAATCCCCGAGCGCGGAAGCCTACTACCTGGCGGCGCAGGCGGCGCTTCAACAGGGGCAGCGACTCGCCTACCTGGAAAAGGCGCTGGAGCTCGATCCGGCTCACGAAGGCGCGCGGATGGAACTGGCTGGCATTCGGCGCCCGGATGATGTCCTCCCGGAGCAAGAGCCAAAGCCGGCGCCGAAACCCAAAGAAGCGTCAGCAAGCCCGATGGTTCAGCCTGCCGCGTCCCAGTTCAAGCTGGCGTCGCTGGGCAAGCGTTTCATCGCCATCTGCATTGACGGTTTCATCGTCGCCCTGTTTTCTTTCGCCGTCATGGTGGTCCTGGGTCATTTCGCGCAATTGTATGAGGCGATGGCCACTTTGGACGAAGCAATCGTCGCCGCGGCGATCTCACAATTCCAGTCGGACGCGATCCCGGTGAATCTCGTGGTCAGCGCGGTTTACAATGTCGTCTTGATGAGAGCTTTCAATGGGCAGACGCTGGGCAAGATGGTATTCGGGATGCGGGTGGTCAAGAAGAATGGCGGGCGGATTACCGCCCTGGATGCCTTCCTGCGCAATGTCTTCGGCTACACCGTCAGCCAGATATTTCTGCTGGGTTATATATGGGCGGCGCTGGACCGGGAGCGGCAGGCTTGGCATGACAAGATGGCGGGGACGGTGGTGGTTGAGGAGCGGAGAGCCATTCAGTAGTTTGACGGCGCCGGCCAGTCGCTCTTTCAGGCTTTGAAATTGCCTATAGTTTCGCGATTAGGTCAATAGGTTTGAACAGCGGGTTGCGCTCAATCCAAGCACCGTCTTGTTGCCAAGCATGTTATGTTGCACCTAAAGTTTGAGAATATGATGATCTCTTGCTTGCTTTTATCGTTTGGCAAGATGCCACGGTCCTCTGGCACCGGGCCTCTTGCGTTTAAGTACGCCATCGTCTCTTAGCCTTTGCCCAGCCCATCGAATGTCATACTGCCACGTATAGAATTCATCTCCGGACTTTCGAAGGTCCGACTCGTGGAATTGCCATACGTGCTTACATATATCCACGATGTAAGCGCTTCCGTTGTGTGCCTCCAGGGCCTCAACAACCCACCGTTCCAATAAGCCACTACTCTTCAGTGTCATCGTCCACCTCCGAAGTCTAGTTGGATAAAAAGGAAGGACCAGTGAGAAGCATGTCAAATTGCTCGGACAATGCAATACCAATTTTGAAGAGTTTGCAAGATGCGTCTAGTGCCATCCGATTGCCAACTAAATTATGGCATGACACCTTGCTATCATGATTTAAGCGCCGTCTGCCAAGGTTGATTTGGCAGAATTTGGAAGGATTCCTTATTTGTTGTATCGCCGCACTCTTAAATCACATTGCTCCTTGTGGCCCATGAAGCCTTCGAGGTCGCAGAGGCGGCTGCCATATTCGCCGATGAGCAGGCTGGCTTCTTCCGTCACGCGCTGGTATGTCACGGTCTTGATGAACTTGCCCACCCATAGACCGCCGGTGTAGCGTCCGGCTTTCTTGGTCGGCAGGGTGTGATTGGTGCCGATGACCTTGTCGCCATAGGCGACGTTGGTCTCCGCGCCGAGGAAGAGGGCGCCGTAATTGCTCATGTTCTCCAGGAAGTAGTCTGGATCGCGGGTGAGGATCTCGACGTGCTCGCTGGCGATCTCATCGGCAACCTGCACCATTTCTTCGTCAGTATCGACCAAGATGACTTCGCCGTAGTCGCGCCAGGCGACGCCGGCCAGGTCGGCTGTGGGCAGGGTCTCCAGTTGCGAGCCAATCTCCGCTTCGATGCTTTCGGCGAGCTCGCGGCTTGTTGTCAGCAGGACGGCGGGTGAAGTGGGACCGTGCTCGGCTTGGCCCAGCAGGTCGACCGCGCAGAGTTCGGCGTCAGCGGTATTGTCGGCGACGACCAGGACTTCGGTCGGTCCCGCGAGGAGGTCGATGCCAACCAAGCCGAAGAGCTGCCGCTTGGCTTCGGCGACATAGGCGTTGCCGGGACCGACGATCATGTCTACGGGTTCAATGCCGAGGGCGCCATAAGCCATGGCCGCCAGCGCCTGGACGCCGCCGAGGATGTAAATCTCATCGGCGCCGCCGAAGTGCATCGCCGCGATGGTGGCCGCCGGGAGCTCGCCCTTGATCGGCGGGGTGCAAGCGATGATGTTTTTGACGCCTGCTGTCTTCGCCGTGACCACGCTCATGTGCGCCGAAGCCACCATCGGGTAGCGCCCGCCGGGCACGTAGCAGCCGACGCGGTTGACGGGGATGTTCTTGTGACCGAGCACGACGCCGGGCAGGGTCTCGACTTCGATGTCAGTCAATGCGGAGCGCTGTGCCTCGGCGAAGTTACGGACTTGGGCTTGGGCGAATTTGATATCGTCGACGACTTGATCGGGCAGGCCGCCGATGATCTGCTGGATTTCGCTGTCTGACAGCTTGAAGTCGGGGGGATTCCAATTGTCGAATTTCCGCGAGAGCTCGCGGACGGCGTCGTCTTTTCGCTCGTTGATGTCGGCCAGGATGCCGCGCACGACTTCTTGCACTTTGGCGTCGGCGTCAGCTTTCTGCTCGACCGTTTTGCCACGTTTGATGTACCGAATAGTCATAGATTCCCTCGTGTCAGCAGTATCAGTTTAGTCGCGTGAAAACCAAAGTCACAGTAGATGGCACAGGCGGGCGACTCAAGAGTCGCCTCTACAAAAATGCCGTTGAGACGAACGATTCTCGTTATGCCCAAAGCCGCTCGCTGGCGATGCGGGCGCCTTGTGCCAGGGAGCGCAACTTGGCGTAGGCGATATCCGGGTGGACGGCGCCAAACCCGGCAAAGGTGCCGAAGCCGCAGTCGGTGCCGGCGATGACGCGTTCTTTGCCGACGATGTTGCTGTAGCGTTCGATACGCTGCGCCACCAGTTCCGGGTGTTCGACGAAGTTCGTGGTGGTATCGAGCGCGCCGGGGATCAGGATTTTGTCATCGGGGATATCCGCTTCCGCCCAGATTGCCCATTCGTGCTGGTGGCGGGGGTTGGCGCCTTCGAACTGAATGGCTTGCGGTTTGGCGGAAAGCACGATATCGATGATTTCTCGCAGGTCGATATCGTGGTGATGCGGTCCTTCGTAGTTGCCCCAGCAGAGGTGCATGCGCGCGCGATCAGCCGGGACGTTTTCCAGCGCGTAGTTCAGCGCCTCGACCTGTGCTTGCGCCGCTTTCTTGAATGTCGCGGTATCGGCGTCGCGGAAGCGGATATGCCGGCCCATCGCCAAATCGGGGCAGTCCACCTGCAGGATGAGTCCGGCTTCGGTGATTTTCTCATATTCGACTTTCATCACGTCTGCCAGCGCGGCCAGGAATGCCTCGTCGTCGGGATAATATTCGTTGGGCTGGAAGACGGCGATGACGCCGGGGGAGGCGGAGTTCATGAAGGCTTCGGTCGCGCCGGTCGCCTCTTTCGCCTCCAGCAGATTGGCGATGTCCTTCTCCAGGGGGCTCAGGTCTTTGATCTTGATCGCTTCGCGCACGACGGGGCGATGATATTTTGGCGTGCCGCCGGCCTCCGCTAGGCGCTGTTTGTAGGCGGGGAAGTCGTCCAGGTCTTTTGGCGTGGCGCGGGGCACTTCGTCGATTTCGAAGCCGGTGAAACGGTGGCGGATGTAGGTGGCGTAGCTGATCTTGCTCATCTCGCCATCGCTGATCACATCGACGCCAGCTTCGACTTGTTTCGCGGCCACCTCGCGCACCGCTCGCTGCATCACCTGGTCGAATTCAGCCTGGTCGTATCGCTCGCCGCGATCCTGGACGAAGAGCTGGTCGACGACATATTGCGGGCGCGGCATGCTGCCGACGTGAGTGGTCAGGATTCGTTCTGAACTCGTCTTCATATTCACCTGCCTCTAGTTACCTTGTTATCTGGGGGGACGGAAATCTTTCAATTCGACGCCTGTCAGATCGCGGAAAGTCTGCAAGAGAAATTCGTTTTGCCGCGTTTTCTGCGCCTCATAATCGGAGGGGTGGACCATTTTGCCGCGGGCGTCGGCTTCGTAGCCGTTTTCCCGCGCCTGCGCTTCGATCTGCGGCGACCAGTAGGGGTCTTTGCCTTCGTAGACTTTGTGGGATTCCAGCACAGCGAAGAACCAGCCGATCGAGTCGCCGGTGTATTCGAAGCTGCGATACATGCCCGGGGGCAGCGAGATCATGTCCCATTCGTTTAGCAGGAATTCGCCCTCGACCTTGTCCGGATCGTCTTCGTTGCCCCAGTAAAAGGTCCAGGGTCCAGAAAGTATGAAGAAGGACTCGACGTAGTCGTGAGTATGCCAGGCGGGGCCGCAGCCGGGCGGCGCCCAAGCCATGCCAATCTGGTAGCGATGCGGCTCAGTGATGGCGCGTTGAATGCTGTAATCGGGGTTTTCGGCGGCGGTATCGCCGATCACGGCGTAATTCATGCGCATGTGGCCGGGCAGCATGCTGTCGATGAACATGATGGGGATGCCCTTATGCTTGAGTTCCTCAAAGCGCATGACACGGGCGGCCATGCTTTCTTGCGTCTGTTTCGGATGATTCATTACTTTGCTCTCCCGGCAGAGTGGAAGTGGCGGAAAACTTAGTCTGAAGGCTACAGAATTGCGTCGTCTTTGTCAATCAGCGACCGTCATTTTCGCGCGATGATCAAGGTGGAATAGTTAAAAGCCCAGGGCAGAAAGCGATTGAGCAAGGCGCCAAAGCCTTCCGCGAGATGATTGGTCTTGTAGTAGCCGGGCGCGCGGAAGAGCTTGCCCAGCCCCCAAAGCGCGAAGGAGTGGCTGGTAGCTTTGCAGTGTTCTACTTTGAAGCCGGCTTCAGCCACCACTGCTACAAGCTGCCGCCGAGTGTATGTACTTTCATAGAAACCGTCGTCCGCAAGCGTACCAGCGCCGGCGCGTTTCCGCCGGGATTGCACCAGCCGGTAGATGACGTTGGGATAGGGAATCGTCAGAACGATGACGCCGCCCGGCTTTAGTACGCGATAAGCCTCTTTTAGCGCAGGCAGCATGCCGTGTTCGAAATGTTCCAGCACACCGAAGGAAAGATAACCGCCGAAGCAATTGTCGCGATAGGGCAGCCGATGCACATCGCCGGCAGTCAAAGGCAGCGAAGCGTCATAGCGACGTGAGGCGCGCAAGGCGTTAACGGCGTAATCCAGACCGTGCACATTATAGCCCAGCTCACGGAGCGTAATGACGATGGCGCTTAAGCCGCTGCCCGCCTCCAGATGCGCATCATGTTTGGAGAGATAGGGCAAATAGGCGCGGATAGTCGCCTGCGCCCGGGCATAAGCAGCGGCCTCCAACTCGACTTCCAGCGAGGCTTTGTCCCAGATATCTTCCCAGGATTTGCGCGTGCTTTCGTATCGGTCGCCGTGTTGAGTCATGGCAGTCGGTCAAATCGTAGTCGTATCGACATCCCAGATGAGCATAGTTTCGCCAACGAGCATTAGGGAAACAGCCAGCAGTATTGTTCCAGAAGTATCCGCAAGCTCTCGCGCCAATTCAAGCGCGGCCGGCAGGTCCTTGCGATAATGGGCGCTGTTATGCAGGTCCTGCGCGGCGGTCAGCGCCTCTTCCCGAGTGGGAAAGCGCGTATTGGGATTGATATCGGTCTCGGTGATGATCAGCGCCTGACTGACGGCTGCCATCACTTTATACACGCCGGCGTAGTCACGGTCGCGGGGGATGCCGACGATTGATACAACCGGTTGCCGCAGACGATGCTCCAGACTCGTGACAAAAGATGCCGCCGAGCTGACTGTGATCGCGCCGTCGACATAGACAGCCGGCATATCCTCCAGCTTCTGCGCACGCCCCAGCCACTTGACCTGGCTCAAGCCGAGGCGAATGGCCCCCATCCAAGCCGGGTCGATCCCAGTTTTCCGCCGCCCCATCAACTCCACAGCACGGATCGCGAGCGAGGCATTTTCGATCTGATAGCGGCCCAGCAAGGGCAAGGCGAGTTCGCCGTAGGGATGCAGACGAATTAGTTGACCATCTTCGCGATCGGCGAGCCAGCGCGCCAATTTGTCCTCATTCAAGCGGACCAGCCTCGCCGCTTTGCGGGCAGATTCCCGGCGCAGGATGTCGATAATGGGGGGCGCTTGCGGCAGCGTGATGGCGACGCCACCAGATTTGATGATGCCCGACTTGTGCCAGGCGATGCGCTCGAGGCTGTCGCCGAGCAATGACGTATGTTCCAGCATGATTGGCGTGAAGACGGAAAGGGCATTCGGCACGACGGCGATATCGTCGAATCGCCCCCCGCGCCCGACTTCGAGGACCGCCGCATCGACGCCGGTCTCGGCAAAATAACGGAGAGCGACTGCCAGGAATATGCCTTGGGGACTCAGATATTGCGTCTCGTTCAGGTCGTCTGTGACGGCTGCAAGCGCTGGCTGCAAGTCATTCAGAATCCGCAGAAAGTCCGGCGTCGGGATCATGCGTCCGTCCACGCGGATCCGTTCATTCCAATGAACGAGGTGCGGGCTGGTGACTGTGCCAACGCGGCGCCCCAGCGCTTCCAGGAGTTTTGCCATGATGGCAGTGACTGAACCCTTACCGCGGCTGCCCGTCACGACGGCATAGTCGCGCTCGACAGCGAGCAGGTTCTCGCGCGCCAGCAGACGGCGGGTTGGGGCGATGTCGCGTGTATATTCGTCGAGTCCGCGCGGGGCGGCATCCAGGTGGCGGCGAGTGGCGAATATGGCGCGAATCGCGTCTTCCATCGACTCGATCATAGGCGAGCTTCCCGTATTATCAGGGGTCTATCATAGCGAATGAGACGCGCCAACTCTAGAATTGTCTCAGGAGGGATCGGGAATTCTGTGGCGTTTTCGGGCGACTCACAGAGTCGCCCCTACAACTTTCGCCAAATATGATGCTTGTGATTGCTGTTCTGCCGTTCTCATGTACGACCAAATCAAACCGGCATGATGCCAATGCCTCCGCGATTCATTACCCCTTTGTTAATTGTAGCCTTTGGGCTAGATTCTGCTTGGATGTGACTCGACGAGGCTGACTGCTTTGTCCGAAGCTAAAACAATCTCTGGCCAGGATGCCAGACGGGCCGTGCGCAACGTCAGCGTGTTGATGCTGGCCAGCATCGTCAGCAAGGGCGCGCTTTATGTTTGGCAGATCATCTTGTCTGTCTTGCTTGGTCCTACAGAATATGGCATTTACGGCACGGTCGGCGGGATGATGGTGACGGCGGCCTCGGTCGCGAGTTTTGGCATGGGTCTGATCGTCATCCGCGATGTGGCGCGCGAGCCGGAGAAAGCTGGCAAATACTGGACCGCCATGCTTTTCACGCAGACGGCGCTGGCGCTGTTCGCGTACATTGGCATGAACGGCTTCGCGAGCGGTTACAGCGAGACAGTGCGCGCATTCGCGGCTTTGGCCGGCATCAACCTGTTCATCGACCTTTTTGGCAATATGGGTTATGACTTGCTGCTGGCGCAAGAGCGCATGGCGGCGACTTCGCTGGTCGAAATCGCACATATCGCGTTGCGCATCGCGCTGGCGCTGTTTGCTTTGGCAGCGGGCTGGGGTCTGCTGGGCGTATACGGGGCGGCTATTGTGTCGGGTATTCTGCGCTCGATTGCGCTTGTCGGGCTGAATCTGCGCGCGGGCATCAGACCGCAGTTTCCCTTTGACCAGCTGGTCGCCAAGCCGCTGATCATCAACAGCGCGCCGCTGGCTTTATCGGCCTTCCTGACGCTCGCGTACAACCATTCAGACAAGCTACTGACGACCGGGATACTGAGCGAAACCATCACCGGCTATTTGACCGCGGCCTTCGTCATCAATTTCGGACTGATTGAGCTTTTCAGCACATCGGTGTTGGTAGCGGCTTATCCCCTGCTGGCCCGCTACTACGACGAGGGGCGCAATCCCCTCTTCGGCTTCATCATTGAGAAGCTGGCGCTCTATATGGTTCTGGTTGGCCTGCCGATGGCGCTGGGCATCAGTATTTTGGCGGACAAGATCATTGTGCCTCTGCTGGGCGAAGCCTATGAACCGTCCGCCGGCATTTTGCGCCTGCTAATCTGGTTTACCGCGATCACGATATTCGGCAATGTCTTTACGAAGGGTATGTTGATACAGAATCGTCAGCGCCGTCTGCTTCTGATTCGCGCGGTCAGCCTGGCGCTCAATATCGCGTTGACAGCCCTCCTGTTATTCAATTGGGGCGACCCCCGTGGCGCTGTTGCCGCGTCTATCGTTGGGGAAATCCTCGTTGTCGCCCTGCTCCTGCTCAGCTTCCGCGCGCTGGGCTGGCAGCCGGGACATATCGCCAGCAGCGCCATACGAGTGCTGTGTATCGCCGTTCCGACCGCTTTGGTGATGCTGGCTCTGCGCGATCAGTTTATCGCTCTGCCGTTGTTTGGCGGGCTCGGGGTCTATATCGGCGGCGTCGTGTTAGTTCGCGTATTGAGTTCGGAAGACTGGGACTTGATCTACCGGCTCGCGTCGACACTGCCGGGGGCGGCGTTGCTGCTGCGATTCTGGAAGCGCGATGTTGAATTGAGCTGGTAAGACATGCACATCCTGCAGGTCAGCCCTTATTATCGACCGGCCTACGCATTTGGCGGCGTGGTCAGATCGGTCGAGGGGATGGCGACCGCTCTCGTCACGCGCGGGCATCAAGTGACGGTGTTGACAACTGACGCGCTGGACCAGACGCGGCGTTACGGCGGCGCGCAGGATGAGATCCTCGACGGCGTACGTGTCTCGAGGCGACCGAACATTCTTCCTTGGCTGCGGGGCCGCTGGAATCTGTCCACGCCACGCGGCTTGCGCAGGACCGCCGAGTCGATAATGCCGTCCGTGGATGTTGTACATGCGCACGAATTTCGGACGCTGGAGAATCTGTTGGTTGCGCCGGTTGCCCGGCGGCTTGGCAAGCCGATCGTCCTGTCTCCACATGGCACGCTCAATCTGACTACCGGCCGCGGTCGGTTTAAGTCGGCTTGGGATCGCTTGCTAAGTCCTAGCGTCGCCTTGCAGATAGATCATGTCATCGCGCTGACCGAAACAGAGCTCGCCGAAGCCAAGTCGCTCTGGAGCAGCTTTGGCGCGCGCAGACGTCCGACAGGATTCAGCGTGATTCCGAACGGTGTTGCACTCAGCGAGTTCTCTCCTTTGCCCGCTGCGGCTAGGTTTCGCGAGCGCTACCGCATGGGCGATTCGCCGACCGTGCTGTTCATGGGGCGGCTGCAAGCGCGCAAAGGCGCCGATGTCCTAATTAAAGCGTTTCTTGCCGCTGATGTGGCCGATGCGCGCTTGTTGATCGTCGGTCCCGACGAGGGAATGCTGCCGCAATTGCGGACCCTTGCAGGCGATGATCCTCGCATCATTTTCACGGGTTATCTGGCTGGCGAGGCGCGCTTGGAAGCGTTAGCGGCGGGGGCTGTTTTCGCTTTGCCCGCTACCGGCGAGGGGCAGTCGATTGCCGTGTTGGAGGCGCTAGCGGCGGGTATGCCGGTAGTGATTTCGCCGGGCTGCAATATGGATGAGGTTGCTGCGGCGGGGGCAGGTTTTGTGGTGGAGGTTTCCGTTGAGGCATTGGCGGGCAAGCTGCGGCAGCTATTGACCGACGGGGGCTTAGGCCGCCAAATGGGAGCGAGGGCGCGAAAACTAGCAGAAGCGAGCTACTCGTGGGGCAAGATCGCCGTTCGCCTGGAGGAAGTCTACGCGGGGCTGCTGGAGCAATAGGCGCAATCTTCCGATGCAATTCTTATTGTCGCCCGTTATCTTTAAACTACTGCCAGGCGAAAATCACGCGCCGCTATACAATAGTGGTTGACTCAAAGGCGAATGCGAGACACCGCCAGGGCATTGAAGGAAGGCACATGATCCGATTTGACCGATTCACCGAGCGGGCGCAGGATGCCGCCGCCCGCGCATACGAGATACTGCATCGTTATGGCCATTCCCAGGTGGATACCGAGCACATCCTGCTGGCGCTGCTGGAACAGACGGATGGCGTCGTCCCGCAGATACTCGAACGGCTGGCGGTGGATGTCGGCGCCTTGCGGTCCCGCGTCGATGATATCCTGCGGGAAAGTCCGCGCACGGCGACTATTTACGGGCAGGGCACAAATCAGGTCTTTATCACGCCGCGGCTGAAGAGCATTATTGACCGCGCCAACGAAGAGGCGAACCGGCTGCGCGATGAATATATCAGCACCGAGCATATCTTCCTGGCGCTGCTGAACGAGCGCAATACCGCCGTCGCCAACACCATGGCGGAGTACAATATCAGCCGCGACCGGGTGGCTGATGCGGTCAAAGATATCCGCGGCGGGCAGCGCGTCACCGACCCCCAAGCCGAGAGCCGCTACCGCACGCTGGAAAAGTACAGCCGTGACCTGACGCGCATGGCGCAAGAGGGCAAACTCGATCCGGTCATCGGGCGTGATGGAGAAATCTTGCGCGTCATTCAAGTCCTCAGCCGCCGGACGAAGAACAATCCTGTGCTGATTGGGGAAGCGGGCGTGGGCAAAACCGCCATCGTCGAGGGCTTGGCGCAAAAGATCGCCACCAACGATGTGCCGGACCTTCTGTTGGGCAAGCGCGTATTGCGCCTAGACTTGAGCGGCATGCTGGCGGGCAGCCGTTTCCGCGGGGAATTCGAGGAGCGTTTGAAAGGCACCATCGAAGAGATTCAGCGCTCGGAGGGTGAGATCATCTTGTTCATCGACGAGCTGCATCAAGTTGTTGGCGCGGGGGCGGCGGCCGGCGCGATGGATGCCGGCAACATGATGAAACCGGCGCTGGCTCGCGGAGAATTGCAAACTGTCGGCGCCACCACGATGGACGAATATCGCCAGCACATCGAAAAGGACAGCGCGCTTGACCGGCGCTTCGCCCCGATATTCGTCGAAGAACCGAACATCGACGACACCATCGAAATGCTCTACGGCATCCGCGATCGCTACGAGGCGCATCATAACGTCAATATTGCCGATGACGCGATTGAGGCGGCGGCGCGCCTTTCCGCCCGTTATCTGACCGAGCGCAAATTGCCCGACAAAGCCATCGACCTGTTGGATGAAGCGGCGGCGAAACTGCGCGTCGCGCTTTTCTCCATGCCGCCTGAATTGAAGAGACTGCGCGAGACCATTGACCAGCTCGCGCTTGAGGAACAGGCGGCCGGGCTTTCTCGCGATTACGAACGGGCCGCCGACTGCAAGATGCAGCGCATTCAACTTGAAGAAGAATACGGAGAAGCGCATCACAAGTGGCGGCGGGAGAACACTCTCGACGAACTCGTGACGGCTGACAATGTGGCACAGGTGGTCGAACAATGGACCGGGATACCGGTACAGAGCATGCTCGAGACTGAATCCGAGAAGCTCCTGCGGATGGAAGAGGCGCTGACGGAGCGCGTGATCGGACAGGAGAAGGCGGTGATCGCGCTTTCGGACGCGATCCGGCGGGCGCGCAGCGGCTTAAAAGATCCGAAGCGGCCAATCGGCTCTTTCATCTTCCTCGGCTCCAGCGGCGTGGGCAAGACGGAATTGGCGAAAGCGCTGGCGGAATTCATGTTTGACGACGAAGACAATCTGGTGCGCGTCGACATGAGCGAATACCGCGAGAAACATACGGTCAGCCGTCTCTTCGGCGCGCCGCCCGGCTATGTCGGTTATGAAGCTGGCGGACAATTGACCGAAGCGATCCGCCGCCGGCCTTATCGCGTGATCCTGTTTGATGAGATTGAAAAGGCGCATCCCGATGTATGGAGCGCGCTGCTGCAAGTGCTCGAAGATGGCCGGATGACTGATGGGCAAGGTCACATAGTCGACTTTCGCAATACCGTGCTGATCATGACCAGCAACCTGGGCACCGAATTTGCCCGGCATGGCGGCGCGTTGGGGTTTTTGCAGCACGATGAGAAAGCCGTGGCTGATCACCGCAAAATAGAGAAAGCCATGCGCGATACCTTCCGGCCGGAGTTCCTGAATCGCATTGATGAAATAATCATCTTTGAGCCGCTGACGCTTGAAGTGGTCGAGCAGATGGTCGACCTGCAAATGCGGGAATTGGGGGAGCGGATGGACGAATCCGGTTTGAGCATCCACCTGACGGAACCAGCGCGCCACTGGCTGGCGAAAAAAGGCTACGACCCGCAGTTTGGCGCCCGTCCCTTGCGCCGCGCGGTGCAGCGTCACATCGAAACGCCACTGAGCATCCACTTGCTGAAGGGAGATTTCAACGCCGGCGACCTCGTGGTTATCGATGAGCAGGGCGATGAACTCGAGTTCTCGCGGCATGCCGATCAGCAGAGTGTTTATGATGAAGGCGGCGTAACAACAGAAACTGAATACGGCAACTACTACGAGGGCAGTTACCCCGTCCACGACCACTATGATGCCAAGTATGAAGATGAGGACTTCGCCGATTTTCTCTCGCAGACCGATGATGATGACGAGTTTGATGCCTTCCCCGCCCCGCCGCGGGGTCCATAATCGTATTCGCTGTTTCGATTCGCAGTAGTACCAAGTTGGTCATGAGAAAGCTGATCGGAAATCTACAGAAAGACTGGGCGAGCTACCGGCTCGCCCCTACAAACTTCGGATTATTTTGGAAATTCCATTTAGACAGCAGTCATTCGCATTACTTTCTTGGTTGGACTGCGAACAGTTGATCGCTAATGTTCGATTGGCGGCAACTGCGCAAATCACCGGGTTTCAAGAATCCTGGAATATCGCGCGGCGTATTTTGTCCTTTGACTATGCGCGGGCAATGGCTATAATGTCCCCGTAGACTTTGGGCAAGAGATGGGTACCGCCATGAGTGCAGAAGAACTAGGCAAGCGCGAAGAGCCGCAGCAGGATGCTTCGTATGCCGAGTTGTCGTCTTCAGATTCGTCTAAGCTTGAGGCCAGCGCCGACTTGAAGTCGGATGAACATCCGGCCGCGGCTGACAGCGTCACCGAAATCGAAGCGGTGAACGGCGATGTCGCCGATGTGGAAAGCCCCGTGCCGGAGGAACCTGCGCAGGCAGAAGCAAAGGCGGATGCTGGCGCTGCGACCGACAGCGGAACTAAGGTTGAGCAAGAAGCCGCGGGAGGCGCAGCGGAAACGATCGCTGAGGAAGCGACGCTGGCTGAGGCGGATTCGGAGGAAGACGCTGAGCCGCCCAAGGCTGACGCATCCCCGCCGCCACCGACAAAAGAAGAACCGAAATTCAAGCGCGGACAGGTGTATCAGGGCGTCATAGGCAGCACGACGCCGACTGCTGTCCATGTCGATCTTGGCGATGGCGAACAAGGGGTGGTGCCCGGCAGAGAACTGGAGTTGATGACGCGGAAGATGCTCGAGTCCCTGGTTGTCGGTGCGGAAGTGGATGTCTATGTGGTGAACCCGCGCAATCACCGCGGCGAGACAGTCTTGTCGATCAATCATGCGCTGGAAGAATTGGATTGGCGCAATGCGGAGAAATTCGCCAAATCCAAGCAAGTTTATGAAGCTTCGATAGGCGGCTATAACAAAGGCGGTCTTATCGTGCGATTCGGGCGCTTGCGCGGTTTTGTGCCCCAGAGCCAACTGTCGGAAGATCGCGTCAGGAGCATGTCTGGCTCAACGCCGGAAGAACGCTATGGTCCGATGGTGAATCAGCCGATCGGCGTCAAAGTGATGGAGGTGGACCGCCACCGCAATCGCTTGATTCTGTCAGAGCGGGCCGCCATTCGCGATGTCCGGCAGCAACGCAAGGAAGCTTTAATCGCCGAATTGAAAGTTGGGGATATTCGCAAGGGCAAGGTAGTCAGCCTGGAGAATTTTGGCGCTTTCGTCGATATTGGCGGGGGCGAGGGTCTGATACACCTTTCCGAGTTGGCTTGGGGGCATATTACGCATCCGCGTCAAGCGGTGAATATCGGCGACGAAGTTGAGGTCGAGGTGATTAGCGTCAATGCCGATGCGAAACGCATTGGGCTGAGCCGGCGGCGTGTCATAAGCGACCCTTGGGATGAAATCGCGACCTCCCTGCGCCGGGGCCAGTTGGTGCGCGGGCGCGTAACCAAGTTGACCAAATTCGGCGCCTTCGCCCGCCTCATTGATCACGACGCCGTCGAGGGATTGATTCATATTTCGGAATTAGCCAGTGAGCGCGTCAGCCATCCGCGGGAAGTGGTCAATCGCGGCGAGGAACATGTCTTGCGCATCGTCAAAATTGATATCAAGGAACGGCGGCTCGGCTTGAGCTTGAAGTCGGTTAATTCGACTGAGTTTCTGGATTTGGACTGGGAGATGGCGCTGCAAGAATCAGTGGCGCTTTCGCAACTCGGGACAGAGACGGAGACTTCAAGCGCGGAAGCGGGCGCGGTGGCCGAAGAATAGACGAAGCGGCAATCAGAGAATGGACAAGAGGGCATCATTGTGATGTCCTCTTTTTTATACGCTACTGCATGCCAACTGCGATCCTGTCGAAATTTGTAGGGCTTGTCCGATAGTGTGGCTTTCGGACAATGCGCCCTTCAGCCCGGGCGCCTTTCGCCCTCTCTCCCACAAGGGGCTGATGAGAGGACATGTTTGCTGGATATGTTGTGCCGAAGGCGAAATTCATAATTTGCGGGCGACTCACAGAGTCGCCCCTACAGATTTCGCCTGAGTTGCGACAGAAAAACCTGGCGATTTCCTGCCATAGAAACTGAAAGTCAGCATTCAGATCACAAGATTTGGAAGGTGTCCTGTCCTAAGCACAAGGGGACAGGGGGAGCGTCGCCAATTGTGGAGATGCGATTCTACGGTGAATTTCGCCAGAATGTTGTGCTTTTTTGAGACAATCACGCAAAGACTCGCTGATAAGGATCAGTAGTGGACAAGCCTTACATTTATTATTTCCTGAGTCAGGATTATTTGTTGCCATGTCCTCAATTTTCACCGCTCCCCTCGCGGATTTCCGTTGAAAGTTTCGTCATCATAAGCTAGTATCAGATAAATCGTATTTGCAATCATCGCTGTTGTTTAAGTTTCACACTGCGACTGTGGGCGACTTGGTTGAGCGACCGGTATAATGAAAGCAAGACGAACACTTCTGTTCTCGCCCAATTGACGGGCTTCTGCTTTGGGAGGGATTGACCGTGCCGAATAAAATGGAACGCTTCACGCAACGGGCGCGGCGAGTGTTGAGCTTGGCGCAAGAAGAGGCTGAGCGTCTGCGCCATCATCAGATTGGGACGGAACACCTGCTGCTGGGCTTGATGCGCGAGGAAGGCGGCGTCGCGGGAAGAGTGCTGCGCGATCTGGGTTTGGACTTGCGCCGGGTCGAAGAATTGGTGAAACGCCTCTCTACGGCGGATGAGCGCAGCAGGAACTCGCAACTGGATCTTTCGCCGGGCACGAAGAAGGTACTCGAACTGGCGGTCGATGAAGCGCGGCGCATGGGGCATCATTATATTGGTACCGAGCATCTGCTGCTTGGTCTGGTGCGGCAGCAGGAGGGCATCGCCCTGGATGTGCTGCGGCGCCTGGGAGTCAGCCCGGAAGAGGTCAGGCGGCAGACCAGCAAGGTCCTGCAAGAGAGCCCGGTGCAATCGACGCCAAAGGCCCATGAGCGCGCGCATGGCAAGTCTTCGCGCAAGGACAGCACGCCGCTGGTCGATCAATTGGCGACTGACCTGACGAGCCTCGCCGAAACCGGCAAGCTGGATCCCGTTGTCGGCCGGGAGATGGAAATCGAGCGGGTCATTCAAGTGCTCAGCCGGCGCCGCAAGAATAACCCGGCTCTGATTGGCGAACCGGGCGTTGGCAAGACCGCCATCGTGGAAGGCTTGGCGCAACGCATCGTCGAAGGCGATACGCCCAAGCCGCTGCTGCGCAAACGCGTATTGCAACTGGATGTGGGCTCGCTGGTGGCGGGAACGATGTACCGCGGTCAATTTGAGGAGCGCTTAAAGCGCGTCATCGAAGAACTCAAAGCCTCGGATACGATACTCTTCATTGACGAAGTGCATATGCTGGTTGGCGCCGGTTCGGCTGGCAGCAGCGTGGATGCGGCGAATATCCTCAAGCCAGCTTTGGCGCGCGGCGAACTGCAATGTATCGGCGCGACCACTCTCGATGAATACCGCAAGCATATCGAGAGCGATGCCGCCCTGGAGCGCCGCTTCCAGCAGATCCAAGTCGCGGAGCCCACGATCGAAGAGACGATAGAAATCCTGCAAGGCATCAAATTCCCTTATCAAGATCATCACAATGTCGAAATCACTGATGACGCCATCGAAACCGCGGCCAACCTCTCCGCCCGTTATATTCCCGACCGTTTTCTGCCGGACAAAGCCATCGACCTGATTGACGAAGCGGCTGCCCGCCTGCGGATGTACAAGAGCCCGGAAGCGGCCGCTGTGCGCCGGGTCATGGACGAACTGGAAGATTTGCACGAAGAGATCGAGATGGCTGAGGTCGCCGGCGAGCAAGAAGAGGTGGCTTCATTGCAATCCCGGCGCGAATCGCTCGATGCCACTTTGGCCGATTACAGCGTCAATTGGAATGAAGAGACCGGACAACCGCGCCTGGTGGGCGAAGACATCTCGGAAGTGGCGGCGATGTGGACCGGCATCCCGGTGACACGCATCGCCAACGAAGAGAGCGAGCGCTTGATGGAGATGGAAGACAAACTGCACGAGCGCATCGTGGGCCAGCATGAAGCGATCGTCTCCATCAGCAAGGCGGTGCGCCGCGCCCGCGCTGGCTTGAAAGACCCGCGTCGTCCGATCGGGTCTTTTATGTTCCTGGGACCGACCGGGGTCGGCAAAACAGAACTGACCAAGGCGCTGGCGGAGTTTCTCTTTGGCAGCGAAGACGCTTTGATCCAGCTCGACATGAGCGAATTCATGGAGCGGCATTCGGTCGCGCGGCTAGTGGGCGCCCCGCCCGGTTATGTCGGCTACGAAGACGCGGGCCAGTTGACCGAAGCGGTGCGGCGGCGCCCCTACTCCATCGTTGTCTTTGACGAAGTGGAGAAGGCGCATCCGGAAGCTTTTAATATGCTGCTGCAAGTGATGGAAGAAGGCACGCTGACCGATGCCCGCGGCCGCCGAGTCGACTTCCGCAACGCCATGATCGTCATGACAAGCAATGTCGGGGCTGAGTTGATAAAACCAAATTCGGGCTTAGGCTTCAATACACAACTCGACAGCGGCAAGCTCGATGAAGAAGCCTACGAAGACATGAGCCGGAATGTCACCGATCAGTTGCAGCGCCTGTTCCGTCCGGAGTTTCTCAATCGCGTCGACGCCACTATCATCTTCCGTTCGCTCAGCCGCGATGAAATCAAGCTGATTGTCGATCTGGAATTGGACAAGGTCCGCGAGCGTCTGCTCGAGCACGCCATCACGCTGGAAGCGACTGAGGCGGGGATCGAGTGGCTTTCGGAAAATGGCTACAATCCGGAATTCGGCGCGCGGCCCCTGCGGCGCTTGATTCAAAATGAAGTGGAAGATCGCCTCTCAGATGGCATCCTTTCCGGGCAATTCCGATTGGCGAGCGTCGTTCGGATCGACATCGACGAAGACAACGAGCTGACGATGTACAGCGTCGAAGAGGATGAGATTCCCGACGAGCTTGAGGCGCCGGTGTAGCGCAGTGTTCTCGGACTACCCCAGCCCCGGTCCCCTCTCAGAAGCCTCCTAGGGACAGAACAGTTTTTTATCGGGCAGAATATCGCCAGCAATATCGGGGACTCTGTGGCGTTTTGGAGCGACTCAAGGGTCGCGAAGGTCGCGTAGACAGCCACTAGGCTGCCGGCACAGAGTTTTCATGTTTGCTTAGCGAAGTTATCATGTAGTCGGAATTTACCACTCCCCTGACTCAGAGAATTTGACAGGCCAGTACGGACGGGGTATGCTTGCGCTCAATAGTTGATGCGCCGCAAATTCCGCGAAATTGCGGAACAGTTGGCAAGCAGAAAATTCTTAGAGATAAACCAATCACCTTGATGCGAGTTGATTTCATACATTGTTAACAACGTTATAAAGCGCGTCATTGAGATGATGGAATTTCTCTAGGAGTTTCGGGAAATGGGAGATTTTAATGACCGCGCGCCCCTATTCCAACGATAGCAACTTGCATACGCTCATTCAGACGAAGCGCGAACACTATGTCGATGTGCTGAGAGAGCTTTTGTCCAAGTCGGCTGAGGGGGAAGAAGCTCTCCAACATGAAATAAGCGGGCAGTTCATGCGCTTGGGATGCCAGGTAGAGAACATTTCAAGCAGAGCAAATCGCTTTAGATTGGCTTCTGATTTCGCAGCGCCTGGAGATGCGCAAGAGGCTGAGCGGGTGAGCGTTGTCGCTGTACAACCGGGGACCGGCGACGGGCGCAGTCTGTTTGTGTTTGCGCATCCGGAAGGCGAGCCAGTGGCGGATACGGACACATGGCAGCACGATCCATTTGCCGGCACGATTGAAAACGGCCGCATGTATGGCTGGGCAATCGCCGATGACTTGAGTGGCGTTGTCGCGATGATATGCGCGCATGATGCAATTCGTTCCGCCGGTTTGTCATTGTCCGGAAATGTCACGTATGCAAGCACGGTAAGCAAACGGCGAGCGCAAGGCATCTATGCCGTCCTGGAGAAGGGTTATCATGCTGATGCGGCTCTGTATCTTCATCCGGCGGAATCGGGCGAAGGGCTCGGTGACATAAAGTCGCGCGCATCCGGTATTCTGCGCTTCCGCATCACCGTTCGCGGCCAGTTACCTGAGACAGGTGAACCGACACACACGCCGTTTTCCCACCTCAGCATCAACCCTATCGATAAAGCCTGGCTAGTATATCGGGCCATCACGGAGCTTGATGAGCAACGCGCTCAACGCATTCACCATCCCGCCTACGACGAGATTGGACGATCCACCAATTTGCACATTACCCATATCGAAGCCGGCGACGCAAATCGCCCTGGTCGAGTTTCTCCCACCGCAATCATGACCGGAGCACTGGCGTTTCCGCCTAATGAAGATCTGGTCGATGTGCAGCGCGAACTTGAAACCGCTGTGCGGCAAGCTTCCGATAGCGATCCCTGGCTTAGAGATCAGCCGCCGCAACTGGAATGGCTTCAGGGCATTAGCGGTGTTGAAATCTCTGAAGAGAGTCCCATTTATCAGGCAGTCGCTGCCGCTATTGAAGAGGTAACCGGGATTGCGCCGAAAGTGCAATCTTTACATGCCGCCAGTGAGATTCGTACGCCAATACTCTTCAGCGGAATTCCAACGCTTGGTTTCGGACCTCTGTCGGGAGGCAACACCCAGAGTGGCGGCACTGACGAGTGGGTTAGCGTCGATGACTTTATAAACATGGTTGAGGTGGTCGCCAAAGTTATCGCCGCATGGTGCGGCTAGCGGCAGGAAGCGGGCAAGCGTCTGTATTGCTCATTATTGGCTGAGAGGAGGTACAAGGATCCAGAACACATCATAAGTTGAGCGCTAGTTTCTTTAACCATTTGGGAGAGAAACACATATAAGGAAAGGACGAAATTCCCATGTTGTTGAAAAGTAGAAAGCATCTCTTGCTGCTGAGCATTGCGCTGCTATTCGTTGCTTCACTTGTCGGAGGTGGGGCTGCTATCGTTGCGCAAGACATGAGCACGCTGGTTATCGCGCTTGCGGGCTCACCGCCCACGTTTGACCCGCTAGCCGCTTCTGACAGTCGCGTTGATACGCCGTCGATCAATCTTTACAACACTTTGCTCCAGTATCTGCCGGGCGTGACTGAATGGGAGTTGGAGCTCGCCGAAAGCTACGAACAAGCTGAGGACGGCTTGAGTTACACCTTCACGCTGAAACCGGGGGTGATGTTCCATGACGGGACGGAAGTGCTGGCGGAGGATGTCGCGTACTCGGTCGATCGCTTGGTAGCGGTGAATATCGGGGTCGCGCGCAGTTTGGTCATGGTAACCGGCGCGGATGTCATTGACGATTACACGGTGCGGATTAATCTCAATTCGCCCTTCCCCGGCTTCCTGGGGGCGCTCTCGCGCTTGTACATCCTGAATTCTGAGTTGGTGCAAGCGAATACGGTTGATGACGATTGGGGTCAGACCTGGCTGCAGAACAATGATGCCGGCAGCGGACCTTATGTCTTGACCTCGTTTACGCCGGAACAGGAATTTACCATCGAGCGCTTCGATGGTTACTTCAAGGGCTGGGAAGGCAACCATGTTGACCGCGCCATCTTCGTCGTAATCAAAGAAGAGAGCACGCGGCGTCTTTCGCTTGAAAACGGGGATTCCCACTGGATCCAGGTCGGCAGCCCGGAGACGCTGGACGCGCTCAGCGAGAACCCGGCTTACACTATCAACACGGATCCAACGCTCAACCAGCTTTACTTCGCGATGAATACCCGGCATCCGATCCTCTCGGATGCGCGCGTACGCAAGGCGCTGTCGCTGGTCTACGACTTCGAAGGTCATGTGGAGCTGGCGCGCAATGGCTATGCGGCGATCGCGAAAGGCGTGCTCCCGCCGGGCATTGTCTGCTTTGATCCATCCATGCCGGAGTCTCACATGGATGTGGAGGCGGCGCAGGCTTTGATGGCGGAAGCCGGTTACGCTGATGGCGGTTTCGAATTGACGATGGCTTATCAAGGCACATCCCCGGAAGAAACCGCGGCTATGCAGATCATGCAAGCCGGGGCGGCGCAACTGGGCATCACCATTCGCCCGATGGCTATCGAGTGGCCCGCCAAAGTTCAAGCCTACTCCTCGCAAGAGACGGCGCCAGACGTAGGCACGGTGTGGATGTTCCCCTCGCTGCCCGATCCGGATCAGTTCTTCGGCAGATTGGGCATGTCCGACCAGGCTGGCACCGGCGGCATCAACTTCTCCTGGTATAGCAATGCGGATAACGATGCGCTGCTCGCGGCTGGCAAAGTGGAACTCGATCCTGAAGCGCGCTGCGAGATTTACAAGCAGGCTCAGGCGATATGGGATGCGGAAACGCCCTATGTCAATGTTGTTGTGGGCATGGCGCTTTCGGCATCACACGCCAATGTCAAGGGCTATCAATGGTCGCCGCCACATAGCTACACGCAGAATGTGTATCAGATCTACTTTGACGATATGTAGGCTCGATATCGTTGGGTACGGGGCGAGTGGCTTTTGGCTTCCGCTCGCCCCGGCAGTGAGGTGACGCGCCTTGGGTGAGTATGTACTCCGCCGGCTGTATCAGGCTTTGTGGGTCTTGATCGCGGTGACCTTTGTTACCTTCTTCATTTCCAACATGTTGCCCGGCGATCCGGCTCTCTCGAGGGCGGGACAATTTGCCACCAGAGAGCAGGTGGAAAAGACACGGAAGCTGCTGGGCCTTGATCAGCCGCTGCATATCCAATATATCAAATACATGGAGCGATTGTTGTCGGGCGATCTGGGCTTGTCAATCGTGTCGCGCCAACCTGTCTTGAAGGAGCTCCGGGACTTTTTCCCGGCGACTCTCGAACTGACCATTGCCGCCTTGTGCTTTACTCTCACGGTAGGCGTCCCCCTGGGCATCCTTGCCGGATCTACCAAATCACGTTGGCTCAAGTCATCGATCATCACCGGCTCTCTGATTGGCGTGGGGATTCCGGTGTTTTGGGCTGGGCTGGTTTTCCAGTTAGTATTTGCCGGGAGATTGGATATCTTGCCCCTGTCGGGACGCCTGACGTTGGCGATGCCGGCGCCGCCTACCGTGACCAATATGTATCTGATCGACTCCATCCTGGCGGGACAATGGGATACGTTCAAAGACGCGCTGATACATCTCATTTTGCCGGCGTTCACGCTTAGTCTGGGACAGATCGGCGCCATGGCGCGAACGACGAACTCGGCGATGGCGAGTGTGATTCACCGGGATTATGTGCGCACCGCGCATGCCAAGGGGCTGTCTGAAAGAAAGGTCTTATGGTCTCACGTATTGCGAAACGCTCTGTTGCCGGTAGTTACCGTATTGGGCTTGTATGTCGCCTTTATGCTTAACGGCGCCTTGCTGATAGAGATCATCTTTTCTTGGGGAGGGCTTGGCACCTACGCCTGGATCGGCATTTTCCGCAATGACATTACCGTCATTATGGGAGTGACGCTCACAGCCAGCCTGACGTTTATGTTTGTCAATCTCGTCATTGATCTGACGTATCCGTTTCTGGATCCGCGCATCCAATATGGATGATAACGAGCTGACGGCGCAATGAGCAGACAGACCGAATCGCCAGAAAGCTGGGCAATTCAAACCCTGGACGAGGACATCGGAGCCTGGCGGAAATTCAAGCGAAGTCGATTTGCCTTTGCCGTTCGGCATAACCCGCTATCGATACTGGGTTTGATTATTCTGGTCTTGTTGATCTTTATGGTGCTGTGGCCGGAGTTATTCACCTCTCAAAGCGCCACCTTGCTCAATTTGCGGAACAAATTCCTGAGTCCATCCGCTGACCACCTCTTCGGCACGGACCACATGGGGGTAGACATTTTCTCGCGGGTGGTTTATGCCGCACGCACAACTATATGGGTCGTAGTTGTCGTACTGAGTATTGCGACTGGGCTGGGTTTTATTGTCGGTTCGCTGGCGGCATACATGGGGGGACGGGTTGACAGCATTCTGATGCGCTTGACGGATGTCTGGATGGCTTTTCCTTCGCTCGTGCTCGCCATCGCCTTGAACGCGGCTTTGGGAAGGGGCTTGTTTCAGACGGTGATAGCGGTTGGCTTTTCCTGGTGGCCTTCTTATGCGCGGCTGGTGCGGGCGCAGGTCTTGAGCGTCAAGAATGAAGAATATGTCCTGGCAGCCAGAGCCCTTGGAGCGAGCCATTTTCGGATAATCGTGCGGCATATCATCCGAAACGGATTCGACCCTATCATTGTGAACATCACGATAGATGTCGGCTTTGTCGCGCTCGCCACCGCCGGTCTGAGTTTTCTGGGATTGGGCATCGAGCCGCCCACGCCGGAATGGGGCCGTATGGTAGCCGAGGGACGCGATTACTTGCTCGATCAATGGTGGGCGTCTACCTTTCCCGGTCTGGCGCTGTTTATGTTTGTGGTCGGGTTCAATTTGCTCGGCGAGCTTGTGAGAGACTGGCTCGACCCGAGTAACGTCGGGCGGAGATGATAAGGAGGAAGAACCTAGCTTTGTAATTTTCAAGACATCAGACCGAGTCGATTTTGCGCGAAACGGGCAGGTCGCACTCCATTTGCCAAATAGAGGAGGTATGTAATGCGCTCACATGTGTTTTGGGACCAATTTGCCGATATTTCTGTCAATAGACTTGTCAATCCGGGGAAAGGTGAACCGTTCCTGATTGTCGCCGACCCCAAGAATGATCTGAATCTGGCTGAAGCGCTGCTTTCGGCTGGTCTCCGCTCCGGCGCAAACACCACTTTGATCATCAAAGACTGGTACGAAGAAGGGACTGTCAGCGATCCGGGTCCCATCGTTAACAATGCCGTTTTGAACAGCAAGTATGTGCTAACGCTGTGTGGCGGCATGGTGCGCGCCCCGGCAATGCAAGAAGCGCGCAGGAATGGCACGCGCCACTTATCCACGGTTGTGGAAGGCATCGAGGACTATTGCATCGCCGCGCTGGTCAACGTTGATCTCGACA
>WTGB01000146.1 GCA_011523735.1 Chloroflexota bacterium
GGCAGGGACGGTCGCAGCGCTCCCCCACCACCGAGCACACCTCGGCGGTGTGCTCGACGAGCGCGTAGGAGTGCCCGGCGAGGGTCAGCAGCGCCAGCTTCGCCGGCCCCGCGATGGCGGTGACCGGCTCTGTGACGGTCGTCCACTCCTTCCGTTTCGTCGCCGGATTCCAGATGCTCACATTCCGGCTGGTCTCCCACGTGTGGATGTTCACCAGGCTGGTCGTCAGCGACCAGCCGAGCTCTGAGCCGATCATGGCGGCCGCGACGATGTTCGCCGGCCTGCCCCGGTAGCCGGATGGCACCATGTCGGAGGCTGCGAGCATCTCGGCCTGGGCCTGCCACAGGTCCAGCGTCGCCGCGGTGACCGGCGGGATCTGCCTCTGACGGGCCTCCACCACCTCCACGTCCATGCCGGTCATGCTCCGCGTCGGGCGGCCAGCATCCGCTCGACCTCCCTCGCCTCGGAGTCGCGGCCGACCCGAATGTAGGCGCAGGCGAGCTCGTGGACGGTGCCCCGGATGCGGCCGACATAGGCGTCGGTGAGCCCGTCGACGGCCATGATCTCGTCCATCAGCCTCATGCGGATGGCCCACGCATCGCGCCACTGTCCGCCCATGCCCGGCTCTGTGTCTTCGTCGCCGGCGTCCTCGATGCTGGCGTCGGTCACGTCGTGGGGGTGCGTCGTCCACAGCCCCAGCTGGTGCATCGCGTCGGCATAGTCGTCCAGGAGGGCGCCGATGCGGTCGAGGCGGTCGTCGCCGTCGACGGCGGCGGCCATGGCGTCCCTCAGAGCAGCACTGGTCGTGGCGACCCTCTCACGTCGATACTCCGCCGAGGTCATGGCAGCGGCAGTGTGGTCTTCGTGCCGTCGCCGTCGGGTGTGACGGTGACGGTGCGCCGGATCTGCTCGGTGCAGTGCTCGGCGGGGTCGATCCCGAGGTCGATCAGCTCCCCCCACCTCCACGACGGGCTCATGCACCGGTCCCGCAGCCGCAGACGGGCCGCCGCCGCGCCGATGTCCTCACCGGTCGCGGCGTCCACCCGATGCTCGGCCGTGTCGGCCAGCAGGTCCAGAGTCCTCAGCAGCGACCCGTGCCGCACCGACCGCCGCGACACGCTCTCGGCCACCCGCACCCGGCTGCCGTCGTCGAGGACCGCCCCCGTCCGGGGCGCCTGCGCTGCGATCTCGGCCAGCCGGGCCGCCGCCGCCTCCCGCACCCTCCGCACCGCCTCATCGACCCTCGACATCTCCGCCGCTGCCTGCGCCACACCGACGGGATCGGATCGGTCGAGGCCGGAGGCGAGCCACTCCAGCGCCTCCACGACAGGCTCCACGACCTCCGCGCCCGCGTCCTGTCCGTCCATCTGGTCCGGGCTGTCTGTCATGTCACGTCCTCCGGGGTGTCGGGATGGTGCCGCTCCAGCATGCGGCCGAGGCGGAGATGAAGACGCCCGTGATGTCTGAGCGCGCTCCGCAGAGCGCATCGGACGCTCTCGTCGTCGACGAGGTCGATGGCGTCGAGCATCTCGTGGCGGGATGACTGCGCCGCCCTGCAGGCGGCCTCCGTCGGGTCGGCGGGGACATCGGTCGTCACGTCGCCGTCCGGTCGAGGGCTGCGACGACGACGGAGCGGATCCAGCCGGACACGCTGCGCTGCTCGGCCTCCGCCGCCGCCTCCACCCTGCGGACAGTGTCCAGGTCGAGGACGGTCGACACCCGCCGGGTGCGCATGATGGGGTCAGTGATCCGCACAGGCTCGCTCATGGGTCAGACACCGTAGCACGACCGCGCACGATGTGCGCAGCCGTCAGAACTGACCGGATCACGGACCATCGGGGCGGTCTGAGCCCCGGCATCGCAAACGTTGAGCGGCCCAGCGCTCCGGGCCACATTCCAAAACCCGGAGCGCTGGGCCGCTCCCCATCTCGCCGTCGTTCGCACGCCGGTCGAGGTGGGGATGCGGAACCACCCTAGCCGCCGGATACGACATTGCGCGGACCCGCGCCCCACATCTCCAGGTTCTCGCCGCCGCCCGGATGTCGTCGAGGGGGCCGTCACTCCACCACCCGGAGCGGTCGCATCCGCTGCCGGCTGCGACGCCGCTGCGCATTCGACCGGGCACGGACGCACGCCGTCCGGACGCAGTACCGGCGGTTCGGGACCGCCCCCTCGTCGAGCTCGACGCCGCACGCAGGGCACACCCTCCGGCCCCCCGACACGGCCGGCAGGCGGGGCCGCGGGACGGCCTGGAGGTGCGGCCGCGGGGCGGGCTGGTCCACGTCGGGCGGCGGCCCGAGCTCCCGCACCGACACCCCCGCCGCGGCGAGCCGGTCGAGGACCGCGTCGGTGGACATCCCGAGCTCCTGCCACCGGCGGATGTCGCTCCATCCGGTCACAGCGTCCCCCTCCGACGCCGCGCCGCCCACGTCGCCACCCGGCACTCAGCGCACCGGCAGCCGTGGTTCGTGTACCCGGACTCGGTGCCGTGAGGGACCGAGTCCGGGGACTCGGAGGCCCGTTCGACACGGCGTGCCCTCCGGTCGCGTGCCCGCTGCGCCTCCCCGGCGCGGCAGTCGTCGCAGCGGCAGCCCGCCGC
>WTGB01000023.1 GCA_011523735.1 Chloroflexota bacterium
CCAGAAGGCGCCAGCATCGACAACGGCAGCAACTTCGTGAGCGCTTTCACCGGCGGCAATATCGGCATGGCCGGCATGGGCAACTTTGCGATCCCGCTCTTCACGAACGATCATCCCGATTTGAACTTCGATGTCTTCCATATTCCGGGTAAAGAGGGCGGCGCGGCCTCCTTCGGCGGCGGCGATGTCATCGCGATAGCAAGCGGCAGCCAGCACGTCGAAGAAGCCTGGCGCTTCATCGAATGGACCATGAGCGACGAAGCGCAGATCGAGATTTACGCCGCCAACGGTCAGATTCCAGTCCGCCTCGAGCTGGTCGATAACCCGTACTTCGAGGGCGACGAGCGCCAAATGACTGCCGCCAGCGCCCTGGCAGTGGGTTCTACGCCTTACACCGTCGTCTACAACGACCTTTTCAACGACCCCAACGGTCCCTGGCTGGAGATGCTGCAAGTCGCGATCCTGGATGGCGACATCGACGGCGCGCTTGAACTAGGTCAAGAGCGTTTCACCCAGATTATGGAAGGTTAGCCGTTCAGCTTCTGCGTACCTGCCGGATCGGACGATGGTCTGGCAGGTGCTTTTTCTCAATGGCGATCGCCACAGATTCAGGTGAAAGCGATTCGTGAGTTCCACCCGTATGCAGTTGACACTGTTCAATCTTAGTTGGGAACAGCGCCGCAAACTTACCGGGCTGCTTTTCGTTACTCCTACTGTCGCGTTCGTGACAGTCTTTTTCATCATTCCGCTTATCATGACGGTCTACATGTCATTTCATGACTGGCCGCTTTTCGGCGAGCGCGCCTACACCGGTTTGGAGAATTACCAGGAATTGTCCAAAGACCGGCAATATCTGAAGAGCCTCGATTTCACCTTTCGTTACACGGCGCTGGTCACGCCGCCTATCTTCCTTCTGGGATTTATTCTGGCGTCTCTGGTCCGCCACAATATTCGCTATATCGGCATCTTTCGCACCCTCTTCTTCTTGCCGGTTGTGATTGGCTTGGGCGTCTCGAGTCTGCTTTGGGTCTGGATGCTCGATGACCGGATCGGCGTCTTCAACAAGATCTTGCTGGACTTCAATCTGGTTCCGAAGGCGCAGCTATTCCTGGGCAGACCCAATACCGCGATGAACGTCATCATTCTCTCGGTCGTGTGGAAGACGGTCGGCTTCACGATGATCCTGCTCTTGGCCGGTTTGCAGGCCATCCCCGACGAACTCTACGAATCGGCCGAGGTTGATGGCGCCGGTTACTTCAGGAAGCTCTTTTATATCACCTTACCGCTCATGCGCCGCACCATCGCTCTCGCCTTGATCCTGTCCGTAATCGGGTCTGTCCTGTCATTTGACCAGTTCTACATCATGACGCGGGGCGGACCGCGAAACAGCACCATTTCCATAGTTTTTTGGATATTCAATAACTCTTTCACATACTTCAAGATGGGCTACGGCGCGGCCATGTCGATCGTGCTGCTTGGCATCCTGGTCGCGCTGACCGGCTTGCAGTTATACGTCTTAAGGGAAAAGGAATAGATGGCAACTACGTCTATGAAAGCGGACCCGACTGGGTTTTCCCAACAGGAAATGCGGCGTATGAGGCGCCGCGCATTGCTGGCCCTGCGCTACTTGATTCTGGTTGTTCTGGCTTTGCTTTTCCTGTTTCCCATCGCCTGGTCATTCATTAATTCGATAAAACTACCGGCGGAAGCGCTGGCAGTGCCGCCGACCTACTTGCCGACTGAAATTTCGCTGAAAAACTATCAGGAACTCACGACCTACGGGAAAATTGGCATAGCGCAGCATGTTTACAACAGCACGGTGGTCGCGCTGATAACGGTCGCGGGCAGCATCGTGCTGAGCACGCTGGGCGGTTACGGATTCGCGCGCTTCAACTTTCCCGGCAAGAATGTTCTCTTTGTCATGGTGCTTTCCACTCTGATGATCCCGTTTCAATCGATCTTGATTCCGCTGTTCGTCATGATCGTTCAAGTCGATTTGCACGACACCTTGTTTGGCCTCGCCCTGGTCTACATAACGTTTCAGCTGCCCTTTGGCATATTTTTGATGCGCAACAGTTTTCTGGCGGTGCCGCAGGAGATCGAAGAATCGGCGCTACTGGATGGCTGCAGTTCATTGAGCATTCTCTATCGCCTCATGCTGCGGCTGGTGCTGCCCGGCATCGTCACCGTGGCGATCTACGCTTTTATCAATTCCTGGAATGAATTCCTGGCCGCGCTCATCTTCATGTCTGATCAGGACAAGTTTACCTTGCCAGTATTTCTCACGACGGTACGTTATGGCATTTGGGGAGAAGTGAACTGGGGCGCATTGCAAGCCGGCGTGATCGTTTCAATCATTCCTAGCCTGGGCATTTTTCTGCTCTTGCAGCGCTACTACATGGACGGCCTGATGGGCGGCGCTGTTAAGAATTAACGATCTCCTACCTCCGAGACATTATATGGATAAGCTCCCCCAGAACCGCGAACCTCTTTATCCCACCGCATTTCAGGCGTTGCCTCTCGGCGCCATCAGACCCCGCGGCTGGTTGCTGAATCAGTTGAAAGTACAGGCGAATGGCCTCTCAGGTCATCTCGACGAATTCTGGCCCGATGTGGGACCGGACAGCGGCTGGCTGGGCGGAGACGGCGAAGCCTGGGAGCGCGGTCCCTATTATCTCGATGGCTTGCTGCCGCTGGCTCACCTGCTCGAGGACGAGCGTCTTCTCAAAAAGGTCAAGCCCTGGATTGAATGGACCTTGAACAGTCAGGATGAGCGCGGTTATTTCGGTCCACGCGACTCCGACTGGTGGCCGCGGATGATCATGCTCAAGGTGCTGATGATGCACTACGAAGTCAGCGAAGACGAACGCGTGCTCCGCTTGATGACCGGCTACTTCCGTTATCAGATGCGCGCCCTGCCCGTCCGTCCTTTGTACTTGTGGAGTTGGGCCCGCGCCATGGACAATGTGCTGGCTGCCCATTGGCTCTACAACTTCACCGGAGACGAGTTCCTATTGGAACTGGCGCAAATGCTGATCGATAGGACGCTCGACTGGCCCGAGCTGCAAGCCAATTACAGCCTGCGACACATCCTGCCGCTGGAGGAATGGAACCACGGGATGATGACGCACGGTCCCAACAATGCGATGGGGGTCAAAGCCGGCGGCGTGTTCTATGTGCAGACGGGCAAACCCTGGCACCGCATGGCCTCGCGCCTCGGCATCGAAAACCTGATGCGACACCACGGCCAGCCCAACGGCGTCTTTAGTTGCGACGAGCATCTCAACGGCACATTGCCCGTCAGTGGCACCGAGCTCTGCACCGTATCCGAGTATATGTATTCGCTGGAAGAACTGATGCGCATTCATGGCGATCCTTTCTTCGGCGATCAATTGGAACGTGTCACATTCAACGCCCTGCCCGCGACCTTCACTGCCGATATGTGGGCGCATCAATATGACCAGCAAGTGAATCAGGTGCTGGCGACGGTGGCGGAGCGCAATTGGACCGACAACAGCGATGAATCCAACATCTACGGCCTGGAACCGCATTTCGGCTGCTGTACCGCCAATATGCACCAGGCCTGGCCCAAATTCGCCAAAAGCCTGTTCATGGCAGCGCCAGATGGCGGGCTAGCAGCGGTCGCCTATGCGCCATGCCAAGTCACGACGACGGTCGCCGACGGCATACCAGTGAGGCTTACCGAAACGACTGATTATCCCTTCAACGGTAAAATACAGATTGTCTTTGAGCTCGACGAGCCTTGCGCATTTAACTTGCGACTGCGAGTCCCGGATTGGGCTGACGAAGCGACGCTAACGGTTTGTGACGAGACCAGCACACTGCGTTCAGCCGGCAGCTTCCATGTAGTGAGGCGAACATGGCAATCGGGCGACAGCGTTACGCTAGATTTACCGATGAGCGTGCGCCTGAGCGCAGGGCACCGGGGCTTGCTCTCGGTGCATCGCGGTCCCCTGCTGTTCGGCTCCAGAATCGATGAAGAGTGGAAACAGATCGCCGGCGAACTGCCCCACGCTGACTGGGAGATCTATCCCAAGTCGGCTTGGAACTATGGCTTGATTCCTGACGACAAGACGGGACTTGCCGGACTCCAAGTGAAAGAGACGGTGCCGAGCGAGATTCCCTTCTCCACCGATGACCCGCCGGTAACCCTGAACGTTGCTGCACGGCGGCTACCAGGCTGGACATTGAAAGACAATTCTGCCGCCGATATCGACGCCGGTCCGCATCCAAGTGACAAAGCAACTGAACAGATTACGCTGATACCTTATGGCTCGACTCAATTGAGAATCGCGGCATTTCCCATCGCGGAGATCGCAAAGGACAAGGCATGACCGGCGAGATCCGCGATTATCCGATCCAACCCGTCCCATTCACCCGCGTGAAAATACAAGGCAGTTTCTGGAAGCCACGCATCGACACAGCCATAAAAGTCACCATCCCTTACGACTTCGAGAAATGCGAAGAAACCGGGCGTATCGACAATTTCGCCAAAGCCGGCGGTCTAATGGCGGGCGCGCACGAAGGCATCTTCTACAACGACTCCGATGTCTTCAAAGTCGTTGAAGGCGCCGCCTACGCGCTGCAGAATGCAGCTGATGACGAGTTGGAACGCTACTTGGACGACCTCATCGGCAAATTCGCCGCCGCCCAGGAAGACGATGGCTACCTGTACACAGCGCGCACTATTGATCCTGACAATCCGCCCGAACCCTGCGGACCTGTCCGCTGGTCGAACTTGCGCGTCAATCATGAGCTTTACAATGTCGGGCACATGTATGAAGCCGCGATCGCGCATTTTGAAGCGACCGGCAAGCGTAACTTCCTTGATGTCGCGATCAAAAACGCAGATCTTATCGACGCCATTTTCGGTCTCGACAAGCTGCGCGATGTCCCGGGTCATCAGGAAATTGAGCTCGCCTTGGTCCGGCTTTACCGCGTCACAGGGGATGAACGCTACTTGAAACTGGCGAAGTTCTTCCTGGACGAGCGCGGGCGGGCAAACGGACGTGAGGTATACGGTCCTTACTGCCAGGATCATCTGCCGGTCACAGAGCAATCCGAAGCAGTCGGGCATGCTGTCCGCGCTGGTTACATGTATGCCGGGATGACGGACATCGCCGCAACTATGGCTGATGCTGATTATGCTGCGGCGGTACTCACGCTCTGGGAGAACGTGGCCGGCAAGAAGCTGGCTCTCACCGGCGGCATTGGCGCGCGCCACGAAGGCGAGGCTTTCGGCGAGGATTACGAGCTGCCAAATCTGACCGCTTACAACGAAACCTGCGCCGCACAGGCGAATATCCTCTGGAATCAGCGCCTGTTTCTGCTGACTGGCGAAGCGAAATATATCGATATCCTGGAACGCAGCTTGTACAACGGCTTCCTGGCTGGCATTGGCATGGACGGGCGCTCTTTCTTCTACGTCAACCCGCTGGCCTGCGATGGCGAATTCCGTTTCAACCGCGACAAGGAACTGACACGCCAGCCCTGGTTTCGCACCTCCTGCTGCCCAACAAACATTGTCCGGCTGCTGCCTTCGCTATCCGGTTACATCTATGCTTGCGGCGACCGGGAGATATTTGTCAATCTTTACATTGCGGGCAAGGCAAACGTTAGGCTCGGCGACACAAACGTCACTATCGAGCAGCGGACAGATTATCCCTGGGCTGGCGAGATCGAAATTGACCTGACTGTCGCCGAACCCGCGACATTCGCGCTGCGGCTGAGGCTCCCCTCTTTCGCCCAGGGACAGCCGCTTCCCAACGACCTCTACCGTTACCTCGATGATTTTAATGAGGCGGTCACGGTCAAAGTCGACGGCGATCCAATGCCAATTGAACTGCGCAATGGCTATACTGAAATCTCGCGCAGCTGGTCCGGGACAAGCCGAATTAACCTTCGCTTGCCAATGCCGATTCGCCGCGTAATCGCACATCCCGCAGTTGCCGACTTGGGCAGCATGGTTGCGCTGGAACGCGGTCCGCTGGTCTACGCGCTGGAGGCGGAAGACAACGGCAGTGTACTCGACCTTGCCCTGCCAGATTCGAGTCAGCTTGATGCTTCATTTGACCCTGACCTGCTTGATGGCGTTACGGTTATCCACGGCGAAGCTACAGCCGACGACGGCATGTCGCGGGGCTTCAAAGCCATCCCGTATTATGCCTGGGGCCACCGAGGCGTCGGCCAGATGACGGTTTGGCTGCGCCGCGGCTGAACAGAATTGTATTTTTAGATTTACATTTTGGGCCAGGTATCAGACAGGCGATAGCCAAGCGGCCAGGGGTCGTCCGGATCCAGCATCAGTTGCTGCGTGCCGGTGATCCAGGCGCGTCCCCGTATGCTTGGGATAATCGCTGGAAGCCCGGCAATCTCAGTGACTTCGACGATGCCGCAGTGGAATCTGGAGCCGATTATCGAGCGCGCCAGGTACGCTTCGCCAACGCGCAATTCTCCCCGCGCGTGCAGCACTGCCATCCGCGCCGAGCAACCGGTGCCAGTTGGCGAGCGATCCAGTTTGCCCGGATCAATCGCGACCGTATTCCGCCCGGTCAACAAGCCATCGCGTCGTTCCACCGGCAGGGTGAACTGGCAGAAGGAGATGTGATTCCATTCTTCATGCACCGGATGCTGAAAGCCAATCTGCTCGTTGGCGGCAGCAGTGATGGCAGCGCCAACCCGCGCCAATTCAAGCGCTTCGGCGGGAACGATCTCGAAACCGAGCGCGCGCGCATCGACCAGCACAAAGCTGTCGCCACCATAGGCGATGTCAACATGTAATGTGCCGTAACCCGGCAACTCCAGCTTGGCAGCGAGCTTATCGACGAAGGACGGCACATTGTGGAATTCGATACTCTGTGCTTTGCCATCACGGCAGAAAGCGCGCACCCGCACCAAGCCCGCCGGGGCTTCCAGAAAGAATGTCGTTTCCGGCTCCTGCATCTCGACCATGCCAGTATCGAGCAATACAGTCGCCACGCAAATCGTATTCGAGCCGGACATCGGCGGAGTATGCTCTGGCTCCATGATGATGAAGCCGTAAGCCGCATCTGGGTGCTTCGGTGGCACCAGCAGGTTAATATGTTTGAATACACCTCCGCGCGGCTCATTCAAGACAAAACGGCGCAGATTCTGATCGCTCGCAATCCAGCGCGACTGTTCCCACAGGCTATCGCCAGGGGGAGCCGCAACGCCGCCGACAATCACATTGCCGACTTCGCCCTCGGCATGGCAAGAGACAAGATGGATCAATTTGCTCGTGCGCATCGCGTTTCCTTCGCTGCTTTCCTCGACCGAATACATGGCGAGCATGGGTCAATATATAAATCATATCGGCGCGCTTAACAATAAGCTGCCCCGATTCAAGGCCGGTGGCAAGCAAAATATCGGCTGCCGGCGGCGTTTATCGCAGGCTGATGGTACAATCTCGCGGGAGAGCATCAAGAATCGAGGAACCTTTCAAATGCACAAGGCCCTGTTGAGCAAGCTGCGCGCGGTTGATACAGCCACCATCTGCAACGTGATCGAACTCTTTGAAGTGCGCCCGCGCAATCGCGGATTCATGCATCGCCACATCAAAGCCGCTTTCCCGGATCTACCGCCGATGGTCGGTTTCGCCGCCACCGCAACCTGCCGTACCTTCACCGAACCGCCGGCGAAAGCCCTGCCGGGACTACCCGATGTCATCGGCCGATTTGACGAGTTGGCCGGTCCTCCTGTGATCGTCATGCAGAACCTTGATACGGCCGGACAGGCGGCCAATTTCGGCGATGTGTTCTGTAATTCCTTCAATGCCTTTGGTGCGGCCGGTTTGGTCACAAATGGACCGGGCAGAGATTTCGTCGGTATTGAGCCACTCGCCTTCCCGGTATTTTACAATGGCATCGTCTGCGCGCATGGTTATATGCACTTGCTGGAGACATACGGTCCCGTGCAAGTCGGCGGCATTGATGTTTACCCCAATAGCTTGTTGCACGGTGATGCCAACGGCGTCACCACGATTCCACTCGAGATCGCAGCCGAGGTAGCGGATATCAGCGCCGAATACGCGGCCGCGGAAGCGGTTGTCATTGAAGCGGCACAGAGTGGAGGAGCTAGCTTACAGGACTTGCGCGATGCCTACGGCGAAATGTCGCGCCGCATCAGCCAGCTCAGCGCGCGCGTCCGAAAGTCATAAGCCGCCGTCCCCACAATCAGGAGATCGTCATGCGACTCTACGTAACCGGCGGCACCGGTCTGGTCGGCAGCAATGTGATCCGCCTGGCGCGTCAGCGCGGCATAGAGGTCATCGCCTCGCAATACGGACCATTGCCCGAATGGGCTGTCGATTATCAACTGGATCCGCTCGATCTGGCCGACCACGATGGCATTCGCCGCTCAATCCGCAAGTACAAGCCGGACGTCGTCATCCATGCCGCCGCCATCCTCGATCAAATTGTCATGGATACGCAACGCGAGCTTTGCTGGTCACTGATGGTCGACGGCACGCGCGCCCTGGCGGAAGCCTGCCGCGAGGTCGAGGCGCGCCTGGTCTTCGTCTCGTCGGACTGGGTCTTCGACGGCCGTGCTGATATTGTGGACGAGACGTCTCCTCCTTGCCCGGTCAATTTCTACGGTGTCATGAAGGTCGCCTCGGAGCGCGAATTGGGTGCGATGGATGGTTTGAATTATGCCGTGGGCCGTCTGGCCGGCATTTACGGCTTGAATTACGCCGCGCCATCGCTTCTCCGCAAGGAAAACGGCTTGGGCTTCGATTTCTCGGTTTATGTCATCCACCGCTTGGCCGCGGGCTTGCCCGCCGTGGTCTGGACCGGACCGAAGGTCAATGACGAGGCGCACCCCACCCTGGCATCCGACTGCGCTGACATGCTTTTGCGTCTGGCGCAGCATGACGGCAATGGCGGCCGCGTGGATACTGGCAGTTCCATCTTTCATTGCTTCGGCAGCGAATGCGTCAACCGCATCGACCTGGCTCATCAGATCGCTGCCGCATTTGATGCCGATCCCAGCCTGATCATGCCGGCCCGAACCGACCAGTCCGTGCTGGATGAGATGCGGCACATCGGCATCCCCTACCGTACGCGCGCCAGCACGAAGCGAACGGCTAAAGCGCTGGGACGGCGAGCTTTCAATGTGAAGGAGGGCTTGGCGGCTTTTCGTCAGGAGTGGGACGAGTTCTGGGCTTGACTCTGCTTTGCGCGTCTGAACAAACTTATGACCAACTCTGGGGAACTAATGTCCAAACCAAACGTCGTCTTTCTACTCACCGATCAATGGCGCTTGCAAGCGCTGGGCTATGCCGGCAACTCGCAGGTGCAGACGCCCAACATTGATCGACTGGCACGCGAATGCATCAATTTCAAGCAGGCCATCTCCGGCTATTCCGTCTGTTGCCCTTGGCGCGCCAGCTTCCTCACCGGGCAATATCCGCTGACACACGGCGTCATTGTGAACGACGTGCCAATCAGCAGCGAGCCGGTCGGCTTGGGCGATGCCTTCAAGCAGGCTGGATATGACACGGCGTTCATCGGCAAGTGGCACGTGGACGGGCGCGGGCGCAGCAACTACATCCCGCCGGAACGCCGCTTGGGCTTCGACACGTTCAAAGCACTCGAATGCACACACGATTACAATAAGTCGGCATACTACGACGGCGATGACCCGACCAAGCGCATCTGGGAGAGCTACGATGTCTTCGCCCAGACCGAAGCCGCGCAGCAATACATGCGGTCACAGGAGCGTGACCGACCATTTCTGCTGGTGATAAGTTGGGGTCCGCCGCATAACCCCTACGAAACCGCCCCTCAAGCGTATCGCGACATGTACGATCCACAATCGATCGAGCTCCGCCCCAATGTGCCGGCGGAGCTAGCGGACGAGGCGCGCGAATGGCTGGCCGGCTATTACGCGCATTGCAGCGCCATCGACAAGGCGGTCGGCGACATCATGGCGACGCTTGACGATCTCGACTTGACGGATGACACGGTGCTGGTCTTCGCCTCCGACCATGGCGACATGCTCGGCTCGCAGGGCACAGTGCGCAAGCAAAAGCCTTGGGAGGAGTCGATTCACGTGCCCTTCCTCTTGCGCTACCCGGCCAAATATGGGCGAGAATCACGCGATGTTGAGCCTTTCCTCAACGCCCACGATATCATGCCGACCGTGTTGGGCCTCTGCGGCTTGCCGATTCCCGAAACTGTCGAAGGGCGTGATTTCTCGCCGGCGCTGCGTGACGACGCGATAGAAAGCGAAGGCGCCCTGCTCGCCTGCTTCCATCCCTTTGGCGAGTGGCACCGGGGCGTCGGCGGACGCGAGTACCGCGGCCTCCGCACAGCGCGTCACACCTACTGCCGGACGTTGGACGGCCCCTGGCTGCTCTATGACAACGAAGCCGATCCCTATCAACTGGAAAATCTGGTCGACCGCCCTGAACATGTGGATGTGCAGAGGAATTTGGATGCGCTGCTCCAACGCGAACTGGAGGCCATCGGCGACGACTTCCTGCCGGGAATGTCCTATATCAATCGCTGGGGCTACCCCCTGGATGACACAGGCACCGTGCCCTTCCGGTGGTGAAATCCCGCAACGGCTCGCTCAGCCAGTAAAGCGAACATAGTCCTTGCTGCGATGATAAATCAGCGGCGATTGCCCATCGTCCTCCAGCACATCGCCAATCTCGTAGTTCGCCACTTGCTCCGGGCTTAGGATATTCTGCTGCCCGTTGAAGGTGCTGCCATCAGGCATATAACCGCAGGTCATGGCGCGCCGGTGATACGGCGTCATGTTCGCGCCCGCGCCATGCGCCACCAGGCCGTTGTGAAAGGAGCATGAGCCCGCCTTCATCTCGACCGCGACCGCTTCTAGCGCGCCCCATTGTGGATAGGCATTGAACAAGTCGCCGATATTGCTGCCGATGCCAACATTGTCGTATGTGGCAGTTTTGTGGCTGCCCGGCAAGAAATAAAGACAGCCGTTGTCCCGCGTCACATCATCAAGCGCCACCCAGAGGCTGATGGCAGCGCGCGAATAGAAGGACCAATAGGGATTATCCAGATGCCAGGCGGTCGGATTGCCCCAAGGCGGTTTGATCAGCGCCTGATCATGCCAGATGCGGATGCCCTCCACACCGGCCAGGTCAGCCGCCATCTTGCCCAAGCGATCATCGAGCATCAACCGACGCATACCCTCGTGATCGTTCCACAAGTTGATGCGCTGCGCAAAGACGCGAGCATAATAATTATCCTCTTCCACCATGCGGCCGTCAGCCAGCTTGCGCTTGCCTCGGTTGGCAACCGCCTCGCCGACGTAGCGCCGCCAGGTCTCCAATTCATCCGCGTCAAGAAACTCGTCAATGACGACGAAACCGTTTTCTCGATAGAAACCAATCTGCTCCTCGCTGACCTTGTGATTCATCGCCTGCCCTCCTGATATTTCACCAGCGCTTGACGATATTCTCCGCCGTCCGCCAAGCCAGCGCCATGATAGTCTCCACCGGATTGAAGCCGCCATTCGTCACATGCGGCGAGCCATCGGCGATGAACAGATTATCGTGACTGTGCACACGGCAAAAGGGATCGACCACCGATGTCGCTGAATCCTCGCCCATGCGGCAGGTCCCGGCTTGATGCTGCCCGCCCGACAAGTAACGCGGCGGCGGCTTTCCCCAGACCTTCGTCGCGCCGGAGGCCAGCAGCCATTCCTTCGCCCGCTCGTGCATGAACCTCGCACTGCGCACCGTCTCCGGGTGCGTCTTACCTGAGAGGTGCACTACGGGAATACCGTACTTGTCCTTGACCCGCGGATTCACGGTGACGCGCGCCTCGGGGCTGGGGATTTCCTGCACCGGACCTGTGACATCATTGATGCGGCGGAAGTTGTCGCGCATAAATCGCTTGGCTTCAATGCCCCAGCGCGGCGCGTCAGGCGGGTAGAATCGCTTCCACAATGTAATCGGCGTTACAATATCTTCATCGCCCAAAAAGCCGCCGCCGATGATGCCATCGTTGCCGTGATTGAATTCGCAGGTGGCGATGGAGCAGCCCGGACCGACGCCGTCGAACATGACATCCGGAAACAGTCCGGCCGCGCCGGGATAATAATGTCCTTGTAGATTGCGCCCAACCTGATCGCCGCTATTGCCGATACCGGTCGGTTCATGCCGCGTGGCCGAATTGAGCAGCAGCCGCGCCGTCTCCACTGCGCCACAACTGAGCACAAGCACATCAGCCGTATAGGTCTGCCGCTCTCCAGCGGCATCAATGACTGTGACGCCGGTGATGCGCCCGCCGTCACTGGAGTCCAGCCTTTCCACCATCACCTCCGCGCGCAGCGTACAATTGCCGGAGCGCAAAGCCCGTGGCACGGTTGTATTCTGGCTGCCGTTCTTGGCATCAGCCGGGCAGGCGTAACCGACGCAGTGCTGGCAGTTGATGCAGCCTGGCCGGTCATTATAGGGCACAGAATTGATCAGCCGCGGCACGCGCAGCCACTGCCAGCCCAAGCTCTCCAATCCGCGCTTGTGTATGCCCGACTTATGCGGCAGCGGCAAGGCTGGCATCGGATAAGGTCTGTCATAAGCTGGCAAATGCGTCATGGTGCGGTGATCGCCACAAATGCCAATTTCCCATTCTACTTTCTCGTAATAGGGCGCCATGTCTTCATACGTTATCGGCCAATCGGCGAGGGAACTGCCTTTGGGCAGACCATATTCGCTCGCCATGCGAAAGTCCTGCGGCATGAAGCGCCAGGCTTGCCCGGCATAAACGCGCGTCCCGCTGCCGACGCAGGCGGCATTGTTTTGGTAGCCTGGCTCATGCGGGCGCAGCAGGCGAAGATCGCCCAGCGCCTGGCCAACGAGAATAGGGAAGGAATCGGCCTCTATCGTGCGGGGATTGCCATCGATATCGGGTCCCGCGTTGTGTCCATAAACCGGCATCCGCTGATTGCGCAAATGATCGCGCCCGACCGCCTCAAAGGACAGATTCCGCCCCCGCTCCAGCAAGAGGACGGACTTGCCCGCCTCCGCCAGCACGGCGGCAGCCACACCGCCCCCGGCGCCCGAACCAACCACGATGGCGTCGTAATCGCTCATCCCGTCACCTCAAAACCAATCATGCGCCAGGCGATGCCACCACGGTTGCCGCCATTGCCCGAATCGCTGTAGTAGCCCTCGGCACAGTGTTCGACGATCTCGCGGAAGAACGCCGCCGGCTCAATCGACCAGCGCGCTTTTACTACGCCCGTTTCTACGCGAGTGAGCAGTTCAGCGCGCTCTCGCGGGGTCATGTCCGCGAAGTCAGTCCCATTGACCGCGCGCGCTTCGGCGTCAAGATCGGCCAGCCAAGTCTCGTATGACGAAAGCGACTCTGCCAGATCCCCCGCCAGTTGCCGCTGCAGATAATCGCCGACGCCAGCCTCCACGGCGCCAGGATAATCGTCCGGCGGAATGATCGTATCCAGCAAGGCGTGCAGACATTTCATTTGTGTGTGCTCAAACATTTCAGTCGTCCCTCGCTCAATTGGATCGTGGCGAGTCTCTTGCAACAGTCTTTGCTCGACTCATCCAGGCGATCAGATCGGCTCCAGCAGAAAGTCGTCCTCGTTCAACTGTCGCAGGACAAGACGCCAAAGCGCCGCGATCAGTATTTCGCGGATGAATAAGTACAGAGCAATCATGATGCTGAGTTCGACCGCTTCCAGCGCAATGACAATGGCGATCGCCAGCGCGAAGCCAAGCAACTGCAAGAGCGCAAAGCCGGCCACCGCGATGCTAGCCTTGTCGATATTAGTCTGCGTGCGCATGCATACGATTATCGCCGTGAGGCAAGCAATTATGGTCGACTGCAAATGCTCCAGCGGAATCACCAAAGTGACGAGGATCAGCGAGGCCAGCATCGCAGCCAGCTCAAATGGATTGACCTGGCTCACCTGGGTGGCGGCGATACAAAACGCCATCGCAAAGCAGAAGAAAACGGCGCCGGCCAAATAGCGCCTCAGCAGCGTCAACCAGGCCAGCGCATCGCCTTCATTTAGCACCACCTTGCCAATGACCAGCAAGACGAAGGCCTGCCCGGGCGGGATCATGCTGACTTCGTCCATTACGCCGGCGCGGGTTTGACGCATCATTAGGGCGACGATGCGCCCGATCCAGACCGAACAGTAAGACAGGCTGAAGAGCATCAGCCAAAGCGGCAGCGTCCACAGGATCGCACTGCCTACAAGGTTATAGACGTGGGCGAAGGCAAAGAACAGAACCAAGGCGCAGACGAGGCTTAAGGGTAAAATGTTGACCAGTCGTCCCTGCTTCAGTTGTCGGCTGAAATGCGCCGCGATCGGGTGGCGAGCGCCGCGCCGCAACGTCGGCCATAGGAACGCGCGGACGAAGATTCGGTGCAGCGCGTATCGAGTGGATGCCCTGCTTGGCAAGTGCGATTCAATCTTGAGAGACCGCCGCCGCGCCGTCATTTCCATGGCCGCCCTCCGGCTGAAAGGCGACGATTCAACTAGCTGCCGGCGTCAATACTGTCTTCTCCGCGGCATCAAGCGAATCATCATAGAGGAAACACTTTACACTGCGGCCCTCGTGCTGCACCGTCGGCGGAATATTGTTGTGGCAGATGTCCATGACCGCCGGGCAGCGTCCGGCGAATTTGCAGCCGGTGCGCGTATATTCATCGGTTTCGATGACCGCCAAATCGATCTTTTCGTCCCAGGCTTCTTCCGATTTGATGCTAGGAATTGAAGTCTTGAGGTTCTGCGTATAGGGATGGAGCGGATTGCCCAGCACGCGCTCGGTGGGTCCCATCTCGACGATCCAGCCGCGCAGCATCACCGCGATGCGGTCGCCGGTGT
>WTGB01000162.1 GCA_011523735.1 Chloroflexota bacterium
AACCCACGAATGAAGGTTTTGCAAACCTCTGCCTTACCACTTGGCCACGTCGCCAGGAGCATGGCGTATTATACTGCGCGGCGGAGCCGATTCAAGGACGAGTTAAGGCTTCTCATCCGCTGGAGACCAGCCAAAAGGCAATTCCTCGTCCAGGCTGTCGAACGGGCTGTCGTCTTCAGTTGCGCGAGAGTCCAGCCTGACTGGTAGGGATAGCTCTGTACCTTGACGTACCAGGCGCCGCAAGTCACGCGCATAATAGATCTGCCCTATTTTCGCCTCACTAATTGCGATTAGCGCGACGCCGCGAGCTAAAATATCTATTGGAATCGGCGCGATCCGTCCGGGATACAGCCAGGAAAGTAGTGGCAAGGCGCCCAAAAATGATATTGCTCGATAGAACAGCGGTCGTCTCTGCCCCGGTATATAGAGGAGCGGCGCACGAACGATAAGGGCTTTTAATCCGATGCGGTTGAGGTAACTTTCCGCCTCACGTTTCGAGCGTATGTAGGCAGGACTGACCCATGGCGCGCTGACTCCACTGATCAATATCATCCGCTCAACGCCGTCGCTAACACACATATTGGCAACATTGCGCGCCGATACAAAGTTCAGTCGCTCGAAGGACAGCCCTCTGCTGGGGTCGGCAATCAGGCTGCCAACGGTGTGGACCACGGCCGAGTGATTCCGCGCCTTGCCTCGCAAGCTGGCCGGACTCCAGACATCGGCGGTTGACCAGCGCGTTTGCTGCGCCAGCGGTCCCAGCTTATCTTCGCCACCTGGCCGCACCAACATGCTGACCTTGCTGCCTTCCGCTAACAGTGCTGCGGCAACATTGTCTCCCAGGAATGTGCCGCCGCCGGTCACCAGAATCCCCCGCGACTTTCTCACCATCACACTACTCGCGCAAACATATCAACATTATTACAATGAGCATGCCGTTCCTGTCGTATTCGCGGAGATTCTCGCCCCAGTCTAGGTGCATTTGAGATATCAGTGAAAGCCTATCCGGTAACTGCAGAACTGCATGAGTATATCCCGAGGTTTGAAAGATCTAATTCTTGGTTTGTTCCGATTTTAGCGATTTGCTCTCTTCCAGACAATGCGATACTTGCCAAACAGGTTTTTGCTGTATAATGAATTGGCGGAAGAAAGCTGAACAATAATTCAGTTCCGCGTTGCGAAAGTGTCAATTGAACATCCCTGCTCTCGCCGCTTTATTGTGGATGTAACTCTAGGGTGGGGAGCAGTAGCGGAAATTCCGCGGACTCAGCTATGAGGTGGCTACATCGAGAAAGTTGAGTCCGCCGCTGCGGCTTATGCTGCGCAGATTACGAGCGGTCAACCGGCAAAAATCAGGTATGGATCAGATTCGGGTGAACTGTCCCACAGAGAGTTGATTTGCAACAGATAAATATGCCTGCGCTTGACTGTTGTACGTGGGAAGCCAGGCCACTTGTGTCAGCACTTCTGCATCATCCATAAACCCTGAGCGGTACCGATACACTCTGTAATTCTGTTTTTGGTATGACCGTAGCCTTGTATAAGTTGCGGCTTTTTGTATTGGACTCAAGCTATGCCGGTCATTACCGCCTTGGAAGTACATCAGCGAAACAGAGAAAGCGTCAAGCTGTTTTTGGACGACAAGTTCGCCATGGATTTGCCGCTGCTCCAAGCGGCTCAGCTACATCAAGGGCAGCTCCTAACCCAGGCTGAGGTCGATGCGCTGGCTGATGCCGGGATATTTCAAAGTGCCTTCGATCGTGCTGTGCGTTTCCTGTCCTACCGCCCACGTAGCATAGCGGAGGTCCGGCGCTATCTTGTCAATGCTGGGGTAGCGGCGTCTATCATCGATGCTGTACTTGAGCGTTTGCAACAGCGCGGATACCTAGACGATCTCGCCTTCGCCAAATTCTGGCTCGAAAATCGCAATCGCTTCAAGCCTATGGCTCCGCGCGCGCTCCGCCATGAATTGTGGCGGAAAGATGTCGACGCCGGAATCATCGACGCGGTATTGTCGGAATTCGATGCGGAAGAGGCCGCCTACCGCGCAGCCCAAGGCCGGCTTCAAAGATATAAGGGAAATACCCGCCAGGTTTTCAGGCGAAAGTTGAGCGGCATGTTGCGTCGCCGTGGTTTCGACAGCGAAACGATTAATGATGTCGTTCTGCGTTTGCAGCAGCGGCTCGACGAATCCGAAGATGGCTACTTTGACCGTGATGTGGACGAATAATGTCGCTGGTCAGGAGCCGAATCTAAGTAGAGAAAGGAGCAAGGACGTATGTATCCGCTGGATACCGTCGGACGAGTATGGAACCCATTGGACTTGCAATTGCAATCGTTACGTCAGTGTTGGGGATCGGCGCAGGCTACCTCATTGGCAGCCGCCGGAGTGTGCAAGCGCTGCTAAAAAAGCAGCAGGAAGAAGGCCAAAGCGCGTTAATAAAGGCATCGGCGGATGCTAAGGAAATACTCAAAACCGCCGAAACAGAAAAGGCACAGATCATCGCCAAGGCGGAAGGCGATGCGCGGCAGCGTATCAGCGAGGCAGATGCCAAAATTGCCCGCCGCCGCCGTGACCTGGATGATGAGGACGAGCGCATTCAGCGCCGGCGCAATGAACTGGACAGGCGCATGGAACGGCTCGAACAGCGCGATCAGCAACTCAACAAACGGCAAAGCCGTCTCGACCGAAAGGAAAACGAGCTCCGAAAATCAGAAACCATAATGATTGAGAAGCTCGAAGTTATTGCGCAGATGACCGTCGATGAAGCGCGCCAACAACTACTCGATTCGATCGAGTTGGACGCTCGTAACGACATGGCACGCATTATCCGCCAGGTGGAGGCGGAAGCTCGCGAAACCGCCGATCAGCGTGCTCGCAGCCTTATCGCCATGGCGATTCAGCGTCTTGCCTCCGAGCAAGTGAATGAGATTTCGGTCAGCGTTGTTCACCTCCCTAGCGACGACATGAAAGGGCGAATCATCGGGCGCAACGGACGCAACATCCGCTCCTTTGAATTGGCGACCGGCGTCGATGTCGTCGTTGATGACTCGCCGGAATCCGTCACCATTAGCAGCTTCGATCCGGTACGGCGCGAAGTGGCCAAGCGCACCATGGCCAAACTTGTCGTGGACGGCCGGATTCACCCGGCGCGCATAGAAAAACTTGTGGAAGATACCCGGGCGGAAGTCGCGCAGATCGTGCGCGAGGAAGGCGAACGCGCTGCCTATGAGACCGGGATTCACGGTCTGCATGTCGAGGTGCTAAATCTGCTGGGTCAACTCAAATTCCGCACCAGTTACGGTCAGAACCAACATGCGCACGCCATCGAAACAGCGCATATCGCAGGCATGATTGCGATGGAACTAGACGCCGATGTGAATATCGCGAAAGCCGGTGGCCTGCTCCACGATATCGGCAAAGCGATCGACCACAATGTCGAAGGGACACACGCCCAAATAGGGGCGGAGTTCGTCAAACGCTACGGCGGGTCTGATGCTGTCGTGAACTGCATCGCCGCGCATCACCATGAGGTCGAGAAGGAATGCGTCGAAGCCTTCATTGTAGAGGCGGCTGACGCCATTTCCGGCGCCCGCCCCGGCGCCCGGCGCGAAAGTCTCGATTCCTATATCCGGCGCGTCAAGCAATTGGAGGAGATTGCCAACGGATTCGATGGCGTTGAGCAAAGCTATGCGCTACAAGCCGGTCGCGAGATTCGCATCATCGTCCGTCCAGAAGTGGTTGACGACTACTCATCAATTCAACTGGCCCGCGACATCGCCAAGCAGATCGAAAGCGACATGCAGTATCCCGGCCAAATCAAGGTAAATGTGATTCGCGAGACGCGGCGCGTGGAGTATGCGAAATAGCAGTGCATCCGCAGTGACTTAGTCGCACAATATTCGGTTCGTGCTGAATAAGGGCAAGCATGTCGCTCGCCCTTTTCTTTGTCTGTATGCTGACGAGACCTGAAGAGATAGCCGCCATATTGTTGGTCAATCCCAAGTCGTTTCGTCTTTGTTTGGAGCCCGCTTCTGTATAAAGCGCCGCGCTTCAAACCTTGATCCGTGTCGGTTATCAGTGCGCTATGATATAGATCCCCGACGTCACAAATATGTTCGGAATCTAACAGCTGAGCAATAGCCGAAGATTGTCCTCGGGATACACAGCAGTTTCTGCGCTGAACTCATATATTCGTTAGGCTACTTCAAATACCTAAACTTGTTGAAGCCTGCCGAATCCATTTCACGACAAGACAAACAAAAGCCCCCGCCATGTGACAGGGGCTTCTTGAAATTGACTTGTTCGGGCTAACTAACTCGCCACGCGCAGCACCACGTCAATCTGCATCATCTCGCCATCGCGCAACACATCAAGCGTTACCTCGTCGCCCGGCTTATGGAAATAGATGCGATTGCGCAGATCTAGCTCCATCGTGACATCTTCGCCAGCCACCGCCACAATGACATCGCCGACCTGAACCCCGGCTTTTGCTGCCGGCAATCCCTCAATCACCTCAGCCACGTAGGCGCCATGATTCACCCCACTGCCCTCGAAGTAAGGGTTGCCCGGCTCCAATTGCAGGTAACGCACACCCAAGGTGACCTGCTTTTCATGCAAACCAAGCCATTGCGAGCGATCCTGCTCGACCGGCGCATCCAGACCGTAGAGCAGCAGCGGCGCCGCCGATGCCGGCACATCAAACTCAAGCGTTCCGCTCGGACGCTGCACTGCCAGCGCGATCATGTCGTCGGCGAACAGGTCCTTCGCTTCCGCTATCGGCGCACCATTTGCGCCTGTGATCAAGTCATAGCGGCGGATGCCGGCGACATACAGGTCGTGGGCTTGGCTTATCGCCTGGACTTCAATGAAGCCGTCGCCGTAGCCCAAGCCGATGCTGTCACTGACATAGGTATTGGACAACTCAAGGCGAGGACGGGGACGCGGACGATGACGTGGTGGACGCCTGCGGTGATCAACCGTAACGACCTTGATGGTCATTTCCTGCTCGTCGCGAAGTACGACGAAACTGAGAATATCGCCATCTTTCAAATCCGATACGGCGATATCAGCTTCGCCGATATTGTGCACGGCGTCTCCATCAATCTCCACGATATGATCATACAATTGGAATCCGGCGGTCGAGACTTCGGAACCAGCCAAGGCGCCCAAGACCAGCAATTTGCCATCGCACTCGCCGACAAATAATCCAACTGATGCCAGGTCCAGCGGGATGGCGTATCTCTCGTTCTCGAACAGATCTTCCGGACGCGCCATCAGAGTCAGATCTTGCTCAAGGGACTCTCCATCACGCTGCAAACTTAATGTGACGGTACTGCCCGGATCATGCTTCCAGACGACTTCTCTGACGGTGTCGACTTGTATCGCCTCGCCTTCAACAGCTGTAACCACATCACCAGCTTGGAGCTCAACGCTTTCTGCCGGTGTATTGGCGATCACGCCGGTAACCAGCAACCCTGCCTCAACCCCCCAATACCGGATACCGATAAATGGAACAACGCTGTTCTCAGTTGCGGCATCGTCCTGCGCGAACACCACCGCGGAACTCATCACGAGCGCAAAAAGGGCGAACAAGCGTATGAGAATACTCATTTGACGTTTCATATTGGGTAGCCCCCTCACTTTCGAAAATAGTCCAGGTTCGTCAATCCAAAAACCGAGAAAAACTTACTTTGGCTTACTTTATACGATTTGCTGCTTGTCGTCAAACTTTTGCTCACGGTTTGCCCAGTTTTCTCCTATTTTCCGTGCCGCTTGCTGATATCGCCTTTATATCTTGCACCGTTGCAATCGTCTATGTTGCGCCCAGGTCATTTCTTGCCGTCTTTGCCGCCGAACAATTTTCTGCTAATTGCACCGCCAAACAATGAACTGGCAATAGTATTGTCGAATTGAACGCTCGGCGAAGATTGCTCGTCCCACTCGCCTTTATGCCGCCGATTAATCCATTCCTGATAATCGTCGGAAGCCCCTATCAGGAAGGCTTCGATTGCGCTTTCATCCTCCGCTGCCAGCCGTTCCCGCACATCGTTCAGTGTTCGCACCAACTCATCAATGCCACGCACGAGCCGTTCGCGATTAGCCAGCCATTCATCGCGCAGGGCGTCCGGATGGTGTGTCAACAAGTAACGTGTCAGCACGTTAAAGGGCGGGTTGGTAAGCCGCTGCGCATCACCCCAGGCTTTGTGGCTCATGGCAGTGGAATATGCCGCGATACTGAGCAGTTGCGGGATCTCTTCTGTAATTGCCGTTAGACTGTCATGCTCGGCAGGATCCAGGAATGCCGGCTTTCCACCTAGTATGACAGAGAAATTCACGGCCAGATCGATCGCTTCCCGCATACACTGCACCGACGGCGTGAGGTAAATCACACTGTCATGAAAGTAATCTTCGCTAGCGGATTCGGGATCTAATTCATGTTCAAACATGTACGCGGGATTGACCACAGGCGAAAAACCGATCCAATGCTGTTCCGCGCCCAGATACTGAACTGACCACTTCAAAGATGGTTCCTTAATCACAGCGGTATCCAGCAAAACGACGCCGGCCCGCAGAGACGGGGCTATCAATTCATATCCCGCGCGCAGGTCCTCATAAGGCAGGTTCATGATAACGAGATCGGCTTGCTCTACTGCCGTATAAGGTTTGCGCTCCACTTTCTCCAGCACTTTGAGCTTGCGCGCCGGCTTCTCGAAGTCTTCACGGCTGTCGTAGCCGATCACCTCAAACTGATGCTGTCCGCCTTTTTCGACATAAGCGCGCAGCCGCAAGGCGATGGAAACACCGAGACGATCCAGACCAAGTATGGCGATTGTCAGCTTTGCCATGCCATATTCCTTCTTGCCAGTGCTATGTCGAAAACAAGTTACCCGGTTAGGCTGCAGGCCGTCACACAGCATCGTCATCCTGCGATATCAAGCCTCGCTTAACTATAGCGCAGCTAGCAACCTTCTAACCATAGGAGGAATGATGAATTCATGGATATGCCATAGAGGAGACACCAACTTAACCCCGCTGGTAAACCCTCTTCTCCAACGCTATGGGATACCCGCCATAGAAACGGCGGGAAGGGCAGGGAATGAGGTTAGAAAAAAGCAATATCAACATATTCACCACTCCCACCGTAGGCAAATCAGACCTGCTTAGTAGGAGCTGTCTGCCGCCTGCAATGTTGTCAGAAGCGAAATGTATTTGTGATCTCGGTAATGTTTGGCGTCACCGTGATGATTTTCCGCCAGCCAGATTACTACTGTGTCCGAGCCGCACTCCCGCAAAAGCTCGCCGCTCCACTTAGGGTGGTTCCTCCGCACGACGAAAAGCGCGCGCCATTTGCTGAACGATTCCTCGTGACTGAGCTTTTGGCTTAGCCCTGGCGCAAACCGGAGCATCAGGACTGCAAGCGTTTTCTGCCAGACTGCCAGATGGTAGCGGGATTTCCCCACATCGTGCAGCAATGCCGCGGCGGTAAGTACCGCTGGGGCGGCCGGCTCAGCCCGAAGCACCGAACGAAGAACATTCAAGCTATGCAGTTGGTCGGCTCGGGACATGCGCGTGAATGCGGCAAGCTCGCGTTGAGTCAGATAACGCCCCGCCAAGTCCAGGTCAGGCGACGTAGCAAATGCCAGCACAGCGCGAAGGCCCTGCCCCAGACGATGCAGCATTGCTTTCATCGGCTCTAGAAGAGCAGCAATCGCAGGAGCGCGCTGGTCGGCTGTCCGATAAAGAGGCCAAACGGGCTGATGCCGCCTAGCGGCAGAAAGGAAAGGAAGATCAACGCGATGAATACGTAGTAGCTGACCATCTGCCAATCGCGCCATTTGAACGCCGGGCGCATCAGAAACTCGGATAGCGGACGCGCGCTCCGCTGGATGATCACCGGAATCTGCATGTGAGTCAGCCAGGCGCCGGGTAGCAGGCTGAGTACAATATGCCAGCCATCAATCGGAAAAAGCGGAATTAAGTTGAAGACGAAGAGCAGAACATTCCAAAAGACCGTGGCATATAAAAGCGCCGCCAACAGGGCAACCGGACCTGTGATAAGATCGGGCGAGCGATAAGCATAGAATCCTTCGGCGCTGAGCCCGCTCAGTCGCAGCAGCAGAGCGAAGAATACCGCAAGCGCCAGATTGGACAGCGGTCCTGCCGCAACCGCAGCCAGAAAACCTCGACGTGGGTCACGCATGCGATTCGGCGAAATCGGCGCGCTGCCTAGGATGCCGAAGCCGATGATCGCGAACATTAGCCAGCCGACCCAATTGATGTGGACCAGCGGATTTAAGGTCAATCTGCCTTGCAGCTTGGGTACTTCATCGCCCATCTTCCAGGCTACAAAGTTATGAGCAAATTCATGCACAGTCATGGCTAAGCCCAAGACAAGCAGATTGATCACAATGGTAATGGGATGCAAATTCAGAAGCATCACTATGTCTCGCTCTTAAAATCTCCGTCCCCTTAATATACTCGATTTCATCAGCTTTTGAGAAATGTTTACGGTAACTTTACACGTCCCGCAAAGATTTTGCTCGTCGCTCTTAGACATTGGAATGAAACGATCACCTGGTGCATCGTGCAACCTGGTAGTCGGGCTTTACAGTCCAACCACCTGTACCGACGACAATCGCCGATGTACAATTGCGGCAGCAATGTGCTTGTATTGCCAAATCCTAAGGCAGATCTTGGCAGCCAAACGAGTCCTGTTCCTGTTCTCTGATACTGGTGGCGGACACCGCTCCGCCTTCCAGGCGATTCGAGACGCGATGGAGATGCGTTTTGGAGATGCGGTGACATTTGATGCGGTCGATGTCCTGCGCGAATGCAAGTGGCCCCTTAACAAGCAACCCGAACTCTATCCTCGTGTAGTCAACACTTCAAAGCTACTCTGGGCGCTGATGTACCACAGCTTCGATGGAAAACATCGAACACGTCTGGCGCGCCACTTGATTTATCTTAACAATCGCCGCAATCTGCGCCGTATCGTCGCCGAACACCCGGCTGATGTGGTCGTTTGTACGCATTCTGTTATCGCCAACCCGACCTTTCGCGCCTTTCTAACGCTAGCGGAACGCCCGCCATTCTTGACGGTAGTCACCGACTTGGTCACCACACCCTCCTTTTGGTATGACCCACGCGTCGACCACTGCTTTGTGCCTACCGAAACCGCCTATCGCCGCGGACTCCGCCTAGGCATGTCACCGTCCCAGATGCAGATCACCGGCTTACCAGTCAATCCGCACTTCATCAATTCCATGACAAGCAAACAAAAGGCCCGTGCCGAATTGAGCTTTGATCCGGAACTGCCGGCTGTGCTAATTGTCGCTGGCAGCGAGGGCATGGGTACGATCTTCGAGTTGGTAAAGGGTCTCGACGCGCAACCCCTGGATGCGCAATTGGTCGTGGTCTGCGGGAGGAATGCGGCTCTTAAAGAGAAACTGCATAACCGAATCTGGAACAATATCCATCACATATATGGGTATGTCACCAATTATCACGAAATGCCGCGGATTATGGCGGCCTCCGATATTATCATTACGAAAGCCGGTCCCTCGACCATCAGCGAGGCCGCTATTGCCGGATTGCCGATGATCATCAGCGATCGTATCCCCGGGCAAGAAACTGGCAACGTGCGACTGGTAATCGAGAATGACGCCGGTGTTTATCTGCCCAAACCAGATAGAGTCGCTGATCTTGTCGTCGAATGGCTTCAGGAGGGACCAGAACGTCTGCAGCAGCGCGCCGACAACGCCAAACGCATAGCCCGACCCGATGCCGTTTGGGAAATCGCCGATGCTGTCTGGGATTGGGCAAATCGCCCCAAGTTCCTGCGTCAGAATACTAACTAACTACTCTGGGCTTTGCCGCCTACTATCCCCAAATAGGTGCCATCGGCGACCTTAACCGTCTTCCCATCGTCCAACTGCATCTTCCAGGTACCGCCAAGACCTTCCTGCGTTAGCAGCACAGCACTGTTATCTTCGGTCCAACTTATTGGGCGCGCCAAGGCAGACATAGGATAGTTGACCACCATCTGCCTAGCATTTTCCAGATCTGCCAACACGATAACACTGCTGATTTCTTCATGCTCGGTCGCGAATCCACTGACCTGGGATAGAGCGTAGACCGCCATCCTGCCGTCTGGACTTATGAGTATATTGCCTGCTTGGTCATAACTGCCCAGGGACACGGGCGGTACAATTCGTAAAGTGCCAGTGCTGAGCTCGTGAATATTGAGTTCTATACCCGGCGACCCGCCGCTCGCTACAAGCCGTAGCATGACATCGTCGCCAAAGCCGACCGCGCAGAAACAAGTGCGATCACCCAGCAGCGCGCTTGTAGAAACATTTTCCGCGCCGAAATCAAGCGCAAACAATCCCGATCGCCGAGTATAAGCCCTAGCTTCTGCAGTGCCATCGGCATGCACTTCAACATATACTGTCTCGCTGCTTACGTCGAAAGCCAGCGGAACAAGTCGGATTCCTTGCCGCGGTCCGTAAACGAGCAACTCCCGAATCTCAGTACCGGCAGCATCAGCGACCTTGAGTGCTGTAGTCAGTTGGTTGTCACCGCTTTTGCGGCTGATCGCCCAAGCAATTCGCCGGCCGTCATCTGAAATCGCCCAATCAATACGAAAGTCGCCGCTGTTCATCACAATAAACGGATGATCTCGGATGATGCCGTCTGGCTTGACCAGTTTGACCTGCTGGTCATCGCGATCAAAGTACAAGACAGCGCCATCTATCAGCGTATGCCGCTCGCCAGATGTCACGACTGCTGTAGTCTCGCTTGTGAGAAGGTCTATGAAGATTATTGTTGTATCAGCTGGATTCCCGGCTTCTTGTCGGAGAAAGACATCCCAGCTCTCGCTCGATAGCCCCGGGCGCAACTCATCCTGCCCGTTGACGGAGGTGGCTGCAAACAGCATAACAATGGCTAGCAGCAGGTGTTTCATAAACGAACCGGCGATACTATTGCTGACTCCGATTATAGGGTCAAGCCGAGTGTCCAGCAATCGAAGCTGAGCCTCTTCCAGAAAACATGAAAGCCCCGCATGTGCGAGGCTCTCGTCGGTTGAAGACGAAGATCTTAGCTTTGATTGCGCTGACGTTGAAGCCGCCGCTGTTGCCAAGCGATGGCGTCACGGTTCTTCTTCTCGGCCAAAAAGCGCTCGATCCGCACCTCTTCCATTAGCTCTTGCGTACGTTGCCGATGCAACTGTGCCGCGAGGAAGGTCAAGTCTTGCATTGTGCTTCTCCTTTTTGTTGAGCAGACATGCTCATGATTATATCATATTCAGACACTCTGCACAGGGCAGACACTAAAAAGATTATACAATATATACGAAGTTTCGTAAGTTATCCATCATGCAGGCTTTTAGAATTCCCCACATAGTTTTCTCCGTGAGCGATCATTACAATTGCAGTTCGGTCCACCCAAGGGAGTAGCCAAATTGAGACCCGTAACGATTCAAGATATCAAGCTGCACGTTGTGGTATTGCCACTCGTGGAGTTGCTGAAGACTAGCTTCGGCGCCGAGCCGCATAAGACCGCTATTATCGTAGAGGCTGTGAGCAGGTCAGGTCTTACTGGTTGGGGTGAAATCTCCGTGAAGACCAAACCTTCTTATGGCGCCGAAACTGTGCTTACAGCTTTACACGTGGCGCGTGATTTTCTTATTCCGAAACTGCATGGCAAAACCCTCGCTTCGCCTTCAGAGGTTCCCTCGCTTCTGGCATCGGTGCGCGGCAATAATCATGCCCGCGCTGGTGTGGAAGCCGCAGTCTGGGATCTCATGGCAAAGGCAAATGACATGCGCTTGGCAGACTATTTCGCTGTCCATCTACCGGGCAATGCCCCACGCAACGCTGTTTCGGTCGGTGTTAGCATCGGCATTCAAGACTCGCTGGAGTCTCAGATAGCGCTCGTAAAGAAGCGGCTTGACGAAGGCTATCGGCGGATAAAACTTAAGATTGAGCCCGGCTGGGATGTCGCGGTCGCGCGAGCCATCCGCCAGCGCTTCCCCACTATCTCCCTCATGCTGGATGCAAACAGCGCCTACACATTGGAAGATGCCGAGCGCCTCAAACAACTCGACCAATTCGATTTGCTCATGATTGAGCAGCCCCTGGCTTATGATGACATTTACGAACACAGCCAATTGCAGCCACAACTGCGCACACCTATCTGCCTTGACGAAAGCATCCACTCCGCCCATGACTGGCAAGTAGCGTTGCGACTTGGCGCTGGGCGCATATTGAACCTCAAACCTGCGCGTGTTGGAGGATTTACGGAAAGTCTCAAGATCTATCAACTCTACGCCGAGACCCAAACGCCGCTTTGGATCGGTGGCATGCTCGAGACCGGTATCGGCCGCGCCGCCAATCTATCCTTCGCCGCGCTTCCAGCCGTTAACCTGCCTAGCGATATTTCCGCCACTGATCGCTATTTTAATCCGGATATCACTGAACCGCCCTTCGTGTTGGAGCCGGGCAGCTGCATCAGCCTGCCGGATGGACCGGGCATCGGCGTCGAGGTGCAGCGCGATAGACTCGCGGAAGCTGCGTCAAGGTGGCGCGCGGTCAATCCCTTCGCCCCACTTTGGGACTAATATGGGCAGTGATACCTAACATCCGGCAGCGCTTTCCTTGGTGAGTCCGTCAGCTCAAAGGTCATGATCGAAGCCGTCGCCGGATACTCGACAGGTAACGCATAATCCAGCAACCGATCTTTCATAAGCGCCTCCGGCATTTCTCCTTGTGCATGCAGCCACGGGAATACCAAAATATCCCCGTGTGCCACAGCGACGATGGATTCTCCACAATGCCTTTCTAATGAATCGTCGAAGAAGTCTAGTATTCGTTCCAGCACGCTCGCGGGCACCTCATGGGGCGGCTCGTTGCCGGTATAAAGATCCCAGCCCTTCGCGGCGAGCTTGGCCGTCTTTTCGCCCTCATAAGGCGTGCCCACTTCGATGATGCTCTCATCGACTACTGGTGACAGTCCTCCAAGATATTCCGCTACTATGGACGCGGTCTGCAGCGCGCGCTCCATCGGGCTGCAGTAAATCGCTGTGATATTCTTGTCCGCCAACCAGGCGCCCGCGGCCCGAGCCTGGGAGATGCCTTCGTCGCTCAGGAAATATCCGGGCAAGCGCCCATAGAGAATACCTTCGGGATTATGTACTTGCCCGTGTCGCATTAAATAGACTGTGGTCCTCACTATCAACTCCAAAGGCTCTTCAAATCTCGTGCCGATTGTCAGTCTATCATTGCTCATTCCGCTGGCAAAGGCACGCGTTTGCTATTATTGCGGCTTACCTTCTGCCCTGCCATGACATAACATGGAGCGACATTACGCAGCCAGTATCCAGAGGCGTCTACGAATTGAAATATCGGCACTGGGCTTTTGACCGCCGCCTTCTGACTATCCTTTTGATTGTATTCGTGCAGATGATCGGCGCATCAATGGTGCATCCGATCCTGCCACTCTTCGCCCAGAGCGAGTTCAATATGGAACCGGAGGCGATCACACTGCTCTTGACCGCCTTCTTCGCGGCGCAGTTCCTTGCCGGTCCTTTCATCGGCCGCTGGTCGGACCGGCGCGGACGTCTTCCCGTGCTGCTGATCAGCCAGGTCGGTACGGTCTTCGCCTTCTTGATGATCGGCTTTTCGCAATCAGTCGCCCTGCTCTTTTCCGCGCGTATTCTCGATGGCATCACCGGCGGCAACATCGTCGTGGCGATGGCTTATGTCACCGACATCATGCCGGAATCCAAGCGTACCCAGGCACTTGGCTATGTGATGGCGGCTTTCGGACTGGGTTTCATCGTCGGTCCCGCAATGGGCGGTGTATTGGCCAGCGAGTTGGGACCCCGTGTGCCATTCATTGTCGCTGCCGCCGCGGCGTTCATAACTGTCATGATTACCCGGCTAACGCTTGAAGAAACCTTATCGCCCGAAGATCAAGCGCGTAATCGCGAGGACGCTCGCGCCCGGATAGATCCCGCCACGCTTCTCACAAACGTACCGTTAATGGCGGTCATGTGCATCACTTTCGTCGGTCGATTCGGTTTCGGCCTTTTGATCGGTACTTTCGCCCTTTTCGCTGAAGAAGTACTCTTCGCCGGTTACGACCTGGCCGCTGTCAGTCTCGGCGTGGGTCTGTTGCTCATGCTGGTCGGCATCGGTCAATTCTTCACTCAGATCGTGCTCCTGCCCGCGGCGATCAATCGCGTGAACGATCCCGCCATAGTGCTGCTCGGTTCCATTTCCCGAGCGCTTGCCCTGTTTATTTTGGCTGTTGCTGTCGGGCCAAGTCTTGCCGGACTCAGCATGGTGCTATTTGCGATCGGCAGTGGTCTTCTTATGCCGGCGCTGCAGTCTTTAGTGACGAAAACCGTTTCTCAGGCGCTCCGCGGCGCGATTCTCGGAATGCATCAATCGGTGATGAACCTGGCCGTCATTCTCTCGACGGCTCTTTCCGGAGTGTTGTTTGCGCTCGACCCAGCATTGCCGAATTGGCTCGGCGCTATACTCTATAGCCTCTCGCTGGTGCCGGGGATATTACTCTGGCTATGGGCGCGCAATAATACCATAGAGGAAAGCGCTGGCGTGATGGTATCCACCCAATGAAAAAAATGCCGAGACATGCTTGGCAGTTACCTGATTATAGTCGGGGCGGCGGGATTTGAACCCACGACCTCACCGACCCGAACGGTGCGCGCT
>WTGB01000049.1 GCA_011523735.1 Chloroflexota bacterium
AACGCCTCGATCGGCATCGATTTTCTGGTCTACTATCGCATCACCGATCCGGAGCTTTCCGTGACCAAGGTCGGCGATGTGGTGGACGCGACCGGCAAGATCGCCACGACCACTCTGCGGGCCGTCATCGGCGATATTGTGCTGGACGATGTGCTTTCCCGCCGCGACCAGATCAACGATGTCCTGCGCGTCAAGCTGGACGAGACAACCGAGCGCTGGGGCATGAAGATCACCACGGTTGAAATCCGCGAGATTGAACCGCCGCGGGCCATCCAGGATGCGATGAACCGGCAGATGAGCGCCGAGCGCGAGCGCCGCGCCGAAGTTACGATGGCGGAAGGCGAGAAGCAAGCCGCCATAGAACGGGCGGAAGGCAGCAAGCAATCGGCGATCCTGGAAGCGGAGGGCCAGAAGCAGTCGCAAATCCTGAAAGCTGAAGGCGAGCGGCAGGCGCAGTTGCTGACGGCGGAAGGTTATGCCATGGCTCTAAAGGCGATTCACGAACAAGCCCGTGATATCGACAGCAAGACCATGGCGCTGCAATACATGGAGATGTTGGAAAAGGTCGGCAGCAGCCCCTCGACTAAATTCGTCTTGCCGATGGAGTTGACAAGCATCGCGCAGAACTTCGTCAGCACGATGGGGGCGGGGACGGCTCTGTCGAATGGCGGCAATGGCGCTGACGAGCGGCTAAGCGAGCCGATCGCGGAAGCGGTGGTCGACTGAGTTCAAGCCTGAAACATAATCCTAGACCGCTCACAACTGTTTGGCTGTGAGCGGTTCTGTTTTCAGTGGGCAGGCGCTTGCTCAGTCGGATTTCAAATACAGCTTGACCACCGGCGTCTCCGATGGGGGCTGGACGACCGGCAACTCCAGCCGCGCTGTGTTTTGCTCATCGACGCTGAAATGAATCTCGCTGCCATCGTGCAGGAACTCGGCATAGTCGATGCGATCGCCGATGCCATCGACATGCAAGTGCTTGAAGGGATAGGCGAAGATATGCACGTAGAGCAGATCGTCATTTTGCGTCAGGCGGCAATCTTGCGGGGCGGTCAGGGCGCTGGCGGTGCAGCCATAGATCGCCTCGCTGTGCTGCGCCATCCAATCGCGATAGACGCCCAGAGCCGCTTCCGCCCGTCTGTCCAATTCGCCGAGGGCGGTAGGACCGACATTCATCAGCAGGTTGCCGCCGGTCGCGACGGTGTTGACCAGCATGCGTATGAGTTGTCCCGGGCTTTTCCAGGTGGCTTCATCGCGGTGATAGCCCCAGGAACCGCTGAAAGTCTGGCAGGTTTCCCAGACGACCGGCTCGCCATCGACATGCACCCAGCCCCGCGGCTGAAATTGCTCCGGCGTGTAGATATCGGCGGAGGAGGGCAGGTCGAGCCGATTGTTGATGATGATATCGGGCTGCAGAGAGCGGCTTAGCGCTTCCAAGCCTGCGCTGTCCCAATCATCGCGCCCCTTGCCGTCCTCGCCGGGGTATGAGAAGTCGTACCAGATAACATCGATTACCCCATAATTCGTGAGCAGTTCGCGTACCTGGTTCTTCATGTATTCGCGGTAGCGGCTCATGTCCCGTCCCTGGTTCAAGCGCGCGCGGTCGGGATAGTTGCGCAGAGCGTGGATACGGTCGACGGTGAAATCGGGGTGATGCCAATCGATCAGGGAATAATAGAACCCGACTTTTAAGCCGCGGCTCCGGAAGGCGCGGATGACCTCTTTGAGCAGATCGCCGCCCCATGGGGTATTGGTGGCTTTGTACTCGGTGAATTGTGAATCCCAGAGGCAGAAGCCTTCGTGGTGCTTGGAGGTGATGACCATGTACTTCATGCCCGCGGCCGCCGCCAGGTCCGCCCAGCGGTCGGGATCAAAGCGGACCGGATTGAAGTATTTGAAGTAGGGCGCGTATTGCTCGTCCGTCAGCTCCTCGCGCTGCTTGACCCATTCGTGGCGCGCGGGCAGGGCATACAAACCCCAATGGATGAACATGCCAAAGCGGTCTTGCACGAACCAGTCGGTGTTGCCTTTTGTCGGTTTGGGCTGATACATCGCAATCTTCGCCTTTCCACTCTCTTTACTTTCCACTAAACATGACGTTTGTAGGGGCGACCTATTGGATTGCCCGCCTTCGCCGGCCTGACGATAATGCATCAGGGGTTAGAACACATACCCCGAACTCATCCGCCAATTCGTAGAGATCCGCCCAGACCGCCTCCGGCAAGGGAATGCCAGATTTGACTCTCTCGGCGTATGAGCGCGCTTCCGGCTCGCCGGGGAGCAGCACCTCGGCGAAGCCTTCGGCGGGCTTCACGGCTTTGACGCGCCGCTTCAGGGCATCGACATGCCGAGGGAAGTCGGTCCCCTCGTCGAACGCTTCCGGCGACAGAGCGATTAGCAGGGTGGGATTGCCAAAATGAAACTCGGGCGAACTGATGGGACGGTGCCCCGCGAGCAACGTCGGGATGATCTCCATAATCAGCGACAAGCCCGAGCCCTTGTGAGCGCCCATCGCCAGCAGCACGGCGCCATCGTCCAGGATCCCCGCATCGGTGGTCGGGCGTCCATCTTTGTCCAGCATCATGCCGATTGGCAGGGGCGCGCCTTTCGCCCGCGCCAGCAAGATTTTCCCATGGGCTATTCCAGACGTCGCGAAATCGAGCAGGAGCGTCCCGCCATCACCGCCGGGCACAGCGAAGGACATCGGATTCGTGCCGAAGGTCCGCTCGCGCCCGCCATAAGGCGTTACCCAGCCGCTGTACATGGTGCCGCTGGTGAAGCCGATGCCGATCAAACCCTTAGCCGCTATTATCGCTGTGTATTCACCGAGACGCCCGACATGCGTCGACTGCCCCAGCGAAACTGCGCCGATGCCCTGTTCCGCGCCAATTTCAGTCGCCAGTTCGGCGGCGTAACGCGCGCCGACTTGCCCGAAGCCGTAGCCGCCAGTCACCATCGCCGTGGCGCCGAAACGCTTGCGAATCCGCGGGCGCTGGTCTGGCTGGATCATGCCGTCGCGGATCATCGTGACGTACTGTTTGACGCGCAGGACGCCGTGCGAGTCGTGACCAAAAAGGTTGGAATGCACCAGCGACTCGGCGACGATGGCGGCGATGTCAACTGGCGCCCCGGCGGCGATGAAGATATCGCGGCATAGCCCTTCAAGCGGTTCGGCCTGGATAACCTGTGTCATGGGAGTATTCTGGAAAATAGACATTCCGCCAAGTATATCGGCTGCACCTATGATTGCCAGCGCCGCAAAGGTCAGGCTAGTTGCTTTTTTGCTTTAGGCGGCAGCTTTAGGCTAAGATCGGCGAATGGAACCCACCAACCTGCTCTTCATCATCTCCGATCAGCATCAGGCGAGCGCGCTGGGCTGCGCCGGGCATAGAATCGTGCAGACGCCCAATCTAGATCGATTGGCTGCGGGCGGGACGCGCTTCAGGAATGCCTATACCAATTGCGCGATTTGTGTGCCAGCCCGCGCCTCCTTGGCCACCGGACGCTATGTACATCAGATCGGCAATTGGGACAACGGCCTGCCTTATGACGGGAGCGTGCCAAGCTGGGGGCATCGGTTGAAAGAGAAGGGCTTCCGCGTCGATTCCATCGGTAAGCTGCATTTCCGCAGCGCTGAAGACGACAATGGCTTCACGCGGGAGATCGAGCCGCTGCACGTGGTAGAAGGCATCGGCGATCCCGCTAGCGGCATTCGCGATGGCTCGCTGCGACGCGACTCGCGCGTGGGCATAGACGAAGCGGGACCGGGCGGTTCCACTTATCAGCAATATGATAATCGCAACCGTGACAACGCCATTCGCTGGTTGCATGAGCGCGCCGACGATGAGAAGCCTTGGGCGCTATTTCTATCCTTCGTGACGCCGCATCCGCCCTTTCTCGCGCCGTCCGAGACCTATGAACTCTATCGACATGAGGACATCCCGCTGCCACCGCAGTGGGAAGAAGAGACATGGTCCCAGCATCCGGCTTACGACTACATGAGACGGTTTTTCGGCTACGATCGACCCTTTGACGAAGCGACTATTCGTCGGCTGCATACGGCTTATTATGGCATCTGCACCTTCCTCGATGATCAGATCGGGCAGGTGCTGGCGGTGCTGGACGCGCTGAACCTGCGGGGAAAGACCCGTGTCATCTATACTTCGGATCACGGCGAGCATCTGGGCGCGCGCGGCATCTTCGGCAAGTTCAGCATGTACGAAGAAGCTTCGGCGATACCATTTATCATGTCAGGTCCGGATGTGCCGGCGGGCAAGGTCGTCGACACGCCGATTTCTTTGGTGGATTGCTTTCCCACAGTATTGGCTGCGGTCGGCTGCCCGGCAGATGAGAACTCTGAGGCGCTGCCGGGCGAATCGCTTTGGGACATCGCGGCGGGCACGGACCGCGACCGGACTGTTTTCGCCGAGTATCACGCCATTGCGACGAAGAATGCCTATTACATGCTGCGCGACCGGCGCTACAAATACATCTATCATGTCGAGACGCCGGCGCAGCTCTTTGATCTGAACGCCGATCCTGACGAAGTGAACGATCTTGCGGCGAATCCGGACGCGGTTTCGCAAAACTTGCTCGCTGATTACGAAGCGAAATTGCGAGCCATCCTCGACCCCGAAGCGGTCGACAGGCGGGCGAAGAGGGATCAGCAGCGGCGGATTGCATCCCTCGGCGGACGCGAGGCGGTGGTCAAGCGCGGCGCCTTCATAAATTCGCCGGCGCCAGGCGAAGCGCCGCGTTTCCGCAAGTTACAGTCAATCAAATAATCTGTGGTTGGAGCGATGAACGCTGTGCTAGCGATGATTCGCCCAAAAGTTGCGCGGGTCAGATTTGAACTTGTAGCGCCGGCGTGGATAGGGTAGCGGATCTTGCACGCGCAGAATCCAAGCCAGAAGTTCCGCCAGGAGTTCGGCTTGAATCCCTGCGACCAGCGGCTCGTCGTACAAATTGTGCATTTCTAGCGGATCGCTGCGCAAGTCGTAGAGTTGCCCCGCGCCCTGCATATCAAAGATGAGTTTCCAATCGCCGCGGCGAACCATGCGCATGGTGCCACTCTGCGACCAGCCGTTCAGTTCGTCAAAGGCGATGCCGGGCGTCAAGCCGTCTTCCCTAGGATCGAAGTCGTCCTCGGCGGTGTAATGCAAACCGCCGAAGCCATGTTCTGCGTAGGCGCTGGCGAATTCCTCTTTGGGATAGTCCTCGCCCAGGAGCAAGGGTTTCAGGCTGCGGCCCTGCAAGCCTTCGGGCAAGGGCGCACCAATGAAATCGCATATCGTCGGCATGATGTCGGCGATGGAGATATGCGCCTCGTGCGGCTCCTGCCGCCCCTCGATGCCGGGTCCCGCCCAGCTGAAGGGGATGCGCGTCAAGACTTCAGGCAGCTCCGGACCCTTGCGCACCAAGCCGTATTCGCCTACAAAATCGCCGTGATCCGACAAGAAGATCAGATGCGTATTCTCGCGCAGGTCCTTGTCCTCAAGGAAACTGACAAAGCGCTGTACCTGGTCATCAATCAAACGCAGCATGCCCAGGTAATTCGAGCGGGCGCGCGGCAACTGCTTGGCGTAGTTGTCGAATGCGACTTCGCCAATATGCCGCGCCCACTGATATTTGAAGCTCTTGCCCGCCAGCGCTGCGGCATCGGTCCGGTTCGGCGGCAGCGATTCCGGTGGAAAGAGCGAGAAGTAAGGCTCGGGCGCCTGGTAGGGATTATGCGGTTCCGGGAAGGACAGCCACAAGAAGAAAGGCTCAGCGCTGTCAAGCGACTCGATCCAGTTGATCGATGCTGTCACCGCGCGCCAGGGACATTGCGTTTCCAGCGGAAAGGGCGCCGCTTCCAGGTCGGCGCGATGATTGAGATTGAACAGGTAGTCATCGAAGGCTTTTTCGTCTTCTGTGCGATCAGCGCTGCTGCCGCCGGCGTGCCCAAGTTCGAACCAGTAATCGAGCCGCTCGGACCTCAGGTGCGAATGATTCTTGCCGCAGAGCGCGCTGCGATAGCCGAACTCGCCTAAAACATCGATGAGGTCGCGGCTGTAAGTGGCGTCCTCTTTATTGTGGTTAGTGCGCGCGCGGGTCGCCGAGGGATAGCGGCCCGTGAGCATGCTGATCCGCGCGGGCAAGCAAGCTGGCATGGTAGTGTAGGCGCGGTTGAACCACAGCCCTTGGCGCGCCAAATTGTCCAGGAAAGGCGTAGTATCCAGCGGGAAGCCTTCGCGCCGGCAGAGATCAGCCCGCTGCTGATCGGTCATGATTATGATGAAATTGGGCAGGTTCACTAAAGTTGTCTCGTTGAGTTTTCGGGCGACCCAATGAGCCGCCCCTACGTAGCAGTGTATGTGCCTGTAGGGGTCAGCTGGTGGCTGACCCTTTTGGCTTGAGCGCAAATTGGCAGGCGCTGAGTTTGGGCTTGAGACTACAGCAAGCGATTCACCTCGGAGACGATATCGTCGCAGACTTCCTGCGCTGTCACCCCACCGACCCAGAGCCGCTCCAACTGGCTCTGCGCGATCTGCTGCGCCTGCGTGAATTGCGGATGGCGCGGGTCTGGGCGCAGATAATCGTTGCCCTTGGTAAAGACCAGTATATCCGCCGGTGGCTCGCCCGGCTTCAGGAATACATCTGATTCCGCCACTGAAGTCAATGGCGGCACGATGCCCATGATATCGGTCCAGAGCGAGACGCAAGGCGTCGAGATCAGGAATTTGAGAAATTCCCAGGATTCGTCCGGCTGCTGCGTGAAGGCTGACACCGTATGCCCGGTGCCGCCGCCCGAAGTGGACTTGCCCGCTTTGCCGGCTGGATGTGGCGCCACATTCCATTCGAATTTGTCGGCGATATTGGTGCGCATCCGTCCGATGGCGGGCCACCAGGTCTCCATCGCTGTGACGCCCGATTGGAAGAGCTCGCCCGAGCCCATTTCTGAGGCCACGTCAAGCGGCGGCGCCACTTCGTGCACATGGATGAGATCGCCGAGGAATTGCAGCGCTTCCACCGCTTCCGGCGAATTGAGCAGGCACTCGCTGCCTTCTTCGTTGAAAAATGTCCCGCCGTTGGCTGTGACCCAAATCCACCAGGCGCGGAAACCCGTCTTGACTTGCCAGCCCCAGACGCCCGCTTCTTTGTCGGTGAGGGCGATTGCCTTCTCGAGGAAGGCATCCCAGTTCCAGGATTCGTCTTCCCAGTCGGCCGGAGGCGGATCTATGCCGGCGGCATCGAACAGCGTCTTGTTATAAAACAACTGCTGATTCGGCGCATCCACCGGGAAGCCATATTGCACGCCATCGACGTTATAGAGCTTCAGATTCTGCTGCGAAATATCGGAGGTATCAAAGTTGTCCCGCGCCAGATAGTCGTCCAGCGCCAGCAACTGTCCACGCGCCACGAAAGGTTCAATCGCGCCGTTGCCGAGGAACATCACATCGGGGTAGTCGCCGCCCGCCAGTTGGGTTTGGAGTTTTGTCATATATTCGGAGCCTGGCGTGTGGATGAACTCTATATCAATGGCGTCCTGCATTTCATCGTAGAGCCCCAGCGTCGCTTCACGCGCTTGCACCTCAGTCGGGTTGCCCCAGGCGGTCAGCCGCAGCGTCACCGCGTCCTGTGCCAGCACTGACCAGGGCGACGATGCGACCATCGCGCCAAATGCGGACATCGACGAAAACTTCAGAAAATCTCGTCTCGATAACTTGTACATTTTCTTTTCCTTTCTTGAAGAACATTGGACTTAACTTGCGCTGGTTTGTAGGTCGCCTGCACCTCCTTCCGCGGATTAACCCTTCACACCCGTGATGACGACACCTTGAATCATATAGCGCTGCGTGAAGAAAAAGACGATAACCACGGGCACCATAAACAAGATATTCGCCGCCATCATCAGTTCCCAATCTGTGCCGTGCGTCTCATCCATGAAGGTTCGCAAGCCGACCGCGGCCGTCAAGGATTCGGTGCGATTGAGATAGATCAGCGGCGCCAGGAATTCGCGCCACTTGAATTGGGCGAACATAAGGGCGGCGACGCCCAGAGCCGGTTTGCTCATCGGCAGGATGATCCGCCAGTAGACCTGCAGGTGGCCCGCCCCGTCCATACGGGCGGCGTCATCCAGGTCCAACGGGATGGTCATAAAGAATTGCCGCAGCAGAAAGACATAAAAGGCATTCCGCGCAAACCAAGCCGGCAATGTGATGGGGAAATAAGTATTGATCCAGCCCAGCTCCTTGAAGAGGATGAAAGTCGGGATCAGAGTCACTTGGGTTGGCAGCATCATCGTCGCCAGCAGCATAAGAAACAGCTTGTCGCGCAGAGGCCAGCGCAGGCGTGAAAAGGCGAATGCCGCCAAGCTGCAGGACAGCAGCATCCCGATCGTCGATATGAAGACGACAAACACCGAGTTCAGCATCCAGCGGGCGAAGGGCCTGTCGACCAGAACGCGCAGATAATTCAACGGATCAGCCGGATCCGGTATCAGTTGCGGCGGTATCTGATACACTTGATCCGGTGTCTTTAGCGATGTTGAGAAAGTCCACAGAAAGGGGAAGAGGACGATGACCGCGCCACTGATCAGGATAAGGTAAATGACGAGCTTCTGAATCGCATCGGTCCGCTTGCGATTCTTCTTGTGCGCCAGGCTCCAAGCCGTCATTCGCCCCGTCCTTTCAGCGAGCCTTCGTAATACACCCAGGCTTTGGATGAACGCAGGACCAGCAAAGATAAGACCAGCACATAGAAGAAGATGATCCAGGCGATGGCGGAGGCGTAACCCATCTTGAACCATTGAAAGGCGTTGCGATAGAGATAGAGCACGATGAAGAGGCTGGCGTTGGCCGGTCCGCCTCCGGTCAGGATGAAGGGCGTCTGAAACTCCTGCAAGCTAATGATGATGCCATTGATCAGCGTGAAAAAGATGACCGGCGTTATCATGGGTACCGTAATCTTGAAGAACTTGCGGAAGGAGCCCGCGCCATCGACCTCAGCCGCTTCGTAGAGCTCCGTCGGTACACTCTGCAAGGCGCCGAGGTAGATCAGCATATTAGCGCCGCTGCCCCAGACACTCATCAAGATGAAGCTGAAAAGCACAATATTCGGGTCGCCCAGCCATGATATCGACTCGATGCCAAGGAGTTTCAGAGCGCCATTCAGCAAGCCGTATTGTGTGCCGAAGATCCAGCGAAACATGATCGCGATGGAGACGCCGCTAAGCACCGATGGCAGATAATAGACCGAGCGGAACATTCCCAGCAGACGGATCTTCTGGTTGAGCAACTGCGCCAGCGCCAAGCCGACCGCTATCTGAATCGGCACGCTGAAAACGGCGTAGAGAGTGGTCACGCGAAATGACAGCCAAAAGGTGTTGTCGTCTGTAACCAGCGCGTGGAAATTGTCCAGCCCGAGGAAGCGTGGTGGCGTGAACAAATCCCAGCGGGTCATGGCGAGGTAAAGGCTGGCGATCATGGGACCGGCGACGAAGAAAAGAAAACCCAAAATCCAAGGCGCCGCCATGACAAATCCGGCGAGCGCTTCGGACTGTTTATAGGTCAGGCGAAAATTCAGCCCAAGTCTAATAGCGGCCGGCGCTCGTTTAGCCGCGCGAATCAAGATCTTTCCTGCCTAAGAACTCTAAGTAACACACTCTTTCAACTATCCTACCAGATGCGCGTCCGACGGCAAAATCCGCGACCAAGCGAAGTATGACTTCCTGGGACAGTTGCTTTGTAATTTATAAGCTTCGCGCTGGCCATGCTTTAGTGGCGCCTGTAAGACTGGATGGCTTGCGAAGCCTTTGCCGCTGCAATAAAATCCGCTTACTGGACCGCCAGCAAGATCTGAGACTGGCACAGGCAATGGCTCATTTAACAATCGCGCAACGCAAACGTTCGGTCCCGCGCCTTTCGAAGATTGAACGGCAAGACGCTCTCGTGGGTCTCCTCTTCATAGCGCCTTTCATCATCTTGTACTTGATATTCAACTTCCTGCCCATCTTGCAAGGCTTTTGGATTTCGCTGCATAACTGGGATGTGATCGGCACGAACATTAGGTTCGTCGGGCTGCGGAATTACGAGATTCTCTTCGGCAAGGACAAGCTCTTCTGGTCGTCGCTTGAGCATACCTTGTTTTTCGCCCTGCTCGCTGGACCGGGCTTGATCATCACCGGCCTGGCGCTGGCTCTAATGTTGAATCAGCGGGTGCGCGGCATCGGCATCTTCCGCACCGTCTTCTATATGCCCAATATCCTGTCGGTGACGGTCGTCGGCTTGGTCTTTGCCCGTGTCTTCGCGCCGGGCGAACGCGGTTTCGTAAACGCCATACTTGATTCCCTCGGTGTATCAATGGGCTCCTGGTTCCTCGATGAAGCCAGCGCCATGCCGACTGTGGCAATCACCAAAGTCTGGTGGTCGGTCGGTTTCAACATGCTGATCTTTTTGGCTGGCTTGCAGGATATTCCGCAAGCGCTGTATGACGCGGCCAAAGTGGATGGCGGCGGCCGCTGGGCGCTTTTCCGTCATGTCACACTGCCGGGATTGCGGCGGCCCATGCTTTTTGTGATTGTTTTGCAGGTGATCGCGTCGGTACAGGTCTTCCCACTGATTGACGTGCTCACCGGCGGCGGACCAGCCGGCAGCACCCGTCCGCTGGTCATGTATCTCTTCGAGCGCTCTTTCGATTACTGGCAATTGGGTTACGGTTCAGCCATCGCTTTTGTGCTCTTCATCTTTCTGTTTTCCGTCTCAATTTTACAACTCTGGTTCTTCAGCCGCGGAGAGGGTGACTGATGGAAGCCGTCCCCTCGATCGAGCGCCTGAGCTTGCAGCAAGCGCAAGGCCAACGGCAGCAGACGCGGCGCAACATCTTCATCATCGCCGCGATGACACTTTTCGCCTTCGTTTGGCTGGTCCCAATTGCCTGGACGCTATCGCTGTCTTTTCGTCCGGAGCATTCGATCACGGCGAATCTGACGCTTCTGCTGCCTCTGCCATTCACGGCGGAAAACTACGATTTTGTTTTCTCCAGCAGCCGCATCCCGCGCTGGTTCGTCAACAGCCTGATCGTTGCGAGTTTGCGGACTTTCCTGCAGTTGATGATCTGCTCGCTGGCGGCATACAGCTTCGCGCGGGTCAAGTTTCCCTTTCGGCAATATATCTTCTATTTTGTCTTGATCGGTTTAATGGTGCCGGGTCAGGCGACATTCATCCCGGTCTATCTGCTCTTTTCCAATCTCAAGCTGCTGAACAGCTTTCCAGCGCTCATCTTGCCCGGCTTGGCATCGCCTTTTGCTGTATTCCTGCTCGTGCAGTTTTTCAAAGGTATACCGATTGAATTGGAAGAAGCGGCGCGGCTCGATGGCGCCAGCCGTATCGGCGTCTATTTCCGCATTTTCCTGCCCTTGTCGACGCCGGTGCTGACGGCGCTTGCCATTTTCACCTTCCTCGGCACCTGGAATGAATACCTCTGGCCCCTTGTCGCCGCCACCGACCCCGACATTATGACCATTACTATCGGCTTGAACAATCTAACAGCGACCACCTACCAAGCCAATTATGGCCAGACGATGGCGGCGGCCTGGACCGCCGGCTTGCCCATAGTCATCTTTTTCTTCATCTTCCAGAAGCGCATCATTTCCGGCATTCAGATATCAAGTGGGATAAAGTAGGGATGAGGAGGTGGACATACGTAGACGATAGGCATTCCGAATTGTTTAGAATAGTTTCAGAAAAGGAGACTGGCAAAATGCGTAAGTTCGCAATTGTAATAACTGTACTTTTGCTCGTTATGTTGTTCGGCGCGTCCATTTTGGCGCAAGACACCATGACTTTGACCGTGATGCGCTTCTTTGGCGACTGCGTCGATACTTTCGGCGATGTCACCGACTTGTCTGGCACGACCAGCGAATGCGGCATCATCACCACCTTGACCAATATCTGGAATGCGGAGAATCCCGATGTTCAGGTGGAGACGATCGTGGCGGATTGGCCCGGCACGACCCAACTCAACGCCGCCATCGCTGCTGGCACGCCGCCCGATATCGCCGTGCTGCACGGACGCCGTATCCCGATTTATGCCTCGCGCGGCGCTTTGACACCGCTAAGCGATGTGATGGAAGCGGTCGGCATTGATGCCAGCGACTTCACTGAGGGCGCCGCCGATTACGGCATCTACCAAGGCGAATTCTACGGCGTGCCCTTTGACTTGGCGGCGACGATATGGCATATCAATCTCGACCTCTGGGCGGAAGCGGGTCTGGTCGATGACATGGGCGCGCCCATGCTGCCCGCCTCGCCTGAAGACTTTGTCGCGGCCGCTGAGCAGGTCTATGAGGCGACGGGCAAACCGATCGCGGAAATGGCCGGGCAAGCTGGCACGGTGCGTCCACTAACCGCCTTCATCTTCCAGTTGGGCGGCGCCCTTTCGGATGACGCGGGCAACCCGACGATCAATACGCCGGAAGCTTTGGAAGCGCTGAATTACATCCTTGAGCTGCAATCCTCCGCTGCGATCACGCGCCCCTATAACGAGATCAACAATGCCATCGCGGTCGAGAACTTCGCCAACGGCGAAAGCGCCGGTTTAATCGACGGCACCTGGCGCATCAACGGTTTCGACCGGCAGATCGCGGAAGGCGATGTGGCGCTGGAGAATTATTATGTCGCTGATTTCCCGCAGCTATTTGAATTCCCAGGCACATTCGCCGGCTCGCACAATTGGCTCGTGCCACTGGGGCAAAATGCTGATCCGGCGCGGGTTCAGGCGGCGGTGGAGTTCATCAAATGGTTGAGCGACAACTCGGTCGTTTGGGCGCGCGTCGGCCATGGCATGACCCGCAGCTCGGTGATCAACAGCGAGGAATTCCAGAACCTGCCGCACCGTTCGGAATACGCTTCGATGTCATCCAACGTCCGGTCAGTGCCGCGCGAAGTTTGGGGCAATGCTTTCTGGGCGATCGTGCATGAAGAAGTCGAAGCCGCCATCCTTGGCATCAAAACGCCGGAAGTCGCGCTGGCTGACGCGCAGGCGCGCCTGGATGACTTCATCCTCTTCCAAAGCTAGCAATCGATTGTGTGTTGGGGCGGCCATTGTGTCGCCCACACCTGGCAAGAGCCGACCAAAAATGATCTGGGGGCGACCTACTTGGGCGCCTTCACCATTCGCTAGCAAATGTAGGGGCGACTCTTGAGTCGCCCGCAACAATACTTCTATTCGGTAAGGGAAAGCAGATGACCCAGCCCAATCTGATCTACGTCTTCGCCGACCAACTGCGCTATCAATCTTTGGGATACGCCGGCGATGCCAAGGCGCGTACGCCGCATATCGACCGGCTCGCTGCTGCATCGTTGAACTTCGTCAATTGCGTCTCCGGCAGCCCTATGTGCGCGCCTTACCGCGCCTCGCTTTTCACCGGCAAATACAGCAGCAGCACCGGCATGGTTATCAACGAACTGCGCATCAATCCGAATCAGCGCTGCTTCGGTCACATGCTGCACGCGGCTCGCTATGACACCTACTACATCGGAAAATGGCATCTCTGGGCGAACCAACTTGGCAATCACGACGATCCGAAAAACTCTTTCACACCGCGCGGACCGCACCGGCTGGGCTTTGACGGCTACTGGGCAGCCTATGGCTTTCACCACAACTATTGGGAGCAATACTATCACGAAGAGAGCCCGGAACGCATCATCATCGCAGGCTACGAGCCCGATGGTCAAACCAGCTTGGCAATCGAAAAGCTCGCTGAAGCGGCTGAGAAGGACCAGCCATTTGCGCTATTTCTGTCACTTGGGACGCCGCACGACCCCTGGGATCCGGGCAACGTGCCGGTTGAATATCTCGAACTCTTCGAGGACATCGAGTTCACGCTGCCTCCCAATTACTTGTCCGATAATGACCCGCATGCCGATGCTTGGGCGCGGTTGAGCGCTGAGCAGCGCGGCGAACTGACCGAGTGGATGCGTGTTTATTACGCGATGACCGCCAACCTCGATTGGAATATCGGCCGCTTGCTGGCCGAGTGTGAGCGGCTGGATCTCTTCGACAACACGATTTTCGTTTTCACATCGGATCATGGTGAGATGTTTGGCGCGCAGGGCCGACGAGCCAAGAACATCTTCTATGATGAGGCTGTGCGCGTCCCCTTTTTGATTCGCTGGGATGGTGTCATCGCGCCGGGTTCTGTGTCTGATGCCTGCCTTAACACACCCGACATCATGCCAACGCTGCTATCCGCCCTGGGTCTGCCCGTGCCTGCCGAAGCGGAAGGATTCGACTTCAGCCCGATTTTATGGGGCGAGGACATTGATGAGCCGAGCGCGGCATTTATGCAGGGGATGGGCGCAACGGCTGTATTTGAGGACGGGCACGAGTGGCGGGCGCTGCGCAGCAAAAAGTACACCTATTCGATATATCGGGCGGATGGCAGCGAATTTCTCTTCGATAATCTCAGCGATCCCTATCAGATGCGCAATCTGGCGCGGGAAAGCGAATATGCCGGGTTGCTGCGATCCATGCGCGCTGCGCTGGCTGACCGGATGACGGCGCTTAATGACAACTTTGAGGCTTGCGCCTGGTATGAGCGCCATTGGACGCGCGACCGCATCATCTTGCGCAGCGCGACCATGAATTGAACCGCTCGCCTGGCTAAACGGAAAAACCAGCCAAGCGGCTGGTTCCTGAAGCGTGCCTGGAGAGATTCGAACTCCCGACACCTGGTTCCGTAGACCAGTGCTCT
>WTGB01000042.1 GCA_011523735.1 Chloroflexota bacterium
GCTTCCGCTACGGCGCGCCCCCCGGCCGCCAAGACGATACCGTCATCGCCACCGCCCTCGCCTGGTACGGCATTCAATTCACCGGACCCTCCATCGCCTTCGCCTGATGACCGCTGACTGGCTCGCAATGTCCGCAGGCTTGGCTGACTGGCGCTCGCTGTTACAATATCCGGCGTATCCTGCGCGCAGGATACATCTTTTGAGTGGCAACTTCGTATACAAGCTAAGCGCCATCGCGCAATCGGAACGAAGAAGGCATGCAACGCACGATCGACAGAAGTCAGCAACAGACCGAGCCAATCACCGGCTTGAGCGGCGCGGAGATCCTCGAACGTCAGCGGCGCGGCGAAGGCAACGACTTCGAAGCGCGAGTGGGGCGGAGCTATTGGGACATCTTCCGCGAGAATGTGCTCAACCTCTTCAACGTGGTTTTGGGCGGCATGTTGATCATCGTCATCGCCCTGGGGGATTACGCCACCGCCTTCTTCGCCGGCTTCAGCGTCGTATCCAACACCTTCTTCGGCATGATCCAGGAGTTCAACGCCAAGCGGCAGTTGGACCGGCTGGCGGCGCTCTCCGAACAGTCCGTGACTTGCCTGCGCGATGGCGACTGGGTCGAGGCGCCGATGCGCGAGGTGGTCAAGGACGAGATTATCCGCATCAATCCGGGCGATCGGCTGGTGGTGGATGGCCTGGTCCTGAGCGCCGATTCGCTTGAGCTGGATGAATCGCATCTCACTGGCGAGTCTGATGCGGTCGGCAAGTCGGCCGATGACAAGGTCTTGTCCGGTTCCTTCTGCGTCGCCGGCAGCGGCATTATGCGCGCGACCCACGTCGGCGCGTCCAGTCACATCAATCAGTTGTCCGTCATCGCGAAGCAGTACAAGGTGGTCAAGACGCCGACCCAGATCAAGATCGATATCACGGTCGAAGTCACGGTGCTGATCATGCTGGTATTTGTGCCGATGATCTTTGTGACTGGCTTTTTGCTGGATAACGCTTTTCTGGAGATTGTGCGCAACGCCGTCGTCTTCACGACGAGCCTGGTGCCGCAAGGTCTCGTGCTGGTGGCGATATTGTCGCTGACCATCGGCGCGGTCAAGATCAGCCTGCAGCAGACGCTGATTCAGCGCGTCAACGCGGTGGAGTCGCTGGCGAACGCCACCGTGCTCTGTTTCGACAAGACCGGCACACTGACGCAGAACAAGCTGGCTGTGCGGGAAATCATCGAAATCTCCGATATGGCAAGCGATGAGATCCACTTGGAGCTGCACAGCTACCTGAAGAATCTGGCGCATCTCAACAACACGGCGCAAGCTATCGAGCGTTACATTGACCAGATCGTCAGCGATGAGGAGTATCCGCAGAAGCTGCGTGAGATTCCTTTCACCTCGGGGCGGAAATGGTCGGCGGTCTGCCTGGCGGACAAGACGCTGCTGATGGGAGCGCCGGAACGCCTGCTGCCGCCGGATCATCCCTGGTATCACGATGCGGAGACGCTGGCACGGGATGGCATGCGGGTTCTGGCTTTTGCGCAGATGAGCGGCGATCCCGATATGGATGCGGGCATCATCTCCTACGATGCGCAGCCGCTGGCTTTGATCGTGATGAGCGATGAGATCCGCCACGATATTCAGGAGACGCTGCAAGCTTTCCGCGACGAGGATTTGCAGCTCAAGGTTATCTCGGGCGACAACCTGGAGACGGTTCGCGCCATCGCCGGGCAATCGGGCATGGAGATCGGCAACCGCGCCTATACCGGCGCTGAGCTGGATGCCATGGGCGAAGGCGAGTTCGACAATGCCGTGCGCGACAGCCATGTATTCGCCCGCATCGAGCCGGATACCAAACAGCGGATCGTCGAATCGTTGCGGCGGGGTGGCGAATACGTGGCGATGGTCGGCGATGGCGTCAACGATGTGCCGGCGCTGAAGGCGGCGAACCTGGCGATTGTGATGAATGACGGGACGCAGATCAGCAAAGATGTCGCCGATATCGTGCTGCTCAACAACGCCATGTCCACGCTGCCGCGCGCCTTCCGCGAAGGCAAGGAGACCACGCAGACCATATTCGGCACGATGAAGATGTTCCTCGTGCGCAACTTCTACGGCATCGCTTTCTTCGTCTTCATCGCTTTCATGGCGCTGCCCTTCCCGATTACGCCGGTGCAGATCAGTTGGGCGACCTTCGGCACGGTCAATCTGCCGGCCACATTGATCGCTTTTGGCTGGCTGCGGCCGCAATTCATGTCGCGGTTCCGGCGCGATGTGGTCGATTACATTTTCACGATGGGTTTCATCGGCGCGGTCTGCATCACGCTGCTCTACCTAATCACCTGGTTCGGCAGCGGCGGCGATCTTATGCTGGCGCGCTCGGCGGTGACGATCATGGTCGCGCTCTACGGCATGCTGATCACCTGGCATGTGCAGGGCATCGATATTTATCAGCCGCGGACGTTCTTGCAGCATTGGCGCATCCTGCTCTTGAGCAGCCTGCTGACGGCGCTGACGATACTGGTGATGTATGTGGATCCGGTATTTGAGGGGGCGATCTTCGAGTTCAAGCCGCCGGTATGGGATGGCGGGCGGGGCACGTTGATGATCCTGGCGATCCCGGCGCTGTTCTTGCTGACTATGGTGCTGACGGCGCACGGGTTGAAGTATCGCTATTTGCTGTCGCGGTTCTGGGAGTTGCTCGCGCCGGATCGGGAGTAGGGGTTATTCTAGGTTGCTGCCATCGAAACACTACTACGCTTAGGATAACTCGAAGCTAAACTGCCTCACTTATAATACCTCAATTACAGAACATATGTTATAATCGATGTGCTATTGGTCTGATCGTGCAGCATCTGAATCGCTGGACGTAGTGCTCGATATGGAGAAGAAAAGATGCCCACCGATCCACAGAGATTCCACAGCGAGCTTAAGGAGTGGTCGCGATGGAAACATGCCATCCTCAGAGAATACCTTAAAGCAATGGCGGCGATCCTGCGTTCGCGGGAGCTGATTTACTACGTTGATGGATTCGCTGGACAGGGCAAATACGCTCACGACAAAGCAGATGGTTCTGCACTCTTGGCGGCCAGGCATGCAAAGGATCTGTCGTTTTCAGGAAGAAGTTATGCACTCCGCTGCATAAATGTAGAGCATGATGCAGAAACATTTCGTAAATTGCAAAGTTCGACGGCTAAGTATGAACAGTGGGTGGAAAACTTCTATGGCAATTTTGGGGAGAATTTGCCAGCAATTCTAGATAGGATCGGTGAGCAGCCAACTCTTTTCTTCTTGGATCCCTTCGGTTTGAAAGGACTAGAATGGGACACACTGTTGCCGATTTTCGAAAGAGAAAACATAACTGAGTTGTTAATTCGCTTTGACGGTGTAGCTGCAAGGCGACACACCGGCCGTGACACGAGCCATCATCCGACGTTCAACGCGATTCTAGGAGTTGAAAGCTCTGAGTATTGGCAAGGTTTCTTATCAGATTGCGGGAGAACGTCACAAGACAAGCAGAAGTGTCTTCTAGAATCATATGTAAAGAGACTTCGCAAGTACTTACCGCTAATCGCCACTATTCCGATAAGAAGATCGGATGACCATGTTCAGTATTATCTCATTTTCGCGACTAGAGACCTTAAAGGCATAAAGGCGATGAATGACGTCATGTATAAGATTGAGGACTTGCGAGATCGTACACTTGATGAGGAGCGTCTTAAGCGAAATGAACCCAAGCAGAAAGACATGTTCGCTAGAAGCAGTCAAATCACATTAGAAAACGACCTTTTGGACTTGAAAAACTACGTACTGGAAGAAATGCAGGGAGGTGATAGTCACAGCCGAGAAGATTTACGTGCGAAAATTGCACTGCTTGATGACAATCTGGGAAGATATTCGCGTTCTCACTTTACCGCAGTACTCGGCGGAAGTCCAAGGGGCGTACAACTTCCGAACGAATTTCAAAACCTGCGTTCCGTGATAGAGATTCATAACAACCGTTCTCCCGGTGACGACAAAGCCATAATCTCTCTGAAGTAAAACAGACAGACATCGGTAGAGTTTTCTAACTTGATGGAAAGACGTCGCGCCAATCATCCCATTCAAGATTTCCTTTGAAGAAAATCGGTACATTGCGTCTATCAAGCAACTCAATCAAACGCGCAGTCCACACCTCGCTAGGCTGGAAAACTCGACTCCCATTCGACGCTGCGCCGATGATCGCCCACTCGAAGGGGAGTTTGTCCTCCGTCTTCAACCAGTCTTCAAACACAGGCGCTACATCAAACCAGAGCGGCTCGATGCTCATGAAGCGGACACTCGCCTCGATCCTTTTCATGTGCTTTAGGTAGGCTTTAAGCGCTCGCGCGCCGCCGGTCTCGCTCATCAGGTGGCCGGCTGGCAAGCTCACGCCAACCCAGACATTTTCGGGAAATGGATTAAACTCTGGCAGTCGAATGGGAAACTTGCTTAAAGTCTGGAAGGTGTGTTGTTGCGCTTCTTCCATCACCGCCAGCACTTGTCGAATTTGCTCTTCTGGCACCCAGTGACCGAACAAATCCGCCATACTGCCGACGAAGATGCCGGCAGGAATTTTCAGCTTTCGTGGCGCGTCTAAACTATGCGGCCGCCAGTAGTGGTGCTCGAATCCGTTTGGATAGCCAGATGTGAAACGCTCGGCGATCGTCTTGGCATAGCACTCGGTGATTGAGCCGTCGGGCATGCGCCAAGTGCAGCCGTGAAAGCAGCCGCCGGTGGGATTCCAAGTGTAGCCGGGCAGTTCCGTGCCGTCAGCCTTGCGTATTCGCGTCCACTCGATGCCTTTGGGTGGCTTCTGCCGATTCATACCCGTCCTTTCGACGCCGATGAACTAGCCTTCGCAGACGATTATAGAACAAATGTATGAAGACGCAACCGCATCTCGCTTGACTTTCTCAACGCCGCCCCCGCCGCCAGCGCACAACCCACAGCAGCGCATAGGCGGAAAAGGCGAAGAGCAGGGGATCGGTCGGCGAACGATAGCGGGTCGATGGATGGAAGAGCAGGTACATCAGCGTCTGGCTCACTTGCACGAATACCAGCAGGCTCAGCGGGCGCCACTGCCGCCGGCTCAGCCAGAGACCGGCAATCCCCAGCAGCCACAGACCGCCGAAGTAAACGACATGCACAGCGCGCCCTATCACATTGAAGAGCCCTTCGTCCTGATAAGCGGCGTTGGCGGCCGTGACGCCGATGTGCGAGCCTTGGCTGGTGATGATCACGACCTCGCCGTTTTCGTCAATGGCAAGCCTTTCGCCTTCGCGCAAGTTATTCAGCGGAGTCACTTGCGGATTCCAGTAGACCAGGAGCTTGGTCAGCAGCAGGTCTGGAACGCGCGCTGGATTGTCACGCAGGTAGGACCAGCCCGCGTTTGCGAGGAAATTGTTGCGCTTGAGCGGTTCATCGATGGTTGGGGCGTCGAGCGGGGGCGGCAGCCATTGCACATCGTAGCCGGCGCGAAAAACTGCCGCTGTCCAGGGATTGTTGCCTTGATAGATATTTTCGCCGCTGTTGAGCGCGATGGGCACGAAGCCGTCGTAAAGTTGATAGTTGCGCGCCAGCCAAGGCAGGAGGACCAGAATGCTCATGGCTGCGACCGGCAAAAGGCGCAGGATTGTCTCCCGCCAATCCAGCTTGAATAGAAACCAGATCGCCGCCAGCAGCGCTAAGGCCGGCAGCAATGCTCGGACCAATGCGGATAATCCCAGCACCGCCCCGGCTGATAGCGCCAGCAGCAGGGTATGTCGGTCAAGCTTTTGTCGCTGGCGCAGAAGGATCAGCAGCCAGACGAAGAGATGAAGCATCAGGATCCAGAGCGCCGTGTCATTGAGCGTCAGATTCTGGAAGATCAGATAGGGATAGAGCGCGAAGAACAGTCCAGCCAACGCGCCGATCCAGTCGCCGTGCTGCGAGAATAAGCGGCGGCAGATGTCATAGAGCAGGGCGATAGACAGCGCGTCCAGAAAGGTGTGCACAGCGGCGACAGCGATGTAGTGGCGTCCGAATAGTTGATAGACAAGCGCCAGCAGATAACTGTAGAGCGGCGGCAGACCGGCATCAGGGATTCCGGGCTCGCGGCCGTAGACGCCGGTTTCCAGCAGGTTGATGGCGTATTCATCATAGGCGGTCGAGCCGTGAATCTGGGCGCCCGCTTCCGTATAGGCGAAGACCGCCGGGAAGGCGAGCAGGATGGTGAGCCGCGTCAGGATTGCGATGGCGACGACTAGGCTGAATTTGTATTGATTGACCCAACTGCCCATAGAGTTTTATATGTTCAGTCTGTTGACAATGCTCAGTCTACAAGCGGAAACTGCTTCCCGCCGCATGAATCTGATTATAAAGAAAACGCCCCGATCTCCATCGAGGCGTTTCGGCGTGTTATATCGCTGTGTCCTGGTTATTCATTCAGCCGGCTGTTGGTAGCGGTCGCCGATCGATTCAACATCGTCCATCAACTGATTGAATTGCTCGAGGTTTAGCTGCTGCTTGGCGTCGGACATAGCCACATCCGGGTTGGGATGGACCTCCACCATCAAGCCATCGGCGCCGCTGACTCGGGCGACGCGCCCGAGCGGATTGGCGATATCGCGCCGGCCCGCCGAATGTGAGATGTCGACGATGATCGGCAGATGCGTCTCCTGCTTGAGCAAGGGCACAGCGCTGATATCGAGGGTATTGCGGGTCCATTCGCTGAAGGTGCGGATGCCGCGCTCCATCAGGATGACTTGCTGATTGCCGCTGGCCATGATGTATTCGGCGGCGTAGATGAATTCTTTGAGGGTGGCGCCGAAGCCGCGTTTGAGCAGGACGGGTTTGCTCTGTTTGCCCAGTGCGCGCAGCAAGAAGCTGTTCTGCATATTGCGCGCGCCGACCCAGAAGGCGTCCACGTATTCGTCCATCATCGGAATCAGCGACATATCAAGCACTTCGCTGATGACGGCCAAACCGTATTTGTTGGCGACTTGCCGCGCGATTTTCAAGCCTTCTTCGCCCATGCCTTGGAAGTCGTAGGGCGATGTGCGCGGTTTGTAACCCATGCCGCGGATCATCTTAACGCCGCGCTCCGCCAGCACAGCGCCGACCGCGTCCATCTGCTCATAGCTCTCGACAGCGCAGGGACCAGCGATGATCTCAAAGCGATCGTTGCCCAAACGCAAGCCGTTGCTGAATTCGATGATGGTGTGCTGGTCGGGCTGTTTCCGCTGAACAAGAATGGTCTGCCGCGCGTCTTGCTCTTCGAGGTTGAGAGTGGCGCGGAAAACCTCGTTGAATATTTTGTTGATCGTATCGTTGCTGAAGGGACCTTCGTTGGCAAGCTGCAGCGCTGTCAGCATCTCAGCTTCGCGCTGCGGATCATAGAATCGCGTGCCCATCTCCTGCTGAACTTTGCCAATTTCCAGCGCGATTGCGGCGCGCTTGTTTAGCAACTCCAGGATTTGCAGGTTGATCGGGTCTATCTGGTTACGCAATTCTTTTAATCGACTTGGTGCGGACACGGCCTGTATACTCCCATTTGACACTAAAATCTTGGTGAGACGTATTATACACGGCTATTGCCAAAAGGCATGGTCAGATTTCTCGAGAGACTGGTGAAGCCGACCGGAACTTGGAATTGCGGCTAATGACTACTGTGGTCAAAGGGCTAGACCTGGCGCGAGCCTTCTTTCATCTGGCGGTGCAGCCCATCGTCTCGCGGCGGTTTTCAGGGCTTCGTTACAGCGCCGCTCTGTTGGGCAGCGGCTCGGAAGTGCTGGGCTATGACGACGCCGTCTCGGCAGATCATCATTGGGGACCGCGCGCCATGCTTTTTCTCGCGCCGGCGGATTATGGAGCCTGCGCTGAGCGGCTGAATCAGGTCTTGGCTCAGAAATTGCCCTATCGCTTCATGGGCTACGCGACAAATTACAGCGCACCAAAGACGGAGGACGGTGATCATGGGACACAATTATTGGAGGAGATCAGCACTGGCGAAGTTAATCATCGCGTCGAGATTCTGACGCTTGATGGCTACTTGCGCACCTATCTCGGTATCGCCGCTGATCAGGCGATAAGCGCGGCGGATTGGCTGAGCCTGCCGCAGCAGAAGCTCCTCAGCTTCACCAGCGGCGAAGTTTTCCGCGATGAGCTTGGCTTGCAAGACATCCGCGACAGATTCTCTTATTACCCGCGGGATGTTTGGCTGTATTTGCTGGCTTGTGGCTGGAGCCGCATTGGGCAGGATGAGCATCTGGCGCCGCGCGCTGGGTCCGTCGGCGATGAGTTGGGCTCGGCTTTGATCACAGGTCGATTGCTGCGCTCTATCATATTGCTTTGCTTTCTGTACGAGAGGCGATACGCGCCCTATCCCAAGTGGCTGGGCACAGCCTTTGCTGAGCTTAGCTGCGCTAAGGAACTGGCGCCGATACTGCGGTCCGCGCAGACCGGCGAGACCTGGCGCGAACGGGAGCGACGCCTTTGCGCAGCATACGAAGCGCTCAATCGTCTGCATAACGAAAGCGGCTTGACCGCGCCTGTGCGACCGGCCGTGCAAGACTTTCATGGGCGCGGCTTCCGGGTGAGCAATGCCTGGCGCTATATCGAGCTTTTGCTCGCGGAAATCAAAACGCCTGAGGTGAGGGCGATTGCGGAACAGTCGCTGATCGGAAGTATAGATCTGTTCAGCGACAATACCGATCTGCGCGAGGCGGTGCGGCTGCGCGGCAAAATCGCGAACTTATATTCGCCCTAAGCTGACGAGGCGCGGGCTTGCTCACGCGCGGCGATGAAAGCGGCGACCGACCTTTGAACATCTTCCTCGGTGGTAGCCCAGGAACAGACGCTGATTCGGATTACCGTCTCGCCCCGCCATTCTGACCCGCCGCACCAGCACTCGCCGCTGGCTTGCAAGCGCCCGAGCGTTTCCGCTGTCAAGTCGGGCGAATCGCAAGCCACGAGCACCTGATTGAAGACGACATCGTTGAGCACGCGAAAATCATTCATGCGGAGTTCCGCCGCGAATTGGCGCGCGCGCCGGCATAGTTGCGCGACCAGTTGATCGATCCCGCTGCGACCCAGCGACTTGAGCGCCGCCCACAATTCGACTCCTCGCGCCCGGCGCGACATCTCCAGCGTGTAAAGCATCCCATCGCGTCCGTCGCCGAAATGTATGTAAGCATCGCTCGCCTGCAAAGCGCTGACCAGGGCACCCCGATCGCGACAGAGTATGACCCCGCAATCGTAAGGGCTATTCAGCGTTTTGTGAGCATCGACTGACCAGGAATCAGCTAATTCAATACCCGCGGTCAAATGCGCTGTCGCTTGACAGGCGCGCGCCCATAAGCCAAATGCGCCGTCGATATGCACCCAAGCATCCGCCGCTCGCGCCGCGCCGCAAAGCGGAATGAAGGGGTCAAACGCGCCGCTGTTCACATTGCCCGCCTGCAAAATTAGCAAGGTCCTCTCGTCCAGCGCTGGTAATTGACTTGGATCACAGCGACCTTGTTCATCAACCGGGACAATTTCGATCTGTTCCGCGCCGATGCCGAGGACAGCCAATGCCTTGCGCACGGTGGCATGAGCGGCCTCGCTCATGACCACACGCAGCCTGGGCGCGCCAAATAGTCCTTTCTCACTCACATCCCAGCCGATTCGCCGCAGAAGCGCGTTTCGTCCCGCCAGCAGACCGCAGAGCGTCGCGGTCGATGTGCCGCTGACCAAGCCCGCGGCGCTGTCCGAGGGTAAGGCGAAGAGATCGACTAGCCAGCGTTCGCAGGTCGCTTCGAGCTTGGCGGCGATAGGCGACATGACTTCGAGCGCGGCGTTCTGATCCCAGAAATCCGCCAGCAGGCGCGCCGCCAAGGCAGCCGGCAGTATGCCGCCGTTGACGAAACCGAAATAACGCCCGCCGCCTTGGGTTGTTGTTGCCGGCGATCCCAGTTCATGAAGCTGCGACAGGACCGCCCCCGCTGGCATTGGATGATCCGGCAGCTTTTCGTCGAAAGCAGCGAGCGCAGTCAAAGCCTCGGCGCTCGGATAAACTGATTGTTCTCGCCGCTTGTCGAAGTAGTCGCAGCCGAATTCCAGCGCCAGACGGTAGCTCTCGCGGTTTTCATGTTCAAGGTTTAACCGATTCCACAAGTCGTTTTCTCTTGTCATTGTTCGCTTAATCCCTCCCAGACGGCATTGTCATAGTCCCAGACCGCGCGATGCAGTCCGGACTATTCGGGGCTTCTCAAAGGCGTCAACTGTAATCTGCTTGTAATCTGACGGAAATAGAAAAGCAAGCGAAACTCAATTATAATAACAGCATCGGTGTTTGACGGAGAACGCATAAGATCATGGATACGATACGAAAACCATCACTTTGGCTTGGCGCGCTGGTCGGTGGCACCCTGACTTTGGCGCTGATGTCAGTGCTCTTCCTGGCGGACATGATTGCGGGTCTGCCTTTTATCCCCTTTGATGTCTTCGACTTTGTCTCGCGGCAATTGCCCGGTCCGCTGCTGACCTTCGGCATTGATACGATGGTGGAAATTATCATCGCTTTTAATCTGGGCGAAACATCCGCCGCCGCCAAGACCGCCGAGCAGTTGATGGGCTTGGGCGCTTTCCTGCTTCTGGGCATAGTCGCTATCGGGCTGTTCTACGCTGCGCTCAATCGCAGCAAAACCAGCGCCCGCAGTTTGTATCCGGGCTTGCTGCTGGGTCTGGGCTTTGGCGCCGTGATGATGCTGATTTCCACGCAGGTCAACTTGACCGCCACCGCGCCTGAGATTGTTCAGCTTGTCTGGGTGCTCATTGCCTTCCAGCTCTGGGGCGCCGCTGGCAACTGGATTTACAATGTGCTGGCGCATAGCGATGCCAAGACCAAGATCGATGAAGAGACCGGTGAGACGATCGTGGTCGAGGCGCTGGACCGGCGGCAATTCATGGTGCGCATCGGCGGCGCCAGCGCGGTATTGACCGTGATCGGAGCGGGTTTGGGGGCATTAGTTGGCGGTCAACCGGGCGAGGGCAAGGTGGTCGATGAATTGCCTTCGAGCGCGGCGGATGGCGAATTGCCCAACATGAACGACAACATGCAGCCGGCGCCGGGGACGCGCCCGGAATATACGCCGCTCGATGACCACTATCGCATCGATATCAGTTCGCGCCCGCCGGTGATTGATTCCAACGAATGGCGGCTCGAGGTCACCGGTCTGGTCGATAATCCGGTCAGCCTCTCGCTGCAGGATCTGTATGACAAGTTCGACCGCGTCGATCGCTTCATCACCTTGTCTTGCATCAGCAATCGCATCGGCGGCTCCTTGATCAGCACGATAAAATGGTCCGGTTTCCTGATCAAAGACTTCCTCGAGTTGGTGCAGCCGCAAGCAGAAGCGGTCGCGCTAAAGATCACGGGCGCCGATAACTTTGATGAATATGTCATGCTCGATCTTATCCGGTCGGACGAGCGCATCATGTTCGCCTATGAATGGGATGATCAGCCTTTGAAGCAGAAGCACGGCTTCCCGCTGCGCATCTACCTGCCCGATCGCTATGGCATGAAGCAGCCGAAGTGGATCAAGAGCATCGAATTCGTCGACGCCTGGGCGGAAGGCTATTGGGTGCGCCGCGGCTGGAGCGTGGACGCGATTGTCAATACCACCTCAGTTGTGGATGCGGTCGCCACGGATGCCATCCTCAAAGATGACGAAGGTTATGTCGTGCCGGTTGGTGGCATCGCCTACAGCGGCGCCAAGATGATCTCCCGCGTGGAAGTCAGCGTGAACGGCGGCGACTGGCAAGAGGCGCAGTTGCGGCAGCCGCTTTCCGAACTGACCTGGGTCATTTGGCGTTACGACTGGCGCTTCCAGGAAGGCGAGTATAGTTTCGAAGTCCGCGCCTATGACGGGGACGGGGAGTTGCAAAGTATGGAACGCCGCGGCACGCGCCCTGATGGCGCTACTGGAGTCCATTCCAAGAAGGCGAATATGCCCACCTTGGCCGACCTGGAAAACCCACCTGAACCGGAGACCGAGGGTTAGTTGAGCATTGGCAAAATGGTGGGGCGGACCCCTATCAGGCCCTCCGAAAAACGTTCCAAAGAATCACAGGGCGCCCCAAGGGGGCGTCCTGTTTATGTCTTAGTGTATCCACAACTCTATAAGTGTAGTTTCGCCCCTGTCGTTTGCGAAATCAGTTGGCCGATGGTATCGTCTTGGCCTTGTCTCCATCCGCCGAGGCGATGCTGTGCGCGATAGAAGATCGATCTTTTGTCTTTTGCTTGTCTGGATCCTCATCGCTGCTTCCGGCGTTGCTTTTGCCATCCGCGTCTACGCGCCGATCAAGCTGGAATCTCGGGCGCTGAATGAGCGTGAGGCATGCAGTGGTGTATTCCTAGCGCGAGAACTGGATCATATCACCCTCGCGAGCGCCATACCTGTGGGCTTTTACGACAGCAATGGCGCCGGTTTGGCGATAGGCGACCTCAACAAAGATGGCTTGCTCGATATCGTTATGGCCAACCTGGCGGGCGATAATCATATATTCTGGAATCGCGGCGGTCTGCAATTCGAGCGCGAGGCATTGCCGTCACAAAGCCCGGTCCGCGCTGCGGCGACTGTCGATGTTGACGGCGATGGCTGGCTGGATATTGTCTTCACGCAGCAGGTGTCAGCGCCTCTCCACTGGCGGAATCAGGGCGGAGAGAGTTTCAAAACACAGGTGCTGAACGGGGTCAGCTATATTGGCTATGCCATGAACTGGCTTGACGCCGACCGCGATGGCGACCTCGACTTGCTCACCGGTTCCTACGATACGGAGAATGAGAAAATCCTGGGGCAGACGGCGGCCAGGTCCGGCGTGATCTACTATGAAAACCGCGGCGATCGCTTTCATGCCACTCGCATTGCCAATCGCTCAAACACGCTGGCTATCTGGACCGGCATCAACAGGGCTGGCGAACACGAGATCATCATCGGCAACGACTTCGCTGTTGTAGACAAATACTTCACCTTTCGCGACGACGCCTGGCAGGAGACCGAAGCACTCGATGTTATGCCGCACAGCACGATGAGTTACGACTCCGCCGACCTGGACAACGATGGCATGCGCGAGGTTTTCGCTGTCGATATGAAACCGTACGCCGATGACGCGGAAACCCTGGCGCAGTGGCAGCCTGTGATGGATATGATGATGGCCATGCCCCATGTTGAGGGCGATCCACAGATCATGGAGAATGTGCTCTATGCCGGCTCCGGCGGGCAAGCTGTCAATATCGCGCGGGCGATGCAGCTTGATGGCACCGGCTGGAGTTGGTCGGCGAAATTTGGCGACCTGGATAACGATGGCTATCAAGACCTCTATGTCGTCAACGGCATGATATCCGTAGAGCTGTTCTCTCATCTGCCGAATAACGAGTTGGTCGAAGAGAATCAAGTCTACCGCAATGTGTCCGGCGGCGGGTTTGCGCCGCAATGGGGTTGGGGCTTGAACGATCGCGCGAGTGGACGAGGCATGTCCCTGGCCGACCTGGACAACGATGGCGATTTGGATGTGGTCATCAACAACTTGCTGGCTCCCGCAAAGGTCTTCGAGAATCGGCTCTGCGCGGGACGCGCCATAGAAGTGGACTTGCGCTGGAAGGGCATCGGCAATGGCGCTGGCATCGGCTCGCAACTCATCCTGAAGACTGACCTGGGTGAATTTCGCCGCGATGTAACTGCGCTAAGCGGCTATCTTTCCGGTGAAAGCAGTCGCGTTCATTTCGGCTTGCCGGCGGAAGCCAGCCCGGAGCGTCTGACGATCATTTGGAATGACGGCGCATTCAGCGCGGTCACCGGTTTGTCTACGGACATGCTCTATACCATAACACGCGACTAAGGGTTCTATGCCGGTGTGTCCCACATGCGCGGGGCAAAAAGTTTGACATCACCCGCGCCTCGTGTTACTCTCGCGCATCAGTTATGTTTTTATTGACTGGGTTCAGTTGATATTGTGTCAGCTAAACCTCAAGACTCCTAGTGTATTCATGGACCAGAACCTGCGCGCAATGTCCAGTCGCGGAGGCGTCGCTTTTGATGAGGCGGGAGGGCATCGGTGGCAGCCAGCGTAGCAACCGCCAAAAGCGCAAAACAGCCAAAAAACACTCGACTCGCTGAGTTCAAGCGCGCCTTTACCGGTTTACGCCGGGAAGAGACGATTGCTGGCTATGTATTCTTATTGCCGAACTTGATTGGCTTCATCGTCTTCATGCTCTTTCCGATTCTTTTTGCCTTTTACATCATGCTTACCGATTGGAGCCTGGCGAAGGAGCCGGAATTTATCGGTCTAAAGAACTTTGACACGATGGTCAATGACCGTTTGTTTTGGAAGTCCTTGGGCAACAGCTTTTATTACACCTTTGTGGCGGTGCCGACGGGGATTTTTATCGCTTTCTGGCTGGCTTTGGCGCTGAACCGCAAGATGCGCGGCATTATATTTTTCCGAACCGTTTACTTCTTGCCTCAGATCACGTTGACGGTGGCGGCCGCTACGATCTGGCGCTGGATATACCAGCCGGAAATCGGCATGATAAACCACATACTGGAGATATTTGGCATCAATGGACCCAAGTGGATTCACGATACGAAATGGGCGATGCCGAGCGTCATCATCATGA
>WTGB01000053.1:0-150 GCA_011523735.1 Chloroflexota bacterium
GGTCCCATCTCGACGATCCAGCCGCGCAGCATCACCGCGATGCGGTCGCCGGTGTAATAGGCAGTCGCCAAATCGTGCGTAATATAGATGACGCTGACATTGTTGTCTTCCTTCAGCTTGCGGAACATGTTCACAATCGACATGCGCAGC
>WTGB01000053.1:160-2497 GCA_011523735.1 Chloroflexota bacterium
CGAGGGCTTGGTGATCAGAGCCCGCGCGATGGCGACGCGCTGCGCCTGCCCGCCCGATAGCTCATTGGGATAGCGGCCCGCGATCTCGGCCAGCGTCAAGCCGACCGCGCTCAACACCTCATTTACATATCGCGGCGTTTCTTTCTTGTCAGCGACCATTTTGTAATTCCGCGCTGTCTCATAAAGGTAGCTGTCGATGCGCTTGAGTGGGCTGAAGGCGGCGAAGGGATCTTGAAATACCGGCTGCACCTCGCGGAAGAACCAGGTCTTCATCTCCTTTCGGCTGATGTCGTTGATGACGCGGTTTTTGTAGCGCAGGATGCCTTCGGATGAGGACTCCATACCCAGCACCATCTTCGCCAGGGTGGTCTTGCCGCTGCCGCTTTCACCGACCACGGCGAAAATCTCCGGCTTGTCGGAATCGATGACGATGGAGGCGTTATCGACCGCGTGAAATTCCTGAGAGGCGAAACCTTGGCGGATATGAAAGACTTTGGTCAGATTTTCAATCTGAAGGAGTGGCTCAGACTGCGAGTCACGCGTAGACACTGTGACCTCCACTTAGCTCCTCCTCGACAACGTGACAGGCGGTGAAATGCTTCGGCTCAATTTCGATCAACGCGGGTTCGATCGTCTTGCAGACATCCTTCGCCAAGGGGCAGCGCTCATGGAAGCGGCAGCCGCTCGGTGGACGATCCAGCGCCGGCGGGCGCCCGGGAATAGCCAGGCGTTCCTCGCGCGAATCCAGACTGGGCAGCGACTCGATCAGGTAGCGCGTATAGGGATGACGCGGATTCTCCAGAATCGTCTGCGTATCCGACTCTTCCACCAGCTTGCCGGCGTAGAGAATGCCTATGCGATCGGCTAGGTTGGCATGCACGCCGATATCGTGCGTAATCAAGACGAGCGTGCTGCCTTCCTTCTGCTGCACGTCTTTCAGCATTTGAATCACGCCGCGCTGCACGACTACATCAAGCGCCGTGGTCGGCTCATCGGCGAAGATGAGCTTGGGCCAGAGGATGGTCGCCAGCGCAATGGTCACGCGCTGCCGCATGCCGCCCGAAAGCTGATGCGGATAGGATGCCATCACCTTCTCGGGCAGGCCCAGATCGCGCAGGTATTCCGCCGTAAGTTGGAAAGATTCCTTCTTGGTCACGTCTCGATGCGCGCTGATGAAATCGTGGAAGGTATCACGTATCCGCCGCACCGGATTGAGCACATGCATCGACCCCTGTGGGATGTAAGAGATCGTGCGCCATTTCAGGTCGCGCTGCTGCTCGTCGGTCATATCGGCCGCGTTCATCTCCTCGCCATCGAGATGATAGATCACTTCGCCGCCGACGACCGTCAACGGCGGCTGAAAAGCGCCCAGCAGAATCCGCAAGAGCGTAGATTTGCCACAGCCCGATTCACCCGCGATGCCATAGACCTCACCCTCCTGAATCCGCAGCGTGATATCGTCTACCGCCTTAACCGTACGCTCGACGCCGTAGGCTTTGGTGATGTAATAGGCACGCAGGTTGTTGGTTTCGATTATGGTGCCCATGCGTCGTCCTTGTCTTTGCGGGGATCGTCGTCTTGCGCCTCTTCGCCCGCGTGCGCCGTCAGACGAACCAGGCGCTTGCGCGGATCGAGATACTCGCCCAAGCCAACCGACATCAAGTAAAAGCCCAACACCATAAGAATCGCGGTGACCATCGGCACGACCATGACCCAGGGCCGGCCAGCAGGAATCGACTGGTAGTAGTTGCCCCAATAGATCATAGTGCCGATTGTTGGGCTATCCAGGTTGGCCAAGCCGAGGTAGGACAGCGTAACCTCGATGCCGATTGAGAAGAGAAAGCCGCTAATCACATCCGCCAGCAAAAAGGGAATGATAAAGGGCAGGTGCTCACGGAGTACGATTTTAAAGCTGCCCATGCCGCTGAATACCGCCGTATGCGTGAAGTCACGCTCGCGCAGGCTCAAGACTTGCGCGCGATAGCGTTTCGATGGATAAGCCCAATCGAGTATTCCGATGAGAATGCCTAGTGTAAACATCGTCAGGCTGCCGCGCAGAATGGAACCGATCAATATGAGCAAGGGTAATCGTGGTACGACGATGACGCTCTCAACGATGGATTGCGCCATGCGGTCGAAAATACCGCCCAAATAGCCGGAAATCATGCCGAGCGTTACGCCGATGCCGCGACCGATAAAGACGGCGATGCCCGAGATAATCAGCGTATTGCGAATGGCGAAGGTCAGCGACCAGAATACATCTTGACCTTGCGATGTCGTGCCGAATACGAAGTCGGCCGAGGGCGGTTGGTTGCGCTTCACCTTGCGGCGCAGCCT
>WTGB01000142.1 GCA_011523735.1 Chloroflexota bacterium
CTGTGCATCCAGTATACTCTCTTTACTAGGTGTCCAGTTTTTCAGGACCACTACAAGGGGCCGCCCACCCACTCCCCGCGAAACCCGTAGGGGCGAGCCGATGGGTCGCCCACCCTGATTTTCTATAGGATTGCCGCTGAAACTGCGCCATAATGGGAGGAGCATTCGACCAAGCGAAAGAGACCGCATTGACCGAGATCAAGCGAATAGGCGTGCTCGCGCATCCCTCCCGTCCCGATACCCATCCGGTGGCTCGCGATATCGCGGCGACGCTTTGCCAGCGGGACATCGAGCACTGGGTCTACAGCAATTGGGACGAGGGCAGCGTAGCGCGTGATGTCGCTTGCTCCGATGTCGTCATGGCAATAGGCGGCGATGGCGCCATGCTGCGCGCCGCCCGCGTCTGCGCCGAACATAATGTGCCGGTGCTGGGCGTCAATATGGGCTGGCTCGGCTTCCTGACGGAGATTCAAGAGCCGGACGATTGCGAGGCGGGGCTGGACAAGCTGCTGGCGGGGGAATACTGGATCGAGCGGCGCATGATGCTGCAAGCGACCTTGCTGGAAGAGCGCCGCCGCATAGTCGGCTGTTACCGCGCCCTCAACGATGTGGTGATCAGCGGCAGCGTCTTCGGGCGCATGGTGCAGATCGCCGCCTATATCGACAAGCATTGGGCGACGACCTACAACGCCGATGCGCTGATCCTGTCGACGCCGACCGGCTCAACAGCCTATGCCCTGGCCACCGGCGGACCGATATTGCCGCCGGAATTGCGCAATATCCTGATGCTGCCGATGGCGCCTCACCTGAGCATGGACAGACCGATTGTGCTGGCGCGCGGCGCCGCCGTGGATATCGAGCCGACACCGGGGAATCGCCATGCGGTCGTGCTGACGGTCGATGGCAAGGTCGAGGCGGAATTGGGCCAGAATCAGCATGTTTGCATCACCTCAGCCGAGCCGGTCAGCCAATTTGTGCGCTTGCGCGAGCGCAATTATTTTTACCGCTCGCTGCTGGACCGGCTGGAGCCGCGCATCAACCGGCATGGTCCGCAGCGCATGACATTCGAATAGCGAGTCGCGAGGCGAACATGGACGCCGCCAGGCAGGACGAGATTCATTATTGCGCGGTCCATCCCGAGCGGGATACCGAGCTGCGCTGCAACCGCTGCGATCGCTATATGTGCGTCGATTGCGCCAGGCGGACATCGGTCGGCTATACCTGCCGCGAATGCGTGCGCGGGCACGAGAACCGCTTCTATCAGGGCACTCTGCTGGACTATGCGCTGGTGGCGGCGGTCTCGGCAGTTGGCGGCGGGCTGACCGTCTTCCTGACCGCGCTGGTCGGCGGCTTTCTCATCTTGGGATTCATCCTGGCGCCGGCCATCGGAGGGACAGCCGCGCAAGTCGCCTTGCAGTTGACCGGGCGGCGGCGCGGACGGCAGAGCGGTTATGTCAGCGTGGGCGCTTTGCTCATCGGAGGGCTGGCCGCTGGCTATCTGCTGACGGGGGGCATTGGCCTGTTCACGCTGCTCTATCTGGCGCTGGCTTGCTCGGCCGCTTTCGCCCGTTTCAAGATGTCGATTTAGCGCCCTCAGATCTGTCATGTTGGAAGAATTGCGCATACAGAACTTCGCGGTGATCGCCCGGCTGGAGTTGCGCTTCGGCGCCGGCTTCAATGTCATCACCGGGGAGACGGGCGCTGGCAAGTCCATCCTCATAGACGCGGTCGAATTGCTGCTGGGACGGCGAGCCGATCCTATTGTCGTGCGGGCGGGGAGCGAACGCAGCCGCATCGAAGGCTTGTTCAAGCTGGATGCGCGGGCGCGCCAGGCTGTGCTGCCAGTGCTGGAGCGGGAAGACCTGGTCGACGAAGACGACCCGGAATATCTAAGCATCATGCGCGAGGTCCGCCGGCGGGGACGGTCGAGCGCGCGCATCAACGGATTCCCCGTTCGGAGCGAAGTCCTCAGCGAGGTCGGCGGGGCGCTGGTGGATATCCATGGGCAGAGCCAACATCTCTCGCTGTTTCGTCCGCGCCATCACATTGACCTGCTGGATCGCTATGCCGATCTGCTGGATCTGCGCGCGGGTTTGGCGAGCATGGTGGCGGAGTTGACGGGTGTTCAGGCGGAGATGCGCCGCCTGCGGGACGATAAAGAAGCGCTGGAGCGCCGGGCAGATCTGCTGCGGCATGAGCTGGAAGAGATCCGCGCCGCCGAGCTGGACCCGGCGGAAGAGCGCGATCTGCTGGCTGAGCGCAATCGCCTGGCGAATAGCGAGCAACTGGCGACCCTGGCGGCCGAGGCGCTGCGCCTGCTCAACGGCGACGAGAGCGGGGCTGCGATCCCGGCGGTGGATGGGCTGATGGAGGCGGCCGCGGCGCTGGCGAAACTGGCGCGCATCGACGCAGCCATGACCGAGAATTATAAGCTGGCTGAGGACTTGGCGCAGGCTGCGCAAGACCTGGCTCTAACCTTGACGCGCTATGCGGATGAGGTGGAATTTGACCCCTACCGGCTGGACGAACTTGAAGGGCGCCTGGAACTCATCAGGACGCTGAAACGGCGATTCCGCGCCGAGAGCATCGCCGAGCTGCTGGCTTATGCCGAGGGGGCTGCGGCGGAATTACAGGGCATTGACGCGAGCGATGAACGGCTGGAGAGCTTGGGGCGCCGCGAAGATAGTCTTATGCGTCAGATCGGCGATATTTGCTGGCGCTTGAGCCGGGCGCGGGCGGAAGCGGGCGCTGAGTTGAGCCAGGCGGTGCTGCGCGAACTGGCTGATTTGCGCATGGAGCGCAGCCGCTTCGAGGTGCTGCTGCAACAGGCGGAGCATCCGGCCGGCTGCATCGTGGGCGATCGGCGCTACAAGTTTGACGCCAAGGGCATGGATGATGTGGAATTCATGCTGAGCGCGAACCCGGGCGAGCCGCCCCGTCCCTTGGCGAAGGTGGCCTCCGGCGGCGAGGCCGCGCGCATCATGCTGGCGTTGAAGCGGGTCTTGACAGCGGCTGATCAGACGCCGGTGTTGATCTTCGACGAGGTCGATCAAGGCATCGGCGGGCGCATCGGCGCGGTCGTCGGCGAAAAGCTCTGGTCGCTTTCGGGCGAGCATCAGGTGCTCTGCGTCACGCATCTGCCGCAACTGGCGAGTTATGCCGATGCGCATTTTCAGGCGCGGAAGGCGATGTCGGACGAAACCGCGGCGACGCGGGTGCGCGTCTTGGAGGATGAGGCTGAGCGGGTGGCGGAACTGGCGGCGATGCTGGGCACGGCCGGAGCCGCTGGGATGCAGTCGGCGCGGGAGCTGTTGGAGCGTGCGCGGGCGCGGAAGGGGCAAGTGTAGGGGCGACCCAGTGGATCGCCCATGTATGTGAGTTGATTAGGAATTGGCGAGTAACGCCTGCGCTACAATGTACTCGATGGTTGCATTGATTTCGCGCCAACGACTAACAAGCGTGGGTTTGCCAGGTGTGACCATGTCCGTCTTCCGGAAGATACATTCATCCGAATCGAGATCGAAATCGGCCGATCTAAGCCAGCCCGCCAGGTCTTCCATTGGTCTTTCCAACTCATTCCACCGAAAATAGCAGTCGGCCAGCATTTGCAGAACGGTAGAGTTATACGCGACGTTTTTGGTGCGGTTGTTGGCGACGAAATTGTCTTCCAGGTCGATTGAACACAACTCCTCGTACTCCTCGCGCGCGGTAGGCAGGAAGGAATCCGCCCAATCAATCCCCAGGTGAATCAACTCTTCATAGTTGTTTTCAGCCTCTAGGATACGAGCGCGGCTTGCACGTCCCCTGTAGCCGTAGTTCAATACCTTCAGGCATCTGGCGAGTTGATTTATCGAGAGCAAGCAATCGCCAGTACGGCTTGGAGTGGAACGCTCCATTTCGACCCTACCGTCGAACAGTAAACTGCGCTGAGATTCAACGATATCTACTGCGGCCCGGTTGAATGGGTCGCGGCTGTCAAAGCGCGTCTTTGTGGCGGCGTCAATGGGACGGGTCTCCGCCAAATCTGAGAACATTCGACGTAAGTTCTCGTCGTCTGCTTCCTCATAGATGGAGACCGGAATTGCCATTGCGTCCAATCTTTGTAACTTGACGCGACTATTTTTTCGCGCTCCGTTGCTAGGACTGGTAGATTCGCCTATACTTGACAGTGAATCTTGGTGCAAACGACCTCGTACGGACCGAATTGCCATCCGTCTATGCTGGCCATCTAGGATTCTGATAGTGCTTGCCCCTCCGTCGAGGAATATTTTCAACGCGCCCAAGGATTCAGACGGGGTCCCGTCTGCGTATCCAAAAGGTTCGAATTCTACCGACGACGGATCAATCCCCAGGATGATTGTCCCAAGAACCCAGTCAGGGATCCGCTGCATGTAATCTGCAATTCGATCTGCATGAGCGGGATTGAACTTGCGGTTTGCCCTATTGACACGTTCCTTGTTTACGTCACTCGGGAGGTTGCTGTCCAACGTTCCCAAATCCATGATAAGTGAATAGGCGGTACGGCCGCCCTGTTGAAATCGCTGCACATCGAACTCCAATGCCTGGCGCTGCCTCTTACGTACTGTGACCATGTGGCCCTCCTCTTATTTGGTGTACATTTACAGTCTAAATGAAATTAGCGTGCAACACAATATCTTATTTGAGAATAATCTATTATTTAATGTGTTCTTAACAATTAACAGGTTATCGCCTGCAAGATTGCAGATATTCCCCTTGTAAGAATCCCAATCGGTCGCTCGTCTTAGCAATGTAAGCTCAGCATTTGGAGTAACCAGCATGTCCAACCCGCATGATGGCGACCAACTGGAAAAACTGTTTGATTTTATTGTGAACGCCCCGGCCGATGAAAACTTGATAAAGATGGACTGCAATGACTGCTGCGAGAAGATCACGCAGCTGGCGGAGCAAGTGGCGAACGGCGCCGACCTCAGCGAGATCCTGCCGGAGATGCAGAAGTTCATGCACTATTGGGGCGATTGCCGCGAAGAATTTGAAGCGCTGGTGGCAGTGCTGAAACAGGAGAAAGCCCTCGAAGGCTTTGACTTCGCCGATCTGGAAAATTCCTCTCTTTCCTAGCATTTTATTTTTATTGCGAACAGCGTAACACAATCGAAAACGAGGTATCAGGAATGAAGAAGGAACGTGTTGTCATCATCGGCTCGGGACCGGCTGGCTTGACGGCCGCGCTGTATACCGCCCGCGCTCAGTTGGCGCCGGTGGTCATCGCCGGGGCGCAGCTCGGCGGGCAGGTCGCGATTACGCATGAGATCGAGAATTATCCCGGTTTCCCCGATGGTTTGAGCGGACCTGAATTGGTCGAGCGCATGAAAGACCACGCCGAGAATTTCGGCGCGGTAGTCGAGTTCGACCTGGTGGAGAGCGTCGATTTCAGCAAGGGTTCGCCCTTCACCATCAAGACTTACGGCGAGGAATACCTGGCGGACGCGGTAATCGTGACGATCGGAGCGGATCCGCGCAAGCTGGGCGTGCCGGGCGAGGAGGAATATATCGGCGCTGGCGTCAGCTATTGCGGCACCTGCGATGGTTTCTTCTTCCGCGGCAAGGATATCGTGGTGGTCGGCGGGGGCGACTCGGCTTTGGAGGAAGGCATCTTCCTGACGCGCTTCGCCACCAGCGTCAACATCATCCACCGGCGGGATGCGCTGCGCGCGGGCGTGCAATTGCAGACGCGCGCCATGAACAACGAGAAGATCAGCTTCACCTGGAACTCAGTGGTCGAAGAGATCATCGGCGGCGAAGACAGGGGCGTGAATGCCGTGCGCCTGAAGGATGTCGTCACGGGCGAGGAGACGGTTCATCCGACCGAAGGCGTGTTCATTTTCATCGGGCACGACCCCAACAACGCGGTCTTCGGCGACCAGATCGCGCTGAACGAGAATGGTTACATCATCACTGATCAGCGCTATCGCACAAACGTGGATGGCGTCTTCGCGGCTGGCGAGATTCAGGACGAAATCTGGCGGCAGGTCGCGACCTCGGTGGGTCAAGGCACATCAGCGGCGATGGCGGCGATCCAATGGCTGGAGGCGCATGAGGAGACGCTGCAGGAATTGGAAGCAGCGCCAGCTTAGCCCTATCTACCAGGGCCAGACCTTGTCCCAGGCTTCCAGCCAGGTATCGCCACGGCTAACCATTTTCTGCGCCGGTTGATCCAACTCGACGTCCTCGCGCGGGACGTAGTTCATCATGGTGTCGTAGTGGCCGAACTCGACCGTGATCGTCACCGGCGACGCCGGCACGTAGGGCGGGACGGCGTTCAAGTTTTGCAATGCCTGATTGGCGGCTTCTTCGATCATTTGGCGGGCGCGCTGCGGCGCGATCTGGTGGGCGGAATATTTCGATAGCCCACGCTTGACCGCCACCGTCGTCAGTCCGTCGCCCAGCAGTTCGGTCGCTTCCCGGCAGGCGGCGACATCGCCCGTCATCAGCAGCACGGGGCAGCCATAGTGCCCGCAGAGGGCAGCGTTGACGCCGATCTCGCCGACCAGTTCGTCGTTGAACCAGAGATTGCGGCATTGCGCGGAGGAGATGGTGTGGCTCAAGACGCCGTCGGGCGTGTTATTGCGCGCGTGATAGCCGACCATCAGGCAGGCGTCGACGCCCTGCTCCAGCGGCAGCCTGTAGTCGGTCCAGGTGTGGTGCGCCACGTATTCGCAAGCCGGGTCGAGCATGTCTTTGAGCAGGGAGTTGTAGCGCCAATCGCCGCCAGCGTTGTGGCCGTCGATGACGATGATTTGGGTCGCGCCTGCCTTAGCCGCGCCGCGGACAGCCGCATTGACCTCGGCGGTGTAGAGTTGTCGCCCTTCCGGGTAGCCGGCTTTGCCGCCGCCGACCTGATCCCAGGTGACGATGCCGCTGACGCCTTCCATATCGCACATTATCAAGACGCGCATATCCGTTGCCTCCCCATGAATGTTTATCAGCCTCAGGCCAGATTGTACCGCAAGTCGCCGGGCCCACTTGACGTGCCAACCCGCGCAAGGCGGACCGCCGGATGATTGTTGGATGCGCTGCTGCGCGATGAACTGACGCTGGATGCGCGCTGCGCTCTCACATGCCGCTTCGACATTGGCGGACTGTCTGGTCGATGGCGGCGTATCGGGGCATTGCGCCGGGGCGATATATCAAATCGCCTGTTACCAAGGCCAGATTTGGTCCCAGGCTGTCAGCCAGTCGTCTGCGCGGCTGTATATCTTGTTCGCAGACTGATCCAATTCGATGTTCTCGCCGGGGACGCAGCGCAGCATGGCGTCGGAGTTTCCCACTTCCACGGTGATCGTAACTGGCGATGCTGGCACGTATGGCGGGACGGCGCTCAGGTTTTGCAGCGTTTGACAAGCGGCTTCTTCGATCATTTGGCGGGCGCGCTGGGGCGCGATCTGGCGGGCTGAGAATTTGGAAAGCCCGCGCTTGACCTTCACCGTCGTCAGCCCGTCGCCGAGCAGCTCGGTCGCTTCGCGGCAGACGGCGACATCGCCGGTCATCAGCAGCACGGGGCAGCCATAATGCCCGCAGAGGGCGGCGTTAACCCCGATCTCGCCGACCAGTTCGTCATTGAACCAGAGATTCTGGCACTGGTAGGGTGAGATGGTGTGGTTCAAGACGCCGTCGGGCGTATTGTTGCGCGCGTGATAGCCGACCATCAGGCAGGCGTCGGCGCCCTGCTCCAGCGGTTCTCTATAGTGCGTCCAGGTGTGGTGCGCCACGTACTCGCAGGCTGGGTCGAGCATGTCTTTGAGGAGGGAGTTGTAGCGCCAATCGCCGCCGGCGTTGTGGCCGTCGATGACGATGATTTCGGTCGCGCCTGCCTTAGCCGCGCCGCGGACAGCCGCGTTGACCTCGGCGGTATAGAGCTGTCGCCCTTCGGGGTAGCCGGCTTTGCCGCCGCCGACCTGGTCCCAGGTGACGATGCCGCTGACGCCTTCCATATCGCACATGATCAGGATTCTCATGATTCTGGCTCTCTTAATATGTTCTAACAACAGACTCTATAATCTAAGCTCCGAGTAAAGGAAACAAGACTATATTTCACGAGGTCAGAAGGCGAGGCACCAGCAGGATCAGCGGAGGAAATCTCTCTTCCTGATATGCTGAGGAGGGGACGGTCTTTTGCCGGGCAGGATATCGCCAGCAATATCGGGAAATCTGTGGCGTTTTCGGGCGACCCAGGGGTCGCCCCTACACAATTTTCCGCTCTGGTGGGCGAGTCACAGGGGCGCATAGGTCGCGTAGGTCGCGTAGACACAGACCGCCGACACAGCCCCACAACTTTCACCAGAGATGATGCTTGTGATTGCTGCCTTGCCACTTTCAAATCCCATCGGATCAAACTTGTCCTGTCCGCAGTCAAGCGCATGGGGAGGTTTGCGCGCGGAAACAGCCGCCTGAAATGGAGCCATAAGGTATTCCACGGGGTCAAAGCCTAGCCCTTGAGCGAACCGAGCGTCAAGCCTTTGACAATGTATTTCTGCGCGAAGACCGCGAACATGAGCATGGGCACGATAGCGACGATGGAGGCGGCCGCCATCGCGCCCCAGTTGATGGATGTGTAGCCCCGAAACGATGCGACGGCGACCGTGATCGTCTGCGCCTCCCCGAAGGTCAGCGAGAGGGCGATGGTGAGTTCGTTCCAGATCCAAATGGCGGTGAGGATCGCGGTCGCGGCGATGCCTGGCGCGGCCATCGGAATATAGACGTGGCGCAGTGTGCCCAGGTGGCTGCAGCCGTCGATGCGCGAGGCGTCGTCCAGCTCGCTTGGCACTTCGCGGAAGAAACTGCGGATCAGCCAGACTGCGAATGGCAGGGAATGCACTTGATACACAAATGCCAAGCCGATGTGCGTATCGTAAAGTCCGATGCGTTGATAGAGAGCGTACATCGGGATGATGTAAAGGAATTCGGGCAGCATGTATGACAGCAGCAGCCATACGCCAAAGAGTTTCTTGCCGCGGAATCTGAACCGATGAATGCCATAGGAGGCGAAGACTGCAATGACGATGGCGACGCTGACGCCGAGCGCGGTGACATAAACGGAGTTTTGGAAAGCTTCTACGAAACCGGGTTTGTCCAGCAGCGCGAGGAAATGATCGGTGATGGGCTCGAAGATGAGTTTCGGCGGCATGGCGAAGGCATCGCGCTGCGTTTTGAGGGCGATGCTTAGCAGCCAGACGATGGGAAATAGCGTGACCAGAATGGCTGCCAGCGAGATGAGGTAAGCCAGCAGGCGCTCGGTTTGATCGCGCCGCGTGATAACCATGGCTAGTCCTCGGCCAAGCGCTCATCAAGGCGCATGTATACCAGGCTAATCGCCAGGACAATAGCGGAGAAGATGACCATCACGGTCATGGCTTCGCTCATTTGCAAGAAGCTAAAGGCTTTGCGGTAAGCCATCGTTTGCATGACTTCGGTGGCGATTTGGGGTCCGCCGCCGGTTGTGCCGAAGATGATATCGAAGACCTTGAGGGTGTCTATGGTGCGGAAGATGAGGATGGTGTAGAGCACGGGGCGCAGCATCGGCAACTTGACGCGGAAGAAGGTCTGGGTGGCGTTGGCGCCGTCCACGCGCGCTGCCTCGATCGGCTCCTGGGGCAGGCTCTGCAAGCCCGCCAAGACGATGATGAAGACAAAAGCCGTCTGCCACCAGGCGTCCACCATGATGACGGTGGACATGGCGGTGCCGGTCGTGCCGAAGAAGGGCGATGGCGGGATTCCGAGCAGGCCGAGCAAATAGTTGACGATACCGAGCATGGGATCCAGAACGATTTTGGACATCAAGGCGACGATGATGCCGGAGACCATCAAGGGCGTGAGCAACAGGGTACGGATGATGCTGGCGCCGAACTTGAGGCGGTCGACGACAACGGCCAAACCCAATCCGAGAACGAGTTCCAGCGCCGTTGCCACGACAGCGAAGAGGAAAGTTTGATACAGGACCTGCCAGAATTCGGCGCTCTTGAAAAGGTCGGCGTAGTTTCGCAAGCCGATAAAGTCGAATTGGACACCCCAATTCCAGTTATAGAGGCTGAGCACAACGGAGTAGACGGCCGGATAGAGCGAGGTGACAGCGAGGACGAGAACCGCCGGCGCGATCAAGTAGTAAGCGAAATTTCGGCCAGCGCGAGGCATATAGGCAATCCCGACCTGTTGATAACGAGCGGGTCAGCCAGTGGCTGACCCCTACAAGTGTATCGTGGATTGTAGGGACGACCGACCTGCGGCCTCTGCGCGCAGCGCCGGGTCGCCCGCTCGTGCATTGCCGTTTGGACTAACTGTCCAGTTCCAGGATGCGCTGCTGCGCTTTGGCAGTGGCATCGGCCGGCGCCATGCCGCCGTACATATCCTGGATGGCATCAACGATGACCAGGGCGTATTCGCTCCAGCCTTCGCGGAAGACGACCGTCGTCCGCGAGGTCTGCATGGCTTCCAGCACCGTTTCGACATATTGCGGGTTCAGCGCGTCGACGTATTCGGCTTTGTCCCAGGTCGAAACGCGGGCCGCGCCGCCATGATAGGCGCCGATGACGGGTTCGATATCTGCGCTAGTCATCCATTGGATGAAGTACCAGGCGGCTTCGGGATTCTGGGAGTTGGCCGGGATGCCGATACCCCACATCCAGTGGCCGGTCCAGGATGCGCCGCCCGCTTCGACCGCTGGCATGATGGAATAACCCGTCTTGCCGGCGACAGCTGAGGCATCCGGATCTTCAAAACCGGGACCGAAGAGGCTGGCGTCAATGAAGAAGCCGGCGCGGCCTTGCTGGAAGAGCAGGCTGGCATCGGGCCAATCGAGGGACTGAACATTGATGGGGCCGGCGGACATCATGCCGGCGTAATGCGACAGGCCCGCGGTGACGCGCTCATCGGTGAGGATGGGATTGGACCAATCGCCATCGAACCAGACGTTGTAGGGCAGCGACATTTCCGCCTCGCCCCAGTTGTTGAAGACCATGCCGGTGACAGTGTCCATGATGGTATGCGAACGAATGCCGCGCATCACGGCGCCGGCGACGGAGCCGCCGCTGGCTTCGGTTATGCCCTGCGCCGCTTCGATCAAGCCGCTCATTGTATCGGGCAGGATGCCATCGAGATATTCGTCGACGATATCCTGGTTATAGAAGAGCGTGTAAGCCTCGAAGGAGACCGGTATCGCATAATCCTGGGCGTCCATATCGCCTGGCGGATACTGCGTCGCCTGGGTGAAGCCGCCGGGGAAATCAGCGAAATCGTAATCTGACGATGTCATGTGATCATCTTCGATAAAGGGCGTGAGCGGATGGATAAGTCCGTTGCTCCATTGGGTGAAGGCGGTCGAGTCCATGGGCACCATGTAGACATCCATAACACCTTCGTCGGCGCGCAGGGCGACTTCCATGCGGTCGAAGTAAAGGTTCTCAGCCAGCGCTTCCACATTGACGGTGATGCCGGTAGCCGCCTCGAATTCGTCCATGACGCTGCGCATGCCATCCAGCACTGGATGTTCGGGCATGAGGATGGTGATTTCGCTCCCGGCGAATTGCATCCAGTCGATATCCCCGTTTGCCCGTACGGCCGGAACAATACAGATGACAAGCAGTAAAACCAGTGCGAGCGCTTTCTTGAACATTTTGCATCTCCTTTAAGTTGGTTGAAGTAAATCACTGACAAGTGTCAGAGTGACTCCGAATCCATTAGCTCACAGGGTCACGCCTTCATAAGCCGCTTCGACATTGGCGCGCGCTTTATTGGCGAAGGCTTGGTCGATTTCGGCATCATGATAAATACCATACCATAAGCCGGCTTGACGCACGAATCCACGCATGTTGAGCAGGGCGTAGGTCACATCATCCCAGGTGATGCCCATCGCTTGGGGGCGGATATCGACGCCGGCGCGAACGATGGCGGCGAGCATCTCCTCCGCGCGGTCATCATGCAGCAGCGAGCCGATGTAGATGCCGAGGCAAACCGGCTGCCCGTGGATGAATTTTTTCCCGGTGTGGTATTCGAGGGCATAAAAGAGGAAGTGGTCGGCGCCTTCGATCGGGCGCGGATTCCAGCCGAGGTTGTGGAAAGCGGCCCCGCCCCAGCGGTTGGCCAGCATCAGCGCGCGGATGCCCTTTTCGTTGACCTCGCGGATATCGTCCAGCGCGTCCATCACGGTCGCCATGACCGCCTGCGCTTCGTCGACCATCGCCTGGTCGTATGGCCATTTCTCCTCGACCAGGCCGCGTTCTTGAGCATAGCGCCAATCGGCATGGGCGGTGTGGTAGCAGAGGATCTCGCAGATGCCGCTGCGATTGACCACTGGCGGGGCGTTCTGGATGACATCAAAATCGACATAGACCGCTTCCGGCACAGCCCAGCAGACATAGCGCACGTTGCCTTTGAAGCGCAAGCCGGTTCGATGCCCGAAGGCGGCGTTGACCGACATGGATGTCGGCACCTGGAAGAGCGGCAGTTGCAATTTCCAGGCGAAGAATTTGGCGACGTCCAGCGCTTGGCCGCCGCCCAAGCCGATGATAGAGTGGCAATGCGGCAGCTTGGCGACTTCGTCCTCCAGCTCATCGCCGTCGATGGTTGTGACGATATAGGGACCGGCGAGGTTGTCGTCGAAGTGATGGGAGAAAAGATCCCAGAGGTCGTCCATCGTGACAACGAGGTAGGGGCGGTGGGCGATATTAGGCAGTTCGCCGATGAGATTGCGGCCGAAGATTGTGGTGAAACCGGGGCGGTCCTGCATACGCGCTCCTTATGTGCTAATCAACCTATACAATCGGCGGTGTTTTCATTATTTTGTGGGGCGGCGTCGACACACGCTGGCGCCAAAGCGAGGCTGGCTCAACACGCCCCGCAGCGAGCGGGTGGTCTCCGAATAAATTTGAGAAAAGATAACAACTCTTAGCCATGCTTGTCAACACATTGACTTCGGGGCGGATTGAGGCGGGAACTGGCGCTGGCAGGAGCGCGAAGGAGGGCGAACATGTCGCTGAAAATCGCTTTTACGGGCACGGGGCATATCGCGCGCGTGCATGCGCGGGCGGCGCAGAGCATCGAGGGTCTGGAATTGGTCGGCATTGTCAATCATCGATCCGAATCGATGGCGGAGTACGCGGCGCAATTCGGCATTGGCCGTCAGTATCTGACCGTCGAAGCGCTGCTCGCCGATGGCGATGTGGACATATTGAGCGTCAATACGCCGAATTATCTGCATGCGCCGCAAGCTATCACGGCACTGGAAGCGGGCGCGCATGTCATGGTGGAGAAGCCGATGGCGCTGGACGCGACCGAAGCCGAGGCGATGCGACGGGCGAGCGAGAAGACGGGCGCGAAGCTGATGGTGGCGCATTGCTGGCGCTTTGACGAAGAGGTCAATTGGCTGAAGCGGCAGATCGACGCGGGGGCGCTGGGCACCGTCTTGCGCACCCGGGGCTACGGCGTGCATGTGAATTGGGGACCGGGCGGCTGGTTTGTCGAGGCGCGGTATGCTGGCGGCGGCGCGTTGGCCGATATGGGCGTCCACGCCATCGACGCCGCGCGCTATTTGCTGGGCGATCCGCAGCCGGTCAGCGTCTATGCCAGGATCGCGACTGACTACACCGATTACGATGTGGATGACAGCGGGACGATCTGGATCAACTGGGAGGGCGGCGCGACATCGCTCGTCGAATCGGGCTGGTGGTGGCCGCATGCCGATGGTCCGGAAGCGAGCACGCAGCTCTATGGGTCGGCCGGGTTCGGGCAACTGTTTCCCACGCGGCTGGAAATCCCAAATCGTGATGCGGAGGCGGTCGAGACGATTGACCCCGGCTATCCGCCCGCCCGCGAGGAGCATTGCCCGCAGGAGATGTATGATCGGCAACTGGCGCATTTTATCGACTGCATCCGCGAGGACCGGGCGCCCAAGCCCGGCGCCGCGGAAGGGTTGGTCAATATGCGCATCATAGATGCCGCGCTCGAGAGCAGCCGCACTGGCGAGGTTGTCCGTCTATAGGCGGAATCGCATCCGAGCGCGAAAGGCAGACTGGCTTGAACGCGCAACTGCCCTTTTGAGGCTTGTCCGGTACTGGGCTCGCCAGCGCCTTTTTCCTGCCCCTCACCCCCGGCCCCCCTTTCTCGCCATCTCTAGCGCGCGTAGACACTGCGCTACTGGCGAGCATCACAAGGGGCTGAGGAGCGGACATGTTTGCCGGACAGTTATTGTCGGCGTTAAAAATGGTGATTTGCGGGCGACTCACCGAGTCGCCCCTACGGATTTCGCACAGTTGAGGCAAGAAGAATTGGCGATTTCTCGTCAAAATGGAACAGAAAGTTGGCTTACAGAACACAGTTTTGACAGGTGTCCGCTCCTCAGCCCACAAGGGGTGCGCGTAGGTCGCGTAGACACAGACC
>WTGB01000073.1 GCA_011523735.1 Chloroflexota bacterium
CCGCTACTTTCGCATTCAACAATCCGACAGTGAGCCGCCCGGCAAAGGGCTGATTGAATTAGGCCAAGGCCTTGTGTATCAGGAGCAAGAAAGCTATCAGATTTCAACGCCGTCGGCCACGTATTTCTATCACGTGCACGGCGCCGGCTTCGCCAGCATGATAGACCGCGATGGCAAGGACTGGTTGAGTTATCGCCCGTATGGCGGCTCCGATGGCCTATATCGGGGAATCCCGAATCTGGCGCACCCGGAGAATCATTTTCACCCCGGCGGCACAGGCTGTCGCAGCCGCATCCTGAACGCAGGACCGTTGAAGGTGACTATCGCGTCTGAGTCCAAGGATGGCAAATGGGCTTGTCGCTGGGAAGTTTACCCCACCCACGCGCGGCTGACTGTGCTGAGAGTCGATCATCCCTACTGGTTTCTCTACGAAGGCACGCCGGGGGGCGCGCTGGACGAGCAGGGCGATTATTGTGTGATTTCCGATGGAACGCGGCGGGCGCTGTCCGAGCGCTGGGAGGGCGCCCTGCCCCACCCGGAATGGATTTATTTCGGCGCGTCAGACCTGAGCCGCGTCCTCTTTCTGGCGCATCATGAATCAGATCAGCACATTGATTCTTATTGGCCGATGGAAGGCAATATGACTGTATTTGGATTCGGTCGAGACGGACTGGCTAAATTTATGACCGAGATGCCGGCGCAATTTACCATAGGTTTCGCCGAGACTAACGAGTTCGTCGCCGTGCAAGAACTCATCGGCGCGCTCACACAACCTGTGTCGATCTCAGCAGCTGCGCAGTGACAGGAGCGGCTATGTACGACAGGCCAACAATCACCATTATCGGCGCTGCCAGCACGACCTTTGGGCCCAAGGTGCTGCGCGACATCCTGAATCATCCACAGATGGGCGGCAGTACGCTTCGCTTTGTGGATATCAACGAAGAGCGCCTGGCTACCTACGACAAACTTGCGCATAAGCTCAACGAATACCTCGAAACTCCAATCCAAATCGTATCGACGACCGATCGCCGCGCGGTTCTGGCGGGCAGCGATTATGTGATTATTACGGTGGATACGGGACACTACCGTACCTGGCAGCAAGATTTCAGTGTGCCGGTCAAGTATGGGAGTCGCCAGATATTGGGCGAGTTGGGCGGACCGGGTGGAATGTTCCATTCGCTGCGCCAGATTCCACTGCATCTTGAGATCGCCCGCGATATCAGTGAACTCTGCCCTGGCGCCATGGTGATGGTGACTTCGAATCCGCTAAACCGCATTTGCCTCGCCTTGGAGCGCTATGCGGATCTTGGTCAGATCTTGGGTTTGTGCCACGGCGTTGAGATGGCGCTCTATCTATATCTCGATCGCGTCATGGGGATCGATGGCGATGACATGGAGGTCACCGCGGCCGGCACGAACCACCTGACCTGGATTCTTGACCTGCGACGCAAGGAAACGGGCGAGGATTTGCTCCCGCTGATGAAAGCGTGCTTGAGCCGCATTGAAGATGACGAACAGTCGCTGTCGCGCAAACTGCTGGATGTCTATGGCTATTTTCCCGGGACGTTGGACAGCCATGCCGGCGAGTACATTTCCTACGCCTGGGAATTCTACGGTATCAGGGGCATCGATTTTTCCGGGCATTTGGAGCAGGAGGCGAATCGCTGGAAATACCTGCGCGATCTGGCCAACAATGACGCCGAATGGGACAAGTTCGAGCAAGCTTACGGGGATCAGAGCGAGCTATCGGCGGAGCTGCGCCTGGATCCATTTTTCGCGCCGCGCAGTTGGGCTGATACCTTGGCTTTCCCCATCATCGCTGCCCTGACTGCCAAGGAATCCATTCGGCTGCCCGCGGTCAATATGCTCAATGTGGGCCAGATCAACAATCTGCCACGGGGCGTATTCGTTGAGACGCCGGCGGTCGTTGATAGCGGCGGCATCCACCCGGTATCTATGGGCGATTTGCCTCAGCCCTTGGCCGCTTTCAACCGGCGCGATATCGACCAGACCGAACTCATCGTGGAGGCGGCCGTGCGCGGGGAGCGCAATCTTGTTTTGCAAGCAGCGTTGCTCGATCCGGTCGCCGAGAGCATTCGTCAAGCAGAAGCGATGATAGACGACATGCTGCGACTGAATGCCGACTACCTGCCGCAGTTCGCGTGAGGGGAGAGCGATCGATCGGAGAGCTTATGTCCAAGTTCCATTTCCGCCAACACTTCGTCGCGCTGGATGTGCCGCCCATGCTGGCGCAGACCTGCTTGGCCGATCTGGATGGCGATGGCGCGCTTGAGTACATCGTCGGCGAGCGCTATGGCAGTCTTTACTGGTACAAATATCATGCGCCGGATCATTGGACGCGGCATATCGTGGGTCACGATTCGCCATCTGATGTCGGCTGCATCGCGCTGGACGTCACCGGCGACGGGCGTCTGGACGTAATCGCGGGCGGCGTCTGGTATCGCAAC
>WTGB01000115.1 GCA_011523735.1 Chloroflexota bacterium
CCGATATCAGCGCTCCCCCTCTCCCCTTGTGGGAGAGGGGGCCGGGGGGTGAGGGGCCGCCCACTCCCTGCGAAACCGCGTACGCGCGACCTACCGGGTCGCCCACCTCTCTCTGCGAAAACGTTTAGGGGCGACCGCCGGACTCAGCAAAGGCGAAGTGAAAGCGATACAATCAGCGAGAGCGAACAGACGGAGAGCGCGCCATGGAAAAGCCGAATATTCTCATCATCATGTCCGACGAACACGCGCCGATGTTCAGCAGCGTTTATGGTCATCCGATTGTGCGGACGCCGAACATGGAACGGCTGGCGGCGCTTGGCGCGACATTTGACGCCGCTTACTGCAATTCGCCGCTCTGTACGCCCTCGCGCATGTCCTTCATGACCGGGCGTTTCGTCCATCACATCGGCGCCTGGGACAATGTCACGCCCTTGCGCTCGGACCTGGCGACCTGGGCGCATCGACTGCGGGCGAGGGGTTATGATGTCGCGCTTTCGGGCAAGCAGCATTTCGGCGGGCCGGATCAACTGCATGGTTTCCAGCGGCAATTGGCCCGCGATTTACATGCCGAATGGAATCATCCGATTCACTTATGGGACGATGGCATCGTCCCAGCCGAGCAGCCCTGGGGTGAAGTTTACGCGGCTGGTCCGGGCTGGACGGAAGAACTGGAAGTGGATGAACTGGCGGGTACGCGGGCGCTGGAATTTGTGCGCGATCCGGCGCGGCGGGCGACGCCTTGGGCGCTGAATGTCTCATTTATCGCCCCGCATTTTCCGCTGGTGGCGCCGCAGCGCTTTTGGGAGTTGTATCCGCCGGACAAGATGGATTTGCCCGCGATTCCTGCGGGGCATCTGGAGGATCTTCACCCGCTGGCGCAGCGCTTCCGGACGATGTTCGGTTTCCCGCAGTTTCCCGATGAGGTTGTTCGGCGGGCGCGGGCCGGCTATTACGCGCTGGTCAGCTATTTTGACGAGAAGATCGGCGAGTTGCTTGCTGCGCTGATCGAAACCGGGCAATACGAGAACACAGTCATCATACATCTCAGCGATCATGGCGAGATGAACGGCGAACATGGCATGTGGCGCAAGTCCAATTTTTACGAGGCATCATCACGCGTGCCGCTGCAAGTGGTCTGGGACGGGCGAATCGCCGGCGGGCAAAGGCGCGGCGAAGTGGTTTCGCTGGTCGATGTGACGGCGACCATTTGTGATATTGCCGGCGACGACTGCAATTTGCCGCTGGCTGGCGACAGTCTGCTGCCGCTGCTGACCGAGGGCGATCGGGAATGGAAGGACGAAGCTTTCTGCGAATATTTGGCGCATGGGACGGATCGGCCGCTGGCGATGCTGCGGCGCGGACGCTACAAGCTGAATTACAGCTGGGGCGAGCCGGTTGAGTTGTATGATATTGAAGCCGATCCGGGCGAGTTTCATGATCTGTCGAATGAAGCGGCGCATCAGGCGCTCATCGCCGACATGAAAGCGGATCTGCTCGCCGATTGGGACCCGGCGGCGCTGGATGCGCAGGTGCGGGCGAGCCAGCGGCAGCAGCGATTCATTGAGGGCAACTTTGGAACAGGCTGGCGGGAAGCGCGGTGGTAAGGCATCTACTTGACCGCCACAAGCTCCTCGATCCGCTGATATTGGCTCATGTAGAGATCGTGATAGAAGCCGCCCATTGCCAACAACTCGTCGTGGGTGCCGCGCTCGATAATGCGCTGGTCGTTGACGACGAGGACCTGGTCAGCGTTGCGGATGGTGCTGAGGCGGTGGGCGATGACAAAGGCCGTCCGCCCTTCCAGTAGGCGCAGCAGCGCTTCCTGAATGTGGATTTCGGTGCGGGTGTCGACGCTGCTGGTGGCTTCATCGAGGATGAGGATGCGCGGGTCAGCCAGGATGGCGCGGGCGATAGCGAGGAGCTGACGCTGGCCCTGGCTGAAATTATGCCCTTTTTCCGAGACTTGCGTCTGATAGCCGCGGGGCAGGAGGCGGATGAAGCCATCGGCATTAGCCAGCTTGGCCGCTTCGATGACTTCGTCGTCAGTCGCGTCCAGGCGGCCGTAGCGTATGTTCCGCATCACCGTGCCGCTGAAGAGGAAGGTGTCTTGCAGGACGATGCCGAGCTGCTCGCGGATGGAATCTTGCGTGACAGCGCGAATGTCCTGCCCGTCGATGCGGATGCTGCCGGCGGAGACATCATAGAAGCGGCTGAGCAGGCTGATGATGGTGGTTTTGCCGGCGCCGGTGGGACCGACCAGGGCGATGGTCTGGCCGGGCTCGACTTCCAGGTTGATATTCTCCAGCACGGGTTTGCCCCGCTCGTAGGCGAAATCGACATGCTCGAAGTGGATCGCGCCGCGGATATCGCGCAGGGGGCTCGCATGCGGGGCGTCGGTGACTGCCGGCTTGGCATCGAGGACGGCGAAGATGCGCTCCGCCCCGGCCAGAGCCGATTGCAACTGATTATAGACCATGGCGATGCCGCGCATGGGCCGGAAGAAGTTCATTATGTAGACCACGAAAGTCGCGATCACGCCGACCGAGACGACATCTCGCAGAGCCAGCCAGCCGCCCAGCAGGGAGGTGGCCGCGATGGTGAGGATCATCATGGTGGTGAACATCGGTCCCAAGGCGGCGGTGATGAAATCGGCGCGGATGCCGACTGCCCGGTAGGCTTGGCTGGCGCCCTGGAATTGGGCGATGGCGGCGTCTTCCTGGGCGTAGGCTTGCACGGCGCGGATGCCGGTGATGTTTTCTTCCATGACAGCGTTGAGCCAGCCGAGGTTCTTTTGCATGCCGCGGAAGGCTACCCGGGTGCGCTCGGTGATCTGCCCGGTGATCCAGAGCATGATGGGCAAGATGATCAGTGTGCCGATGGCCAAGGGCAGATTCAGCAGGAGCATGGCGATCATGATGCCGCCGAGGGACAGGATATTGGTGGTGAACTGGATCAAGCCGTTGGAGAGGATCTGGTTGATGGTCTCGCTGTCGTTGGCGATGCGGCTCATGAGGTCGCCGACGCGGTGCCGATCGTGGTAGTCCATCGACAGGGCTTGGAAATGGTGAAAGAGTGCCGCGCGGATATCGGCGACGAAATGCTGGCCGACGCGGGTCATGATGATGCCGTGTATCACGGTGAAGAGCCCCTGCGCCAGGTAGACGCCGAGCATGACCAGCGCAATCGCGATCAGCCCATCGAGGTCATCGTGCACGACATATTGGTCGATGGCGCGGCCGAGCAATGCCGGACCGATGAGACCGAAAAGCGTAGCGACGATGACGAGCAGGGCGACCAGAGTCAGCCGGGCGTGGTAGGGCTTGAGATAGTCCGACAGACGACTGAGTGTGCCGCGCCGATCCCGGGCTTTTTCGCCAGTGGGCCGCGATCCGCCGGAGCCGCCGATGAAGCGCGGGCGTGGGGCTGAGCTGCTTTGCTGGCTCATGACCCGCTCCTGGTTGAAGTTGTTTGTGACAGTTTTGCCACCGAGTACACAGAGTTGATTGAGTACACAGAGTAAAGCCTAAGCACTGATTCTCTTGATTCCGGATTTGAGTGAACGGACGTTGAAGTTAATCACTAAACCCCTCTTCAGACCGGCTGCTTTGAGATAGCCAATGACCTGTGCTTCAGTCACAGAATGTGGCTCTCTTCTTGCCTTTAGTTCAACAATAACCTGGTCCTCCACCACAAGATCGACGGTCATTTCGCCGACATCCACACCGTCATATTCGACGCGATATCGCTTCTGTCGTTCGTAGCGAATACCACGCTTGACGAATTCATGGCAAAGCGCGTTTTCATATACCCTCTCGAAAAAGCCTGAACCTAATGCGCTATGCACGGCCATCGCCGCACCGATGATGCGGTATGTCAAGTCATCTTGTTTGCCCGCACTTGCCGAGAGCTTACTGCCAGCAAACGGTTCGCTATTCTCCGCAACAATCTTCTCTGTGTCCTCGTTCAAACTCTGTGTCCTCTGTGGCTAGAGAGTTTCAAGCTCCGGTTAAATTGCTGTACTCGGTGGTGAAAGTGTCGTGAGTCCGCCCGTTGGCGCGCGCGACCTCGCCGAGTTGGGATTCATAGATTTCGCGGTAAATGGGACCGCTTTGCAGCAACTCATGATGCGTACCGCGCTCGGCGATACGGCCCTGGTCCAGGACGAGGATTTTATCCGCGCGCAAGACGCTGGTGATGCGCTGGGCGATGATGAAGGTGGTTGCATTGGCCGCGAGTGATTCGAGCGCCGTCTGGATTTTGTACTCGGTTTCCATATCGACGGCGCTGGTGCTGTCATCGAAGACGAGGATGCCCGGTTGAATTAGCAGGGCGCGGGCAATGGCGATGCGCTGCTTTTGGCCGCCGGAGAGGTTGGCGCCGCCGGCTTCGATGGCGCTGTCGTAGCCCTTCGGCATTGCCAGGATGAACTTGTGCGCTTGCGCCGCCTGCGCCGCCGCGATGACATCGTCCAGCGTCGCCTCGGGCGAGCCATAGGCGATATTGTCGCGCACGCTGCCGCTGAACAGGATCGACTCTTGCAAGACCATGCCGATCTGGGAGCGGAGGGCGGCCGGCTCCCAATCGCGGACGTCCAGACCATCGACTTTCACAGCGCCGCCGCTGACGTCGTAGAAGCGCGGGATGAGATTGACCAGGCTGCTTTTGCCGGAGCCGGTCGCGCCGAGCAAGGCGATCTGCTGTCCGGGTTCGGCGCTGAAGCTGATCTCATGCAGGACATCTTCGCCGCTGACGCCATCGGCGCCATTGGACTTGCTGGGGTCACGCCGGCTGTAGTGGAAAGAGACATTCTCGAAGGCGACCCCGCCGCGGATGCGCTCGGCGCGGTGCGGTTTCTCGGCGATTTTCAGCGTTGGCGCGGTATCAAATACTTCGAGGACCCGCTCGGCGGAGGCTTCGGCGCGGGCGGCCATCATAAGCAGGTTGCCCAGGAAAAGCAGCGGTCCCATGCCGATCATCAGATAATTGTTGAAGGCGATCAGTTCGCCGATGCTCAGCCGGTCGCCGATGACAGATAAGCCCCCGAACCAAAGAACCGCCACCGTGCCCACGTTGGTCAGGATTTGCAAGATGGGCATGGCGGCCGCCATCAGTACGCCGACTTCTATGTTGCGCTCACGGTAATCGACATTGCTCTCGGTGAATTGATCAATTTCGAAGCGGGCGCGGACGAAGGCTTTGACAACCTGGATGCCAGCCAGATTCTCCTGCACCAATGTATTCAGCGCGCCGAGTTTCTGCTGCACGGTGGTGAAGAGGCGGGTGGCTTGCAGCATCAGGTAGCGAATGAAGACCGCGGAGATCCCGGCCACGGCGAACATGACCAGGGAAAGCTGCCAATCGGTCAGCAGAAGCATGACCATGCTGCCGATGATCATCAGCAGGACGCGCAGCAGCAGCGCCAAGCCGGCGCTGGAAAACATGCGCACGACATCGACATCGCTGGAGACGCGGGTCATCAGGCGGCCTGTTTGCATCTGGTCGAGATTGGCGAAGGACAGCGATTGAATATGCCGGAATAAAGCGTGCCGGATATCGAAAGCCAAGCCTTGGGAGACGATGGCGCGGCACCAGCCCTGCCCTAGCGTGCTGACTGCGCCGATCATCGCGGCGACGAACATCCAGAAGGCGCCGAGCAGGATCATATCGAGGTCGCGCGGGTAAATGCCCCGGTCGATCATGAATTGCAGGAGGCGCGGCACGCTCAATTCCATGGCGACTGGCAGGACGGTCGTCCAGAAGCCGAAGAAAAGATACCAGCCGTAGGGCTTCATGAATTTGAAGATGCGCCAGAGGGATGTCATGCGACAAGTTTAGCCGCTTTTTTTGCCACCGAGTACACCGAGTAGTTTAAGTACGCAGAGGAAGAGTTAGGCAAGTCGCACGGGGTGACATGACGCAGACTATTATAACGATTTGCATCTGCCAGGCGAATGCGCTAAGTTTATTTGCATCTGCGACGGTCTGAGACACGTCGGCGGTTTTCGTTTAGAAGAGAAGGAGACCTCCCAATGAAGAGATCGCTTGTTTTAGTGACAGTTCTGTTATTTGTGTTGAGCCTCGTCCCCGGGGCAATAGCGCAAGACGATGGCTATACCATCGCTTTCGTGCCGGGCGTCAACCCGGATCCGTTTTATATCACTATGAGCACCGGTGTGTATCAAGCGGCTGAGGACCTCGGCTTGAACATCATCCAGCAAGACCCGGAGCGCTTTGATGTCACCGTGTCAGCGCCGATCATCGAAGCCTTGATCGCCCGCGGCGATATTGACGCGCTTGTGACCGCGCCAAACGACAAAGAGCAGTCGATACCGGTGCTGCAAGACGCGCATGAAGCCGGCATCGTCGTGCTGACAGTTGACACCTTCATTGGCGATGGCAACTACGCCGATGGCGAGGTCACCTTCCCGATCACCTATATCGGCTCGGACAACACGCAAGGCGGTTACATCGCCTGTTCGGCGCTGGCAGATGCCCTGGGCGAGGGCGCGAAGATTTACGTCACAAATACACGCCCCGGCATCAGCACGACCGATCAGCGTGAAGAGGGCTGCCTGGCGGCCGCTGAAGATCGTGGTTTGGTGGTCGCCCGTGTTGATTACAACGAGAACAGCGCCGATACCGCCCAAGCGCAGACGGCTGCGGTTCTGCAAGCGAATCCGGATATTGTCGGCATGTTCGCCACCAATACCTTTGGCGCGCTGGGCGCGGGCACGGCGATCCAGAATGCCGGCTTGCAAGGCGCGGTGGAAGTGGCGCTGTTTGACGCCAGCGAAGAGAATATCGGCTTCCTCAAGGATGGCATCGTCTCGCTGGTCATCGCGCAGAAACCAGCTGATATGGGTTACCTCGGCGTTTCGCTCGCGACCGCGTACCTGGACGGCGTCGGCAGCATCCCGGCGCGCATCCCGACCGGCTATGCTGTGATCACCGCTGACAATGTCGATGACCCGGATGTGGCGCGCTTCATCTATACCAGCAACACCAGCGATCCGGCGCCGGCTCTCGATGAGAGCTACAACCTGGCTTTCGTGCCGGGCGTCAATCCCGATCCCTTCTATATCACCATGTCGCGCGGTGTTTATGGCGCGGCGGGCCGCTATGGCATCAACGTCATCCAGCAGGATCCGGAACGCTTTGACGTGACCGTCTCAGCGCCGATCATCGAAGCCTTGATCGCCCGCGGGGATATCCATTCGCTGGTCACGGCGCCGAACGACAAGGAGCAGTCGATACCAGTCTTGCAAGACGCGCACGAAGCCGGCATCCCAGTCTTGACGGTCGATACTTTCATCGGCGATGGCAATTATGCTGATGGCGAGGTCACCTTCCCGCTGACTTATATCGGCTCGGATAACGTAGAAGGCGGCCGCATCGCTTGTTCGGCATTGGCGGACAAGCTGGGCGAGGGTGCCAAGATCTACGTCACCAATACGCGCCCGGGCATCAGCACAACCGATCAACGCGAAGAAGGCTGCCTGGCCGCGGCTGAGGCTGGCGGATTGGTTGTCGCTCGCGTGGATTACAACGAGAACAGCGCGGATATGGCGCAGCAGCAGACGGCCGCTGTCCTGCAGGCGAATCCAGATATTGTCGGCATGTTCGCCACCAACACTTTTGGCGCGCTGGGCGCTGGCGCGGCCATCCAGAACGCTGGTTTGCAAGGCGCGGTGGAAGTCGCGCTGTTTGACGCCAGCGAAGAGAATATCGGCTATTTGCGCGACGGCATCGTCTCGCTCGTCATCGCGCAGAAGCCGGCCGACATGGGTTATCTCGGCGTGGTGGCGCAGGTAGCCAATTTGCGTGGCGTGACATCAATGCCGGCGCGCGTCGGCACGGGCTATGCGGTCATCACCATCGACAATGTAGATGATCCCGATGTCGCTCGCTTCATCTATACGGCTGGCTAAAATCGGCTAAGCGAATGCTACGCTTCAACAAAACGGGCGGCCCACCGGGTCGCCCCTACAACTTATGCCGCGGATAGCTAGGGTATCGTAATGGCAGCGAATAATCCGCTGGTTCGGGCGCAGCGTCTTCCTTTCATCAGCCCGCGCTCCATCGAGATTTTGACTAAAAGCTGGTCTTATCTGTTCTTGCTGGGTCTGGTGGTCTATTTCTCGCTGGTCGGGACCGGCTTTTTCTCGGTTCGGAATTTCTCTTCGATTTTGACCACCAGCACCTTGATCATGCTGATGTCGATCGGGCAGACCTATGTGATCATCACCGCGGGCATCGACTTGTCCATCGGCTGGACGGTGGGGTTGGCGTCGGTGACGACGGCGCGGGTGATGCGGGACCTGGCGGCTGGGGGGAATGACATCGCCTTCGCCATGCTGATGGGCACGATGGCCGGCTTGCTGGTCGCGCTGATCCCGGGCTTGGTGAATGGGGTGCTGGTCGCGCGGATCAAGGTCCCGCCTTTTATCGCGACGCTGGGCATGTTCGGCATTGTGCGGGGCGCCGCCTTTTTGCTTACCGATGGTCAGCAGGTGGTGCGCGGCTTATCGGCGGAGTTGCGCGAGGCGCTGCGCATGATCGGCAATGGCAGCTTGCTCTACTATATTCCCGATGATGGCTTCCATTGGTTCGCGCTGCCGCCGGATCTGCCGCCGCAGCAGTTGCGCTTGGTCTCGCAGCTTTTGCCTTATCCTGTCATCATCACAGCGCTTGTCGTCATCGTTTTCGCCTTCATCCTGGCGCGGACGAAATTCGGGCGGCACACCTACGTCATCGGCGGCAGTGAAGAAGCGGCTCGGCGTTCCGGCATCAACGTCGACCGCCACCTGATCATCATTTATATCATCTGCGGCTTCACCGCGGGGATCGCCGGTGTGCTGCATCTCTTCCGCTTCACGGCCGGCGCGCCCCAAGCGGGCGAGGCGGCGCTGCTCTCATCGGTGGCGGCGGTGGTCATCGGCGGTACCAATCTCTTCGGCGGCGAGGGCGATATCATGGGCGCGGTGGTCGGTTCGCTGATTATCGCCGTTTTGCAGACGGGTTTGGTGATTCTGAATATCGATTCGATCTGGCAGTTCATCGTTGTCGGCGTTGTCATCATCATCGCCGTGCTGGTCAACCAATTGCAAGCGGCGCTGGAAAGGCTGCAAACAAATGTCTAAAGAGACCAAGCCTGTGCTCACCGCGAGAGGCGTCAGCAAGCACTTCGGCGGTTTGACGGCTGTCGATGAGGTCGACTTTGATGTATATCCGGGGGAAGTGGTGGCTTTGCTGGGCGATAATGGCGCGGGCAAGTCGACGCTGATCAAGTGCATATCCGGCGTCTATCGCCCGGAGCAGGGGCGCGTTTTCTTCAACGATGCCGATATCACGCACCAGCCGCCGGCCGATATCCGCAGCCGGGGCATCGAAACGATTTACCAGGATCTGGCGCTGGCCGAAAACCTTGATGTCGGCGCCAATGTCTTCCTGGGCAAGGAGAAGACCCGCCGGCTCTTCGGCTTGATACCGGTCACCGATGACAACACCATGCGCGAAGAAGCGTCCGGCGTCCTGGATGAGCTTGATATTCACATTCCGTCGCTGAAGCAGAAGCTGGTCAATCTCTCCGGCGGGCAGCGGCAAGCGGTGGCCATCGCCCGCGCGATGTATTGGAACGCTCAGCTGGTCATTATGGATGAGCCGACGGCCGCGCTCGGCGTGCCGGAGCAGCGCAAAGTCCTCGCCCTTATCCGCTCCCTGCGCGAGCAGGACATCCCCGTCATCCTGATCAGCCATACGATGCACGATGTGATGGCGGTGGCGGACCGCATGGTGGTCATGCGGCGGGGCCGGGTCGTCGCCAATATCCAGCGCGCCGAAGCGACGGAGGAACTGATTGTGCGGCACATCGTCGGCAGCGTCGAAAACGGCGAGAATGCCGTGATGATTTGAGCATCGCGCCGCGCCGCGACTTTCCCTTGTCCAATTGTTTCTGATACAATCGACCCATGTCGTCAGGTTCGGAATGGAGACTGATACGATGCGCGTTCCTAAGACGAAACCCGAGAAAATTCAGAAGCTTGACTCGTTGCCCCCGGACGACGGAGCGATCGCTGGCGAGTACGAACTGAGCAAGGAAGAAATCCTCGACAGCATCGAGCGCGGACTGCGAGAGATGCTCGCTGGCGAAGGGCGTCCGGTGCAGGAATTCCTGGATGAGCTTGACAACGAATAAACTATGCCGTCGCGAGTTGTCATCGCCTTGCCCGAATTTGAAAAGGAAGCTCGGCGACTCAAACGCAGATTTCCACGTGTCTCCGACCAAGTCCGAATCCTGGCCTCGCTGTTGAGCAACTGGGAAATGCCCGGCGACAGAGTTCCAGACACAGAGCATCGAATCTACAAGGTTCGGCTGCCAAATCCTTCGGCGCGTCGGGGGGAAGAGCGGCGGTTTTCGTGTGTATTATGCTGTGGGTCATAGCGATATGATCTACCTGGTTACGATATATTCCAAGACCGACCGGGACGATGTAAGCACGTATGAAGTGCAGCAAAGAATAAAGCGTATGGACCAAGAATTGAGCGGCAATAGCTCGGTTGACAGCCATGCCGACCTTGATTGAAAGGACAGCCATGCCCCGCACACTTACACCCGGACGCTATCGCGGCTTGAAGACGACTAGCCTGGCAAGCGCCGATGTCTTTGGCATCATCGCCTTCGACCAGCGGGGCAGCTACCGCAAAATGATGCCGCCCGATTCCACTTACGACCAACTGGAGCGCGTCAAGACGGAGATCATCGGCGCGCTCTCGCTTGACGCCAGCGCCATCCTCACCGATCCGATATATGGCTTGGGACCGGCTATGCGGATGAGCCCGAAAGCGGGGCTGCTGCTCGCGCTGGAAAAGAGCGGCTACAGCGGCGATTCGAGCTATCGCAAGACCGAGTTGATTCCGAGTTGGACGCCGGAGAAGATCCGCAAAGCCGGCGCGGACGCGGTCAAATTCATGGTCTACTATCATCCCGGGAGCGGCGCGTTGGCTGAGGAGCTTGAGGCGCTGATTCGACGGGTCACGCGCGACTGCCATAAACTGGATTTGCCCGTTTTCCTCGAGCCGATGTCTTACAGTCTCGATCCGGCGGTTGCAAAGGAAAGCGCTGAATTCGCTGCTGGGCGCGCGGAGGTCGTGATCGAAACGGCGCGCCGTCTCTCACGCACCGGCGTCGATATCCTGAAAATGGAATTCCCGCTTGATATTCAGTTCAATCAGGATCAGGCGGATTGGCAGGATACCTGCCAGCGGCTCAGCGATGCTTCGGCTGTGCCCTGGGTGCTGCTCAGCGCCGGCGTCGACTTTGAGCAATTCAAGCCGCAGGCGCAGGTGGCTTGCGAAGGTGGCGCCAGCGGTTTTTTGGCTGGGCGGGCGATCTGGAAAGAAGCGGTCGCTATGTCCAGGGCTGACCGGGCTGCTTTTCTACATGATGTCGCGCGGGACCGCCTGAGGCAACTGCTCGCGATTGCCGCTGCCGGTGCCCGTCCCTGGACGGATTTCTACAGCGTGCCAGAATCGTCTGAAAATTGGTACGAGTTCTACGCTTGATTCGCAAAGGCTAAAGATGTCTTATGGAACAGCGCCGCTTCGGAAATACCGATCTTTTCACTTCCGCCATCGGCTTCGGCACATGGGAGATGAGCGTTCGCCAGTACGGGCATATTAACACCGGCGAAGCGGCACGCGCCGTGCAGAGCGCCATCGCCCAGGGCATCACGCTATTCGATACATCGGAGACCTACGGTCCCTTCACATCGGAAGCGCTATTGGGGCGAGCATTAGGCAAGCGCCGCAAAGATGTCCTGCTCGTCACCAAGGTTGGTTTCACCTTCCGCGCTGACCCCGACCGCCCGGGGTTCATGAAGACTGCCGAGCGTGACTCGTCCGCCCGCAACATCATCGAACACGCCGAGGGCTGCTTGCGGCGGCTGAAGACGGACTTTATCGACCTGCTGCTGGTCCACTTCCATGACCACAAGACAGCGCAGGAAGAGACCATCGCCGGTTTGCGAGCGCTGCAAGAGGCGGGGAAGATCCGCTACTACGGCGTCTCGAATTACAATGTGCCGATGATGGCCGCCTGTCAGAAGCATGGGCAGCTCAGTACCAACCAAGTCGGCTATCACCTCTTCGACCGGCGCGTCGAGAAAGCCGTCCTGCCCTATTGCCGCGCGAATGGCATCGGTTTCATGGCTTATGGCACGCTGGCATACGGCCTGCTAAGTGGCGCATTTACACCTGAGACCAAGTTTGTCGATTGGGATTGGCGCAGCCGCGGCGATGCTTTTGGCTTGCCGCTGTTCCGGCGCGAGCAGTTTCTCAAAGAGCTGCGCGTGGTGGAGCGGCTGAAAGCGCTAGCGGCTAATTATGACGAGTCCGCCGCGCAATTGGCGATCGCCTGGCTGCTGGGGCAACCCGGCGTGACCGTCGCGCTGGTCGGCATGCGGGATGAATGGGAACTCAAAGAGAATGTGGCCGCGGCCGATTGGCGCTTGAGCGCGACCGACTGCGCCGCCATTGACCGCATCTTCGCCGAGGAAGAAGTGCCGACCTATATTGATGTCGAGCAGTTCATTTGAATACGCCGCGTGATTCAGCGAAGCAGGGAAGCGCTTTGCTAGCGCGCAGCAGCAGCCAGTTTGCGGAAGAAATCACGAAAGATGGCGTCGCGGTTGATATCCAGACCTTCGCGAATCGGATGCCGCGGCGATGCCAGCCGGTACCAGCGGCGGTCGACGCTCAGATAAGGCGAGTCTTTCAAGTAAGTCGGAACCCAGCCCGGTTTGATCAGCCAGGCAATATTGATCAAATCCCAGATTATCCAGCTTCGCCCAAAATGCCCCTTCAAGCCGAGAAAGTGAAAGTGAGGATTGTTGGTGTACAACCAATACAGGTAATCGCCGATTTCTCCCGCTCCCTTGACCCAGGCCGCCATCTCGGGCAAAGACAGGCTCAATTGCGCGCCCACGTGGAAACCGGGCAGGTAGACCAGCGGGACGCCGCAATCGAAGAGCAACTGCGACGCCAGCATATCCTGCTCCATATTAAACGACGGCTGCGCGATATTTGTGATCGTGGTCGGGTAACCCGCCGTCCAGACCACCACAACACGCTCAATGATCTCCGGCGCCAGCAGCAGCGCCGAAGCCACATTCGTCAGCGCGCCTATCGCCAGCACATATAGCGGCGACTCGGCCGATGCCGTCCGAGCTGTCTCGACGAGATGCGCGGCCGCTTCGCTCACAACAGGCGCGTCATAGTTTTCGAGGTATCGATCCGATCCGCGAAATACCTTGCTCTCGAAGTCGATACCTATTTTCTCGCAAACCAGCAAGATTTCTCGATAGCTCAACTCCATGCCGCGCCCGGGCTCGACCAAGGTGACCGCTTGCGGGTCCAATTGCGCGCGGTCACTGATGTCCACACCGGTCCGCTCCAGGCGCGACAGTTGTGCCTCATAGGTGGCCAGAAGCGCTTTGTGCTCGTCTGACGCGTTGTCAGGATTCGCTTTAGCGCGCGCGGCGGCTTGCAGTTCATGCCAGCGCCGCAGGAAAGAATAGGGCGCGGCGTAAACAGCTTCAATGTTGAGCGCGTCCTGCGAGAGCAAAGCCCAAGCCAACGCGAACTGATCATCAATCTCGTTGCGCGCGTCGGTATCGATGACACAGCGCCTCCGTCCGCTCGGCAGCTGCAGCTTGTGTTGGTACTGCGCGGCGCTCAGCTTTGGGAAGCGGCTCAGGTGCTTCATTCCAGTACGCCCTCGGCGCGCAGAGCCGCCACTTCAGCCGCGCTGTAGCCCAACTCCCGCGCAACCTCGTCGCTGTGCTCGCCCAGGCGAGGCGGATGCCGACGATAGACCAGCGGCGTATGCGCCAGATGCACGGGGGTCGCCAGCGATTTTACGATGCCCAGCGCCGGGTGCTCCAACTCGATGATCATGCCGCGCTCGATGACATGCGGATCGCCCAGCGCCTCAGCTGTCGTGTTGATGCGGCCGCAGGGTACGCCCGCCCCCCGCAGTTCACGCAGCCATTCATCACAAGGCTTGTCGCGGATGATCTCCCGCACAATCAGCAGGAGCGCGTCATAATTCGCGATGCGCTCGGCATTTGTCGCGAAGCGCGGGTCAGCCGCCAGCTCGGCGCGCTTGACTTGGCGGCAGAACGCTCGCCAGACATTATCCGATGCCACACCCAGGATGAACCAATCGCCATCGCTGGCTTGCACGGCTTCGTAGGGCACGACTTGCGGATGCCGATTGCCGCGCCGCGGTGGATCATTGCCCTGGGCAAAATGCTCGGCGGCGACATTTGCCAGCCAGGTCATTTGCCCTTCTTGCAAGGACATATCGATGAACTGCCCGACGTCGGTTCGCGCCCGCGCTTGCAGAGCCGCCAAGATGCCGATCACCGTGAACAAGCCGCAGGTCATATCGGCGATGGGCGTGGGGAAACGCATGGGCGCGCCGTCCACTTCGCCGGTCAGCGCCATCGTGCCCGATTCGGCTTGCGCGACCAAATCGTATCCCGGTTGATCCGCCCGCGGACCGCGCCGCCCGTAGCCGCTGATGGATGTGTAGATCAAGCGCGGATTAAGCCGGCGCAGCGTCTCGTAATCGATGCCGTAGCGCTGGAGGGACGCCGAGGTCATCAGATTGGTCAGGAAGACATCGGCGTCAGCGACCAGCTTGCGCATGAATTCGCGCCCGCGGTCGGCGCGGATATCCAGGGCGATGCCCCGCTTGTTGCGGTTGATGGCCAGATAATAGCAGCTTTGATCGCCGATATAAGGCGGCGCCCACTGGCGGGAATTATCGCCGATGCCGGGTTTCTCGATCTTGATGACATCAGCGCCGAGATCGCCCAGGATCATAGTGCAGTAGGGACCGGCCAGCGCCTGCGTCTGGTCGATCACTTTGATGCCGCTTAGAGGGGAGTTAGTGTTCATCATCTGCCCGCTGCCCACAGTTCACCGAGTCATCGAGTGTTAAGCCAGAAGTCGGCTTTGCCCTATTGGCGACGCATGGGATTTTTACGGCTTACCATAGGCGGTGGACTGGATACAAAGACAATTTCGAATCATTCGTAATAAGCGTCAGGTTCTCGCGCAGCGCCTGACCGATTAAAAGGCGGTCAAACGGATCACGATGGTGTAAGGGAATCGACGCGGTTATGTCGAGATGATCAATGGAAATGGCAAGCAATCGCAGACGACGATTGATCTCGAGTTGTCTGCGCATGAAGACGCCAAAAGGTTGCGGCAGTTCCAGTTTGCCGATTTTGACTTTGATCGCGATTTCCCAAAGGCTGGCGATACTAAGGTAAATTGTGTGAGAGAGATCTTCTATTGCCGCTGTCGCTTTAGCGCTCAATGCGATGTCTTCATTCAGAAACCACAGAAAAGCATGAGTATCGAGAAGATACCTCATGTGCGATATTCGTCAACTTCAACAAGCGGCGCGTCGAAATCCTCCGCCATTTTAATCATACCTTTAGCGGTGCCGGCTTTCAGTGGCTTATCTTGGGCTATTATTGTCGGGAGCAATTTCACGGTGCGGCCTTCTTTTCCCTGGATCAGAATGTCATCGCCCAAATGCGCCGCCGCCAACAATTCATGCAGGCAATTCTGCGCCTCTTCAATGCTGTAAACTTTCATGTCGGCAACTCCGTCAATCACAACTTGGCTCATTATACACGGCTAAGCGCCTACTTTGTAGGCAGTGAGGGACAATCGGTCATCCCGCCTCCGCCAAATGATTCTCTTCCGCCCGCCGCTGCCAGATCACCCAGGCCGCCACAAGCAGCACAGCGCCCCACAGGGCGAAAACAGCGTCCCAGCCGCTCAACTCGACCAAGCCGCCCACAGTGAAACCGGCCATCCCACCGAAGAAATTTGACATCATGTTGATGCTGCCGGTTACCGACGCTGTCCGACCCGGTGGCGCCAGCAGCAGCGGAAGAGAACTCACCGTCAAGCCAAAAGCGCCATTCAACATGATCAAGGCAACAGCCATGACCAGCAGCGTGAAAGCGCCGTCGACCATCATCATCAGCAGCATCGCCAAGCTGGCAGCGGTCAGCATCAGCGCGGCGGTCACAAATACTTGGTTGCTGCGCCGCACCTGGAAGCGCGCCAGGAACAGTCCGCCTATCGCAGCGACCTGCATCAGCGCCGCCGCCGGTCCCACCAGATGCTCGGCGATCAAGCCTGTATCGAGAATATAGGTGGGCAGCCAGATGATGGCGCCGTTGAAGACGAAACCGCCCAGCGCCGCCGCCAGGAGAGCGAAGGCGATACTGCGCGACTGCTGGATGATAATGGAGAGGCGCACAGCGCTTGACCGTGACTTGGGCGCGTCAATGCCCGCTCGCCGCCAGAAGGCCAGCACGAGCAGGAGCATTACGCCAGGCAGCCAAAAGGCGATGCGCCAGTCGCCGCCCCCGGCCGCCAAGCCGATCAGCGTCCAGGTCATCACCGTGCCGAAGACATAGCTGAAGGGCATGATGGTGGACACGCGTTTGATTTGGCTGCGCTCGAGACGCTCCGCCAGGATGCGAAACATCGGCGACCAGCCGCTCGATTGCGCGACGCCGTTTATGCCCCAAAGCAGCAGCATGACCGCCAAGGATGTCTGAAACGCGAAGAGGATGTTTACCAGCGCGATGACCAGCAGACCAAGGCTGATTATACGAAAGGGGCTGACGTGGCTGCCGATCTCGCCACTGACGAAATGGGCGATGCCGTAAACCCAGAAGAATACCGTGCCCAGCGCGCCAACTTCAGCACGGCCGACATTGAGATCAGCGGCCAGCAGCGGCAAGACCACGCTGAAGTTCACCCGCCCCAAATAAAAGCAAGCGTAGGTGACCCAGATGACGCCTACCATCATGTTCTGCGGCTGGCTCAGCGCGCTCCGCATTGAACGCATCGTTCAACCCTGTCAGATTCGACAACTGCGTTTCGGATTATGAACTTGAATGGAGCGATTGCGTAGTCCCAGGCTTAAGCCACGCCAGCCCCGCGATTTTCTCGCGCACGCTGGCGCCAAACCACGAAGGCGGCGATCAACATCAAAGCGCCCCACAAAGCGAAGACAAGCTGCCAGCCGCTGAGCTCCACCAGGGCGCCGATGCTGAAACCGGCTATGCCGCCGGAAAAAGTCGCCATCATATTAACCGTGCCAGCCGTCGACGAGGCGCGTCCCACCGGCGCCATCAGCAAGGGGATCGATGCAATCGCCAGGTTAAAAGCGCCATTTAACAGCATCAAGGCGAAGCCAAGCGCCAAGATCGCGACAGGTCCGGCGGATGCAGTGACCAGCAGGAAAGCAAAGCCCGTGGCGGCAAACAGCATAACGGCGGTGACAAATACTTGATTGCTGCTGACCACGCGATAATGCGCCAGCAGCAGACCCGGGATCGCGATAATCTGCATCAGGGCGGCGACGGCGCCGACCATGTTTTCGGCTATCAAGCCGGTATCGAGAATATAGCTGGGCAGCCAGATAAGCGAGCCGTTGCGAACGAAACCGGCCAGCGCCGCCACAAACATAACAAAGACGATGCCCCGCGCTTCGGAAACGATAACCGACAAACGCACGCCGCTTGACTTTGTTTTGGGCGCGTCGATGCCCGCCTGCCGCCAAAGCGCCAAGACCACGAACAGCAGCAGCCCGGGCAGCCAAAAGGCGATGCGCCAATTCCCGTCTATCGCCACCGCCCCAATCAAAGTCCAGGTCAATGCCGTGCCAATGACATAACCAAAAGGCATAAGGGTCGACGCGCGCTTGATCTCACGGGGGTCGAGACGCTCCGCCAGGATGCGCACCATCGGCGACCAGCCGCCGGACTGGGCGATGCCGTTCATCCCCCACAGCACGAGCATTAAGATCAGCGACGACTGAAAAGAGAAGAGCACATTGATGATGGCGGTCGCCAATAAACCCAGGCTGATGATGCGGAAGGGACTGACGTGGCTGCCGACTTCGCCGCTGACAAGCTGGAACATGCCGTAAAACCAAAAGAAGACCGTACCCAAAGCGCCGACTTCGGCGAGGCTGAGGTCCAGGTCCTGCGCCAGTAATGGCAAGACGAGGCTGATGTTGACGCGCCCCAGATAGAGCAGGCCGTAGGTGGCGCATAAGGCGCCGACCATGAGGATGGGATGTTTCGTCAGAGTTGAGCGCAAAATCTATCTCAAATACGACCAACAAGAGCGTATTAAGAACGTATTAAGAATATTAACAATAACCGAGCAAAATTGCCAATATCTCGACGGGAGCGGCCGGCCCTTCTATTTCAATATTAAATTTGAAGTTTCCAAATGAAGCGACAAGATGCAGCCAGCCCTAATCAACGATACAATAGTCGCACAAGCGCAAGCACTCGGCGTGATCCATCTGCTCCCGCCCGAATTTAGCCTGCGGAAACCTGAATACGGCGCGAAACGGTGAATTGCCGGCCAAACACAGAAGGATAGCCAAATGACTACCCTAGCCAAGGAAAGCCTGCCGAAGACCATGCCCGCCATCATCTGCCACGGACCGGAAGATTACCGCCTGGAAGAATGGCGCGTGCCCCAGCCGGCCGCCGGCGAGGTGGTCATCCGCGTGCAATCGGTGGGCATCTGCGCCAGCGACTTGAAATGCTACCAGGGCGCGCCGCTCTTCTGGGGCGATGAGGCGCGCGAGGGCTATTGCCAGGCGCCGGTCATCCCCGGTCACGAATTCGTCGGCGAGGTGGTCGCCCTGGGCGAAGGCGCTGGCGAGCAATATGGCTTGCAGTTGGGGGACATCGCCGTCTCCGAGCAGATCGTGCCCTGCTGGAATTGCCGCTTCTGCAAGCGCGGGCAGTATTGGATGTGCCAGGACAAACACGATGTCTACGGCTTCCGGCAAGCCACCTTCGGCGCGATGGCGGAATATATGCTCTTTCCGGTCGGCGCGCTAAATTACAAAGTGCCCGAATCCCTGCCGGCTCATCACGCCGCTTTCATCGAGCCGCTGGGCTGCTCCATCCACGCTGTGCAGCGGGGGGAGATCAAGCTCGACGATGTGGTGGTGATCGCCGGCTGCGGTCCCTTGGGCTTGGGCATGGTGGCAGCGGCTCGCCTGAAAAATCCGCGTCTGCTAATCGCCATTGATCTCAACGACGAGCGGCTGGAAATCGCCGAACTCTGCGGCGCCGATATGAGCCTGAACCCGCGCAAGATCGATGTGATCGACGAAGTGTTGAAGCTGACCGATGGCTATGGCTGCGATGTCTATATCGAAGCGACTGGCTATCCCGCCGCCGTGACTCAAGGTTTGCAGATGATCCGCAAGCTCGGCACCTTCGTCGAATTCAGCGTCATGCGCGAACCTGTCACGGCCGATTGGACCATCATCGGCGATACCAAAGAACTCAATATCCACGGCTCCCATCTCAGCCCCTATACCTACCCCATCGCGATCGATATGCTGAGCAAGGGTCTGCTGCCGATGGATCGGATCATGACCCACCAACTGCCGCTCAGCGACTTTCACGCTGGAATGGATATGGTCGCTGCTGGCACAGAATCAGTCAAAGTGACGCTGACGCCATAGCGCGTCTCAGGATTCGCTATGTAGGGGCGAGCCACCGAGTCGCCCGACGAAGACACGAGGAATTTCAATGTCTAACTCTCTCGCTGAAAAAGTCGTCATCATCACCGGCGCCAGTTCCGGCATCGGCGCAGCCTGCGCTCGCCTGCTCGCCCGGGAGGGCTGCAAGCTGACCCTGGCGGCACGCTCCCTCGACAAAATGGAAAAGCTGGCTGACGAGCTGCCCGCCGAGAGCCTCGTCCTCCGCGCCGATATGACCCAGCCAGCCGATATCGAAAACATGGTCCAACACACAGTGGAGCGCTTCGGGCGCATCGACGTCCTGTTGGCTAACGCTGGCGTTTACATCCCGGGGCAGTTCGCCGAGGGCGATATCGACGCCTACTCGACGATGTTGAATCTCAATGTCAGCGCCGTTATGCGCTGCGCCCATGCCGTCATCCCGACCATGCGGGCCGGTGGCGGCGGCGACATCGTTGTTACGAGTTCGATTTCCGGGCACATGGACATCGTTGGCGAACCGGTCTACAGCGCCAGCAAGAATGCGGTGCAGACCTTCGTGCACACCTTGCGGCGGCAACTGGCGGGGGACGGGATTAGGGTGATGTCCATCGCGCCGGGTCCGGTGGCCAATCCCATGCAGAAGCTCTATGACCCCGAGGAGATCAAGCGCGCGGTCGAAGTGACTGGATCGCATCTGGCATCGGAAGATTGCGCCGAAGCCATCCTGTTTATGCTGTCGCGCCCGCGGCATGTGACGATTCGCGATCTGGTCCTGCTGCCGCAAATCAGCCGCGTCTAGCGCGCTTCAGACCGAGTCAAAGGTGAAACGATGTAGGGGCAACTCTGTGAGTCGCCCGTAATGTGAAGGAACGGACACATGACAGAGTCACTTTCGGGCAAGGTTGTCATCGTCACCGGCGCCAGTTCCGGCATCGGCGAAGCCTGCGCTCGCCTGCTGGCGCAAGAGGGCTGCAAGCTGACCCTGGCGGCGCGATCGGTCGACAAGATGGAGGCGCTTGCCAGCGAACTGCCGACTGAATCGCTCGTCGTCCGCGCCGATATGACCTCGCCCAGCGATATCAGCAACATGGTCGAGCGCAGTCTGGAGCGCTTCGGGCGCATTGATGTCATGTTCGCCAATGCCGGCATCTATATCCCCGGCGAATTTGCCGATGGCGATCTGGAGGAATTCACCCGCCTGCTCACTATCAATATCGATGCCGTTCTGCGCTGCGCCCACGCTGTCATCCCCGCGATGATGGCGCAAGACAGCGGCGATATCGTCGTCACCAGTTCCATCTCCGGCTTTATCGATGTGCACTGGGAGCCGATCTACAGCTGCAGCAAACACGCCGTGCAGACCTTCGTGCATACCGTGCGCCGGCAGTTGGCGGGCACTGGCATACGGGTGATGTCGCTGGCGCCGGGCGCGGTCGCCAATCCGCTCTGGGGTTTCCACGATGCCACTGAAATCGAGCGCGTCTCGGCCCGCGAACGGACTTACCTGACTTCGGAGGATTGCGCTGAGGCGCTGCTCTTCATGCTGGGGATGCCCCGCCGCGTCACCATTCGCGACCTGGTTATCTTGCCGCAGAACCAGGTGAATATTTGATCAGATACGATGGCAACGCGTATTCGACTAAAGAGTTGGTCTTTGTTGCGCGGAGGCTCGCACGACGTTGCGATCATAAAGCGTTTTGCTCATGCTCTTGATCCGTTGCCGGGCAAGTTCACAGTAGGCGGGGCTATTGTCGATACCGATCCAGTTACGCCCAGCCAGTTCGGCAGCGATGGCGGCCGTCCCTGAACCTATGAAGGGATCGAGTACGACATTGGCTGTGGTCGATTCTATACATCTTTGCGCGAGAGCCAGGGGGAATGGCGCGGGGTGGGGATTATTCATCTCCTGTGGGATGCGCCAGACATCGCCCTGCGCGTTAGCCTTGGGCGCCAGTTTGAACTTCGGCTTGGCGATTAGATAGATGACCTCGTAAGTCGGCAAGAAGTAGCCGGGGTTGAAGTTGATGCCGCCATTGCGCTGCCAGATAATGATTTGCCGGACCGGAAATCCATCAACAATGTCAGCGCGATCTTGCAATAAGCCCCGCTGCACTCGCCACTTGTGGTTGTAGAAGATTGCCCCGTCCTCACGCAAAACTCGTATCATGGCCTGCAAGCAGTCTCGCTGCCATGCTACATACTCTTCATGCGGCATAGCATCATCGTGGCCGGCATAACCCTTGATGAGTTCCGCTTGGGGCCATTTGCCGCCGCTTCCGTTCTTGAGCCCGTTTCCTGTGCTATTCTTGATATTGTACGGTGGGCTGGTGACGATGAGGTCAATGGACTCTTTAGGCATTTGATCCATCAATTCGACGCAGTCGCCTTGATGTACCTTGCCCAGCCAATTTGCCAAACCGAGTTGAGAACTTTGGGAAACGGGTTCTTTTGAATTCATTGCGAATTCTCCTGAAAACCAGTTTAATACAATCCACTTGACAAAGCTAGTTTTTTGATAAGCGAGCAATCACACAATGACCAACCCGCTCTCTGGCAAAGTTGTCATCATCACCGGCGCAAGCTCCGGCATCGGCGCAGCGGCCGCGCGCAGCCTGGCTCAATATGGCTGCAAGTTAACCTTGGCCGCCCGCTCTGTCGACAAGATGCAAGCGCTCGCCAGCGAACTGCCGACTGAATCACTCGTCGTCCGCGCTGATATGACCGAGCCATCCGATATCAACAGCATGGTTGAACAGACCCTGGAACATTTCGGGCGCGTTGATGTGATGTTCGCCAACGCCGGCATCTTCATCCACGGCGACTTCATCGCCAACGACATCAATGATATTTCTGACATGATCACGATAAACGTCGATGCGGTAATGCGTTGTGCCCACGCCGTCATCCCGATTATGAAGGCGCAAGGTTCGGGCGATATCCTCGTGACGAGTTCGGTGGCGGGCCACGAGAAGCTGCATCGCGGTCCCGCCTACGGCGCGAGCAAACACGCTATTGAGACCTTTGTCAACACCTTGCGGCGGCAGGTGGCGGCTGATGGGATTCGCGTGCTGTCGTTGGCGCCGGCGCGCGTCGCCAATGAGCTATGGAATTTGACAGATCCCGAGGAGATCGAAAAAGTGTCCGTCGGCGATCAGCATTTCCTGAAGGTGGAAGATGTCGCGGAAGCGGCCGCGTATATGCTGTCCCGTCCCCGCCGCGTCACGATTCGCAATCTGGTGATGATCGGGACGAAGCAGGATGTTTGAGGCAATGCGACTGCGCCTTTATCCCAAGAGCTTTCTCGCCGTTGCCAGGCTCCGCGGTACCCCGGCCGTAAGAGGCTCCTCCGCCCCTTCAAATTCCAGCGACAGCCAGCCATCGTAACCGGCCTCGCGCAGCACGGCCATGACACCTGGCAGGTCCACCAGCCCGGCGCCTATCACTGACCCGGTCAGTAGTTGCCCGGAGGGATCCGGAAAGACATGGCTCGGCTCCTTATCTCCCGCGTGCCGAATATCTTTCAAGTGGACCAGGACGACCCACTCCGCCAGTTCCCGTGCCGCCGCCACTGGATCCTGCCCGACCGGCAAGAAATTTCCCGTATCGAAGTTGACCCGCAGCGCCGGCGAACCTACCTGCTCGATGATGTCCCGCACCTGATCGCTGCGCCCGGCGAAACGTCCGTGATTCTCCAACGCCAGCGTCACGCCGCGGCTTTCAGCATAAGCGGCGCCAGCGGACAGCCCTTCGAGGATCCAGGCATTCCCCTGATCCTGAGTGACGCTTTCGCGCGCATCTCCGCTGAATACGCGAACCAAGTCCGTGCCCAACTCGACGGCGATATCGACGCCGCGTTTCAAGTCCGCCAATTCCCCCGCGCGGGCACTGGCTTCCTGACGGATGAAGTTGTTGCTGATCGAGAAAACCGCCACCTCCAGACCGGCATTGGCGATCCGCTGCTTCACCTGCGGGATTTCGCGTTCGGCATCCGTCCAGAAGATATCCAGCAGTTCGACGCCTTCAACCCCCTGCGCGGCCGCGTAGTCGACGAATCCCATCAGATCGAGTTGCCCAGCCCGGACCGCCAGCACACAACTATACATACTCAAGCTCAGTTTCATCGTGTTACCCCCGCTGATTCATAAGCCGCTTCAATCACGCGCATCACCGCCAGCCCGTCTTCGCCGCCTAGCAGAGGCGACTCCCCGGTCTCGATGCAGCGCAGAAAATGATCCGCCTGCGCCACAAAGCGGTCAGGCCGGTCAAAATTTTGCTCGGTCCAGTCATGGTCATCCGCCAGCTTGTAGCGCAAGCCGGCCGCCGCATCGTAGTCGATGATCGCCTGTCCTTCGGTTCCATAGATACGAACCACCGCTTCCGACACCGGCGTCACCCAACTGCAATTCAAAGTCCCGATCACGCCACCGCCGCTGCGCACCAGCAGGGACGCGCTATCTTCTACTTCGATGGGCAGCGCGGATGATATTTGTGCCTGGGCGCTCTCAATCTCGTCACCGGTCAAGGCGCGGAAGATATCGATGCTGTGCACCAGGGTATCGATCAAGATGCCGCCCCCGGCCACTTCCGCATCGGTGAACCAGGATGTGCCGGCCCGAGAGAAGCGAAAGCCAAAGCGATTTTCGATCTGGACCAGGTCGCCCAAGCGGCCGCTCTTGATAAGATCCTGCGCCCCCTGCAAAGGCGGGTGGAAGCGGTGGCAGAAGGCGAATTGCAGCAGCAGCCCCCGCATCGCGGCGACAATCGCCTCGGTCTCAGCCAGGTTGCGCGCTGGCGGCTTCTCACACAAGACGGCGATACTGCGTTCTGCCGCTGCTTCGGCTGCGGGCAGATGAAACTTGGGCGGCGTACAGATGGAGATGGCATCTGGCTCGACAGCATCCAGCATTGCCTCAGCGTCGTTGAAGGCGCGCCCGCCATATTCCGCGACTTTGGCGCCCGCCGCTGCTTCGACGATATCGGCGATGCCGACAATCTCACAGCGGTCGGCATGGGCAGCATAGGCGCGCAGATGCGCCCCGGCAATCCCACCCGCGCCGATCAGCGCGACTCTGATTTTTTTCATTGAGCTAGCCCTTGAGTCCCGTCAAGGCGATGCCGCGCACGAAGGTCTTCTGCGTGAAGAAGAATAGCACAATCGTCGGCAGCATGGCCAAAGTCGACGCCGCCATCATCAACTGCCATTGCGCGCCGTACATATTCTGGAAGAGTTTCAAGCCCAGCGAAATCGTCCAATCCTGCTGATTCTGCAAGTAAATCAGGGGACCGAGGAAATCGCGATAGGTCTGCACGAAAGTAAAGAGCGCCACGACCGCCAGCGCCGGACGCATCAGCGGGATCATGACATGCCACAAGATGCCCAGTTCGCTGGCCCCGTCGATCCGCGCGGCATCGCTAAGCTCCTGCGGGATCGTCAGCAGAAACTGCCGCAGTAGAAATACGTAAAGCGCGCTGCCGAAGAAATGCGGCACCACCAGCGGCAAGAATGTGCCCACCCAGCCCAGGTCTTTGAAGATCAGATAGAGCGGGATCAGCGTGACCTGCGAGGGCAGCATGATGGTGCTCAGGTAAATGAGGAAGATGATATTGCGCCCGGGCCACTGTATCCGCGCGAAGCCATAAGCGATGAAGGTGCAGGACAGTACCGTGCCCAGCACCGTCAAGCCCGAGATGGCGATAGTATTCCACATATAGCGCCAGAAGGGGATGTAAGTGGTGGAATCGGCGAAATTATGCCATTGCGGATTCGGCGGGATGATCGGCGGCGGCTGCGCGAAAATTTCCACATCGGTCTTCAGCGCCGTCACCAGCAGCCAATACAGCGGGAAGATATAGGCCACCGCCATGATGAAGACGATTGTATAGGCGATGGTCCGCTTGATGCGGTCTTGAATGATGCGGTTCTGCCGCCAGTGTATCGCCGCTGTCACCTGATTTTGCAAACCTCCATCTTGCGGTAGCCAAGCGAGTTTCTGCTTAACGTTCGCTTGGTAGCCCCTATCGCTGCCGCCGAGCGGCTAATTCTCCGCGTGATAATAGACCCAGCCGGAGGTGCGGAAGAGAATCACCGTTGCGATAAGCACGATCATGAACAGTATCCAGGCTTGGGCGCTGGCGTAACCCATCTTGAATTGCTGAAAAGCGGTCTGATACAGGTACATCGAATAGAACATAGCCGAGTTGGCGACGCCGCCAGCCGAGCCATCGCGCGTCGCTGTCATCACCCAGGCTTCGGTGAAGTACTGAAAATAGCCGATCACGTTGACGATGATGGTATAGAAGATGACCGGGCTGATCATCGGCAGGGTAATCTTGAAGGTCTTCTGCAGGGCGTTGGCGCCGTCCAGTTCAGCCGATTCCAGCAGGTCATGCGGCACATCCTGCAAGCCAGCGAGATAAATCAGAATCGTGTTGCCGCCGAACCAGGCGCCCATGAAAATCAGCGAGGGCTTGACCCAGTTTGGATCGGTCAGCCAGCCGATCGGCTGCAAGCCGATGAACCTGAGGAACTCGTTCAAAATGCCGAATTGCCCGTTGAAGATCCAAAGCCAGACGATGGTCGATGCCACCACCGGCGTGATCGACGGGACGTAGAAGATGCTGCGATAGATGGACAGCCCCTTGATTTTAGTATTCAGCAGCAGAGCCATCAGCATATTGAAGACCAGATGAATCGGCAGGCCGATCAGCACCATATAGAGCGTATTCTGGATACCGATTTTGAAGACGCGATCCTCGAGCAAGAACAGGTAGTTGTTCAAGCCCACATAACGCGGCGGCTGCAAGATGTTGTAGCGGGTGAAACTGTATTGCAGGGACTGAATGATGGGACCGATATTAAAGACGAAGAAACCGATGATCGCTGGCGAGATGAAGAGCAAGCCGATAATCAGCGAGCGCCTCTGCCGCTTGGTGAGTCGGGGCAGGCGTAGGGAAAGGGTCATAGGTCTCGTCCGCACGCATGGAAACCTGTAGGGGTCAGCCGGTGGCTGACCCGCTCTGACACATTCAAATCGTCTGCGATTGCGACCATGGGACGCAATCTGGAAAGCGGGCGACCCTAGGGTCGCCCCTACACATCGTTATTAGCTGGCGAAAGACTGGCCTACATCATTGCCATATCGAGTTCACGCTGAACCTCTTCGGTCACGCGGTCCAGCGCTTCTTGAGCCGAGAGTTGCCCGGCTTTCACAGCTGTCTCCGCCTCGCCCAGGCGCGAGTTGTAGAAATCGTTCACCGGTATCTTCGCCGGACCAAAGGCGTTCGGTCCGTTCAGCAGGTCAAGCGCCAATTGGAAGCGATGATCGCTGACGAAACGCTCGGCGGTGGCCGCGCCGACCTTGGGCGGGATGTTCTGAATATTGAAGCAGAACTCGCCCATGTGCTCGTCTTCGCTAAGCCAGCGGATGAATTCCCAAGCCGCGTCCGGATTGATGACGCCGGTCGGAATCGTGAAGACGCTGCCGCCGAAGGTGGTGCAATTCTGGCGTCCGCCATCGGGATAAGGCGCCGCTATCATGTCCATCTCGAGATCGGGGGCAAATTTCTTCTGGAATTGGATGAACCATTCGCCGACCTGCTTGAAGCCTTCTTTGCCGACGAAGAAGGGATTCTGCGTGCTGAGGTAATCGCCGAAGCCGCTGGTGAAAGCTGCCACCTTTTCCGGACCTAAGCGCGACCAATAACCCGCCATCCATTCCAGCGCCGCGACATTAGCCGGATCATTCGCCGTGATGGTCTGCGATTCTTCGTCATACAAACTGCCGCCGAAGACATGCCCCCACCAGGTGAGATTGGCCGGCAGCAGACCGACGCGCTCGATATTGCCATCGCTGTCGATGATCTCAAAGGCTTCGCAAGCTGCGTCCAATTCCTCGACGGTGGTCGGCGGTTCGCTGATGCCCAGCTCCGCCAGCGCCGGCGGCGAGAAGGCCAAGACGCGCGCATTCGAGGTGCACATCAAACCCCAAAGCTCGCCGTTATACCACCAATTCTCCCAGAGCTGCGGGAAATACTCGGAGCCGTCAATGCCGGCCGCTTCCGCATAAGCCGTCAGGGGCGTCAAGGCGCCTTGCGAGGCGATCTGCACCAATTGATGCAGCCACACAGCCGAAACGACATCCGGCGGATTCCCACCAGCGATCGCCGTCAGCACCTTCTCATATTGCCCGAAAACCGTCGTCATATTGACGTAACTATTCTCGTGCTCTTCGTTGAACTGGTCGACCAAGCCTTGCAGCACATCGAATTCGAAGCCGCTCCAGCCCGTCCAATAGTTGAGGAAGGCTTGCTCCTGCGCGTAGGTCAAGCCGGCCGGCATAGCGGATATAGCCGCTGCCGTACCCGCCGCCAGACTCGCCCGCAGGAAATCCCGCCTCGATACCTTCTTTTCATTCATGATGATGTCCACTCCCTTCGAAACCCCAAAAAATTAATCACTTGCACACGATAACGCCGCATGAACTGTAAACGATGTCCCGCAGGCTGCGAAGGACGGCGTATGCAACCGATTATGACCCGCGTTCCAATCTTTGTCAAAATAGCTCGACTCGTGTGACAATAGTGACCATAGCCGCGCGGCCAATTAATAAGCCCGACAAGAACTTCAGGGGAGAAACCGCGATGACAATCCCCCAGGAAAGCGCCATCCGCGACGAATTCATGAATATCACGCTGCTGCTGCTCAGCTTCGGTATGTGGTGCTTCATCCTTTTTGGCGACATTCTGCCCGGCAGCTTGCCCGACATCCTGATGTTCGACGCGGTGATCATGATCGGCGTCTGCGGATTGAGCTATTTCATCAAGTCACGCAGTTTCAATTTCGCCTGCTTCTTCCTGCTGCTCTGCATCGCCCTGCTCGCGGCGCAAATCTCTATCGCCAGCGGCACTACGTCCGTGCTCTATCTCATACCCGCCAGTCTCATCATCGCCGTTATCGCGCTGCCGCCGCCCTGGCTGCTGCTGGCATTGCTGACCGATTGTCTCTTGTTGCTCGCCTTTGCCCCGCGAGCCGATTTCTTGCTGATGCTGGCGATGGCTGGGGGGCAACTGATCATCGTCGGTTTGCTGCGGCGTTACTTCGTCAATCAACTCGCAATCAGCCAGGGCTTCCAGGATTATGCCGCCGAGCAAATGAACGAAGCGCGGGAGAGCCGGGCTGAGCTTGTTCTGATGTCCAAGCAGTTGCAGGAATACCAAGAGCGGCTGCGCGATATCAACAAGAAGCTGGAAATCGCCTTTGAGCAAGCGGAAGAATCGCGCCAGGCGAAAGCGCGTTTCGCCGCCAATGTCAGCCACGAGTTGCGCACGCCCATCAACCTGATCGTCGGCTTCAGCGAGGTGGTGATCTTGGCGCCCGAAATCTATGACGAACCGCTGCCCGCAAGTTACCGCGCCGATATTCACGCTGTCTATCGCAACGCCAAGCACCTGCAAAACCTGATCAACGATGTGCTCGATATCTCTCAACTGGAAGCGCGGCATCTCGCCATCGTCAAGGAGAAAGGAGACCTGCGCGACTGCGTGAAAGAGACAGCTGACATGGTGGCTGACCTCATCGCCAAGAAAGGTTTGAGCTTCCGGCTCGATATCCCGCCGGATCTGCCCGAGCTTTGGTTTGACCCCGTCCGCATCCGCCAGATTCTGCTCAACCTGCTGGTCAACGCCGTACGCTTCACCAGCGAGGGCGGCATCACCATCAAAATCGCTGTCGATGACAATGAAGTAGTCGCCAGCGTTATCGACACGGGCATTGGCTTGAAAGAAGACGATATCCCGCAGGTCTTCGATGAGTTCTTTCAAGTCGGCGCAGAAGACGCCCACGGCGAACGCGGCTCGGGACTGGGCTTAACGCTCAGCCGCGAATTGATACGCTTGCATGGCGGCGTGATGACTGTCAGCAGCGCCGGTCCCGGCCTGGGCAGCCGCTTTTCCTTTTCCTTACCCACCACCAAACAACTCGTATCGCAAATGCCAATGAGCAGCCAACTGCCCAAACCGGCGGCGCCCGGAAAACGCATCCTGGTCGTCGACCCCGATGAAGCGGTCACCGCTTTCTTCTCCCGCTATCTCAAATCACACGATGTCAGCGCCTGCAACGACGAAGGGGAAGCTCTGGAGGATCTCAGGCAATCCGCGCCGGATATCCTCCTGCTTGCGGAGAATCACCACTATCCGCGCCTGGTCAAACAAATTGGCGAGGAGCACAGCGACCTCAACCTCATCACCATGCCCATGCCCAGCGGACGCGCCACCATTCGTCAGCGCGGCGTGTATGACTATCTGGTCAAACCGGTGTCGCTTGAGACGCTCAGGAAAGTGCTGTCGCACTTTGGCGCGGCGCTGCGGTCGATCATGGTCATCGACGACAATCGCGACATCGTCCGCCTTTTCAGCCAGACCTTGCGCAGCATTGATCCGGACTACCGCGTCCGCTTCGCTTATGATGGCCGCGACGGCCTCGCCATGATGCAAGACGATCCGCCCGACTTGCTCATGCTCGATCTGCTCATGCCGGGGATGGATGGCTTCGCCGTCATTGATGTGATGCAGGGCAACGCCGAACTGGCGGAGATCCCCATCGTCCTGATATCCGCGAAGGGCGCCAGCGAATCCATCACGCCGGCTATCCACGGCGATATCAGGCTCGCGCGCAAAGCCGGTTACTCGCCGCTGGAATTGGTCAGTTGCGTCCAGGCGCTGATCGACAGCATCCAGCCGCGCGCTGACCTGAAGCTGGCAAAGGCCCGCCGCAGCCTGCCGTCCCCGGTAGCCTAGCGCAACCAAGAGGAATCCAGATGACAACAATACTCGGCTTGGAAAATTTCCTGGAAGCGCATGCCGATCTCGTCGCCGGCAAGCGCGTTGGCTTGCTCGCCTGCCCCAGCAGCATCGACCGAGGTTTGCGCAGCAGCATCGATATCCTCCATCGCCACCCGGCTGTCAATCTGGTCGCGCTCTTTGGTCCCGAGCACGGCATCCGCGGCGATGCCCAAGCGGGCGCCAAAGTCGCCAGCGCAATTGACCCGCTGACCAAGCTGCCCGTTCACAGCCTTTACGGCAAGACGCAGAAACCCAGCGCAGACATGCTGCGCGATATCGACGTCATCATCATAGACTTGCAGGAAGCCGGCGTCCGCTTTTATACCTTCGTCGCCACCGCGCTCTACGTCATGCGAGCGGCTGCGGAGGCTCGCCTCAGCGTTATCATCCTGGATCGCCCGGCGCCGATTAACGGAACGCATGTCGAAGGTCCTGTGCTCGACCCCGCTTACATGTCATTCGTCGGTCCCGCGCCCCTGCCTATCCGCTACGGCATGACCATCGGCGAGCTCGCCAACATGTTCAACGATGACAATCTCGACTGCGACCTGCATGTCATCCCGCTGCGAAACTGGAAGCGCGACCGGTGGTATGACCAGACCGAACTGCCCTTCATCCCTTCATCGCCCAACCTGCCGACATTGGACGCTGTGACACTCTACCCAGGCACCTGCCTCATCGAAGGCAGCAACCTCTCCGAAGGGCGCGGGACGACCCGACCCTTTGAATACATCGGCGCGCCCTGGATCAACGCGGAGGCGCTCTCCGAGCAACTCAATGATCTAAACCTCGCGGGTCTGCGTTTTCGCCCGGTCTATTTCGTCCCGACCTTCGGCAAATACCAAGGTGAACTTTGCGCCGGCGTCCATCTCTACGTGACCAACCGCGAGAGATTCCAGCCGGTCAGCGCTATGCTGCATGCGCTGCAAACGCTCAAGCGCAGTTACCCCGATGACTTCGCCTGGCGGGCGCCCTGGGTCCCAGGCCGGCATCGGCCGATTGATCTGCTCTGGGGCAACGAGGGGCTGCGGCGGCATATCGACTCTGACCGCCCGGTCGAAGAACTCATTAAAAGCTGGGAGCCTGGCTTGACGCGCTTTTTGCAGTTGAGAGCGCGCTACATGTTATACTAAGCGATGATGAAAGCCTTTGATCTGTTCAAGAGTATTGTTATCTGGAGGAAAAAATGTATCCCAAACGATTGCTTTCTTGTCTGATATTGCTCGCTCTATTAATCGCGTTCAGTGCGGTCCCGCTGGCGCAAGACACCACCTTGACCATGCTGACGCATTGGGGCACGGAAGATCAACTGGCGGCGCAGCAAGCCATCATTGATGCTTACATGGCGGAAAATCCGGATGTCGCTGTCGAGCTGGTCACGGTCGATTTCGGCGAATTGCGCACCAAGATCATCACCGGGCGCACCGCCGGCATCAGCGCCGATGTCTATCACTTCTACCACCTTTGGCTGCCGGACTTCGTCAATGCCGGCGTCCTCGCCGAGCCGACCCAAGACGCGCTTTCCTACATCGACGAGAATGTCGCGCAAGGCACGATTGATGCCGTCAGCACCTCCGATGGGCAGACATGGGGCTATCCCACCGAGGTCAATCCCTATTTGCTGGTTTATAACAAGCGCCTGCTGGCGGAAGCGGGCTACGACGCCCCGCCGGCAAATTGGGAGGAACTCAAGGAAATCGCCGCCGCGATCACACAGGTCGATGATACCGGCGCCATCACCCAGCTCGGTTTGGGTGTCATGGCTGGCTGGGATTCGGGCATCGTGCATCCCTTCAGCGCGCTGTTATTCTCCAATGGCGGCAATTACCTCAGCGCGGACCGCACGGTCGCCGAATTCAACAGCCCGCAGGGCATCGAAACCTTGCAGCTATATGCCGATCTGGTCGCCAATGGCGGCACTGATCCCAGCATCAGCGGCTTGGGCGATTTCCCGAGCGGCACGGTCGGCATGGTGATCATGGCGCCTTGGTGGCGCGCCACTTTGCGCGCGGCTGAGGGCATCGACTTCGATACCGAAGTGGGCGTCGCCGAGATTCCTGTGGGACCGAGCGGCGAGGCGCCATCCAGCATCGCCTACACCTGGCTCTTCGCCGTCGATTCCAATTCGCCCAACAAGCCGGCCGCCTGGGATTTTATCCACTGGATGAATGCCGAACATGAAGAGAGAGCGGGCTCGGCGATCGGCGATTTCCTGGTCAACGCCCTGGGCGCCATTCCCAGCTTCGATCATGATCAAGCCGCTTTCGCCGAATCGATGAGCGATCACTATGTCTCGGCATTCGTCGCCGCCTCCGCCTATGCGCGCCCGGAACAAATCGTCGCTGGCGGCCAGGAGATCAAGACTCTGCTACAAGTCGAGATCGAGGCTGTTCTGGCCGGTATGACGACGCCGGAAGACGCGCTGGCATCGGTCGAAATGCAGGCGAACGCCATACTGGAAGAGCAGAGGATGATGGCTGACGAATAGGCTTTACAGGACCACAAGCCGATGAAGCGGGCGCTTGGTCAAGCTCCCTCACATTTCAAATCAGCTATCGAATACGCGCTAAGCAAGCCTGAAGACAGCCCTCCTCGTTTAATCGGGGAGGGGCTGGGCTCGGAATGCTAATGTCCTCCCATGCCTCAAAAACCGCCTGGTGGCTGCCGGATATCCCCAAAAGCGCGCTCATGCGGCGGCGTATGCTTTGGGCTTACGTCTTCGTCTCCGCGCCGATCATCGCTTTGCTGGTATTCCTCTTGGGTCCGATTCTGTTTTCAGGCTGGGTGAGCCTGCACCGCTGGGACATGCTCTCGCCCGTGGACGAGATGCCCTGGCGCGGCTTGAGCAATTACATCTTCCTGCTCACGAAAGACACGGTTTTCCTTAAATCCCTGGGCAATACATTCTTCTTCGCCATCGGCGGCGTCGGCGCCAACACTGTTCTCGGCTTGGGCTTCGCGCTGCTGCTCAACAGCCGCATCCGCGGGCGGACGTTATGGCGGGTACTGTATTTCATGCCGGTAATCACGGCGCCGCTGGCGTTAGCGGTGATGTTTTCCTTCATATTCGATCGCAATTTTGGCGTGGTCAACAATGTCATCACCGCCTTCGGTCTGCCGCGTCAGCCCTTTCTCAGCGGACCGAACCAGGCATTGATGACACTCGTCTTCATCGCCGTGTACCAGTATGTCGGGTATTACATCGTGATTTTCCTGGCGGGTTTGCAGGGCATCCCGCAAGATTATTACGACGCGGCGCAGGTCGATGGCGCTGGCAAATTGCAGGAGTTTCGCTTTATCACCTTGCCCTTGCTCCGCCCGGTTATGCTCTTTGTCGTCGTTACCAATACCATCGGCGCCTTGCAGGTCTTCGATCTCGTCTTTGCCACTACCGGCGGCGCGCCCGCCAACAGTTCCATGACCGTTGTCCTGCACATGTACAACACCGCCTTCAAGTTCTCGCGCATGGGACGGGCGTCGGCCATGGCTTTCATCTTGTTCGCCATCATCATGCTGATCACGCTGATACAGGTCCGCCTCTTGCAGGACCGCACTTACCAGGATTGAGAGCCGGCGCCATGAAAGACGAAAGCTCATTCCTGCAGCCGATAGGGCTTACACTGAAATACGTCATCTTGGTGGCGGGCGCCTTCATCATGGTTTTTCCCTTCATCTGGATGATCATCGCCTCGCTTATGACTGCTGGCGAAATACAGTTGCGTCCGCCGGTCTGGCTGCCCGCCGAGCCGCAATTCAGCAATTACAGCGATCTGGTCGATTCCATACCGATGGGCCGACTCTATTTCAACAGCGTTTTCACCTCCGGTCTCATTGTCTTCGGCGTCTTGCTCAGCAGTTCATTGGCAGGTTTCGCTTTCGCCAAGTACCGCTTTCCCGGTCGCGAATTTCTCTTTTATGTCATCCTCGCGACGATGATGATTCCCTTCTTTGTGACCTTGATCCCGGTCTTTTTCATCGTGCGCCAACTGGGCTGGATCGATACGTATCAGGGGCTGGTGGTGCCCGGGCTGACCTCCGCTTATGGCATCTTTTTGATGCGGCAGTTCATCATCACCCTGCCCGATGAATTGATCGACGCCGCCCGCATCGACGGCGCTTCCGAACTGCGGATCTACTGGCGCATCGTGGTGCCGCTGGTGAAGCCGGCGCTGGCGACCCTGGGCACCTTCACCTTTATCGGCTCCTGGAATGCCTTCTTATGGCCCCTGCTGGTCATCAACAGCCGCGAATTAATGACGCTGCCGCTGGGCATCAATTCGATGAAGAGCCTCTACGCCGACAACACCAACTTGCTGATGGCCGGCACCGCCGTCGCCGTCATTCCCATGCTCTTCGTGTTCATCTTCTTGCAGCGTTACTTCATTCAAGGAATCGCCCTCACAGGCTTGAAAGGATAATAGACGCTTATGGAAATCCGACCGTTTCAAGGCAAAGACGAACTTGATCTGCTGGATGTTTGGCATCGCGCACTGTCGCGCGATCGCATCAGCGATAGCCTCTTCCGCAGTCAAGTCCTGCTTGATCCCAACTTCCACCCCGACTATGTACCCGTCGCCATCGAGGACGGGCGCGTGGTGGGTTTCATCCTCTGCCTGGCGCGGCAAGTCCCTTATTTTCTGCAGGGCATGGACCGGACCGAAGCCTGGATCACCGCATTCGGCGTCCATCCGGATTATCGCGGACGCGGCATCGGCAGCGCTCTTTTTGCGTACATCATCGGTAAATTGCGGGGAGAAGGTCGCGCGAATGTCGATATCTCGCCCTATGTGCCCAATTACTTCGTGCCCGGCATCGACACGAGCGCTTATCCCGATACGATCCGCTTCTTGCAAGAGCGCATCGGCTTCGAGACACTGTATCACGCGATCAGCATGGGCGCCGACTTGACCGGATTTCAGATCCCGGACGATATTCAGGCGCGCATCGAGCGGGGCGAAGCCGAAGAAGGCCTGACAATCCGCCCGATTGAAGCGGCCGATATCCCCGACCTGATGCCCTTCCTGGTCGAGCATTTCGGCTGGGACTGGTTCCGCTTCGCGCAGAGCTATCTGCTCGAATACTTTGGCGATAGTCCGCATCGCATCTGTTTTCTGATCGCGCGGGAAAGGGGCGAGGTGGTAGGCTTCTGTCAACAGCGCAACGAACGCTTTGGGCCTTTCGGCGTCCGGCCTGATTGCCGCAACCGGGGGATCGGCAGAATGCTGCTCTTCAAATGCCTGGAGCAGATGAGCGCCAAACATGTCTTTTACGCCTATTTCCTCTGGACTGACGAGGACGCGGCTCGCTTGTATTCGCTCGCTGGCTTCGAGCGTCGGCGAGAATTCGCCGTGATGCGCAAACTTCTATAGAAACGAAGTAAGGAGAGAGAAAGTATGTCCGGACATTTGATGGTCGTAGGCGGCCATATATCGGACGCCGAAAATATGGCGGGCGCCGTCATGCTCAAGCACAAGAAAGCGGGTTGGGATATCACAATCGTGCACGCGACAACCGGCGAAAAAGGGCATCCCACGCTCAGCGCGCAAGACTATCTCAAGATGCGCCTGGCTGATGCGGAAGCCTCGGCCGAGTTCATCGGCGCCAATATGGAATTGATGCCCTATGGCGATGGCGAACTGCCGGTGAACGACGAATCGATCTGGCTCATGGCGGATCTCATCCGCAAGTACAAACCAACGCTCATCATCACGCATTGGAAGGGCAGCTTCCATATCGACCACAACAACACGCATGATGTGGTCATGAAAGCGCTGTTCCGCGCTGGCTTGCCGGCCTTTGAGCGCGAAGACCCGGCACATTCTCCGCAAGCCGTCCTCTTCTCCGAAAATTGGGAAGATATGGAAGGGTATAACGCTGATATCTATCTCGATGTCAGCGATGTTTTCGCTGATTATCTCAAGCTTTTGAAGACGCATGCCCTCATGCGCGAGAGTTATTCCAGCTTCCGCTATTGGGATTACTATAAAGCCTTGGGAGAAGCGCGCGGGGCGCTGGGCGGCTTCGACCGCGCCGTGACCTTGATGCGCCCGCGGAGTCTGTACTCGTTCGAGCGCAAGAGCGGCCTATTGCTGGAGGGCTAAGCGCAGGCTGGCATACGCTCAGGCAGACCACGCGCTCAAAGTCGCCAAAAACTCTTCCCGCGTCGGCGGCTTTTTCAAGTAGCCATCCGCGCCCAGCGACAGCGCCAGCTCTTCCATCTCCAGCACCGAGCAGATCAGCACGGGAATCTCCGCCGTCGCCGGATGAGTCTTTAAGCGCTGCAAAATCTGCCAGCCATCTTTGCCAGGCAGCATCACATCCAGAATGACGCAGAGCAGAGGCGTCTCTTGCGCGATCCGCAGCGCCTCGCTTTCCTCCTGCGCCGATAGCAGCTGACAGGGCAGATTCGCCACATAGCGTTTGAACAAAGCAACCGTGTCCGGATTGTCGTCCACGATCAAGATCTTGTGGACTTCCCGTTCGAATTTCAGCGCGATCTGTAGCGCCGCTGCCGATTCCAGCCGGGCATTCAAACTCCGCATCAGCGCCAGGGCTGTGCTGTCTTGCAGCAGCCGCTGGCAATCTTCCCGCATAGACGCCATGCCGGAGAAGAGGATCACCGGCTCGCCCCCTTCCGCGCTTAAGTCGACTCGAATCTGACCGCCGGCCGTCATCGCCCCCATGAAGTCATTCAGCAGATATATCACCAATTGGCGAAAGACCGGCTGCGAAACATTCAGGCGAATCTTTGCATCGGCGTCGTCCACTCGAATGGCGATCCCGCGCTGTTCGGCGATCACTCCAGTCGAGCGAAGCGCCGCCAGGATTTCGGCGCGGACGTCAAAACTGGCTTGATGCCTCTCGAGGCTCAGGTAATCTAATTCTTCAGCCAGGGAAAGCGCTGCCGGATGGGACCCGCCGGCACTGGCAAAATGCTCGTCCCAGATGACGCGGCTGATCGTTTGCAGGGCTCGCTGATGCTCGCGATAATACTGCCGCTCGCTCAAAGCTAACTGCTGCAAAACTTCATTGGTGCCCTGCTCCTCGACATAGCGCAGCAGCAATATGTTGTACAGCCGGTTCTGCCGCGATGTCGGGCTGGCGGTCTTCTCACGGCGCAATGCTTCGATAGCGGCCAAGACCGCGCCGCGAATCGCCCGCATGCGTTCCTTGCCGCTGCGCCCCTGCTCCAACTGCCGCGCCACCGGATTCTCGACCAGCTTCAAATAGTCGTAGAGGTTGCTCAACAGGTCGCGGATATGTTCTTCAAATTCAGCGTCATAGGTCGTCATGGGCGCCAAATCAAGATGGCAGAAACATGGCAGTCGAACGCCAGTCTCGCCACGCTAAAGTTTATGCAGGTGGAAAAGACTATATCAGAGCTTAACACGGCTTTACAAACACGTGGTCTCTGCCGCAATTCGCCACAGCCATCACGTCGTCAACCACCCGCATCTGTCCACCTTGCGCTATCATCATTGGAGGAGGGAGGCGCCAATTGACACATCCAGGTTTCACAAGTTCGTACGCTCTATTGTTAGAAATCGAGGTGAAAAATGCTCCGCTCACATAAATTACTCGCGCTTCTCATTGTCCTAGTCCTACTTTTCAGTGCCGTCGTCAGCGCGCAGGACGATGGCTTGAAGCTGACTGGCTGGCCCTACGAAGTTGATGTCGTCACCGAGAACCTGGGCCGCTTCACCGAACAGTCGGGCCATGACGCCGTCTTCCTGCCCTTCCCCAGCAATGAATACCGCGACAAGATGGTCGCCAGTTTCGTGGCTGGCACCGAATTTGATGTCGCCTACGTCCGCGACAGCTACCTGGCGGAATGGGCGTCGGCTGGCTGGATCCTGCCGATAAGCGGGCTGGAAGGCGCGGATGAACTGCTGGCGGATCTGCCGGCGGGCATCATCGAGCAGATGTCCTACGATGGCGAAGTGTATGGCCTGCCCTACTATTCCGGCGTCCAGACGATGGCTTATAACGCGGCGCATCTGGCGGCAGCCGGGATTGACGCGCCACCGGAAACCTGGGACGAGATGCTGGAACAAGCCCAGATGATCAAAGACGCCGGCGTGGTCGAATACCCTATCCTGATGCAGTTGCGCAGCGGCGAAAATTATCTGCTGCGCGAATGGGAAACGCTGACTGCTTCGCGTGGCGGCAAGCTCTTCGATGATGATTTCAACCCGCTCTTCCATCTTGAGGGCAGCGCGGCCTGGGAGGCTTTGGATTGGCTGACCGAGGGCCTCGACATGGGCGTGATCGATCCAGCCTCGATCACCGACGATGACGGCACCCTGCTGATGGCAGCCGGCACGACATCGTTCATGACCACCACCGACTACACGCTCAAAGCCATGAATGACCCCGAGCAGTCCAATGCCGCTGGCGACATCAAGAACGCCCTCGTACCAGGCACCGATGAGGTCAGGAGCGGCACCTGGGGTTACGTCCGCCTATACGCGATTACCAACAATGCGCAGGACAAGGACGCCGCCTGGCAACTGGTGCAATTCCTCGGCGGCAAGGACGCCACGGGCGTGTATTATGTGCCCAAGCGCTGGGCGCTGGAATTCGGCCTAGGCTTCTCCCCCGCCCCGCTCTACGAAGATGAAGAGGTGCGCAACTCCATCTCCGGCTGGATCGATCCCGATCTGCTCAGCGAGCAATCCGAGTACGCCATCTCGCGTCCCTATCGCTTTGTGCCCTTCTTCTCCGACTGGGAAATCGGCAGTTGGGGTCCGCTGCAAGCAGCCATTCTCGGTGATGCCGACAAGGGCCAGGTCCTAAACGATCTGGCGGAAGAATGGAATGAACTGAAGGAAGATTGGGGCTACTAATTCCCGGTCAATGCAAGAAAATGCGGGCGACCTGATAGGGCGCGCAGACACCGCCCACCGGTCGCCCCTACACCAACATCAACAAAGTGAATTTGTAGGGGTCAGGTCGCGTAGGGCGCGTAGACACCGCCCGCCGACACAGACCGACGCCACTGGCTGACCCGCATTCAACAAGGACAGCAGCGTGCAATCGAGGCTCAACACGACACGCAAGGAAATGTCCCAAGGCATGATGGCGCTGCTCTTCAGCGCGCCCGCTGTGCTTATCATCGCCGCCACCATACTCGTGCCCTTTGGCATAGCGGTCTTCCTCAGCCTGCACAACTGGAATCTGAAACGGCCCGGACGCGAGCGCTTCATCGGGCTGGAAAATTACAGCGACTGGCTCACCGACAGCGATTTTTGGGAGCCCCTCCGCACCACCTTCACCTTCGCCATCTTGGCGGTCATCCTCATCGTGGTCGTCTCCCTGCTCATCTCCCTGCTGCTCAACGAGAAGTTCCCGGGCCGAGGTGTTTTACGAGCGCTGCTCCTGGTGCCCTGGGCGATCCCCTCGGTCGTAAACGCCTTGCTTTGGAAGTGGCTGCTCAACCCCCAATACGGCTTGATCAACGCCATATTTTACGATATCGGAATCATCACGGAATATCAAAATGTGCTCGGCAGCATGCCCAGCGTCATGATCTGGCTGGTCATCGCCTATTCCTGGATCCACATCCCGCTGGCGACCTTGCTCTTGCTCTCCGGCTTGCAGACCATCCCGGGCGATATTTACGAATCCGCCATCGTCGACGGCGCCGGCGTCCGGCAGCGCTTCCTCTTCATCACCCTGCCCATGCTACGCCCCATGCTCTCTATCGTCATCATCTTCGAGATGATCTTCGCCCTGAAAGTCTTCGATATCATCTTCGTGCTCACCGCTGGCGGACCCGCCGACGCCACCAATGTGCTAGGCTGGACAATCTACACCGAGACCTTCCGCAAGCTGGATTTCGGCGCGGGCAGCTCCATCGCCATGCTGCTGGGCGCGATCACCCTGGCCCTCGCCATCCTGTTCTACGTCTTCCTGGACAAGGGGGTAGAGCAATAATGAAGGCGCGCGCCCGAATCCGCCTGATCGTCATCTATGTCTCGGCCGCCATCGTATTGTTGGGCACCGTCGGTCCCTTCCTCTGGCTGGTCAGTTCCAGCTTCCAATACGAGCGTCAACTGCTGAACAGACCGCCGCAATGGCTGCCCAACCCGATCGTGCTCGATAGCTACCGCGAAATCTTCGAGGGCGCTGTCCTGGGCGAAGCATCGGGCGTCCCTTACCAATCGCGGATCTTCCTGCGCTCCTTCGCCAACAGCTTCTTCGTGGCTGGCAGCGTCGCCGCGATCGCCGTTCTTGTAGGCGCCTATGCTGCCTATCCGCTGGCGCGCCTTAACTTCCGCGGACGCAACCTCCTGCTCTTCGGCATTCTCGCCAGCCGCTTGATTCCGGCGCTGTCCCTCGCCATCCCTATCGTGCTGGTCGCCAAGCAGATCGGCATGAGCGACAAGATCATATCGCTCGTCTTCATAAACCTGTCCTTCATCCTGCCCTATGTCATCTGGCTGCTGCAATCTTATTTCAAGAGCATCCCGATGGAGCTGGAAGACGCCGGGCGCATCGATGGCTGTAGCCGCCTGCAAGTCGTACACAAGATCATCTTGCCGCTTTCCCTGCCCGGCTTGACTTCGGCCGGCATCCTCGCCTTCCTGCTGACCTGGGGCGAGTTCCTCTTTGCCCTGCTACTCTCAGAGACGCCCGCCTCATACACCAGCACGGTCGTCGTCTCGCTCTTCGCCACCGATGTCGATGTCAGCTTCGTCAGCATCATCACCGCCGGCGTCGTCTCCGTCATCCCGCCTATCGCCTTCGCCCTTATCTTCCAGCGCTTCATCATCAGCGGCTTGCTCTCAGGCTCGCTCAAGGGCTGAGTTCGCGCATCTTCCTCCGTTTATTCAAGAACTTGTTCTTCCATAGCGCGACTTCCTAATACGCGACTATTTAGTCGCCTATACGCGCCCAACCCATGCTATTATAATCGCAACTCGTGTAGAACATATATTCTGTTTATGGGTGCGCGAGCCTTTTCCAACTCAATTTGTATGGGAGAATTACCATGACCGCAAAAGATTTTCACCTCGTGCGCCCGGGCGATACGCTCATTGGCATTGCCGCGGAGCACGCCTTGGCTTATCTGGCGCTCGCTGATTGGAACGAGATTCCGCGCGAGCGCATGGATCTAATCTATGTGGGGCAGCGCCTGCGCTTGACGCCGCCGATTTCTTCGGATTCGCGTAATCGAGCGCCCGGTTCGGCCGGCTCAGGGCGGTATTGCTCGCCGGTAGACGCTCGCTCCAACCTGTTCTGTCCGCCGGGTTGGATGGTGACGCTCGGTTTTACCCAGCGCTATCCTAACCATCCCGCTTATGGACCGATGGCGAACAGGCATCACAGCGGCGTTGATTTGGTTTATGCCTGGGGGGAGACGCTGGGCAAACCCTTGTACGCGGTCGGCGATGGTCTTGTCATTCACGCCGGCGAAGCGTATTATGGCTGGGGCAACGTCATCGAGATCTCTCTGGACGGCGTCGCGGAAGAAGCTCGCTATGGACACGTCCTCCACTGTTATGTCAACGTGGGCGACCGGGTGAGGAAGGGGCAGGTAGTGGCCTCCATCGGCTCCTCCGGCGGGCGCTATCAGCCCCATCTTCACTTCGATGTCGGCTTGCGGGATGTGCTAGAAGCGGATACAGCCGTGCGCAGTTATTTTGTAAGCGCCGCCCAAGTGCGTCAGAACTTCAGGGATCCGGTGGCCTTCATTCAAGGCAAAACCACATAATGTAGGGGCGACATAGTATGTCGCCCGCCTTCCCGTCATATTCCCGATTTATGCGCGTTTAGTTGCCCATCCCCGGCCGATTCCTGCTACACTAGCTGCCATGCCCCTCGATATCCTCACCATCGGCGAAGCGCTGGTCGAAGTCATGCGAACGGACATCGACCAGCCGCTGGACCAGCCCGGTCCTTTCACCGGACCCTACCCCAGCGGCGCGCCTTTCATCTTCGCCGTACAAGCCGCCCGCCTCGGTATGCGCAGCGCCGCCATCGGCTCGGTCGGCGCTGATGCCTTCGGCCAGTGCCTGCTGAACCAACTGAACATGGATGGCTTGGTGACGGACGGCCTCCGCCAATTGCCGGACCAAACGACCGGCGTCGCCTTCGTCTCCTATCAGGCTGATGGCTCGCGGGACTTCGTCTTCAGCCTGGGCGCGGGCGGAAACCTCTCCAGCGACATGCTGCTGCCCGCGCTCTTCGATGGTCTCCGCTGCTTCCATGTGATGGGCTCGACGCTGTCGATGAGCACTGAGGCGCTGAACGTCTGCCGCGAGGCGCTGCGGCTGGCGGTGAATGCGGGCGCGCTGATCAGCTTTGATCCCAACTTGCGCCCGGAGTTGCTGCCGCCAGAAGAGGCGCGTTTCGCCTTTGCCGAATTTATGTCAGCCGCCACGGTTTTACTGCCAACTGCCGCTGAATTGCTGCAACTCACCACCGCAGACAGCATTAAGCAAGCGGTTGATAATCTGCTGGCTGAAAGACCAGACCGGACGATCGTCGTCACGCGCGGGACAGAGGGCTGCACGGTCTACAAGGCCAATGGCGCCATCGATGTCCCGAGCTACGCCGTTGACGAGGTCGACCCCACCGGCGCCGGCGACTGCTTCGATGCCGGCTTCCTCAGCGCGATACTGGCGGGTACGTCCACCGTCGAAGCCGCCCAGCTGGCGAATGCCTGCGGCGCGCTCGCCGTCACTGCCAAGGGTCCGATGGCCGGCGCCAAAGCCCGCGCCGAAGTCGAACGCTTCATGGCGAGTCAGCGATGATCTTGAAACAGATCCCGAGTATGCTCCGTGCTTTCGATGCGCCAGTTTAGCAGCGCAAGAATAAGCTCGCGCTTGACCGAATCCAGCGCCGGCGCGTCCCAGAGATTCTCTTCCTCGCCCGGATCGGCCTCCAAATCGAAGAGTTGGCCATAGTCCTGTCCGAGGAAGTGCACCAGTTTGTAACGCTCGCTGCGAACCATAGTCATCAGAGGACCGCCGTAGACGGTATCGGCCGGATGCTCGGCGAAGACCAGATCACGCCCGCCCCAGGGCTCGCCTTTCAGCGCCGGCAGCAGCGACCTCGCCTGCATGTTCGCGGCCGGCTCGACGCCCGCCAGTTCGAGAATCGTGGGACCGATGTCCATCCATTGGCATAGCTCGGCGACGCGTTGCCCGGCGGGGAAGCGCCCAGGCGCCCAAAAGACGGCTGGCACCCGCGTGATGATGTCATACATCGTCCACTTCTGGATATGCCCGTGATCGCCCAGGCAATCGCCGTGATCGCTTGTGAAGATGACGATGCTGTTATCCAGATAGCCTTGAGCTTCCAGCGCGTCCATGATGGACCCGACCTGTTTGTCGATCATGCTGACGTTGGCGGCGTAATAGGCGCGCAGGCGCTGCAGTTGCAGGCGCGACGGTTCGAGCAGATGCACGATTGAGTCATGATCAACTTCGGTGTTGTGCTGGCGCAACTGTGCGAAAGGCGGCGGCTGCCCGTCGAGGTCGGATTCTGTCACCCGCGGCAGGGGCAGGTCGCGATCGATATATTCGGCGGCCGCCTCAGGCGTCGGATCGTAAGGCGGATGCGGACCGGGGAAGCCGACTTGCAAGAAGAGCGGCTGCGTCTTGGGACGGTTGCGCAGCCAGCTACAAGCCAGCCCGCCGACGAAGTTGTCGGAATGCGTCTCCGGCGGCAGGTCCCAGCTGAAAGCCCCCATGCGCTCGCGGTAGTCCTCTCGCTGGCGATAGAGCACACGCTGCTGCTTGACCAAGCCGCGAGCTTCCAGGGCTTTGTCCCACTGATCCATGTACTCGCGCCCCTGCAGGTAGCGGTCCTTGTTCTCGACCACGTAGCGCTCGTGGAAGCCCAGCGGCGTCTCGAAAGGCTTGCTGTGCATCTTGCCGATGTTGACGCAATGGTAGCCAGCCCCCGCCAGGTCCTCGACCCAGGAGCGGCGCCAGCGATCGCCATTGCGCATGATGCCGGTGACATGGGGATAGTAGCCGGTGAAAAGGCTGGCGCGAGCCGGGGCGCAGGAGGGCGCGGTGATATGGCAATTATCGAAGCTAACGCCTTCGTTGACGAGGCGGTCGAGGTTGGGACTGTCCATGTAGGGAAAGCCGAGCGCGTTGATAGTGTCGTAGCGCTGCTGGTCGGTGATGATGAGGATGATATTGGGCTGGGTCATGAGTCTACCTGCTTGTCGGGATACCGATACCAGATTAACGCTTAAGCCGCTTTCGAGCAACGGGCGCATATGGCGGAACGTAGAGGGTTCGTTGGGCTGGGCGTCAAGTATAGAACAGAAATCATACTAGGCTGAATAGAAACTCGCGTGAAGGAGGAACACATGCACAGGTTGCTGATTCTGGCGCTGTTTTGCGCGACCTTACTCTTGCGCTTACCGCAAACTCTTGCCTGCGGCGGCTACGAAATCACTGGTATTGATCGGATGGTGGAGTTTGCGGATGTCGTTGTTTCGGGGCGTGTGAAAAACGTGGATGACCTTGGCAACAACTTCATTTTAAAAGTAGAGCGTTATTTCAAGGGCAGCGGCAGCGCCTATCTTCCCATCGTTGGCACGCGACCGGCCTGGTTCTATGCCGACACAGTTCGCAATTACTCAAACGGCTGCTATAACGTGAGACAGAAATTCGAGTTTCGTGAAGATGACTATGGTTATTTTGCGCTCATGGCAAGGAGTGACGCTACTTTCTACTACTGGTTTGAATCCGTGTGGATTCCGGGCGAAGAGTTCTATGAGCGAACAAACACTGTCCTCTTCCGATACGAACCTCGATCAGAGGACAGCGTCGCATTCTTTCCATACGGAAGACCTGAATTGGAGCTGGAATCGCCACTGCCCGTCAGGCAGTTTGAGAGTCTCCTGCTGAAACTGTCCGACCAATCGCAAGCGGCCGCTCCGAAAAGTCAGTCCTATCCACTGATGCGATTTTTGTATTTGACAACTGAATCTGGAGAGCGCTATCGCCTCAATCCGGATTACTCTGTCACCCACCTTGATCCCGAAAAGTTTCCCGTCGCGATTTCAAATGACGGCAGCCATATCATGTTCCGCCTCGACTATGATGAACTCGCGATTCAGTATATGGATCGTGTAAAGAAGGCGATACACCCTTGCGCATACTGCGAAGCCCTCGGCAATCTGTCGGTCGGCAGTGGGCGCACGCTATCCACTGGCGACTATTCGACAAACGGCTGGCTGGAACCCATAAAAGGCTGGTATGCGCGATTCTCTCCTGACAGCAATTTTGTGGCTGTGCAAGAAAGCGACAGGCTGGTCATCTACATGCTTGACAACTGGATGCATGAACAATACGGCTATGGGCAAGAAATGAGGCTGACAGTTGTCGCGGGGCAAACTGTCTGGTGGCATCCGCACTATACTGAAACGTGGGATCATTACTTAGAGGATCGAGAGCCGCTGGAATGGAGCGCCGACAGCACGACCTTGGCCTATCAAGATGAACGCGGAATATGGCGCTGGGACATCTTCGAAGAAACTCATCCGCAATTGGCGCTCGCCACAAATTATGGCAACAGGTTGCTCGACATTTCCCGAAGCGGGAGATACGTCCGATATGGCCACGACGAAACATGGAGTCTGATCGATGTCACCAACGGCGAGTCTTATGAACGCGCCATCGCAACGCCCGACGAACGGAATCTCATATTTATCAAACCGGCTTTCCCCAAACATACAGTGACTGTCGCAGCTGGGCGGAAATCTTATGCTCGCGACACATCAAGGCGCTGTCGCGCGCCCTTAACGCAGTGTCCGATTAACGTCACGTTTGCAGAGGAGCCGATCGAAGTCTTCGAATACCAACCTGGTTGGTTGGGCCTTGTATCCAGTTCTGGCATCATGATCTTCCCCTGGCAGTTGGCAATGGAAGAAGGCGGATTGAATGTCGCTACAGAGCGCGAGCAAACTATTAAGGCATTTGACTTTGACGGCAAGAATGGGATTCCGGCAATTGCCTTTGACGCATACTCGATAAGTTTCCATTTCTCCGACAGATACAGCAGAATGCGCCCTGATTACGGGCGCTTTAATGCGGTCAATCTTGAGAATGAGCTTGACAGCCCGATTGTCGATCTGGAATGGGGACAGCCTATCTTCTACGAAGGGCGCTAGCCATACTTGGGATTATCCACCACAGCCGGCTCGCCATCCCGCAGCATGACCAGCTTGCGGAAGCCATCGCGTTCAATCGTGCCGTAATCGTGGCCCGCCCGCGCTTCCCAGATGGAGAAGAAGACGAAGTCCTCAGCGCCGATGTTGACCGTGCGGTGCGCCCAGAATGGCGGCACATAGGCAGCGCTGCCAGCAACCATCTCCAGCTCGCTGGCGTTGCCGTCTGCCGTCTGCAAGAGGAGCATGCCCCGCCCCGACAAGCCGAAATAGACCTCGCCCTGTTCGCGCCGGGCGTGATAATGCCCCTTGGTCATGTGGCATTCCCCGCCGATGGTCCCGGGCAGGATGCGCGTGGTGCAATGCGGGATCTGCCCTTCTTCGACGGGCAATTCGACCGTATGCACCTCGTAGATGAGGCGGTCGCCTTCACCTGCCAGGATGCGAGCGGCTTCGTCGCGGTCGGCATACATCCCGGCCATATCGCTGAGCCGGCGCTGATAGACGCCGCGACGGGGTGTGAAGGCGCCGCTTTCGAAATTGACTTCGGTGACAAAGGGCTGAATGAGGGTCATGATGATGCTCGCTCCAAATGTGCTAGAGACATTTCCATTTAACCACAGCCGCTCGGCGGCAGCGATAAAGTCTGTCGCGCTCACACAAAATAACAAACCTTCACCTTGCAAGAGCAAGGTGGTTTGATAAAAAAGAGAACACGGGAGTAAGTCCAAGTAAGTCGCGCAAAAAAGCGAGCCGTGTAGAGGCGACCAAGAAGTGGCTGTGTCTACGCGCCACCCTGGTCGCCCACTGACGCTGCGACTTGTGGTTTCGGGCGACATGGTATATCGCCCCTACCGATCGTTGCTTTAGCGAAATTTGCATTACTTTATTGGTTCTACTGAGATTAGCTCGATTTACGGACATCGTTGGCGGCAGCGCGCAGTTGGTTGAACGTATCTTCGTCAAGGTTGATATCAAAGATTTCGGCGATGACTTCCGTCCAACCGTGCAAGAAATACATCCAGCCGTCTTCGATGGTCAAGCCGAACGCGTGCGCCTGCGCCAAAGCCTGCTGCATGAAATCGCGCTGACCGCGATAATTCAGCTCCCAGATCAAGCCTGCCTGCGGAAAGCGCGCCGCCGGGGTCAGAGGCGAGCCGGGTTTGTCCTTCCCCAAGCCAGTAGCGTTGATGACCAGCGAACCGGCCGGCAGACCGTGTAGCAGAGCGTCGTTATCCGCCGCGCTTTGGCTGAGATGGTACTCGAACTCAACTGGCGTATCCAGTCGCTCGTGAATGCGGCGGATTGACGTTAGTCGTTCAGGCAAGATATCAGCCAGCAGAAAGCGGCGCGGATGCCCGCCGCCGGGGTTTGCCTCCGCCATACAGACGCTGATGGCGACAGCGGCCCCACCTGCGCCCAGACAGAGCACATCACGGCGCGATCCGTTCCAGTAAGCAGGAGTGACGAGCTGATCCAGCGCCTGCGCCGACGAAATCGGATCTTTGGCGAAACCCAGCACCTGTCCATTACGCTTAATGATGCAGGAAACTTCTGCGCAGATCCTGGCGTAGTGATCGAATTCGTCAAACATATCGCGGCAGGCTCGCAGCAGGTCGATCTTGTGCGCGGTGATCAGCGCGCCCTTGATGGCTTGATCGTCGATGATCGCGCGCAGGGCTTGCCGATAGCGATCCGCCGGCGCGCGCAAGGGCAAGTCAATGCCGACGATGTCGCAATTGATGCCAAGGATATCCGACCATCTCGGAAAGATCTTCATGATGGAGGAGCCGCCAGTAGAGACGCCAATGAAGACCACTTTGGACCGTGTTGACTTCGTCATCGGCGCTGTCTCAGAGCGCGGCGATGTCGTCATAAACCGGCTCAAGCGCGTCATAGAGGCGGTTGAAGACGGGCATCATGCGCTCGTAAATCGCCTGGGCAGACTGGTCCGGCATGATAGTTGCAGCGACCGCGTTCATCTGGTGGATCATGTCGAAGCTGGGGTAAAGCCCGACGCCGACGCCGCCAACCAGCGCCGCGCCCATTGAGGTCGCCTCTTCGAGGATGGCCAGACGCTGCACCGGCATGCCGTAGATATCCGCCATGATCTGGTTCCAGACGCGCCCGCTGGCGCCGCCGCCGATGAGACGCATCCGAGTGATTTCCGTACCTTGGGCGCGGAAAGCATCGAGGATGACACGCAGGTTCATCGTCACGCCTTCCAGCACGGCGCGGTACATATGAGCGCGGCTGTGGCGGATGGTCAAGCCGATAAAAGCGCCGCGAGCATGGGGGTTCCAGCGCGGGCTGCGCTCGCCGAGCAGGTAAGGCAGGAAGAAGAGCCCTTCCGCGCCCGGCGCGACCTGGGCGATTTCCAGGTTGATAAGTTCGTAAGGGCTGATGCCGAGACGTTCGGCGGTCTCCTTCTCGAAGAGCGAGAGTTGATCGCGCGTCCACTGGTAGGAGGCGCCGGCCGCTTGCATGGTGCCAGTTGGCATAAACATATCGGGGATGACGTGGCCGAAGGTGAAAGTGCGGTAAGCGGGGTCATAGATCGGTTCCGGCGTGGAGAGGGCGATCCAGGACGATGAGCCGACATAATTATAAGCCGAGCCGGCCTCGATCACGCCAGCGCCAGCCGCGGCACAGGCGCCATCACCGCCGCCGATGACCACCGGTGTACCCGCCGCCACGCCCACTTCCTCGGCCGCCGCCGCTTGCACTTCGCCAACGACATCGGTGGAGAGGCGAATTTCCGGCAGCTTCTCGACAGGCAGCTCTACCGCATCCAGTATCGCGCCTGACCATTCGCCCGCGGTCAAGTCATAGAGATTCATGCTGGAGGCATCGGAGGGGTCGGTGACAAAAGCGCCGGTCAAGCGGGCGACGATGGCGTCTTTGGCGTGGACGAATCGGTGCGTGGCGCGGTAGATATCGGGCTGATTATCGCGGATCCAGAGGATCTTCGCCAAGGAGTAGGAAGCGCTGAGACGATGCCCGGTAATTCGATAGACATCTTCAAAAGAGAGGCGCTCGCCGATCCAATGTTCCTGCTCGAGGGCGCGCTGATCAGCCCAGATGATAGCGCTGCGCAAAGGGCGGGCGTCGCGGTCGAGCGGCACGGCGCCCATCATTTGCCCGCTGAAAGTGATGCAGGCGATATCATCCGGGCGGACGCCGGTCTCGCTGAGCAGATGCCGGGTGGAACGGCAGACCGCCTCCCACCAATCATCGGGGTTTTGCTCCGCCCAGCCAGTATGGGCGTATTCGGTATCGTAAGCCTGGAAAGCGGCGCCGACCAGCGCCCCTTCACGGTCATAAAGCGTGGCTTTGTTGCCGGTCGTGCCGAGGTCATGCGCGATGACGTAATTTGCCATGGGGTACCGGTCCGGATGTGAAATCGCAGATGAGGGCAAGCATACAGAATCCGCGGCGTGAATACAAGCAGCCTGTTAGATCGCCTGAATTCACGATACAATGCGCAGGCGTCCGCGGATATCAGCATTCGCAGGCGCGGGAACCCGCAGGTTCATCACCGTATCCACAAGCAATGGAGTGTAACAATGACTAAACTATCTCTCTTTGTAGTGCTAGCGCTGCTGACAGTTGTCATTGCGGCGCCGGTCAGCGCGCAGGATTTCTCCGGGCAGACTGTCGTCGTGGTCACGCAGACCGGTTCAGCCATCGGCGGTCCCGTGCTGGACAAGGGACCGATCTGGGAAGAGGCCACCGGTGGCAATATCGTCTTGCAGACCTTCGCGTTTGGCGAGCTCTTCGAGAAGATCGTCACGGCGCTCTCGACCGGCTCGGGCGATTATGATGTTCTGATTTACGCCGCCGACTGGGCGGGCGACATCATGGCGCCGGGTTATGTGATGGAGATCCCGCAAGCGACGCTGGACGCCATCGAATCCGATGATGTCATCCCGCTGTATGCCGACCGCATCACGACCTGGGGCGGCGTGCCTTATGCCCTGCCCTATGATGGCGATGCGCACATGCTCTACTATCGCAAAGACCTGGTCGACAACGAAATGTACGCGGCTGATTTCGAGGCGCAATACGGTTACGCCTTGGGCGAGCCGACCACCTGGACGCAGTACCGCGATATCGCCGAGTTCTTCAACGGCATGGAAGTGGATACCGCTGGCGCGATGGCGCCGATCTATGGCGCCCTGGAAGCGCAGCGCCGCAACGCGCAGTCCTACTGGGTTTACCTCTCCCGCGCCGCTGGCTATGGCAAGGTGCCGGGCAATCCCTGCTTCTTTTTCAGCTGTGATGACATGAGTCCGCAGGTCAACAACCCCGGTTGGGTGCGCGCGCTTGAAGAATACATCGACATCCGCAACGTCGGCGATCCGGAAATGATCAACTACGATGTGGCTGATACGCGCACGCTGATGGCGACTGGCACCGCCGTGCTGAACCTGGACTGGGGCGATGTCGGCACGATCTCGGTCGATGAGAATGTCTCCCTGGTCAAGGGCGCTGTCGGTTTCGGCGTATTGCCCGGCGGCGATTCCTACTGGGATTACGAAGCTGGTGAATGGGTCATGGAAGAGAATCCGGCGCCCTTTATCGCCTTCGGCGGCTGGATCATCTCGATCGCGGCCGACAGCGATGTGACCGAAGCCGCGCTTGATTTCGCCTCCTTCCTGGCGAGCAAAGATGTGGTGAACGAATTGGCGGTCACTGGCGGGACCGGCATCAATCCGAGCCGCTTCAGCCAATTGGCGGATACCGCGCCCTGGGTAGCGGCTGGCTTCGATGAAGAAAGCGCCGCCGACTACCTGGACGCCATCCAGAACACCATCAACCACCCGAATGCCGTGCTCGACATCCGCATCACCGGCTCGGCGGAGTATCTGTCGACCTTGGATGCCGAGATCGCCCGCGCCCTCGCTGGCGAGATCACCGCCCAGGAAGCGCTGGACAATGTCGCCGAGCTATGGGATGCGATCACCGACCGTCTGGGGCGCGACGCGCAGCTTGAGCAATACAAGGCGGCGGTTGGCTATATGGGTGATATGTAGTTGGTGTCTACCGCACGCCCGGCCCCCTCTCCGAGATCTGAGCAGGGGATATGCTTGGGGCACAAAGATACCTGTAGGGGTCAGCCGGTGGCTGACCCCTACAGGTATCTTTAGGTTGAGAAAATGTAGGGGCGGCCCGGTGGGTCGCCCGAATATATCTCTGCCATTAGCATTTGCCGAAGAAAGGTGAACTGACATGGTGATGAACGATACTGATGAGGTTGTCCGCTAGTCGAAAGTGATTAGTGGTAAGCTACGTGCCTAGTGGAGCGACGATGAGCGCTACAGGTGGCACGACGATAACACTGCCAATAAGTTGGACAAAGTGAATGACAAGCTAGATACAATGATTCGCATTCTAGAGTCTATTGAGCGAAAACTTGAAAGATCCTCTTACTAGATAGGCGGTATTAAACATACGAGAGGTTGTCTTGGTTAGCCCCGCAACGCCCAGCATGTCCACCGTGCGCGAAGACAGGATCATGAAGCGGGTCTTCCTCAGTCCCGCGGTGATTATACTGCTCACTCTGTCGATATTCCCCCTGCTCTGGTCGCTTGGCATCAGCTTCACCGATATGCAGCGCGGCGGCTCGACGATTGCCCGGCAAGCGGCTTCTCAAGGCATCACCGAAGGCGTCGGCTTCCTGGGCTTGGGCTTCGAGCTGACAAGCCGCAACTATGAGCGCTTGCTGGTTGATGGGCGTCTGCACAGCACCGTGCGCAACACGATGATCTATGTCTTCCTCGGCGTGATGATTCAGTACCTCATCGGCTTGGGCTTGGCGACGGTCTTGAACCAGCCTTTTCGCGGGCGGAATATCGTGCGGGTCATCTTCCTGATGCCGATGATGATGACGCCGGTGGCGGCCGCTTATACCGGGCGCATGTTCTTCGATTCCAATCCTCTGCGCTCGCCCCTTGCCGATTTTCTGCGCGACTTTGGCAAGCTGTTCGGCCTGGAGCGCGGCATCAGCGTACCCTGGTTCACCGATATCGGCTGGGCGCCAATCGCGATACTCATCATCGACGCCTGGCAGTGGATTCCTTTTATGACGCTGATTTTGCTGGCGGGCATGCAAGCCATCCCCGATGACATCTACGAGGCGGCGCGGGTGGATGGCGCCAATGTCTTGCAGATCTTCTGGCGCGTCACGGTACCGATCTTGCTGCCGATCTCGCTGACCGTGATACTCATTCGCGGCTTGGAGATCTTCAAGATCATCGATGTGGTGGTGGTGACGACGGGCGGCGGACCGGGCTCGGCGACCGAGTCTCTGACGCTGTACATATTTGAACAGGCTCTTAGCAACGGCAATTATGGTTATGCCAGCGCGATCGCTTATGTTCTGCTGGTATTGGTCATTATTTTCGCCACGATATTTCTGGCGGTGGGCCGGCGCTGGACGCGCGGCGCGGTTGGGCGAGGCGAGTGATGCGGACGACCGGCAAGGGATGGCTGCGCCGCAGGAGTCGGCGCCCGCTCTGGCAATCCGCCGTTCTCTACGCGATTGTCATCGTCTGGTGTTTCATCGTGCTCTTCCCCTTCTACTGGCTGGTGACCACCTCGGTGAAGCGGCCGATTGACGTCAGCCGGGGACCAAATTACATCCCCTACATCGACTTCCAGCCCATACCCGACCACTGGGAGGAGATGTTTGGGACGCAGCGGGAATCGACCGAGCGGCACTTCCGCAACAGTCTCGTCTCCGCCATCGGCAGCACGATTCTGTCAGTCGTCATCGGCGCGATGGCGGGCTATGGCTTGTCGCGCTTCCGCTATTATTGGGGGCGGTTGGGCTGGGATAACGACAATATCGCCTTTTGGATCATCTCGCAGCGTTTCCTGCCGCCGGCGATTTTCATCGTGCCCTTCGTGCTGCTTTACAACGCCTTCCACCTGATCGACACCTACGGCGGTCTCATCATCGCTTACACGATGTTCAACATCCCCTTCGCCGTCTGGATCATGCGCGATTTCTTCAACGGCTTGCCCGTCGACCTGGAAGAGAGCGCCCGCGTCGATGGCGCGACCCGCTGGGGGGCTTTCATACGCATCGTCCTGCCCTTGAGCGCGCCGGGCTTGGTGGCGGTGGCGATCTTCTCCTTCATCTTCGCCTGGAACGAATACCTCTTCGCCTTGATGCTGACAAACTTCAACGCCATCACCATGCCAGTGCTGATCGCCGGGCAGAATAATACGCGCGGCATCGAGTGGTGGTTCATCAGCGCGCTGACCTTGATGGCGGTGGTACCCGTGATCATCATGGGCTTGCTGCTGGAGCGCTTCATCACCCGCGGCTTGACGGCCGGCGCAGTCAAAGGCTAGTCCCAAATACTTTCCATTTGCCAGGCATCCAGCCGCTTGAGCATCGCCGCTTGACCTTGCGCGCGGAGGGAGACAAGATCGCTATCGACACGCCCCGGATAAACACGAACCGCGACGCACTGTCGGCCGTTCACAAAGACTTCGACGATGCTGCGATCGATGAAGACGCGCAAATGCAAGGGCTCGTCATCGGCGAGGTAGACCGGCGCGGTTTCCGGCGCGCGAGAAAGCGCATCGGGCAAGGTCGATGAATACGATGTATCGATTGTGATCAAGCTTTCCTGCCGCAGCGGCAGCTTCGCCATTGCCATCGAACTGGCGTTCATGGCGTCGGTGTTTGACAAGTTCTGTCTGTAGCGATTGCCTCGATGCTTGTAAAAAGCGATACGGGTGAATTCTTCGCGCCCGGGGGAACGCAGCACGTTTAACTCGACCAGCGGGGCGGCGCCTGCTTCGATTTCTATATCCAGTTCCAGCGCCGCGCCCCTGATATCTTCCAGCACAACTTCCTGGTTAGCTGGCAATTCGAGGTCAGACAGCCTCTGATGCCCCCCGCGCAGCGATTCGATATCGCCGGCTGGTTCCTGCAGGAGTCGCTGATCTTCGTCCAAGCTGAGACGGCGCGGCAGGCTCATGATCTGGTTCCAGACGCGCGTCGGCATCCCTTGATTCATATTGAAGATGACAATGACGCCGCCATTCCCGTCCGGCGTCGCCGAGGGCGCGTGGACACCGCTGGGATTGGACGCGCCGAAGTTAAAAAGGCCGCCATCGGTGACGACGAACTTGTCGCGCTGGGTATCGTAATCGCCCAGCAGGTATTGACCGCCAGTCATGTGACTGTACATGAGCAGGATGTGTTTATCGCCGATGGGCCAGAAATAGGGGCAGGCGCCATCATCGCCGACGACCGTGTAGTGATCTTTCTCCACGAAGGGGTGCAGGTAGTCCCACGCCGCCAGGTCGCTCGACCGGAAGAGGAAATTGGCGCGGATCATTTTCTTGTCCGGGCCATGGGGCAGGTAGCCGCCGGAGAGCGCGTAATAGAAGTCGCCCTTTTTCCAGATGCAGGGATCAAAAACACTGTAGGCGGCTGGCGGTTCGCTGGTATCGGGTATGGGAATCACAGCGCGGTCTCCCACCTTTTGCCAGTTAAGCAGGAGCGGATCGGAGGACAGGGCGACCATATTGCCGACCCCGACGCCGTGGTACATAGCGATAACGCGATCCTCTTCAACGAGCGCCGTGCCAGAATAGCAGCGTTCTTCGGGATAGGGATAGATGGCGTAGGGCAGGTCGCGCCAGTGGATCAAATCATCGCTGATGGCATGGCCCCAATGCACGCGGGTGTCTTCCGGCGGGTAACCTTGATAAAAGAGATGCCAGCGACCCTGCCAGTAGCATAAGCCGTTGGGGTCATTCAGCGTGCTTTCCGGGCTGACGAAATGATAAAGCGGGCGATGCCTGTCGTCTGAGAGCTGACAGCGCGAATCAGCAAAACGCTGCAGCATCGGGTTCGTCCGCAGTTGCTCCTCTTGTTTGTCTAAGGTCTCAGCGAAGTGAAACTTCGGTACCCTTGAGGGATAGCCGCCTTCAGAATTCGATTCCACCATCATTACTCTCCTGATAAGCGTTTGGGCAAATTGATCGATCAGCGCAAAGCTTAACGTTATAACAGGCGCGGCGCAAAGCGCGATTCCAGCCGATCGCCACGCGTCAGACCGCTTGTGGCGAAGCCGTGCCGCCGCCCCGCCTCGGGGTTGGAATCGGGCCAGTCAAAGACAGCGTCAGCGGTCATATAGGCGATGGTCATCGCTTCGCGCATTGTATCGGTCTCGTTAGCGCCAGCGCGATGATAAACCAAGCCGGAATGAAAGGTGCAGTCGCCCTGATTCAGCGGCGCCCACTCCCAAGGATAATCGCGGATGTTTTCGCCAAGCGCGATTTCCTCCTGGGCGTTGAAGATATCGACAAACTCAGCCTCGGGCGAGAGTTTGTGGCTGCCAGTGGCAAAGGCCATGCAGCCCCGTTCGCGCGGGACATCGACCAGCGCCATCCAGATCGTCGTCGTTTTGGCAGCGGGGCGCACGGGCCAGAAGGCAGCATCCACATGATAATCGGTGATGCGTCCGCCCGGCTCTTTGTACAGCGCTTGATCAAACCAGAGATTGACGCCGTCGACGGCGAGCATGCGGCGAGCGACATCGGCGAAGCGAAAACATTGCACGAATTCGGCGATCGCCGGATAGTGAGGCCAGAGGTTGAAAGCTTGCAAGAAACTTTGTTCGTAGACGCGCTTATCCGCCAGTTCACGGTGGTCGTCCATGAAGCGATGTCCGACCGCCAGGCCGATCAGCTCACGATAATATTCGAGCGGGGCGCCGCTGATGATGCCCTCAAGCCTGACGTAGCCCTTTTCCTGATATTCGTCTATCTTGGCGGGAGCGATACGGTAAGGTTCGTCGAGAAAAGCCTTTACATCTGCTGGCGCGGGAGCGTGGAGACGCTCGAGATCTTCTCGGGTGAACACGGGTTTGTTGCTGCGGGTCTTGTTCATCTCATCTCTCGCAATGAACTCGGTGGCGCTTTTCGACTCGCACATCGTCTTCAATGTACTCAAACCATCGTCAAATCACAAGAAGCGCGCGCGGGAAGCTGGTCAGGCTCTCGCTGCCATCTTCTGTGATCAAAATGTTGTCCTCAATTCGCACGCCGATCTCGCCGATCCGATAAATCCCCGGCTCAATCGTACAGACCATGCCCGGCGCAAGGACGCGCGTGTTGCCCTCCACAATATAGGGCGCTTCGTGCGCCTGCAAGCCGATGCCGTGACCCGTGCGATGGCGCAGCAAGTCGCCGTAGCCGGCGTCGATGATGACTTGCCGCGCCGCGATATCAACCGATTCGGCTGTGACGCCGGGCTTCGCAGCCAGCCGACCCGCTTCGTTCGCCGCCTGTACCACTGAGTAGAATTCTCGCTGCTCATCGCTGGCCGCGCCGACGAAGACTGTCCGCGTGATATCGGCGCAGTAGCCGCCATATCTGGCGCCGAAATCGACGATGAGAGGGTCGCCCGATTGAATGCGATAGGCCAGTGGTCCTGAGTGGGGCAGCGCGCTGTTGCCGCCGGCATGCAGTATCGTGCCGAAAGACAATCCCTCGCCGCCCAGTTCGCGGATCTGTCCCTCAAGAATAGCGGCGGCTTCAATCCCGGTCATACCGACCGTGATTTCGGCGAGCGTGGCTTGCAGGGCCGCTTCGGATATTTCAATGGCGCGGCGCAGACAGGCGATCTCGACCTCATCCTTTATCAGGCGGAGTTCCGCCAGGGGCGCGCTGGCATCGACGACCGTCGCGTCGGGCGCGGCTTGGCGGATGATTTCGCCTTCGAAGAAACGCATGTGCAGACCGTCGACGCCGATGGTTTTCCCGCGTGATCCAATCGCATTCAGCGCGGCGCGGAAAGCGGATTGGCAGCCCTCGGCATCGCTATAGGAGATGATCCGTGGCGGTTCGGCATGGCGCTGGAAGAGGGAGATTTCCAACTCGGGAATGACCGCGACCGGTTCTTGATCGAGCGAGTAGAAGCTGACGATGGGGCGTTCCAGCACGTAGTGTTCCGCGCCGGTGAGATAGCGGTGGTTCGGCCCCGGGATCAGCGCGATGACATCCAGCCCGGCGCCGCGCATGATGCTGTATAACTTGTCGCGGCGGGCCGCGTTCTTCATCGAGTCCTCTCGTTTCAATCCTTAGGCAGGGAACAAGATTGCGTTATTCCAGATTGGCGTGGCGGGCATTCATCTCGACTTCGGCCGCAGCCAGCGTCGCTTTCAAGCGAATGATGAGCAAGTCGCAGATCAAGCCCAGGCAATGCTCAAACAGCGAGCCCATGACCAGGGCGGATTGTTCGCCTTTCCGCTCGCCAGCTTTGAAATTGGAGGCGGGAATGTAGATGAACGCATCGGCTGCAGCGGTGACAGGCGAATCGGGGTTGCCAGTTAAGACCGCCAATGTGGCGTCGGTGGCCTTCACCGTATCGATATAAGCCAGCAGCGAGCTTGTGCGCCCGGAGGAAGAGCCGATGAGCAGCAGATCGCCAGCGCCGATCGCCGGCGTGGTGACCTCATCGACGACGTGTACTTGCAAGCCGAGGTGCATCAAGCGCATGGCGAAAGCCCGCATCTGTAAGCCGCTGCGTCCTTTGCCGGCGATGAAGACGCGCTCCGCAGAGAGCAGCGCCGCCCCCAGCGACTCGACCTGCGCCGGGTCGACTTGTCGCAAGGTACGGCTAATATCTCCGATAACAGCATCGACGAGTTCAGGGTATTCCATCACGATGTATCCTCTCGTGGAATTGTCGCGCGGCTTGGCGTGGATCTTTAGCAGCTGTGATGGCAGAGCCGACGATGATGACCTGAGGCGCGAGCGGCAAGATCTGCTCCAGCGCGGGGAGCTTGAGGCCCCCCGCAATCGCCAGTTGAGCCTCTGGCAAGGCAGCGCGCAGTTGCGCCAGCTGGGAATAGGGAGGGACCTGGTCAGACTGCAAGTCATGAGCGGTGTGCAGGCAGAGCAGATCGCAGCCCAGCCCGAGCAATTCACTCGCGCGCAGCAACGGATCCACGACTTGCATCATATCGACCATCACTTGCTTCCGATGCCGATTGGCGCTGCGCAAGGCGCCCGAAATCGTCGCGTCGCTGGCGAGCGCCATGACAGTCACACGATCCGCTCCGGCCGCAAAGGCGATATCCGCTTCCGCTTCGCCGGCATCCATGATTTTCAGGTCAGCGACTAATGTGAGTCGCGGATAGGCGGCGCGGAGCATGCGGACGGCGCTCATGCCATCGCGGAAGACCAGCGGCGTGCCCACTTCAGCGATATCAATATACGGGCGAACCTGGGCGAGGATATCCAGCGCGGTAGACATATCGCCATCGAACGCTATCTGCAGTTCGGCCATCTCAATGTCGCTCGCTAGTCGGATGGGCTAAAATCCACCACAATAGAGTATCCACATTCTCGGCGATAGGAAAGAGGAAGCAGGCATGACGGCAAAGATCGTGGTGGTGGGCAGCTTCAATGCGGACCTGACATCCTACATGGCGCGGATGCCGAGACCAGGCGAGACGGTGCCTGGCGACCGCTTTGTGACTGGCGCGGGCGGCAAAGGCTCGAACCAGGCGGTGGCGGCGGCGCGTCTGGGCGCGGAGGTCACTTTCATCGGGCGGGTGGGCAATGATGTCTTCGCCAATCTCGCTTATGAGATCTGGGATGCCGAGGGGGTCAACCGCGACTTCGTGAGCCGGGACGACGAGCATGCGACCGGCGTAGCGCCGATATTGGTCGATAGCAGCGGCGAGAATATGATCGTGGTCGTGCTCGGCGCCAACTTGCGCGTGCAGCCGGCCGATATCGACGCGGCCCGCGAGCGGATCGCGGCGGCCGACGTACTCATTGCGCAACTGGAGATCAACCTTGATATGGTGGCTTACGTGCTGGAGACAGCGAAGGCACTGGGCGTCACGACCATTCTCAATCCGGCGCCAGCGGCAGCCATTCCCGCCCAAACGATTCAACTCGCCGATTATCTGACGCCGAATGAAACCGAGCTTGAAACTTTGAGCGGGGGTCCTTCGGCCGATATCGAAGCGGCAGCGCGTGGGCTCTTGACCCGAGCCGATCAGACAGCAGTGGTGACGCTGGGTTCGCGGGGCGCGCAGATCGTCACAGGGACGGAGACTGCCAGCGTGCCGACCTATGCGGTCGATGTGGTCGATACGACCGGCGCCGGCGATGCTTTCAACGCGGGCTTGGCGGTGGCGCTGGCGGAAGGGCTGGCGCTGGCGGATGCCGTTCGCTTCGCCAATGCGACGGCGGCTCTCTGCGTGACGAAACCGGGCACAGCGCGCAGCACGCCTTATCGCCGCGATGTGGATGCGATATATGATGCGGCGGACTAGGGCAGTTTTGAACTTGGCGAAAATATGTCTTGTCTCTAGAATTGTCAAATGATGCAGCTAAGTCGTCCACCCAACTTCGGATTGGTTGAGATCCCTGCAAAAAGAGGTAAATTAGCTTTTTGTGATGATAGCCACCAGACGGGCTTGTACAGCATCTGGAATAGTAGAGATAAACCAAATATGGGGATGATCATGGGCAAGGTTGGAGGCATTTTACTGATTGTAACGATCTTTAGCGTTTTATTCGGCGCCGTGGCGGCGCAGGACAATGCGATTCGAATTGGCTCAAAGCTGTTCACGGAACAAATTGTACTGGGACAGATTATGCTGCAAGCGCTGGAAGAAGCAGGCTTCGATGTTGTTGATCGTACTGGTCTAGGTCCTACGGGAGCTACCCGCCAAGCGCTGCTTAATGGCGAGATTGATATTTATCCGGAATACACCGGGACCGCGCTATCTATCCACTTTAATGATGTGGAATGGGCACATATCCCACCAGGAGCCACTCGTGACGCGGTCATGGGATATGCTTTGGGAAGCTCTTATGATGCGGCTATTAACGACATAATATGGCTGGTGCCGCCGCCGGCAAACAGTCCGTATGCTTTCGCGGTAACCACCGACTTTGCGGAAGAACATAGCATGTATACTGTCAGCGACATGGCGGATTATGTCAACACTGGTGGCTATGTATTATTGGCGACGGGAGATGAATTCGCATACCGTCCTGATGGGGTCGCTTCGTTCGAGCAGACTTATGGATTCGACCTCCGCGAAGACCAGATGATGATCATCCCTGATGGGACCCCGTTACAGACCGAGCAAGCCTTGCACGAAGGAAGGGACAATGTCAACTTTGCCATGGCGTATTTGACTGACGGGTTATTGCTGGCCTATGACTTCGTCGTGTTGGAAGATAATTTAGGCGCCCAGCCGATATACACGCCGACGCCTTTGGTGCGTGGAGAAGTCATCCGTGCGAATCCGCGAATTGTCGGTATTCTGAACCCGATTTTCGCAGTTTTGACCACGGAAACCTTGCGGGTAATGAACGCAAGGGTCGAAGTTGATGGGGAAAGTCCTGCGGATGTAGCACATATCTGGCTGAGCGACATGGGTTTTATCGGCGGCTAAGCAAAGGCGTCGCCACAAGATATCGCCCTGTGCTGACAGAGAGCTTTGAGGTGATCAGCAAGGCGCAGGGCGAGGGCGACAATGGTCAGCGTCGGGTTGGCGTAACCGCCGGTGGGAAAGACCGCTGAACCGGCGATGTAGAGATTATCAACCGTGTGCAAGCGCGAATTGATGTCGACGATGCCATCGTCGGGCGATGCCGACATGCGCAGGGCGCCCATGTGATGGTCGCCGGTTTCCAGCGCGCCTTCGCCGGGGGGGAAGGTCCAATCTTCCGCGCCGCCGCCGACATCGGTAATCATCAGCTGACGGCTCGCGCCGCGGGCCCGCAGATATTCCAGGCTGATTTCCAGGGCGCGGACCGCGCTGCGTTTGTCGGTCTCATTGAGGCGCCAATCAATATGGGCGACCGGCTGGCCGAATATGGGATCGCGCTGCTCGTGATTGAGTGTGATGCGGCTGCCCTCATCCGGCGTCTGCTCCCAGTTCAGGTTCACAATCGCCGAAACCGCATCCGCGCCGAAATAAAGAATGATGCGGAAATTGCCGATTTGCTCGTCTATCAGCGTTTGATGCGTCGGCGCCAGCACACCCCAGGCGTTGAACATCAGGTAGTCGAAGACCAACTCCGGATTGACCAGCGGGGCGACCATGTGCTGATAGTCGCCGCCAGAGGATTCTGGCGGTTTGAGGCGGATCTGCTGTTCGCGGAAGAAGTTGCGGATATCTCTGGGCACAGGCTGGTCGAAGGTGACCCGCGCCGCATTAGTCAAAAGCGGATGCACCATGAAGCCGCGCCCGAGCTGGTCGCGCCGGTTATTGCCCAGGTCGCCGGAGAGTTGCAGCAGGCGCACATTCTCGATGCCGCCGCAAGCCAGCGCGTAGGTCCGCGCGCGCACTTTGAAGCGTTTGCCGGCTCTGCTCTCGCCAGAGGATGAGTGGTCTATGATTGAGCAGTTCAACTCCACGACGTGGTTCTGATTTTCGTCAGTGGCGATCGTCAGCAGGTGCGCGTTGAAAAGCACGGTGATGTTCTCGGCGCTTTTGAGTTGCTCGCGGAATTGCACCTGAAAATCGTGCAGGTTCTCTTCGTATTGGGCGCGCATAATGGCGCCGGTCAGCTTGTCGCCCGGCAGCGGATCAAAGCAGCGGGCGTAGAGCACGCGCTCCCAGAAAGCCATGTCGTCGTAATTAAAAGGACCAAAACGCCCGAATTCGTGGGCGTCAATGTAGTAAGGCGTCAACTCCCGCTCATCAAAAAGCCAGCACGCCTCGCGATAACCCGGCCGCGGCATGGTGTCGGCACGGTCGAGCGGACGCGCCCAAAAGCCGAAGTGATTGGTCGTGCCGCCATACATATTCAGGCGCGAGCGATGCAGGAAGACGGGATCAACCTTCTGCAGGAAGTCGCCGGCGCTGCCCTGGTAGAGGGCTTGCCGAGCCTCGTCCGGGATGCCGCGATCGGAGGGGCCGCCGCTGACCAGCAGGATGACCTTAAGCGACGAATCGGCCAGCCGCTGCGCCATGGCGATGCCGGCCGCGCCAGCCCCGACTATGCAAATATCGAAGTCGGTCAAGATCGTATCAGCGGGCAAGCAGTCGGCATGGACGTACATGTCGAGCTCCTGTAGAAAGTGTTTCGGGTTGCGGAAGGCGGGCGGAAAATCCCCACAAAACCCCGCTAAAGCCCCAAAAACCCCCTGTAAAGCCGCGTAATTTTGGGCAGATCCGGGACACTATATAGATACAGTATAAATACAAGGGAGCTGAGGGGGTGGGGATATTTTTCCAATTGGCGTCCGGCTGGCCGGTCGCGGCGGCAGAAAGTAGCGAAAGGCAGAGGTCGTCATAGGGCAATGGTAACAGAGGCTGGGGGTTCATAGGCGACTAAATGTTCACGTATAGATGCGGATGAGCATCGCCCAAGCCCGAAAAGTCTCAGGGATGCAGCAACTGCCGCGCCATGTGAGCGGCGCCAAGGATGGGCGCGTCTTCGCCCAGAGCTGAGGCGATCACCTTGACCCGCGCGGAGACCGCCTTGAAGGAATAGCCCTTGAGCGATTCGCGGGCGGGCGCCAAGAGCAGATCGCCGGCTTTGGCGACGCTGCCGCCGATGACAAATGTCTCTATATTCAGCGTCATCGCCAGGGAAGCGATAGCGATGCCGAGCGCCCTGCCAGCATCATTGAATACTCGCAACGCCATCTCGTCGCCGTTTAGGGCGCGGCGGGCGATTCCGTCGCCGCTGATGATCTCGCCGGACGCGGCGGCATAATGCTTCGAGAGCGCCGGTCCGCTGGTGTAAGTTTCGAGGCAGCCGCGCGAACCACAATGGCAAAGATGCCCCTTGGGGTCGACGGTCATGTGCCCGGATTCGCCGGCGCTGTTGCTTTCGCCATAGAGCAACGCCCCCTCATAAATGATCGCTGCGCCGACGCCGGTGCCGATGACGATATAAATCATACTGTCGCGGTCAGTCCCGGCGCCGAAATGAAATTCGCCCAGAGCGGCGACTTTGGCATCGTGATTGAGCCGGACCGGCAGAGACAGGCGCTCGCTCAAAGCGCGGCGGAAGGGCGTATTGGAGATGCCGGGCAGATTGACCAGCGTAAGCAGGTCGCCGCTGACATGGTCCACCGGTCCGGGCGCGCCCACCCCAAGCGCCGAGACCGAAGCATCCGCGGGCAACTCGGCATTGAGGGCAGCGACTTCGCGGGCGATGCGATCAAGCACGCTTTCCAAACCGGCGTCGGCATCCGTATTGATGCGGCGGCGCGCGACGATCTCATCGTGCGAGCCCACCAAGCCGAGGGCGATTTTGCTGCCGCCGAGGTCAATGCCGATGGTGTATGTCATGCCCGCAACTCCGATTGCAGAATGGGCGCCCCCTGCAGGTGATCGGCGACGCGCAGCGCCTGAGCGCAAATGGTCAGCGCTGGATTCATCGCGGTGGACGATGGGAAGAATGAGGAATCGACGACATAGAGATTGTCGATATCATGCGCCTTGCAGAAGGGATCAAGCACGGAGGTCGCCGGATCGTCCCCGAAGCGGGCGGTGCCGCATTGATGCGAATTGGTCTCGATGCCGAGCGTTTCGGTGAAGACAAAGGGGTAACCGGCGGCGCGCATCATGCGGACGGCGCGTTTGATGAGCTGCCGATGGGCGACGCGATTATTGGGCTTCCAATGCACCTGAATGCCGCCATCGGAGCCGAGCATGACGCGATTTTCCGGGTCGGGCAAATCTTCCGACATCACCCAACAATCGATGCTGCGCCGCGCCATCGCGGCCAACAGCGGCTTGGGCAGGTAGGGTTTGGCGGCTGAAAGCATGCCGGCTTGCAGCTTCCCCAGCGCCTGGATGTTGCCCATGGGCCAGGGGAAGTCCTCATCGCCGAAGTAGTAGTCGTTGATCGCCGTGGTCTTTTGGAAGACGGTCGGGTTGGTTTTGAGCGGGTTGACGGCGGTCAGAGCCGTGTTGTTGTGCATCATGTAGTTGCGGCCCAGCAGGCCGGAGGAATTCGCCAAGCCGTCCGGATGCGCGCTGCTGGCTGAGCGGAGCAGCAGAATCGCGGAATTGACAGCGCCACAGGAGACGATGATCTTGTCGCCTGATACGGTAATGGACTGGCCCGCTCGCTCGACTTCGACAGCCGTCGCGACTTTGCCCGCCCGGTCAGTGAGGATGCGGCGCGCCTGGGTATTCGTCCAGAGTTCGATATTGCTCGACGCCAGCGCGGGGCGTAGGCAGCAGATTTCGGCATCGCCTTTGGCATGGACCTTGCAGGGAAAGCCATCGCAGGTCATGCAGCGGATGCAGCGCCCGCCTTCGCGCAGGTCCACCGCCATCGGCAGGCAGTAAGGATGCAGACCCTGAGCGCGCAGCTTTTCTATCAGCGCGGCAATTGTCGGCTCGTGCGGCACTTCGGGGAAGGGATAGGAACGCGTCCGTGGCGGTTCAGTCGGGTCATCGCCGGCTCTGCCATGCACGAAGAACAGGTCCTCGGCGAGGTTATAGTAGGGTTCGAGGTCTTCGTAGCGCAGGGTCCAGGCGGGGGAACTGCCGCCTTCATGCTCAAGCGCCTCGAAGTCTTCGCGGCGGAAGCGAGGCAAGGCGGCGCCATAGACCTTGGTATTGCCGCCGACGAAGTAATGTACGCCCGGCTTGAAGCGCCCCCCGTCGCTCGCGTCAATCCAGGTTTCAGCCGGCTTGTAGCGATTCTCGCCGAAGACCGCCGCGACCTGCCAATTCTGCGCCTCCTGTGGCAGGAAGTCCCCGCGCTCGATCAGCAAGATGCGCGCGCCGCAATCGCGCAGGGCGTAGGCGAGCGTCCCGCCGCCCATGCCCGTGCCGATGATGATGATGTCGTAATGCGCATCGCTCACGGCTGGATTCTCTAGACTAATCTTTCTTCACGATAGCCGCTCGTAAGTCAGCACTTGGTTCACACAAAATATCAAATCCATCAGCGTCGAATATTGTAGGGGCGACATAATATGTCACCCGTCGCTTCTAATATACGTATTTTCGGGCGACCTGATAGATCGCCCCTACAGATTTTGATGCCAATGCAATTGGAATTAGGCCGGTTCTTAGTCCCGATCATTCTTCAACTCCACCCACGTACCGCGCTCGGAGGAGCGCTCAGCCGCCTCCATGATGCGCTGGATATGCAAGCCGTCGTGGAATGATGGCGATGTGAGCCCGTCCTCCCAGATAGCGCGGATGAACTGATATTGGCACTCGGCATGGACGCGCATGAAATCGGGACTCATCGTCCAATCCGGGGCGCGCTGCCCGTCATAGCGTCCGGCCGCTTCGATCTTGCGAAAGCCCCGCTCGCCGCCCAGCGGCTTATCGGCATCGCGCACATCATAAACATGCAGCCAGGCCGGCTCGCCCAAGTCGAAACGGAGCGCGCCCTTGTCGCCGAAGATCTCGAAGCTCAGGTCGTTGGTAGCGCCGGTGCCCATGCGCGAGATCTCGACCGTGCCCAATGTCCCGTCCGGCAAGCGAGCGTGCAGGAAAGCAATGTCATCGACATCGACAAGCGCAGTTTCTGACGCGCCGGGTGCCACGGGGCGCCGCTTGATCAGCGTATCCAGCGTGGCGTTCACGGCGGAGAAGTCGCCCAGCAGATAATAGAGCAGGTCGAGGATATGCGAGCCGAGATCAAAGAGGGCGCCGCCGCCTGTGACCTCCCGCTTGAGCCGCCAGGACATGGGCTTGTCGCTGCTTATGTAGCTGGAGCGGTGGTAACGCCCGCGGAAGGAGAAAATGCGCCCGAGGAAGCCGGCATCGAGCAGTTGTTTGGCGCGGGCGATGGCAGGAAAGAAACGAAAGTTGAAGGTCAACTGTGCTTTGACAGCCGCGTCTTCGACCGCCTTAGCCATGTTGAGCGCTTCCGCCACATTCATCGCCAGCGGCTTTTCGCAATAGATGTGCACGCCGGCAGCCGCGGCGGCCAGGACGATCTCATGGTGCGAATTATTGGGCGTGCAGATATCGACCGCGTCAATGTCAGCGCGGGCCAGCAGCTCGCGGTAATCATCGGTGTAGAAGTCGCAGCCGATCTCTTTCGCGGCCTGCGCCGCTGTTTCGCGTCGGGTCGTGGCGACGCCGGCGATGGCGATGCTGTCGGCGGGCAGGCCGTAGTGGAAGGGGATAGCGCGATAAGCCGCTGCGTGCACCCGTCCGATGCCGCCGTAGCCAATGAGTCCGATTCTGATTTTTGGCATTTACAAGTTCCTTCATGATTCATGGCGGGCGATCCAAGGATCGCCCCTACATCTATACTTTAGTGTGAACGATATGTAGGGGCGACTCTGTGAGTCGCCCGTAACACAACTATTTCAGCCCACGGTCGTCACGATACTTGTCGCTCGCCTCGCGCATGACAGCGCGCAAGTTCTGCACAGCCGCGCCGATCTCGCCCGTGCCCGGTTGCAGCTTGCCCTCCGGACCTTTGAGCAGCGGCGACGAAAACTCGCCGACAGTCATGCCCGCTTCGATGAAGTGCGCCACATTGCCTGAGTTCAAGCCGCCGTCTTCCATCAGTTCGATGCGATCTTGCAAGCCGGCCCGGGCGATCATCTCATGCAATTTGCGTATCGTATCCACCACGATCGGGTCAATGGTATGCGGGCTTTTCGCGCCGGTTGTTTGCTTCCAGAAAGGCGCGCGGCTCTCATATTCGATGATGTCGATGTAGGGATGAATGAACTGCTCGAAAGCGATAGCCGGCAGACCCTGCCAAGCCCAGACGCCCACCTTCAGTCCGAGCTTCTCTTTGATGTAGGTGATGTTCTGGAAGATCATCTCGTCGGTCGTCTCCAGCGGCAGGCTGATGAGGCTGACGCCGAGATCGGCCAGTTGATCGAAGACGCTGAAGTTGGGGCGCAGCATCTGCAACTGGGCTTCGACCTCCAGGCTAGTGCTGTTGCAGGTCGCTTCAATGATATCGTAGCCGCCGCGGGGCATGGCGAAATCCATGTACTTGCCATCGCGCACTTCGATGTGCAGCCAGTCGACGCCGGCCGCCTCCAGTTCGCGGACTTGGGCGCCGAGCACGGCGTAATCCGCCCAGAACAAACCGGCGGCGATTTTAACTTGCTGTGTGACCTGGCCTATGGGCATGGTATGGAGTTTTCCTTTCGTTTGTGGGCGACACGTCGGCGCACGTAGACATAGCGCTCCGGTCGCCCCTACACACTCTCCCTAAGAATGTGTTCGGCGGTTTCTTCATCGGTGCAGAGTACGTCGATCGCGCCGGAGCGTAGAGCGCCGACTATGGCGGCTGCTTTGCGGCTGCCAGCCGCTACGGCGATAGTTTGCGGCAGGGCGCTTAATTCGTCCAGCGTCACGCCGATAATGCGCTGATTCAACTCGCAAGGGAAGAGCCTTCCGGCGCCGTCAAATATCTGCCAAGCCATATCGCCGATCGCGCCAGCCTCGCGATATGCGCGAAGCTGTGCCGATTCCGCCACTCCGGCGCGGACGAAACCCGATGTCTGCGGATGGAGGTCGCCGATGCCGACCAGAGCGATATCAGCGCGTCGTACCTGCTCCAGGGTTCGCGCCACGACCGCCTGCTCGCGGATGATGGCAGCGGCTCGGGCATCGTTCGCCAGCAAAGGGCAGGACAGATAGAGCGCCTCGCCACCTAACTTCTGCGCAAGTTGACGGGTCAAAGCGGAACTGTCGAATTCCTTGAGCGCGTGGGAGAGGCTGCCGGTGGCTTGCATGACTTTGACATTCACCTGAAAGTCCATCCGGATGGCGTTGATGACCTCGTAGGTAGTACTGCCGAAACAGATGGACAAGCTGGATCTGTCGACCAACAGCTCCTCGAGATAGCGCGCGGCCAACTGCGCGATTTGGCGCAGCAACAAGGCGGAATCGGTCGCGCCGCTAGCCAGCACCAGCGCTTCATCCAAGCCAAAGCCTTCGATAAGTTGCGCTTCTATTGCGGGCGCGCGCTTGATATGCCAGTCGATCAGGATGCGCACAACCTGCGTTTCCCGCGCTTGCTTCAGCAGCCGGTAGATCTTGACGCGGGACAGTTCCAGGGCGGTCGCGATTTCGTTCTGCGTCATCTCCCGCTCGTAATACATCGAGGCGACCTTGGCCAATAGTTCATGCTGCGCGCTGTCGATCATGCTCAGACCCCCGCGCTGTTGCGGCGCAGGATTTCAGCCCTGCCCTGCTCGGTCCGCGGCTGATAACCGGGCAGCGGCAGCAGGCGCTGATGAATGATGTCGATCATCCAGTCGGGACCGGGGAAGAAGCTCTCGTCCAATTCTGCCGGCGGCGTGATCCAATTGCGGGCGCCCAACACCGCCACCGGTCCATCGAGATAGTCGAAGGCGAGCTGGCTGATATTTGACGCCAGCGTATGCAGGTAGGAACCGCGCTCGGTCGCGTCGGACGCCAGCAAGACCTTGCCCGTCTTCCGGACCGATTCAATCAGAGGCGCGTAATTGAGCGGGTTGAGGAAGCGGGCATCGATCACCTCGGCGCTGATGCCATGTTCCGCTTGCAGCGTATCCGCCGCTTCCAGGGCGCGGTAGAGGGTCGCGCCGATAGTGATGATGCTGATATCGCTGCCTTGACGATGCCTGTAAGGTTCGCCTTCATCGACCTCGTAATATTCCACCGGCACGCCATCAGGAAAGAGCGTCTCCGGCTGACTGTACAGGCGCTGACTCTCGAAGAAGACGACCGGGTCCGTGCCCCGCAGCGCTCGGTTGAGCATACCTTTGGCATCGTAGGCGGTGGCGGGGAAGTAGACCTTCAAGCCGGGGATATGGGCGACGATCGAGCTCCAATCCTGCGAATGCTGGGCGCCATATTTCATGCCGACGGAGACGCGCAGCACCAGCGGCATCCGCAGCACATTTGCCGACATAGCCTGCCACTTCGCCATCTGATTGAAGATCTCATCGCCGGCCCGCCCCATGAAATCGCAGTACATCAACTCGGGAACAGCGCGCCCGCCCGCCAGCGCATATCCGACCGCCGCGCCGACGATAGCCGCTTCCGAGATGGGCGTATTGAAAAGGCGATGATAGGGAATCGCCTCGGTCAAGCCGCGATACGCGCCGAAAGCCCCGCCCCAATCGCGATTCTCCTCGCCAAAAGCGATCATGGTCGGGTCGGCATAAAAGCGGTGCAGCATGGCCTCAAAGATAGCTTCGGCATAGGTCACGGTTTTGAGCTTCGGATGCGCCTCGCCCCGCTCGTCATAGGCGTAGCGGTGCTTGCCCGCGGTCACGGCGAAACGCGTCTCGGGCAGGGCTTGCAGAACCTCCGGCTCGCGGTCATCCAGCGCATCGACCGTTTCATCGGAAAACATCATAGCGCCGATGGCATCGCCCGACGCATCCAGCCGCGGCGAGCGCTCCAGATCGACAGCAGCTTCGACCGCTTTGACCACTCGCTCGATGACGCTCTCCCGCATGGCGGCCAGCATCGCCGCATCAGCGTGCCCGTTGGCGCAAAGATAGTCGCCGAAGCCGCGAATGGAATCCTGCTCGCGCCACATCTCTACCTCACCCCGCTCACGGTAAGACGAAGCATCGCTGGGCGAATGGCCCGAGTAGCGATAGGTGATGACATCGAGCATGGCTGGTCCCTCGCCGGCGAGCAGCAGTGCTTTCACCCGTCGCGTCGCATCGGCGACCGCTAGCGGATCATAGCCATCGACCCGTTCGCTGTGCATGGCGGCGGCGTTCACAGCCAGTCCCACCCGAGCCAGCAGGCCGAAGCCGAGGGTTTCGCCCTGCGGCTGCCCGCCCATGCCATAGAAATTATTCATGAAATTAAAGAGGATTGGCGGCGCGCCACCGAGTTCAGCCTCCCAAAGCGTATGATATTGATCCATCGCGGCGAAGTTCAGCGCCTCCCAGACTGGACCGCTGGCGACCGATGAATCGCCGATATTGGCGATGACGATGCCCGGCGCCCGATTGATGCGCTTGAATAGCGCCATGCCGAGGGCGATATCCGCCGAGCCGCCGACGATGGCGTTGTTAGGCATGATGCCGAAGGGCGGGAAGAAAGTGTGCATGGAGCCGCCCATGCCTTTGTTGAAGCCGGTCTCGCGAGCGAAGATTTCGGCGTATGTGCCATAAACCAGCCAACTCCGCGCCAGCGAGCGGATGCCAGCGAAGTCCGCGATCGTCTCGACGATGCGCAGCGCGGCGCCGCCCATGTAGCGCTCCATGATATCGAGCAGTTGGTCCTCATCGAGTTGACGGATGGCGGAAAGCCCTTTCGCCAGAATCTCGCCGTGGCTGCGGTGCGAGCCCAGAATATAGTCCTCCGGGGCAAGCGCGAGGCACTGCCCGACGGCGGCCGCTTCCTGCCCGATGGACAAATGCGCCGGACCAGCGTGGTTGTAATGAATGCCGCGATAGACGCCCTGCTTCTTGAAGTTGTCGAGGGCGGTCTCAAATTCGCGGATGAGCAGCATATCCTGGTAGACGTTGATCAGCCCGCTGGGCGAATAGCAAGCCGCTTCAGCGCTTGGATTAGAAACGTAGGCATTGACCGGGATCTCCGGCGCGCGGAGGACCGAACGTTGTCGCGCTTCCGCCGGGTCGATGGTCAGTGATTTTGGCATTATCAAGTCCTCAGTGTCGTACGGGTGACCCAATGGGTCGCCCCTACATTCCTATCGCCAGCAGGTCAATTTGCGCCAGATTCGTTGAGAGCTGCTGCAAGAATCTCGCAGCCGGCGCGCCATCGACTACCTGATGGTTGATGGTCAGTGACAGACCAATATGCGGGATGAACTCCACGCTTTCCTCAGCTTGCACTGGCCTCAGGGTAATGCTGCCGATGCCAAGGATGGCGACCTGCGGCGGGTTCAGCACCGGCGTGAAACTCTCGATGCCCAGCGCGCCCAGGTTGCTGACAGTGAAGCTACCGCCGCTCAGTTCATCCGGTTTTGCGCGGCCGGCGCGGCAAGCCTCCGTCAGACGTTTTGCCTCCGCCGAAAGCTGTCTCAGCGTCAATGCTTCGGCGTTTCGAATCACCGGGACGAGCAAGCCGCGATCGGTATCGACAGCCATGGCGAGGTGGACCGCCCCGTGCTGGGTGATGATGTCATCTTCAAAGAGCGCATTGAGCTCGGGGAAAGCCGGCAGCGTGCGCGAGCAGGCGAAAAGCAGCAGGTCGTTGATAGTGACTTCGCGCAAGCCGAGCGACTCGTCGCTTTCTTTCAGTCGCTTGCGCAAGGTTTTTAGCGCCCGCGCATCAGCCGATGCGTTCAGGGTCAGTTGGGCGGTCGTCCGCAGCGATTCCAGCATGCGCTTGGCAATGGTCTTGCGTATGCCTTTCAGCGGGATCGCTTTGACAGCCGGCGCCTCGTCAGCCGGTACGAGATCCGCCTTGCGCACACGGACGCTCCCCGGCCGCTCCTCCGCCAGCTTGAATTCGCCACTGTCGAGCATGGCTTGAGCGACCGGCGTGACCTTGATGCGCTCGCCCAGCGCCGCCTCAATATCGCGCTCGATGATGCGCCCATCCGGTCCGCTGCCGCTAAGACTGCCATAATCGACGCCCTTGCGCCGCGCCAGGTTCAGCGCGCGGGGAGAAATGGCAAGCCTTTCATCCCTCGGCAGGGACACTCTTTGGCTGTCCGTCGTGTCGAGACCATGAGAGAAAGCTATATCGACATTGGGCGTTCGCATTTCTGTAGCGGGCATGAATTCAGCGATAGACTCACCGGCTTCCCCGACCACGGCAATATTGCTCATCACCGGGACTTCATCGCCTGGCTGACGAAGCTGCGCCAGCAAAAGGCCCGCCGCGCTGCTCTCGATTTCCAGCGTCGCCTTGTCCGTTTCGATCTCGCAGAGCAGATTGCCAAGCTCAACGCGGTCGCCGACAGCGACATGCCAAGCCAGGATGATGGCGCTCTCGACCGTGTTGCCCAATTTCGGCAGGACGATGGCTTCCGCCATGTGTCCCTCCTGCGCTCCGCAAGCGTGCAATTGCACAGTTCCAGTTCAATTACACGGATACTAGCGCGGCGCGGCATCTTTGTCAAGGAAGGCAAGTGGCGAGGGGCAATCGTCACGTTGCCATTTGCTTAAACACGGGCTTGAGCGCCTGATAGGCTTGGCGGAAACATTGGTATTTGCGCGTGAAATGATGTTGATAGCGCGGGCTCGGTAGCAGGATCTGCGTATCCGGCGCCAGCGAGATAGCGTAGTCCTGGCGGATGCCGAGCGCCACTTCGACCGCGCGCAATGCGCCGTGCAGCCCGGCATTTTCTGCTGCCGGCGGCAGATGCGCGGGCACACCGATAATGTCCGCGAAAAGCTGGTTCAGGCCGGCATTCCGCGCGCCACCGCCGATCAGTGTGAGCTTGCCAGGCAAGGGCGAAGCGAGCGCGCTGAGCGTATGGCGATAGGCGAAGATGATGCCTTCCAGCAAAGCGCGCCAGAGATCAGCTTTTTCAGTCCCCCCGGCGATGCCGATGAAAGCGCCGCGCGCCAAGGGATCGTTGAAAGGCGCGCGCTCGCCCTGCAAATAAGGCAGGAATATCAGTTCGCTCGGCGCCCGCGCCAGTGCGGCTGCGATAATGTCGTCATGGCTGTGACTCGCGAAAATACCTTGCAGCCAATCCAAATTGCCAGCGCTCGTCATCATCGGGACAACCTGCACGAAGCAATCGCGTTTGGGATGCGCTAATGTGAGCGCGCCAGCGGAAGCCGCGCCAATTTCACGAGCAGTGAAACCAACCCAGCCGCTCGTGCCGACGTAAGCATAAGCCGGACCCGGTTCGCCACAGCCAGCGCCAATCGTGGCTGACCCGGCGTCGCCCGGCGCGAGGTAGACAGGCGCGCCTGCCGACAAGCCCAGCGCCTGAGCCGCGCCTATTGTCAAGTTGCCGATCTGTTCTCCACCGCGAACAACCTTGGGCAGCAAGGCGCCCAGCCAGTCGAGTTCCAACCGCCGCAGCAGCGCCGCATCAAGCAAACCATGCGCGCGCAGATCCCACAAGCCGGTGGTGCTGGCGGTGGTAGCATCGGCTGCGCAGACGCCCGTCATTTGCGCGGCAATAAAATCGGCCCCGCCGAAAAGCAACCGGGCGGCGCGACTGATGCTCCCCGGCTCATGCTCCCGCAGCCAATGCAGCTTCGCCAAAAGGCTGCCGGCTGTTTGCTCGTTGCCGGTGATAGCAATGAGTTCGGCCGGGCTGATCCGTTCATGAACGCGCTCGATCTGGCTCTTGGCGCGGGTGTCGCTGTAGAGGATGACCGGGCGAAGGGGCCTGGCAGTCTCGTCCACCAGGATGACATCCTGCATCTGCCCGGTGAGGACGATGCCAGAGAGCTGCCCCGGCTCGGCTATTTCCCGGCAGACGGTCACAACTGCCTCCCACCAGTCATTCGCCTCCTGTTCCACCATGCCGGCATCGCCAATCTGTGTCGCATAGGCGGCTGAGGCCGATTGCAGAATCGCGCCTTCGGCGATAAGCGCCGCTTTCGCGCTGCTGCTGCCGATATCAATGACGAGCCAAGGTGCGCCCATCAATCACCCTCCCTCAGCATCCTTCTTAATGCCCGCCGTAGCCAGCGCCCGTAATGCCGCTGCTGCTGCGACAAGCTGCTTAGCGTCACTGCCAGGATGATGATAGCGCCAGTGGATATCTGCTGGATGTAAGTGTCAATTTGCATCTGCGTTAAGCCGTTCGCCAGCACGCCAAGAATCAAGACGCCAATCAGGGTGCCGCCAACATTGGGCTGGCTCTCTTCGGACAGGGTCATGCCGAGGAAGACAGCGGCGATCGCTTGCAGCATCAAACCTTCGCCTTGCGTGGGGTGCGCGGTGGCTAGGCGGCTAAATAGCATCAAGCCCGCCACCGCCGCGCCGAGCCCGCTGATGACAAAGCTGAGCAGACGCAGGCGATTGATGCGGATCCCGCCAAAGCGCGCCGCCTCCATATTGCCGCCGATTGCGTAAAGGCGGCGGCCGACAATCGTGTAATTGAGGATGACCAAAACGAGAATGAGGGTTAGGATTGCCAGAATGGTGAGGTTAGGCAGCGCCAAGTCGGTAGCGCCAATTTTGCCGAGCGGGATGGCGCCGCGCCCAAAACTCGAAAACTCGGCCGGTATAGCGCGCCCGTAAATGGAAGCGCCGCCGCTGATATACAGCGCCAAGCCGCGAAATACGGTCAATGTGCCCAGCGTCGCGACAAAGGCCGAAATGCCGATATAGGCGACCAGAACTCCGTTGAGCAAGCCGCCAGCCGCGCCCACCAGCAGGCTCAGCGCCACCGCGGTCCCAACCGCGCCCTCGTTTTGAAAGGTCGTCCCAGCCACTATGCCGACTAGGCTCGCCAGCGCGCCGATGCTTAGGTCGAAGTCGCCGGTGACCATGACGATGGTCATGGTGAATGCGACCACGCCGAGTATGCTCATCTGACGCGTAATGTTGACCCAATTGGGGATGGTCATAAAAGTTCCCGGCCGCTGCGTCCAGAAAAAGACCACAATCATAATGAAGCCGATCAACGTACCATAACGGCGCAGGAAGCGCTCCGGCGAGAACGCGGCGCGCGTCGGTCCCGTCGATTCCCGGTCCTTCATGCCGCTGCCCTACTCGAAAGCATAACAGCGCTCGAGAAGCTGGTTTTCCGTCAAACCCGCGGCCCGCAAGTCCTCCGCCGCTCGTCCCTTGCGCATGAGGAGGATACGGTCGCAGAGTACAATGAGCTCGTCCAATTCCGATGAGACCATAAGGATGCTCGCGCCATCCGCCGCCAGCTTGCGGATGAGGCGGTAGATATCGTATTTCGCTCCGACATCGACGCCGCGCGTCGGCTCATCTAGCAGAATCAGGCGTGGCTGCGCAAGGATAGCGCGCGCGAAGAGAAGCTTCTGCTGATTGCCGCCGCTCAGTTGTCGCGCCCGCTGCCCGATGCCAGTGCTCTTGAGGCGGACAGCCTCGCCCAAACGCCGGCTCAGGGCATTGGCTTCGCCTCGTTTCAAGAAAGTATTGAGCCGGCTTAGCCGGTCAAGATGCGGCAATGTAATATTCTGGCTGACACGATCCCCCAGGAACAGCCCCTGCGAGCGCCGTTCCTCCGGCACATAGGCGATTCCGAGTTGCCAGGCTCTGGCCGGCGACAAGGTTGGGAGGGTCCGCCCGTCGAGTTCAATGCTGCCAGCGAGAAGCGGAGCAATTCCGAGGAGAGCGTGGAGCAATTCCGTCCGTCCGGACCCGACCAAGCCCGCAATGCCCAGGATCTCGCCAGGTCCCAAGCTGAAGCTGGCATGGGCGACCGCGTCCGTCCGCAGTCCGCGGACAGTCAAGCGATGCGAGCGTTTGTCAGAAGAGACGCTCGCGCCAGCCCTTCTGTCGGCGACGCTGCGCCCCGTCATCTCAGTAATCAGTTCCGATGTGCTGGTCTCGGCGATGGCCCGGCTGTTGATGATGCGCCCATCCCGCATGACCGTGACCCGCTGCGCGATCCGGAAGAGTTCATCAAGCCGGTGCGTGACATAAAGCACGGCGTCGCCGCGGGCGCGCAACCGGTCGATCACATCAAAGAGCAGCGCAACCTCTACGCTGTTCAGGGCGGCAGTCGGCTCGTCCATGATCATGATGCGCGGCTCGCTGCTATCCGCTTCGCCGATGAAAGCGCTGGCGATTTTGACCAACATGGCGTCGCCCGCGCTCAAGCCCGAGGCTCGGCTCCGCGGACTAATATGGAAGATGCCCAGAGAGTGCAGCGCTTCGCTGGCTCGGCGGTAGAGCGTCCGCCAATCCACGAAAATTCCACCGAGGCGGGGCAGCGGATTATTGATAAAAAGATTCTCGGCGACGCTCAGCGCCGGCACAATATTCAACTCTTGGTGGATGAAACGCAATCCCAAGCTGTAAGCAGCGGCGGAATCGCCGATTTCGATGGCGCTGCCATTCAAGCGCGCCAACATCCGGTCCGGCGCTTCCAAGCCAGCCAGCAATTTGATCAGCGTCGACTTGCCCGCGCCATTTTCGCCAATCAACCCGTGTACCTCGCCACCGACCAAGTCGAGACCGGCATCGACTAATGCCTGAACGCCGCCATACGCTTTGCTGGCATGGCGGATTTCAAACGATAACGCGGCAGTGGACATAAATGGAGCGGGAGTCGTTTCCGACCCCCGCGTAGAATCAAGGCGACTTATTGGCTGAGGTCAGCTTGTGTGACCAGGTTGGCGGGCACATAATGATTGACCTGCGTGATATCCGCGCCACCAAGGTAGGATTCGACCAGATCGGCGACTCTCTGCGCTATGCCGGCGAAGTCTTGAGCGACCGTCGCTTCAAAATTGCTGCCCCGCGCGATGGCGTCCCGCGCCTGCTCGGTAGCGTCGATGCCGACGATGACGATACCTTCATCGGCGCGCCCGGCATCTTCGATCGCCTGCAATGCGCCGAGAGCCGGATCATCCCAAGCCGCCCAAACAGCCTGAATGCTGCCCGCGTCCGGATGCGCCAAAAGCACCGCTTCCATGGCATTGCGCGCGCCCTCCAACGGGCCGTTGTCGAAGCTCGGCGTGATGGCATCGACGATCGAGATATCGGGCGTATTTTCGAAGATGGCGCGGGCGATGGCGCCGCGCTTCTGCACCGGCGGATAGGGCTCGAAGATGAACATGATGATATTGCCCGCCCCGCTCAAACGGTCGACCACGTAGGTCGCTGTTTCTGCCGCCATCGTGTAGCCATTGCTGGTCACGTTGGTGACAAGCAGCGGATGCGCGCCCGAATCCAAACCGAAGACGGGGATGCCGGCGTCAACCGCGGCATGCAAGCCCGGCTCGATCTGCGTGGGGTCGACATTGATGACGATCGCGTCAACGCCTTGCAAGGCGACATCTTCCATACGGCTAACCAGCGCAGCGATATCTTCGTTGGTGTCGATGACATTGACGCTCCAGCCTTTTTCCATGGCGACTGTTTCAAAGTTCTCCACCATGATCTGCGTGCCCGGCTGAGCCAGGAAGGGGGTCATGACGGCGACTGTCGGCGCATCCTGCGCGAAACCGACGCCGGCGACAGCCAAGAGCAAGATGACTAAGAGAAAGCTAAACTTGCGCATGAGGTTCTCCGTTTCCATTTCAATAGAATAACGGCTATTCTAACGCAGGGGCAAAGCAGTGGCAAAGGGCAGGTCAGCGCATTCTAACAAGAGACTGAACCTGTCAGGCAGCGGAAAACTGCGGTTCAATACCGGCAGGGAAGCAAATGGACTGGAGCGAAGATACGATGAACGCCAGACTGCAACATGTCAGCATCCCCCGCCCGCCCGGCAGCGATGCCAAAGCGCGCGCTTTTTTTGGCGATCTGCTAGGCTTGCAGGAGATTCCAGCCCCCGCCAGCTTGCAGGGCATGGACGTGATCTGGTTCAAAGTCGGTGAAGACGCCGAATTGCACCTCTTCCGCGAAGACCCGCTCAACGACCCGTCGATTCGGCACTTCTGCCTCGTCGTTGATGACTTGCCCGGGATGCGCCGCAAACTGTCCGACGCCGGCTACGCGCCCTACGATGTCGAGCGGATCCCGGGCCGGCCGCGCTTTTTCTGCCGCGACCCCTTCGACAATATCATCGAGTTCACCACGATTGCGGGGGATTACCTGGCCTTGCAGTAAGTCTTCCGCGCCTAGCCGTAGCCCTGCCCATAACGAAGCGGTCCGCGCCAAGCCGCCGAATTCCGCGCGCGAAGTTCGTCAATATCGAGCGACATATCACTGACCAGCAGATCGCCACCAGCCACAGCGGGCCGCTCATTGACGCTCAAATAATCGATCAAACGCGCCTTCAGCGCCGCCTGCGCAGCCGCATGTTCCGGCTTTCCAACCAAGTTATGGCGATCGTCGGGGTCGCTGCCTACGTCAAAGAGCTGCTCGACGCCGCCGGCGAAGTAATAGATATATTTCAGGCCTCCGTCTGTCGCAAACACCGAACCCTGCGTCTCGCCGAAAATCACACGGTCCTCTGGCAGGCGAAGCAGCGAAATGCCATCCATAGCTTCATCCGGCTGCAAACCAGCCAGTTCCAGCAAGGTCGGCGCGATATCGGCTGTCAGCGCTGGCGTCAAGATTCGCTGGTTGTATAGTCCATGCTCGCTGGGCAGGCGCAAAATGATCGGCACACGCGCCGACGACTCCAAGAATGTCGATTTGGCGAAGAGACCGTGATCGCCCAGGTGCTCGCCATGATCGGAGGTGATGACGATCACCGTGTTCTCGTAGAGTCCTCTGCTTTGCAATTCGCCGAATAGCCGACCCAACTGATAATCAATATGCGTCACCTGGCCGTAATAGTGGCGCCGCGCCCGCTTCAGAACTTGCGGCGAGATGCGGTCGGCATTCCGCACGATGCGATCGGCGATGAGCGACATCGGCTCGTCAGCCGCCCCCACCCAATCGCCGACCACTGCTTCGGGAATCTCGAAGTCGTCATACATGCGATCAAAAGGCTCGGGCGGGTCGAATGGGCTGTGGGGCGCCTCAAACACCATCCAGAGCATGAATGGGCAATCGGGATCACGCCGCCCTAGAAAGCGAATGCCCTCATCCACGATCCAGTGCGTATGGGTCAGCCGCTCCGGCACGGCGCTGACCGCCGGGTATACCTCGTTGCCGCCCAAGCCATGCCCGCGATAGAAACCGCCGTAGCCCTGTCCCTCCAAAAAGTTAACATAATCGTTCGGATGCAAGCTGATATGTTCGAAGCCGAAGCGGGCCCGCTCCGGATAAAAGTGCATTTTCCCCACCGCCTTGGTCTGGTAGCCCGCTTCACGCGTCAGACGATATGGGAGGCTATGTTCAGCCGCGATCGGACTGCGCGGTCCGCTCATGTTGTTATAAGGCATGCCATGCTGGCTGGCGGTGAAGCCGGTGAGCATCGTCGCCCGCTGTGGCATGCAGATCGGGCAATCGGCATAGGCGCGCTCATACCAAATGCCTTCGTAGGCGATCTGGTCAAAATGCGGCGTCATCACCGGGTGGACGCTGTCGGCAATACCGAGGCAATCTCCGCGCCATTGATCGAGCACGATGTAGACTATGTTCGGCTTTTCAGAGGTCGTATATGACATAGCGCTCTTCAACCGCTACAAGTCTCATTGATGACGAAAATTGTAGGGGCGACTCTGTGAGTCGCCCGCAGGTCGGCAGAATTCTGTAGGGGCGGCTCGGTGAGTCGCCCGCCGAAGCGCAAAAGATGTGCGGAGGCCGTCATTAGCCCTTGAGGCTGCCCTGCGCGGTCACGCCGCTGATCAGATGCTTCTGGCCGAAGTAGAAGACCACCAGCATCGGAATGATCATCAGCATCGAGAAGACCATGATCAGGTTGAGGCTGTTGTCCTCGCCTT
>WTGB01000147.1 GCA_011523735.1 Chloroflexota bacterium
CCTTCAACCTAACGATTAAGAGTCGCTTGCTCTGCCAAATTGAGCTACAGGGCCCTGTCGCTAACAGTTATGAGACGGCGAATTATAGCGAAAATCAACGTATTGCTGCAAGGGCGACATGATCTTCACAAAGCAAAGATCCCTCGTCAGTACCGGTATTTATTTCCTTCGATTTTTGTCTGCATCACGTTATGACTGTTACAATTAGGGTGGATGAAAAGGGATTAGACCTCACCCATTTTCTCTCGGACTGGAAGCGGACAGCATGGCCAAGCGCATTCTCATCATTGGCGGCACAGGCAATATGGGCTACTACCTGTCGGAGCGACTGGCGCAGGCAGGCTGCGATCTTACTTTGCTGAATCGCGGCATCACCAAGGAGGATTTGCCGCGATCAATTCATCGGCTTAGCGTCGATCGGACTGATCACAGGCAGATGCGGCGCGCGCTACTGGCGAAATCCTTTGATGTTGTGGTGGACTTCGTATTATACCGGCGGGATGAGGCGCTGACTGTCACCGAACTCTTTCGCGACAATGTCGAGCATTACATCGCGCTCAGTAGCGGCCAAGTCTACCTTGTTCGCGACGGTTTGCAGCGGCCCTATCGCGAAAGCGACTATGATGGCGACCTGATTCCAGCGCCGGCTGAAACTTCTTATCACTATGAAGAATGGCTGTATGGCGTACAGAAGCGCGATGTAGAGAACGAAATAAGCGCCGAAGGTTCGCGCTCGAATTTCCCCTATACAATCCTCCGTTTGCCCATGGTCAATAGCGCGCGCGATCCTTATAACCGACTTTTCAACTACTATCTGCGCTTGCGTGACGGCGGACCTATCCTAGTGCCCAAAACGCCAAATTATGCCTTGAACCACGTTTATGCTCTGGATGTCGTTGCTATCATCATGCACTTGATCGAAAGTGGTAAAGGCAAGGGCAAAACCTACAATATCGCCCAGGATGAGCACGTCAGTCATGAAGACTTCCTGAACATCCTTGCGAGCATCATGGGCACTAAGGCGAATTGGCTCAGTGCCGATCGTAACGCCTTGGTGTCCAACGGCTTCCTGCCGGATTGCGCGCCCTTCAGCGAACGCTGGATGAGCGCTCTGGATAACAGCCTTGGCAAGACGGAGTTAGGCATAATTTATACGCCGCTTGCGGAGTATTTGACGGAAATAGCCAGGTACTTCGATACACATGCCATGTCGCCGCCATTGGCTTATCGCAGGCGGCGCGCAGAGCGGCATTATGCCAAGAACCTGGAAACCGGGCCTGGCTCGGGAAGCCCTTTGTAAACGCAAGGATCTTTGTACTTGCTTGCTTCTGACGAATTGATACGGTGTATAATCACAGAAACGCCTGCAAAACGTGTACCTTAAGACTTTTGTTATCGCTCCGTGCTAGATTGGCGCTGACAGGTCATTTGGATAGGAAGTGGATATGAAGTCAATTCCAAGATTGCTCGCATTACTCCTGGTTGGTTTGATTGCATTAAGCGGGTGTTCCGCAGTGCGGTCGATTCTGTCCGGCGGGGCTGGAGCCGGCGACGCTCCTGCCGAATCATCGGCCGGGGATGTGGCAGTGGCGCCGAGCACGCCGCGTTTCACGCTCTACGATTCTTGGGCTTCGTGGTGACCGACTTGCCGCGCAAATGCGCCTGCCGTGAGCGGGCTAAACGAGACCTTCGCCGGCCGCATCGAGTTTGTTGTGCTTGACATTGATGATTCATCGCTCAATGACATCAGACGCAGATTAGGCATCACCGCTCAAGCGCAATACGTGCTTGTCAATTCTGCCGACGAAATAGTTGGCCGCTGGTTCGGGATCATCAATGAATCCCAAGTCACGTCCGAATTGGAAGCACTTCTGCAGAGCTAGATACAAGGGGCGGGGGAGTGCCTCCGTCCCGACCCTCCCAACAGCCCCTCGCCTGTTTAGCCGTAAATGCGCCTACCAACCGTATTGTAGGCGTCAAGTATTTCGCCCGGCGCCTGATATAATCAGCTTTAAGTTGAGGTTTCGGGAGCAATTCGTGCTAATCCGCCAGGCACTCGCCCTGCTCACGTTGATCGGTCTCTTGAGTGCCTGCAACTTGCGCCGACCCGAAGTCACGCTAACCTTGGCACTCATCGACACCCGCACCCCAGATGCGACCGATGTAAAAGAATTACCTACGGACACTAAGGCCGCGACCATGTCGCCGACGCCTGCATCAACCGGAACGCCCAGGCTATCGGCCACAATTGCGCCCTCAATGACCGCGACTGATACTCCGACGGCAACTTATACCGATACACCATCGGCAACTAGCACGAATACGTCAACCGCGACCGACACGGATAAGCCGCCGGCAACAGACTCGCCCGCCCCGACAGATACGGATCTGCCCATAGCCACTGCCACGCTCCGGCCTACTTCAACCGATACGCCGCTGCCGACCGACA
>WTGB01000119.1 GCA_011523735.1 Chloroflexota bacterium
TGCCGCTTAGCCGAAACACGGTAACCGCGCTGGTCGTCATCATGTTCATCGGCGCCTGGAACAGCTATTTGTGGCCCCTTCTGATCGTCACCAACCCGGAGCTGCAAGTCATTCAGGTGGGGCTAAGCACGCTGGACGATGGGGTGGAAATAGGACGTACTTGGGGGCCGATCATGCTGGGCGCGGTCATCGCGAGCATTCCGCCAGTTTTCATCTTCGTTCTGATGCAGAAGCAATTCCTGCAGGGCTTTGCGCTTACGAGACACAAATAGACAAAACGACGACGCCGATTTCAATTATGCAGCCGGGCAAAACGAATCCATTTACTGGCGCAGGCCTAATGCGTTAATCGAAAGAATGTGCAAGGATCTCGACCAAAAGAAAGTAAGATCTATGTTGCGTATCGTTACTCAGAATATCTGGGGCAAGAACAACCGGTGGCAAGAGCGCGCGGATGCGATAGGGCGCAACATGGTCGATCTGGAAGTCGATATAGTCTGCATCCAGGAATCGGCGCCCGATCACTTCGCGTATCTTCGGTCACACAGTTTTCGCCGTTTTCGGTATGCCTATTACGCAGCGAGCGACGACGGTTCCGTAACGCCCTGGCCGCAGGGACTGGCGGTCTTTTCACGACTGCCGGCGCTGGAAGCCGGCAAAGTCGATCTCGGGCGCGAGGTCGAGACGCGCAATCCATGGATGCGTATTGTGCAGGTTGTGCAGGTGCAGCTGCCATCCGGTCATCCTCTAGCCGTTTTCAATACGCACCTGTTTTTGAGCGAGGATCAAAAAAAGACCGGCATCATGTCCTGCCTGGAAGTGATGCAGCGCGCGCAATTTGCCGATTGCACTCATATATTGACCGGAGACTTCAACATCAATCTCGATACGCAGCCGGAATACTTGTCGCCGCTTGTCGAACACAAGTATGCTGATCTTTGGACCGCGAAAAATGGAAGCGCTATTGGATATACTGATCCGCATAAATTTGATCAGCCGCTTGCCAAACGCATTGACGGCTATTTTTCGCAATGCGATAGACTTGACCGGGTGGTCAGTGCCTCACTGGTCAATGCGGAGCCGATCAGTGATGGCAGTCTGCTGCTTTCTGATCACATCGGCGTGATGACGACGCTGGATCTCTCACACAGCATCGGCGAATTGAACCAGTTCCGCCACCGAGGGTAAGGGTGCCACATAACAACACGTACTGCGCCTATTGCGGACTGCTGAGCCAGCGCTGCGCCTGTCAAGAGCCGGGCAGCGACCTGGCGCTGTTTATGGCGCGCGGCGGTCGGCCGGCGATTCCTCGACAGCGCGCGGAGCCCTACAAGCGGGGAGCGCCGCCACAGGTCAAGCGGCGCGAACGACAGACCCTGCGCGCGAACTATGAGCGTTGGCGCGGTCAGTTGGCGCGCAAGTATGGCGAGCGCTGCGCGAATTGCGGCGCGGCGGAAGCGCTGGTGCTGGACCATCTGATCCCAATAGCCAAAGGCGGAAGCTCAACGCTAGATAATTTGCAGTTGCTCTGCGCGGAATGCAACCGCATCAAAGGCAAGCTGGTGATAGACTGCCGCGTCATACATCCAGAATGAAACGTTGCGCCGGGCTGAGACGGGCGAGCGTTTCCGCGCTGAGGAAGGCTTTCTGGTTCATTTGCTGCGGATTGCCCCGGCGGGTGAAATAGGAATGCAAAGCATAACGCGGCGCCCCGGTGTTATTGGTCGTGCCGGCGTGCCACAGATGCGAGTTGAAGATGACGACCGTGCCCGCGGCGCCAGTCAGCAGAATTTCATCCGGATGCTGCGCCCAAGGATTTTCAAGGGCTTCATGCGGGTGCTTGCCTGAGAGGTGGGAGCCCGGCACGACGCGGGTGGCGCCGTTCTCCTCGGTGAAGTCCACCAAGAGCCAGATAGAATTGCAGACCTGAAAGTCGCTCGGATCGACGCCGCCCTTCCAATCTGCGTGGAAAGCTTGTATGCCATCGCCGGGCACAGACGCGCGACCGTTGAGCGATGACAGCTTGAAATCGCCTTTGAGGACATGGTTCATCGCCGCCAAGACGCGGGGATGGGAGAAGCAGACTTCGAAGAGCGTATCTTTGTCCACCAGATTGGCGAGGCGTACGGCGCCTATTTCCTGCGCGAATTCGCTGCCGGCCTTCTCGCCTTCTTCGGCGATCAACGCTTCGACGCGTTGGCGGATGGCGGCTGCTTGCTGGGCAGACATGATGCCGGGCAGGGCAAGGTAGCCCTGCTCATCGAGCTGCGATTTTTCTGCTTCGCTTAGCGTCTCCGTATTGACGCCGAATGCCTTTAGAGCGGACTGCATGTCCATCGCTGGCTCTCCCTGCCTGTTGCGCGCCCCATCAGTAACACTATGCAACAATTCGCCTTTATTTGACAATTTTGTTATACTCTCCCCTGCTTTGGCGCGGAGGCGCACATTGGCGCGTCTTTGCCGCAGTGTATCTCGTTTGTATTGTTTCAGTATAGGAGACTTCCATGAAAGTCAAAATCGGCATTCTCATCTCTATCCTCGTTCTACTCACAGGCGTGTTCGGCGTCGCGGCGCAGGACACCTTCTTCGGCAAGACCGCTGAAGACCTCTTCCCCATCCCCGAAGTCGCCGAGACCGAGCTCGAGCAAACCCTCGCCTTTGAAGCCCTCATGAACGCCAACATCCCCGACGGCCATGCCCTCGGCGAAGGCAAGACGATCACCTTCGGCGTCCTGGGTCAAGGCTCGCGCGGCGGTATCTCCGGCACCATCTACTTCTGGCGCAACGCCTTCGAAGCCGCCACCGGCGCAACGCTGGAAATTGTCGAAATTCCCTACAATCAGCTTGGCACTACCATCCCCGCTGACTTCCTGACCGGGCAATACACCTATGACGTCTTCATCGGCGCCGCCTGGCAATACGGCGACTGGATCAGCAACGGCTGGATCCAACCGATTGACCAATATATCGGTGATGAGCGCTTCGCCCATTGGTCACCGGAAGATACGGCGCCGGCTTTCCGCGCCCTGCTGCAATGGGGCGGCGAGACCTACGGCAGCCAGATGGACGGCGATGCCCAGTTGCTTTACTATCGCCACGATATCTTGAGCGATCCCGAATGGCAGGCGGCTTATGAAGCCGAGGTTGGCTCGCCGATGCCTTATCCCATCGTAACCTGGCAGGACTTGCTGGCTATCACTAGCTTCTTCAATGGCAAGGACTGGAACGGCGATGGCGACCCCGATGACGGCATCAGCCTCCACCTGGCGCCCGGCGGACAGGGTCACTTCCACTTCGCGACGCTGGCCGCTTCCTTCGCCGTGACCCCGGCCGATGGCGATGACCCGCGCGCCGTCAGCAAGTATGACAATGTCTTCTGGTTCGATCCGGACGATATGACCCCGCTGATCAACGAACCGGGCCACGTCATGGCGCTGGAATTCCTGCAAGAGTTGGCGGCCACGGGCCAAGAAGCGCAGTTCGGCTGGCAGTTGGGCGAGGCTTGGGATAATTTCCTGGGCGGCAACGCCATCGCGACCTTCTCTTGGGGCGATGTCGGCTCGCTTTCGCAGAACACCGAGCGCTCCGCCATCCGGGGCAGCCTGGGCGCGGATGTTACGCCTTGCTCCAGCGAATGGTATGACCGCGAGATCGGCGAGTTTGTCACCGACACCGAGAATCCGAATTGCGTCGGCAACACCACCGGCGGCTCCTGGCACCCGACCATGTCGGCTTTCACCGAGAATCCCGAGCTGACCTATTTCTACATGGCGCTGATCGCCAATCCGTCCATCAACTTCTACAATGCCACCACCGGCTGGCAAGGCGTCGATCCCTGCTGCACCTACCAGCTCTATGAACCGCGCGGCACGGCCGTCTCCGAAGATTACACCGCCGTCGGCTTCGATGCCGATGACATGGAGCGCTACATCAACGCTTACGGCTCCAACGTCTACGACAAGCCGACTTCGGTCACTTACCTGCGCATTCCGGGCACGCTGGAATACATCCAGGAGACGCTTGATATTCGCTTGTCCGAAGCGATGACGGGCCAATCCAGCGCCCAGGAAGCGCTGGACAACACCGCCGAAGACTGGGAGGAAGTCACCGACGACCTCGATATCGACAGCCAGTTGGAGATCTACCAGCAAGCCATCGGTTACAGCGGGATGTAAGCGCCCTCACCCCCTAACCCCCTCTCCCATGAAGGTAGAGGGGGGATCACGTAGGGAAATTGCGTTGGGCTTTTCTACGTGACAATTGGCAGTAATCCCCCTTCTCCCTTGTGGGAGAAGGGGCCGGGGGATGAGAAGTATACCGGGCGATCGGTTGGGTCGCCCTGATGTAAGGCACGATCTATGACGAATAACAGAGCTAAATACTTCTTCCTCATGCCCGGCGTCATTTGGGTCCTGGCATTCACCCTCTTCCCGCTGATCTACTCCTTCGGCTTGAGCATGACCAACTATCGGCTGGGAAGAAATCCCAAATATATCGGCTTCGAGAACTACGCCGAGATCCTGGGCATCGGCGATGAGAAGGTCGACAAGAAAGCTGTGAGCACAGCGAGTTTCAGCGCCTTCCTATTCCTCGGCAGCACCGCCGCCACCTTGTTCTTCGGCACCTTCGTCGCCTGGGTTTTCAATCATAATCTGCCCTTCTTGAGACAAATGCGAGCAATTGTTACGATGCCCTTATTTGCCGCGCCCATCGCCCTGGGTTGGCTGGGCGTGGTCCTTTTCAATGAGCAGTCGGGACCGATCAACAATGTCTTGGAAGGAATTGGCTTGGGACGGGTCAACTGGTTCATTGAACCGATGCCCGCCCGTTTCGCCGTCATGTTCACCGATGTCTGGCAGTGGACGCCCTTTGTCTTTATCATCGTGCTCGCGGCGATGCAAGGCATCCCGGAAGACCTCTATGAGTCGGCGCGCCTTGATTCCAAGTCGAATTGGGTGCTCTTCCGCTGGATCACCTTTCCCATGATCGCGCCCGCGCTTGGCACGGTCATGCTGCTGCGCATGGTTGAATCGCTGAAGATTATCGACATCCCCTATAGTTTGACGCGCGGCGGTCCCGGCTCGGTCACGCAAACCTATGTCTATTACGCTTACGAGAAAGGTCTGATCGGCAGCTTCCAACTGGGCGAAGCCGCCGCCCTGGCTTATCTCATGGTGGTCGTGTCGATCGTCGTTTCATCGATCTATTTCTATCGCGTGCGCGAGCGTTTCGAATAAGGACGAGTAGGACGTTTTCTGTAGGGGCGACCTATCAGTTCGCCCGCCGTCAGGGAGAAAATCTATGACAGCACAAGCCAACTCGCTCCCAACGACAGAGCCGCGCGGCGCGATTTCGCACCGATCGCTCAGTGACAAGGTCATTATCGCCCTTGCGCTTATCTGCACGTTCATCGCCTTTTCGCCCTTCGGCTACGCGGCCTTGACCTCCTTCAAGTCGGAATGGAAAGATGGATCGATTATTCCCTTTGTCCAGTTCGAGCCCAACTTGCAGAATTGGCAGACGGAATTCGGATCCGGCGGTCCCGAGACATTCAAGGCGATCCGCAACAGCACGCTGATTTCCCTGGGCGCGACCCTGGTGGCGACCACGCTCGGCACCCTGGCTGGCTACGGTCTGGCTCGTTTCAAATATGGCGTCGGCAATCGCAACCTAGTTTCCTGGTTCTTGTCGCAGCGCTTCTTGCCGCCCGTCGCCACGCTGATCCCCTTCGTCTTGATGTTCCGCGACTTGAAGCTGCTTGATACGCTGCCGGGCATGGTCATCGTCAACGCCACCTTCACCTTGCCCTTCGCCGTGCTGATCATGCGCGACTATTTCGCCGATCTTCCGCCCGAAATGCGCGAGGCGGCGCTGGTGGATGGCGCCGGAGAGGTCACGACCTTCTGGCGCATCGCCCTGCCCTTGGCGCGCCCGGCTCTGGTGGCCTCGACCCTGATCTGCTTCGCCTTCGCCTGGAACGAATTCCTCTTCGCCAGCGTACTCGCCAACCGCAATTGGAAACCCTATCCGATGCTGGTAGCCGGCTCGGACACGGTGCGCGGCATCGACTTCGGCTTTGTCACCACCCGCATGCTCATCGCTGTCACTGTGCCCGTCATCCTGTCGCTGATGGTGCAGCGCTTCATTGTCCGCGGCTTGACCTTCGGCGCGGTCAAAGGCTAGCTCGTAAAAGAATCTGTGTACGGGCGATCAATCTGGTCCCCGCGTCTTAGAATAATCGGCTTTCACACGCGACTATTTACTCGCCTCTCGCGCCAAAACCTGTGCTACCCTCTCAACAGCGCCGCTGCCAACTTCATTCGCGCGGACATAAAAACTGGCTTTATGTCCGAAAAAGTTTTTGCGTCGGACAAAAACGGACATAATCTGCCGCTGTCGCCGCATCCAAGCTTGACCAGCGGAAATTTCGCTCGGCCTGCGATACAATCGTGACGTTTTTCGGAGGGCAGATGGGAATCAGCCAGAGAGGAAACGCATGACATCGGAACAAGTCAAGATCGGCATCGTCGGCATGGGCAACATGGGCAGCGCCCACGCCCGGCACGTCATCGACCTGCCAAACACGGCGCTGGTCGCCATCTGCGATCACAAGGCAGCCCGTCTGGACGAGCGCGATATCCCGCCGGCTGTGCCCCGCTTCACCGACTACGCGGAGATGCTCGCCACGGCGCCCCTCGACGCCGTCATCATCGCCACGCCTCACTACGACCACCCCGATATGTGCCTGGCCGCCTTCGAGCGGGACCTGCACGTCCTGGTCGAGAAGCCCATCGCCGTCCACGTCCAAGAAGCCGAACGCGCGATCAAAGGTTATCAGCAGGCGAAGCAGTCCCAGCCTGATCTCGTCTTCGCCGCTATGTTCATGCAGCGCACCTGGGGGCATTGGCGCAAGATAAAAGCGATGATCGATAACGGTGAACTGGGGCGCTTGATGCGCTGCACCTGGCTCATCACCGATTGGTTCCGCACCCAGCAGTATTACGACAGCGGCGACTGGCGCGCCACTTGGGCGGGCGAAGGCGGCGGCGTGCTGATGAACCAATGCCCGCACAATCTCGACATCTATCAGTGGCTGGTGGGAATGCCCGCACGCGCCCACGGCTTCGTCCAGTTCGGCAAGCACCACCGCATCGAAGTCGAGGACGAAGTGACCGCCTATTTTGAGCATACCGATAATTCCGCCCCCCGTGAGGCGGGGGGACTGGTGGGCCATTTCATCACCACCACCGGCGAATCGCCCGGCACCAACCGGCTGGAGATCGTCGGCGAGCTGGGCAAGCTGGTCTATGAAGCCACCGCGCAGCCGCTGCCCGATGCTGCCGATCCCGACGCCGCCGACTCGGACGCCGCCATAAACGACGCCTGTAGGGGCGATTCTGTGAATCGCCCGCAACCGCAGGATCTGATTTTCTACCGCAACAACCGCTCGTCTATCGATGAGATCCGTCAGTCGAGGCAGGGCTTTGCCAAGGTGCCCTGTACTCGCGAAATCCTACCTTATGCTCCGCGCGACAGCCACGGGCACGAAATCATCATCGAGAATTTCGCCGATGCGATTCTGCATGGCGCTGAGTTGATCGCGCCCGCGGAAGAGGGCCTCAACTCGGTCATGCTCAACAACGCCATTATCCTCTCAGCCCAGAAACGCGCGACGGTTGATCTGCCCATAGACGGCGCTGAATACGCGGATTTGCTGAAAGCCTACATCGCCCAGCCGCCGCGCTCTGATTAGATGCGGCTTGCCCAGGCCAATTGTAGGAACGTGCAGTTCGCGGAGACACCCACTAGGCCGTCAGTCGCCGCTCGTTTCCCGCTTCCGTTCGTCCTCAGTTGGGGAAAATATCGCTGACGCGGAGTTGGAAACCCGGCAGCACATCGCCGCCCGAGAGGGTGTCGTCTTCGTGGAGTGTCGTTGCTCCGTCTGACGTATGCGCCGTTACCGTGCGGCTTTCCGGATAAACAAGCCAAACGAGTCGCGTGCCAGCGTTCAGGAGTTGCATCACTTTCAGGTGAATGTCCCCGGCTTTGTTGCTCGGTGAAATCACTTCGACAGCCAGGTCGGGTCCCATCTCGTACCAGGTGAAGTCCGGCGGCGCCAGCTGTCTGGATTTGCTAAGGAAGGCAATGTCCAGTCCGCGTACAGTATCGCGGCCGTAGCTATTGCGCTCCAATACGAAGCCCGGATCGCCAGACGTCACCTCACCGAGGTTATTCTCCTTGACAAAAGCGGCGAGTCTGAAAGTCAACTCGGCGACAACCACTCCGTGTATCCGCTTTGGTTTCGGCATATCGATGATGACTCCTTCCACGAGTTCCAGGACCCGGTCTTGGTATTCGGGCGCATCAACCAAATCTTGGAATCGGTCAGCGGAGATGAATTGTTCTTGAATAGCCATGTTTCGCAGGAACCTTTCAGCGTCCTTGCTGATGACCCGATTGTACCAGTCGCAAAGGCCAACTCAAAACGCGAGGAATCAGCCGCACAATTCTTCGCGCAGTTTGGCTCGACAAAGATTTTGCCGAGGGCGTTGCGGGGGAAGTTGGCAACTTCTGGAATCAGGTGCAGAATTGGGCGCGCAGTTTGGCCTTTTGGATTTTGCCGAGGGCGTTGCGCGGGAAATCATCGACCAGGATTACGCGCCGGGGCGCTTTGTAGGCGGCCAGATGCTCGCGGCAGAAGGCGCAGATCGCCGCCTCGTCGACCCTCGCGCCATGTTGCGGGATGATGACGGCGACGACCTGCTCGCCCCATTCTTTGTCGGGGCAGCCGATGACGGCGCAGGCAGCCACGGCCGGATGTCGCATCAGAGCCAACTCGACCTCGGGCGGGTAGACATTCAGGCCGCCGGTGATGATGAGGTCTTTGGCGCGGCCCTTGAGGCTGAAGTAGCCGTCGGCCTCGCGCATGCCCATATCGCCGGTGCGCAGCCAGCCATCGGGACTGAAGGCGGCGGCGGTTTTCTCCGGCTGGCGCCAGTAGCCTTTGAATACGTGGGCGCCTTTGATCTGGACTTCGCCGACTTGGCCATCGGGCAGGGACGCCTCGGTTTCGGGATCGACGATGCGCGCCGAGACGCCGGGCAAGGGCATGCCAACTGAGCCGACGCGCCGCTCGCCCTGTAGCGGATTGGACAGGTTCATGCCGGTTTCGGTCATGCCATAACGTTCGAGCAGGGTGATGTTGAAGGTCTCTTGGTAACCGAAGAAGAGGTCATCGGGCAGGCGGTCGGAGCCGGAGGTCATTAGGCGCATGTGGCTGAGGTCAATGCGCCGTCCGCTCGCCAGTTGATAGAGGCGGCGGTGCATGGTCGGGACGCCCATGAAGACGGAGAAGCGCCGCGAGGCAAGCAGTTCAAGGACTTCCGCCGCGTCGAAGGCCAGGCAGAGGATGGCGGTAGCGCCAGCGTGCAGGGCGCCGTGGAGAGCGACGACCAAGCCGTGCACATGGAAGATGGGCAGGGCGTGCAGCAACACATCGTCCGCGCGCCAGCCCCAGGCTTCGTGCAGGGACCTGATGTTGGCGGTCAGGTTGCCGTGGCTGATCAGCGCGCCTTTGGGGCGGCTGGTGGTGCCGCTGGTGTAGAGCATCATGGCGGTCTGGTCGGGGTCGCTGGGCAGGGGGTAATCGCGCTGGGCTGAGTAATCGAGCAGCCAGTCCGCGCCGCTGTCGCCCGGTTTGTGGATGTACGCGGTCTTTTGATGGTGGGGCAAGGCAGCGGTTATGGGATCCAGTTTGGCTTGATCTTCGGCATCGGCGATGAGCAGGCGGGCGGCGGAATCGGCCAGGAAGTAGCGCAGTTCGGAGGGCGGGTAGGCGGGATTGAGGGGGAGGAAGATCGCGCCGATTTGCATCGTCGCCAGATGAAAGGTGATGAAGGGCAGGCACTTGGGCAATTGGACGGCGACGCGGTCGCCGGGTTCGATGCCCAACGAGAGCAGGTAGTCGGCGCTGCGATTGATGGACCGCGCCAGGTCGCCGTACGTAACGGGTGGACCGCCGATGAATTGCAGAGCGGGTTTATCGGGCTGATTGCGGCAGTGGTCTGCCAAGGCGTCGAGGAACATTTTATTCACCACAGAGACACAGAAGCATTTCCAACTAAGTTAAGAGAAAACGGAAATCAAGTCGACTGTAGGGGCGACATTGTATGTCGCCCGAAACCTGTCCAAATAGCTGTACTCTCCAATTTACCTTCCTTGATACAGAGACACAGAGGCAAGGGCTCAGCATAGATGGTGCTAAGATCGCGGAGCCAATGCCCAATCAGTGTACACCATTCGTTGGAATGCGGGGGCAGCTAAATCACCGGGCGAGGAGGATAACGACGGAGCGTTCGCCGACCGGAAAGTTGTTCTGGTCTTCAAGGATGATTTCTTGCCCGGGCGGATGGCTGGCTGCTGGCGGAGGCTGGCTGGTATCCACGAAGAGGCGCCAGGCAAGCTTGCTGGGCAGGCGGGGCAGTTCGAAGGTGGCGGCTTCCCAATGGGCGTTCATGATCACATAGATGAGTTCGGTGGGACCATCGCCGTTACGGGCATTGGCGCCGCAGAAGAGGACGGCCAGTTGCCGGCTCTCCTGCGACCAATCGGGCGCCCAGGGCTGGCGACCATGATAAGAAATGCTGTCGCAGGTCAGCCCGCCGTTGCTGGCGGGTTCGGCTTGGTAAGCCAGGTATTCGCGGCGGCGCAGGACGGGGTTGGCGCGGCGGAATTGGATGAGGCGGCGGAGGAAGGTGAAGAGGGGCTTCTGCGTATTGAGCCGGTCCCAGTCGAAATAGTTGATGGGACCATCGTGGCAGTAGCTGTTGTTGTTGCCGCCTTTGCTCTGCCCAGTTTCATCGCCCATGAAGAGCATTGGCAGGCCCTGGCTGACCAGGAGCAGGCTGAGGAAGTTTTTCATCTGCCGCCCCCGCAGCGCAGTAACGGCGGGATCATCGGTATCGCCTTCGACGCCGCAATTCCAGCTTAGGTTGTCGTCATTGCCGTCGCGATTGTCCTCGCCGTTCGCCAGATTGTGCTTTTCGTTGTAGGTGACGAGATCGCGCAGGGTGAAGCCATCGTGGCAGGTGATGAAATTGACCGAAGCCCGCGGTCCCCGTTCGCCATAGATATCGGGCGAGCCCTGGATGCGCGCGGCCATCGCGCCGACCAGGCCCGGATCGCCTTTGACGAAGCGGCGCAGATCATCGCGGTAGCGCCCGTTCCATTCCGCCCAGCGGCCGTAAGCGGGGAAGCTGCCCACCTGATAGAGGCCGCCGGCGTCCCAGGCTTCGGCGATCAGCTTCGTGTGAGCCAGGATAGGATCGTAAGCCAGGACTTCGAGCAGGGGCGGGTTGGGATCGGGATTGCCTTGCCGGTCGCGCCCCATGCTGGCGGCGAGATCGAAGCGAAAGCCGTCGATATGGAACTCGCTGACCCAATAGCGCAGGCATTCGAGCAGGAGGACGCGCGCGATGGGGTGGTTGCAGTTGAAGGTATTGCCGGTGCCGCTGAAATTGTGGTAGCTGCCGTCCGGCTTGAGCAGATAGTAGATATTGTTGTCGATGCCGCGATAGGAGATGGTCGGACCTTCTTCGTTGCCCTCGGCGGTGTGGTTGAGCACGACATCGAGCCAGACTTCAATGCCATGCGCATGGCAGGCTTTGACGAGCTGTTTCAGTTCCTGAGCCGGCTGGCCGCAGGCGGCGTAAGCGGCTTTTGGCGCGAAGAAACCGATGGGGTTGTAGCCCCAGAAGTTCTGCAGGGGCGCGCCGGTTTCGGGGTCTTCATTGTCGTTGTCCAGTTCGTCAAATTCGAAGACGGGCATGAGCTCAATGCAGTTGACACCGAGCTCGAGCAGATAGGGGATTTTCTCGATGATGGCGGCGTAGGCGCCGGGCGTCTTGACCTTGGCGGAGGGATGGGCGGTGAAGCCGCGGACGTGCATTTCGTAGATGACCAGGTCTTCCAGCGGGGTATTCAGCTGCTGGTCGCCTTCCCAATCGAAGTCGTCGAGATGCGGGCGGGCGCGGTAGGGATAGATGCCATTTCTGTTGCCGGAGAGGCCCCAGCGCTCGAGGCCGCCGATAGCTTTGGCGTAGGGATCGAGGAGGATCTGCTGGGCATCGAAGCGGTGCCCGGCTGGCGGGTCGTAGGGTCCATCGAGGCGGAAGCCATATTCGATGTCGGCGGGGTCCAAGCCGATGACGGTCATGGCGTAGACATCGCCGGTGCGGAAGGAATCGAGAAAGGGGATCTCGATGAGGGGCAGTTCCGCGCCTTTTTTGAAGAGCACCAGGCTGCATGAGGCGGCGTTGCAGGAGGAGATAGCGAAGTTGACGCCGTCGGAGACGACAGTTGCGCCGAAGGGGTGGGGGGCGCCGGCGCGAAATTTGTAATCGCCCAGGGCATAGCTTGGGAATATGGTCATTGCGCGGGTGCGGATAGAATGGGCTTCATAGTATTCATTATAGTCGACATTTGTGTTGAATTGAGGCGGGGAATCGCTTCAACATCTTTTGCCGCCGAGAAAGATAGGTGTAGGGGCGATACATCATATCGCCCGTAGATTTCATAGTGTACACCTTCGGGCGACCTGGCAGGTCGCCTCTACAGATTTCGGTATGATTGTGGACGGGATTTGGCGAGTATTTGGAAAATTGGAAAATCCACGGCATACTATCCGCTGTGTGACATAGGCTGTCTTGCGTCTGTGTTCTATCGCACAAATTGGACTCGCCATTGAGATGAGTGTCTTGTGAACCGAGTGTCGCAAAGCGCCTGGGCGGCGCGGCTCAATCGTCTGGTCGATTTCTCGCCGGTAGTGATTGCGCTCCTGCTGGCGCTGCTTGTCGCATCAATTTTGCTGGTCGCCCTGAATGCTGAACCGCTGGCGGCCTACTCCGCCATGCTTGAAGGGGCGATAGGCAGCGAGAATGCCACGGCTGAGACCTTGGTCAAGGCGACGCCGATCCTTTTCGTGGGCATTGGCATCACGATCGCCTTCCGCGGCGGCATGATCAATATCGGCGGCGAAGGACAGATGATCGCGGGCGCGCTGGCGGGCACAACGGTGGCGCTGGTATTGGGCGAGGCGCGGGTGCCGGCTGAATTGGCGAAGAGCCCCGGAGCCTTTGATTTGATCATTGTGACATTGTCGCTGCTGGGCGGCTTTTTGGCGGGGGCGCTGTATGGCGGTTTGGCCGGTTTCCTCAAAGCCTATTTTGACGTGAACGAGATCTTAAGCACGATCATGCTCAATCAGATCGCCGTGCAGATGATGAACTTCCTGCTCAATGGCATCTTGCTGGATCCGGCGGAAGCGGGCTTCAATAATATTCCCAAAACGGCCCGTTTGGTGACGGCGGCGCAATTGCCGAGGCTGTCGCTGCCGCTTGGCGATCCCTGGCTCTTCGCGCGGACGCGGCTGCATTGGGGCTTGATCATCGCGATTGTGCTGGCGGTCATCATCTACATATTTCTTTGGCGCACATCGCTGGGTTATCGCATTCGCGCAGTGGGGGAGAATCAGCGAGCGTCTAGTTTCGCCGGCATCAACGTGAAGCGGCAGATGATGTTTTCCATGTTCCTGGCTGGCGGCTTCGCTGGCTTGGCGGGCGTGGTGCAGGTTTTGGGTTTGCAGTATCGCTTGCAGACGGATGGCTCGCCAGCGGGCTTCACCGGTTCGGCCGGTTTCAATGGCATCGTGGCGGCTTTGTTTGGCGGGCTGAATCCCATCGGGGCGATCCCGGCTTCGGCTTTCTTTGGCGGATTGCTGGTCGGCGCGCAGAAGATGCAGCGGGAGTTGGGCGTGCCGGCGTCGCTGATTACGGCGGTGAACGGCTTGGTGGTTGTCTTCGTCGTCAGCAGCGAAATCTTCATCTTGCAGCGCAGCAAACGGCGCGTGAGCGTTGCCGAAGAGCCCGACGAGACCCCCACGCCTACCCC
>WTGB01000105.1 GCA_011523735.1 Chloroflexota bacterium
GCTTCGCCGCAGGAGAGCGTCGCCAGCCAAGTGCCCGCCACATAAGCGGACGTGCCCCACCAGGGCCAGATGTCATAGAACTGGTTGGCGGGCCACAATTCGCCCGGCGTCACATGCGCCTGGTCATTGACCAAGCCATCGCCATCGTCGTCCAGTGAATGCTGGTAGCGTATCGCTCGCTTGGCGGAATCGTAAAAGTGCGCCAGCAGGTCGCGGTCACTGGTACGCAGGTAAAGCCGATAGATCATCTGGGCGTATTGGCCCGAGTTCAGCGGATGCTGGCAATGATAGCGCGGGTCGCGCATGGAGGACTCCATACCATAGGAGAAGGGAATCTCGCCATCGAGTATCTGGAAGTGCCTGAATGCTTCGAGCGCGGTCCGCTCCAGTTCGGGGTAGAAGAACAGGGCGGGCAGGTGTCCGTGCATGCGGCAGACCATCGTCTCGGTGATGGGGCAGCCAGTGTGGCTTTCGTTGTGGGTGAACCAGCCGATGTCATCCCACCACTCATCTTTTCGTGTTTTGGCGATCCAGACGGTATTCTTGGATAGGCTGTAGAGGCCTTGCACCAAGGCGTCGCGCAGCCAATTGGGAAGGTCCCAGGTGTAGATTGCATTCTGCCAGGCCAATACGCGCGCCAGCAACGAATCGAAGTGCCCCAGCGCATCGTCGGCGACGGCGGCTGCATCCTCGTAGCGAGCAGCGTACTGGTGAACGTGTGGTTCACGGCCGCTGTCGCGCCAGTAGGGCGCATGCCAGGCGAAGACGAAGCGGACGCGGCTGGATCCATTGGCTTCGAGCGTTTGCGCGATTCTCCCTGTGAGCCCCACGTCATCACTGGCGACACAGATGTTCTCGCCTGCCAAAGCCACATCGTAGGTTGAGCCACTTGGCGTCTTTGGTGGTTCGACGATGAGTTCTAGATCCACCGCGTCGGCGCGGCTGCTGCGAATCTCAATGTCGAAGAGAGCCGCCGGGATATTGCTGTCGGCGCTGTCGCCGAGGATCAAGGGCGCGAAGGCGCGTATACCTAGTTCCAGCCCACTAGACTGAAATCGACAAACCATGTCGGCAACCGGATGATGCCCCCAGTAGGCGATATCTGCCGTGGACAAGGGCAAACTCTCCCCGCCGGATATCTTGACGGTCAGCCATTCAGTGAAGTCGGCGCGCGGAGGCACGATGTCATTGAATATCGAACAGTGGCCAATCAAGCCGTTGCCTTCCAGCGTGAAGTACCCGGTGCCGAGCCCGCCCAGCGGGATGCCGCCATCCAAGCGATGACCATCATAGACGCAGCCGGGCACAGGATCAGTGAAGCCGTCGGCTTGAATCTCCCCCCACTGATTCTTGGGCAGGTCGGGGTTAAACGGGAAAGCGGACATGTATGATTCTCCTTTGTCCAAGAGGATGCCGGCAAATGGGCGATTTAGATGCTCAAGCCGCCCGACAAACCGTCCATAAAGCGTCTTGATGTGAAGGCGAAGATGATGATCAACGGCAGCGAGGCGATGACGTAGCTGGCGAAGGTGACACCATAGTCGGTGCCGTATTGGCCGGCAAACGAAAGCACGCCAATGGATACCGGCAGGCGCCCGCTATCAAAGATGGCCACCAAGGGCCAGATAATATCGTTCCAGCTGAATAGCAAGTCCAGTATCGCCAGCGTGCTGAACGCCGGTATCGCCAATGGCACGGCAATGCGAATGAGCAGGGTGAATTCGTTGGCGCCATCCAACCGCGCCGCCTCGAAATACTCCTGCGGCAGTGTCTCAAAGAAGGTCCGCATCAGGAAAGTGCCGAAGACGATTTCAACCGATACCCAAGGCAGCACCACGCCCTGCAGGGTATCGCCCCAATCCAGGGCGATGATGACGCTGAACATGGGGATCACGAGCAGAATGCCCGGGATCATGATCAATGCCAGTATCGCAATGAAGAGCAGATTGCGGCCGGGAAAGCGATAGCGAGCGAAGGCATAGCCGGCCAAGCCGGAGATGACGAGCGTCAATATCAGCGTGGGAATGGAGTAGGTGAAACTGTTGAAAATCGCCCGGCCCATCGCTGGCCAGGCGCGCGCGTAATTCTCCGGATGCAAGGGAATAGTCGGCAACCAGAATTCTTGGAAGAATTGGGCGTTGATCTTGAATGAGTTGATGATGGTGAAGACGAAGGGCACATAGGTGATGATCGCCAAGATGAACAAGATCAGCATCAAGGGCCAATCGCGCCGCCAAGCGCTAGATTGCGACATCGTAGGCCCTCCGATAACGCATGCGCAGGATGAACATGCTCAGCACCAGTGTCATCAGCATCAGCACGGTGCCGATGGCCGAGGCATAACCGTGCTTGCCATAAGTGAAGCCCTGAATATAAAGATAGTAGGCCGGAGACATGGTGGTGTTGATGGGACCGCCCTGTGTCATCACC
>WTGB01000015.1 GCA_011523735.1 Chloroflexota bacterium
GGACATGTTTGCCGGACAGTTATTGTCGGCGTTAAAAATGGTGATTTGCGGGCGATTCACCCCTCACCCCCCGGCCCCCTCTCCCACAAGGGGAGAGGGGGAGCGCCGGGCAGGAATCCGGTGAATTGTGTCGGGGATTGTGAAAATGTGCGCAGAATGTGCTGATCTTCAATGAGAATCACCTTTCTCCTCATCGCTAGCGCGCAGGTCGCGTAAGTCGCGTAGGTCGCGTAGACACAGACCGCCGACACTGACCGCCGACACAGCACTTCGAGAGGGGAGCATTCTTTGCGAGATTGTTTTTCGCATGACTTACTTGGTTTTACTTCTGTGTCTCTGTGATTAAAATGACTATGAAGCACCCGCCAAGATAACTTATCCACTCGCCTAGAAAGGCTGCAAAATGGGACTCCCTGAACCGCTGTCCGTCGCCCTCATCGGCACGGGCAACCGCTCCAAAACGACTTACCGCCCTCTGTTCGATTATCTCAAGCCCTGGGTCAAGATCGTCGCTGTCTGCGACCCGGTCAAAGATTCAGCCGACGAATTCGCCGAGTCCATCGGCGTGCCCGCCTTCTACGATCTCTCGGCGCTGATCAAGTCCCGCCCGATGGAAGCCGCCTTCGTCGTCAGCCCTATCCCCTCGCATCATTCCATCTGCTGCGCGCTGCTTTCCCAAGGCATCCATGTCAATGTGGAAACCAGCATGTGCAGCCTTCTGATTCAAGCCCAGGAGATGGTGGGGGCAGCCCGCGATGGCGGAGCGATATTGCGCATCGCCGAAAACTTTTTCCGCTTCCCTTTCGATCGCATGATGAAGCTCATCGCCGAAGACGGTTTCATCGGCGCGGTCAAACGCCTGACCTGTTGGCACGACCACACCGGTTACCACAACAATTCCCGCTGGATCCGCTTCTTCGGCGCGCATCCGGTCGCTGTCCAAGCCATCTCCCATAGCATGCCCGCCGCCGGCCACTATCAACTGGCGCACCGCTATCACGAGTCGGAACACTATCGCGCGCACTTCTTCTGGTTCCCCGATGATTGCATGGTGATCGACCATGCCGGCAACATCAAGAGCATGCTCGGGCGTTATCCCCGCCCGGGTTATACCGAGCTGGCGGGCGCGCGCGGCGCCATCGTCCAGCAAGCGGCGACCGGTTGGCATGGCGACGGCGAAGTTCGTTATTGCACCGACGCCGCCCTGGCGAATGGCGGAGTCCACGATCTGACCTATCCCATCATCCACCTCGGCGACGGGCGGGACTGGCTCTCCTCCCATGTCGATCTGCCCAGCGGGCGCATCGAATACGTCAATCCCTATCGTCTGGGCGCAAGCGCGTACCACCGGCGCAATTATTACAGCGCCGCCGTCATCAGCCATATTGTCGATTTCGTCGAGACCGTCCGGGGCCTCCGCCAATCGGAATACAGCGACGAAGACGCCCTGATGGCCATGATGATGGAAGTGGCCACCCGCGAATCAGCCCGGCAAGAAGGTCGGCGTCTGACCTTGCCGCTTGAAGGCGAACTGGAATCGGAAGCGGCTATCCGCGCCGAGTTGAAGCAACTCTACGGCGTCGATCCGCTCGATATCGACGGCATGCTGGCTATCAGCTACCCGCGGCCATAGACACTCAGATCTGCTCCACTTGATAAGCGGCAGCGTTCGTGTTATTCTCTCTGCAGGAACTCGAAATCGATTTCGGAAATTGCCTTATCGCGTATGACAAATTGATAGCACTATGCCTGTTACGATCGAAGATTTGTCGCAAACCCTGGGCGTCTCCCGCTCGACCATCTCCAAAGCCTTGAACGACCGTGGCGATGTCTCCCCGCGCACGCGCGAGCGCGTAATGCAAGCGGCGCATGAACTCGGCTATCAGCCATCGGCGGCCGCCCGCAATCTCCGCCGGCAGCGCACCGACAAGATCGGCTTGGTCGTCAATTACCCGATTCACCAAGTCTCCGACTTCCTCGCCGAGCTTATCCCGGGTTTGGCCACCATCGCCGAAGAAGCCGCCTGCAATCTCATCCTCTACACCTCGATGGCTGGCAAGGAAGCGCGCATCAAGAACCTCTGCCGCTCCCGCGAAGTCGACGGCATCATCGTCGCCTGGCCCCCGCGCCTCAGCGAGACCGTCGCCTTATGCCGCTTGATGAGCGACGAACAGATGCCGCATATCGTTCTGCCCCGCCGCGTCCCGCACGACGATGTCTCCTACGTCGCCGCCGACCATGAGGAAGGCGCTCGCCTATTGACCGCCCATCTGATCGCCCTCGGGCATCGCCGCATCGGCTTCGAGCGCTTGCCCGAAGTCTTCGAGACCGATTACGACCGACACGCCGGTTACGCGGCTGCCCTGCGCGAAGCCGGCATCAGCTACGATCCCGCCCTGGTCATCGCGGCTGATTCCAGCGCCGACGATTACGAAGTGCGCACTTTCAACACCTTGATGGCTCTGCCGCAGCCGCCAACTGCCATCCTCTTCTTCACCGACCCGGTGGCCATCAAAGTCCTTTCGCTGGCGAAAGCGCGCGGCATTCGCATTCCTGACGATCTGTCCATCACCGGCTTTGACGGCGTCCTCTCCTCCGGCGTCACCGAGCCGGCGCTGACCACTGTGCGCCAGCCCCTGCCGCAGATGGGCAGGCTGGCTGTCGAAAGCCTGCTTCGGCTTATCGCCGCTGAAACCTTCGAAGCGCAGCAGCACACCCTGCCTGTCGAGCTAATCGTCCGCGGCTCAACCGGTCTGAATGTGGGGGCATGAATATGGTCGAATCCCGCCGCTTTGCCATGTTGCGGTCTTGTGAAAAAAACTAATACGAAAGGAGAGTTTGCTGTGTCTCTTGTTTCCCAAGATCAAATCGAACAATACCATCGCGAAGGTTATTTTATTCTGGAATCGGTGATTCCGGCCCCTATCGTCGAGGCGCTGACTGAGGAGTGCATGCGCATCATCGACATCTACGACAAGGAGATGGAAGCCAAGGGGCTGAAGAAATTGCGCATCAATCATTACAAAAAGCGCTATTTCGTCGCCAACCGCAGCCCCGACAGCCCGATTATGACCGAGTTTCTTTTCAGTGAGTTGATGGCGGATATTTGCCGCGTCACGCTGGGCGATGATGTCTATCTCTACAACGAGCAGTACGTGGTCAAAGCCGCCGACACCGATACCAAGTTTGCCTGGCATCAAGATTCGGGTTATGTCGGGCATTATCATAGCGTCTTCCTGTCCTGCTGGTGCGCCCTGGATGATATGAGCCTCGAAAACGGCACGATTTACATCTTGCCCTACAGCCGCGACGGGCGCCAGGACACTGACGAAATCACCGACCATCCGGAAGAAGCGCGCAGCAATGACAAGGTCGGCTATCACGGCGATGATCCCGGCGATCCCGCCATCGTGCCCAAAGGCAGCATCGTGGTCTTCAGCAGCCGCACCTTCCATCGCAGCGGCGCCAATATGACCGACAAATACCGCCGCAGCTACCTGGCTCAGTATTCGACCGAGCCGATCATGACCAAAGACGGCAGCGAGGTCTTGGTGCGGGCCGAAAGACTGCTGCAAAACGGGGTCCGGGTCGATCCCGGCTTAGCAAAAGCCGCGTCTTAGCCGAAAGAGCGCAAGGGCGCCAGGCATTTCCAGCGGCAGAGTGGACAAGAGGCTTGGCGCCTCAAATTTTGGAAAAGGTGGTGACCGCTTAATGAAAGCGCGCCTTTTTGCCACAAAGCGAGTGTCAAATCTATCAGATTGAGGAGTTTGAAATGCGTAAGTTAATGATCGTTTTATCGTTGCTGGGTTTGCTCATTAGCATTCCCGCATTCGCTCAGATGGAAGGAACCTGCAATATAGATCCGCCGATGGATCCAGTCGACATCAATTTCATCGGCTGGAGCTTCCCCATCGCTGATTTCAACGCCGGTGAGGTCGAAAATTGTGGCGATGTCGATAACATTACCGTGAACATCAGCTTGCTGTCGTCTGGCGATGTGCTGGAGCAGGTGCCGCTCGCTTTGTCGGGTGGCGGAGATTCCCCCTATGAAATCTTGCACGCTTCCAACGGCCAAGTCGGCGGCTGGGGCGGCAACGGCTGGCTGATGCCGCTCAATGACCTCGTCGAGAAATACTGGGACGAGTACGATCTGGGCGATATTCCGGAGGCTGTCTGGGACGGCGGACGCTATGGCGATATCATCTATGGCATCCCGACCAGCGGCAATACCCTGCATCTGATCTATCGCAGCGATGTCCTGGAAGAGATGGGCATGGACGTACCCGGTACCTACGGCGAGATTCTCGAATTCTGCGACGCCGTTGGCTTGGACAACATGGATTGGGACGCGCCCTTCGCCATCGATCTCTCCCGTCCGCGCGGCTGGGAACTGGAATTCTTCATGGTCCTGGGCGCTTACGGCGGCACCTACCTGGGCGAGGGCAACATGCCCGCTTTCCATGGACCCGAAGGAGTGGCCGCTGTTGAGTTGATGGTGGAGGTTTACAATCGCTGCATGGGCGACGCCGCCACCATGATGACCAACAACGGCATGGAAACCGGCATGCAGCAGGGCACCCTGCCCATGACCAAGCTCTGGGCCAGCCGCGCCGCCGTCATGACAGCCGAGACCACCGACCTGGTCGATGTCATCGACTTTGCGCCGGCGCCCAGCGTTGAAGAAGGCGGTCCGCTCGCCAGCTCGATCTGGAGCGACTTCTACTTCATCCCCGCCAACGTCACCGCTGATCCGGACCTGATCTTCCGCATCATCATGGAAGCGCTGGATGTCTCTTCCCAGCAGGAAGCCGCCAAGATTGGCATTCCCGCCCGCGATTCGGCCGCCGGTTTCGGTGGTCCCTACCTGCCGGCTTCCAACGCAACCGCTGCTGGTGGCGTTGGCAACTATGACAAGAACCCGGCTGTCAACATCGTCATCGCCAAATTGAGCGACTTCCTGCCGCTCACAGCCACCGGGGAACTGAGCCCGCAAGAAGCGCTGGACGCGGCGGCCGATGCCTATATCGAAGAAGCGACCGCCCAGGGTTATATCGAGGGTTAGCAAGCGCCCCTCACCCCTGGCCCCCTCTCCCACAAGGGGAGAGGGGGAGCGTTGAACGCGCTCTACGGGTCAAGACAAGCCCCTCCCCGAGAGGGAGGGGTGTGGGGTGGCGGAAAAGATATCCATGAAGCGCAACATCTTTCTCGTATTCACCTCTCCCAGCATCTTGGTCATGACCTTGCTGATGGCTCTGCCTTTGGCTATGGCGCTATGGCTGAGCATGCACTTCATGACCTTCACCAATGTGCTGGACCCGCAATGGGTGGGCTTGCGCAACTACATTGATGTGCTCGCGGACGCGCAATTCTGGCAATCTTTCGAGTTCACCGTGACTTATATTGTCGTGGTTGTCCCCAGTTGGATCGTCATCGGTTTCATCATGGCGCTGCTGCTTGATCAGCAAAGCGGATTGCTGCGCGGATTCTATTTGTCCATCTATCTGCTGCCCTTCATCATCGTGCCCATAGTAGGCACCATCATGTTCCGCCAGCTCTTTGAGCCCTCCGGCATTATTCGCTGGCTTTATCAGGAAATCTTCAACCAGCGCTTTCACTATACCGAGCAGTCTGTGAAGACGCTGGTGCTCTTTCACGGTGTCTGGTACGTGACGCCCTTCACCCTGGTCGTCTACTTCGCCGGTTTGCAGACCTTGCCGCAGGATCTGCTGGAGGCGGCCGGGATTGATGGCGCCAGCCGCCTGCAGAAGATCCGCTATGTGGTCATCCCCCATGTCCGCTCGCTCACGCTCTTCATCCTGCTCTTCAGCATCATGGATTCTTACCGCGTCTTCGATAGCGTCTACGTGCTCACCGAACTCAATCCCATCTACAAGGCGCATACCGTCATGACCTATACCTTCCAGACCTCGATGCGCTTGCAGCGTCTGGGCAAAGCCAACGCCATGGCTATCCTCACTGTCATCGGCATCCTGGTCGTGCTCATCCCCAATCTCTATTATTCCTGGAAAGAACAGCTTGCGGAGCGCTAGAGCATGGACCGCGTGACCAGCCGCTGGGGACGTATCCTCATCCAACTCATTCTGATTCTTTTTGCCATTTACAGCATTGTGCCCTTCACCTGGACGGCGCTGCAATCTATCAAAACTGTTCGCGATGCCGGTGCCCGCAGGCCTAAGCTTCTCTTCTCGCCAACGATGGAAAACTATGAAGACCTCTGGCTGCGCTCGACGCCGGAGAACCCGGAAGCGTTGGCTTTTTTCCTGCTGCTGGCGCTGGTGCTGCTCGTTTGCGCTTTGCTCTTCGCGCAATACATCCCGGGCCGTCGCACACTGGTTTACGGTCTGGTGACCGCTGGTTTCGCCGCCTTGCTCTGGGCCATCCCGCAACTGCTGGATACTGACCGATTTTACGATTTCTTTCTCAATACCCTCATCGTGACCGTGGGCACCATTGTGATATCCATCAGCATTGGCTGCCTGGCTGGCTATGCCCTGGCGCGCTACGTCGGGCTGATGGGCGTGATCCTGCTGCTGGCCGCGCTGGCCTTCCGCGCCCTGCCGCGCTTCGCATACGTGTTGCCTTACTACTGGATCGGCAGCGCGCTCAATCTGCTCGATTCCCGCATTCTGGTCATCATCACGCTCGTCGCCGTCAACCAACCCTTCACCATCTGGATGCTGCGCAGCTTTTTCATGGAAGTGCCGAAGGACCTGGAAGAATCAGCGATGGTCGATGGCGCCAATCGCCTGACCTCCTTCTTGCAGGTGATTGTGCCGGTGGCTTGGCCCGGCATCATCTCGACCGCGCTCTTCACCCTGCTGCTGGCATACAACGAATTCCTGTTGGTGCGCGTGCTGACCCAAACCAACTGGACGCTGCCGGTGGCTATTTCGCGCTTCACTGGTGGCGAGGACCCGCGTCATCTGACTTTGGCCGCCGCCGCGTCCGTCTCCGCCACCATCCCCATCATCGTCGTCATCCTCTTCTTCCAGAAGCATCTGGTCAAAGGCTTGGCCGCCGGCGCCGTGAAAGGCTGAATCCGCAACACGGTACGGACATGTAAGGCTTGTCCGGTACTGGGCGATCGCAGAACTCGCTTCCTCACGCCCCAGCCCCTTTCTCTCCCACAAGGGGCTGAGGACAGGACCGATTATTACCAGGCAGAATATGGCCAGCAATCTCGGGATTTCCCTGGCGTTTTCGGGCGACCCAAGGGCGCCCCTACAATTTTCGCCAAAGGCAAGATACTTGTGATTGCTGTCCCGCCGCTCTCACATACGATCGAATCAAATCTGTCCCGTCCTTCAGCCGAATCATCGGAGAGGGGGAGCGCCACGCGAGCGGCTGGTAATTTGTGTCGTCCGCAATCAGCTCGAACCAGCCGCTGTGACATAATCTCTGGTCACATCGGCGATCATCAAGCATAATGTAACTGTCCGGTTAGGACCCGTCTGCCCAAAAGATTGGAGACCGAAAGCCATGAAAACCCTTTGCCTTTCGCTGATTCTTGTTTTCCTGATTGCCGGCTTCGGCATCGCTGACGATGAGGCCTGCCCCGATGAATTGGGCTGCATTGAGATCGGACTTGAGGAAAAGATCGTGATTGGTGGCTTGCTGCAGGTAGCGGAATCGGGTTCCGGGTCGGGTCCGTCGGCGCAGAGCGCTTTCCAGCTCGCGGTTCTGGCGCGTAAGGGGCTGCTGTTGGGCCGGGGAATCGAGTTCGCGCTGGAGGACAGCGCCTGTTCGGAGCAAGAGGCTCGCGAAGCCGCGCGGCGGCTGGTCGCCAATCAGTCCATCATCGGCATCATCGGGACGAATTGCTCCCTCGCGGCCAAGGGCGCGCTGCCCATCATCAGCGAAGCCGGCTGGCTGATGATCTCGCCCTCGAATACTTCGCCTTTTCTGACTAATGTCGACCGTGAAGCCGGCGGGCTTTATCAGCCCGGTTATTTTCGCACGGCGCATAACGACCTCTTCCAAGGCGCCTTGAGCGCTCAATTCGCGCGGGCGGTGCTGAATGTTGATTCGGTCGCGACAATCGATGATGGCGATCCTTATACCAGCGGTCTGGCGGGCGCGATGGCGGATACCTTTAGCAGCTTGAACGGGGAAGTCGTCTTCCGCGGGGTCATCCGCAAAGGCGCAACCGACATAAGCGAGCTAATCAGCGCGATAGTCCAAAGCGAAGCCCAACTTGTCTACTTCCCCGTTTTCACGGCTGAAGCGATAGTTATCGTCCAGCAACTGACGACTACGGCGGGACTGGAAGACACAATCATGATGACAGCGGACGGCGCCTTCTCCACCTCTTTCGTCCAGGGCGCGGGCGAAGCGGCGATGGACCTTTATGTGGCCGGTCCGCACGTCATCGGCGAGGCTTACGAGGCATTTTTGGAAACCTGGAAGCGAGAGATCGACGAGGCTGGTCCCACGGGGGGCTTCCACGCCCAAGCTTATGACGCCGCCAATCTGCTGCTTGACGCGCTGGAGTCAGTCGCGCGGGAGCGGGATGACGGCACGCTGACGATCGGCCGCGGGGCTTTGCGCGAAGCCTTGTCCGCCGTTGAGGATTATCCCGGTTTGACCGGCTCGCTGACTTGCCAGGACGCGTCCCCATACGCTGGCGACTGCGCCACCGGAGAAGCTCTGGCGATATTCCAGCTCGGCGCGGCTGAGGTTCATGATGGCAATTGGCCTCCGCCAGCTGTCTGGACGGCCGCCATGGCTGATTGATTGTCAGCTGTGGGGACGACCCTTGGGGCGCCTGCCTTCCGCCTCTCTGCAGCTCTTTTTTGATAGGGGTTATGTAATTGGTTCTAGAAATAGATTTTGCGCAGAAAAAAGTTCACATCAGACATAAAGCACAATGTAATCTTCCTCGACCTTAACCGGGTAGGTCTCAACGGAGGGGTCTTCTTCCGCAAGCTGTTCCACTGCGACATCGTAGGTTTTCACTCGCATCCGGTGCGGATTGTATACCGAGCGGCCGGTGGTGATGTCGAATTCCCAACCATGCCAGGGACAGCGCAGGATTTCGCCATTCCGCGTCATCTGCATTTGCAGCGGTTTGTCGCTGAGCACCAAGCCGGTGATGATGCCGCGACACAAAGGCGCGCCTTTATGCGGGCAGGTATTGCGCAAGGCGTAGAAATCGCCGCGGATATTGAAGATGCCAATGCTGCGCTTTTCCGCTTCGACGATCTTGACTTCGCCCGGCGGCAATTCGCCCGCGCGACAGATAACATGGCGTGCCATGCGCTCAATCCAGCGGCTGCAACTTGTGGAAGGTCTCTAACGCGCTCTCGCCGAAGACGCGGCGGCGCAGCCTATCTGGCAAGCGCGTCAAAGTCTGTCGCGGATCATCAAAGTCGAAATGGGGGAAATCGCTGCCGAAGAGCAGCGTCTGATCGCCCTGCATCCACTCGATAATCTGCTCCAAGTCGCGCTCATTCTCCGGCTCGTCAATCGGCTGCGTGTTGACCCGCACATGCTCCTTGACATATTCGCTCGGCGGACGCTTGACCCAGGGCACCTGGTAACGCAGCGACTTCCAGTCAGAATCCATGCGCCATAAATACCAGGGCATCCAGGCGAAACCCGCTTCGACATTGACCACCCGCAACCCGGGAAACTTCTCAAACGCGCCCTCGAAAATGAAACTCGCCATGTGCGCCATGTAAACCGGCGCGCGCATCATCCGCCCTTCGACGTAGTGGCTGGGCCAACCGGCCGCGGTCGGCGGTCCATTGAGACCGACGCCCTCGTTGCTGAAGTGGATCATCACCGCCAAGCGGTTGCGCTCGCAGGCTTCGTAGATCGGGTCATAAATGCGATTGCCGTAAGGCTTGGTCGCGCCGCCCGGCATGATGATGGCGATAACAGCCGGATGCGCGCCAATCCGGTCGATCTCCTTCGCCATTCCCAGCGGATCTTGCGTGTTGATCGCCATCGCCACGCGAAAGCGCTCGTCCCGGGCGACCCAATGCTCCAGCGTATAATCATTGAAGGCCCGGCAAATCGCCGAGCCGAAATCAGCATCCGGTATGCCACAGGCGCCATAGGCGGAAGATCCCGTCAAAACTGCAATGTCAATCTCGCAGTCATCCAAGAGCTGGCGGCGCGTGCTTTCCAAGAGGTCGTCCGCATCAAGGAAGTCAGCGCGCCTTCCCCGCGCGCCGCCATTATGCCAATACTGGCTGGAAGGTCCACTGCCGCCATGCTCGTGCAATCGCTCGGCATAGACCTGCGGAAGATACGGATAGAGATCAGACCAGCTTTCGAAACCGTGATGCACATCGGTATCAACGATGAACAGTTTCTCTTGATCCCGCTTTCGCCTGGCGGGCGCTTTAGTTGCTTCCATCTTGATTTTCTCCAACTACCCAAGCTTCCTGACCGGACTGAACGCGAGGAAGGACGCAATTATCAGTATAACAAATCCCCCTCTCCACTAATAACTGAGGAGCGGACACCTTTCAAAACTGTGCCCCGTAAGCGGACTTTCAGCTCCAATTAGGCGGGAAATCGCCAATTCTTGCTGCTTCAACTGCGCGAAATCGGCAGGGGCAATCCTTTACATGTGGATAAATTGTCAGTGCCGCCACCCCGCTCAGCTTCCCAACCCCGCCAAACAAGGACCTATGTAGGGGCGACATTGTATGTCGCCCGAAACAAGCTTTGACATCGACGGGCGATTCACAGAATCGCCCCTACAAATCTTTCCTCCGTGCCTCTGTGTCTCTGCGGCGACATCCCCGCTCAACCCGACGCTCGCCCCCCGCTGCTTGACCCGCCCGCCGTCATCGGCTAGGCTTGGGATGAGGTTTTCTTCATCTCGCCGGGATCCCATGAGCCGCTTCCCCGACTACCACCGCAGCCAACCCACCCGTCTGTCGCCCTATGCGGCCGCCGCTCCTTTGCCAAAATGGCGTCGATTCATGTCATGGTTCTGCCTGCTCGCGGCTCTGTGCTTGGTATTTGCCGCTGTGATTTTAGCGGTCACGGCTCCGCCGGTCTCAGGCGCCAGCGAGGTCGCCGTTAGTCCGGCGCGCGCGACAGCGACCGTGCCCCGCCTTCCCCCCACACAGATCGCCGAAGCGCCGGAGTTTGCGGTTGATTCCGCCAGTCCGCCGACGCTCAGCCCGGCGCAGATTCTGACGCTGCTCGCCACGCCGCCCCAGCCCCTGGACGCTGCGGACCTCGGGACGGCGCGCTTGAGCTATGATCCTTTCACCATCATCCCCAACCGCGCCCGCACCAAGATGACGACCTATGTGGCGAAGCGGGGCGATACCATCGATGGCATCGCCAACCGCTACGGCTTAAATCGCGAGTCGATCGCCTGGTGTAATTCGCATGAGCTGGCGCAGATCGTGCGGCCCGGCGATGTGGTCAACATCCCGCCGGAAGATGGCGCCTGCCACACGGTACTGCGCGCCCAGGGCAAGGATATCCGCGATATCGCCGAGCAGTATGGCTTGGATGACCCTTACATCATCATTGACGCGCCAGCGAATACCCTGCCGGGCGTCACGCCGGAGACGCTCCTGCCCAGCAATACCTTCCTCTTCATCCCCGGCGGCGAAGGCGGCTTCATCACCTGGAACGCGCCCGTGCAGCAGGATGCCTTCGGCCATGTGGTGGCTTTTGATCCCGCCAGTCCCTTCAGTTGCGGCGCGCGCAGCGGCGGCGGCGCCTGGTGGACCAACCCGCTGCCCAACGGCACCTGGGTGCGCGGATTCTATGCCGGGCACAGCGGTATCGACATCGCCGCGCCCAAAGGCACCCCGATTTACGCGGCCAACGCCGGTCCCATTCTGTATTCCGGCTGGAACAACTGGGGTTATGGTTACACGGTCGTTATCGCGCATGGGCCTTTCTCCACGCTTTACGGGCACATGAGCAGCATCGCCGTGCGCTGCGGCCAGTCGGTGGACGCGGGCCAGGTCATCGGCTACGTGGGCAGCACCGGCAACTCTTCCGGTCCGCATCTGCACTTCGAGATCCGTTTCCTCAATCAGCCGCGCAACCCCTCAGCCACCGCCGGCATCGGTTGGTAATCCGCCAGCGGGTGTTCTTTGCCAGACCGTCGGTCGCCCCTACAAGGCTTGTCCGGTACTGGGCTCGCCAGCGCCTTTTTTCTACCCCTCACCCCCGGCCCCCTTTCTCGCCATCTCTATGGCGAGCATCACAAGGGGCTGAGGAGCGGACATGTTTGCCGGACAGTTATTGTCGGCGTTAAAAATGGTGATTTGCGGGCGACTCACAGAGTCGCCCCTACGGATTTCGCAGAGTTGGGGCAAGAAGAATGGGCGATTTCCCGCCAAATTGGAACAGAAAGTTGGCTTACAGAACAGAGTCTTGAAAGGTGTCCGCTCCTCAGCCCACAAGGGGAGAGGGGAGCTGAACTTAGCGGATTCTGTAATAATTTGTTGACTTTCGTAAGGATCGTCTCCTATTTATGTATAGTTACAGTATTGTTCTAGTTATCTTGGCGTATGAATTGTAGTAGCGGACAAGCGTTACAACTTTCACCAAATATGATGCTTGTGATTGCTGTCCGGCCGCTCTCATATACGACCATATCAAACCTGTCCCGTCCTCAGCACAAGGGGTGCACGTAGGTCGCGTAGGTCGCGTAGACACAGACCGTCGATACTGACCGCCGACACAGCACTTTTAGATGGGGAGCTAGACGTGGCGGATTTTGTAGTAATTAGTTAAGTTTCGCGGGGATCGACCCTCCTATATTGTATTACTTCGGTACTGTGCCAGTTATCTTTGCGTATGATGTGTAGTAGCGGACAAGCCATACAGATTTCGACGCGGATGACGAGGTTTCGGTGGGAGGCCGCTACAAGAATTGGGAGATGAGCGTTGGGATCCAGTGAGCGGCGGAGGTGATGTCGGAGAGGGCGGCGGTTTCTTCGGTTGTGTGGGCTTTGGCGACGATGACGCCGGTGAGGGCGAGGGGGCGGGACCAGGCGGCGAGCAGCATGTCGTCGCTGCGGGAGACGTAGCTGTGATTGAGGCGGACGGTGTTCGGTCGGGCTTGGTTGACCGTTTCCGCGAGGGATTCCGCGAGGGCTTGGTAATTCATGGGGACGACTGAGCCGCGCCCGCCCCCGGAGACGAAAGCCTGGGAGGCGCCGATGCCGGGGATGTGCCCGGCGCTTTGGTCGATGTTGTGGCCGTCGATGTTGATGAAGCCGAGGCGGGGCGGGGGCAGGGCGTGGGCGAGGCGGGCGGCGCCTTGACCGAAGAGGCCGATGGGCGGCCCCTCTTCTTGGTCGGTGAAGGCGAAGATGATCTTGCGTCCGGCGAGCGCGTCGGGCGCGTATTTCTTGAGAGCGTGGGCGGAGAGCAGGGCGAGCAGGACGCCGATGGCATTATCCAAGCCCGTGCCGATGACCAAGCCGGCGCTGATTTTTGGCGCGGCGCGCATCATAACGGTGTCGCCCCATTGCAGTTTGCCGGATTCCGCAGCGAAGATGATGCGGTAGTTGTCCTTGGTTTGCTGGAAGCGCAGATTGCCGCGGGCGCTGACTGTGACGCGGCCGTCGATGTAGCGCAGGGATATGGCTTGGCATTCGTATTCGGGAGCGGGCACACGGATGGCGCAGAGGGGATAGAGGGTCGCTGCGGGCAGGTTGAGCACGCGGAAGCAGGGGCGGTCCATGTGGGCGGTAATGAGCAGGTCGAGGGGGGCGGCGGGGTCACCGAGTGTGATGCCGAGGTCGCCGGTTGAGCCGATGGGCGCGCAGGGCAGGTTCAGTTCGGCGGCGAGATCGCGGATGACATCGCCGACTGTGCCGGGGAGGGTACAGCTG
>WTGB01000157.1 GCA_011523735.1 Chloroflexota bacterium
ACGCCGACAATAACTGTCCGGCAAACATGTCCGCTCCTCAGCCCCTTGTGGGAGAGGGGTTTGGGGTGAGGGGTCATACGCGACCCTCTGCGCTCTCTGATGTTCAATCTCAACACACGAACATTTGATCTAGCACTCCCCGCCAATCCATGATAAAATACTCTCGTCCGCACATTAACAACCGCATAGCTCGACCAACCGCCTTACCGGAACTGGAACCTTATTGGACAAAAAATATTTCGCCTTCCAATTGGAAGTCCAACAAAACTCCAATACCGCAGCCCAATCCCCTCTGTGTCCTCCGCGTTCTCTGTAGTTAAATTCCCCTGTAACCGCTGCACCTGCTGTGGTTAAATCATCTCCATGACCACGCGCGAAATCACCCATCACAACCTCACCTGGATCGATATCGTCCATCCCGCCGCCGCCGATGTCGCAGCGCTGCACCGACGCTTCCCCTTCTTCCACCCGCTCAACCTGGAAGACATCCGCAGCCCAATCGAACGTCCCAAGCTCGATCAAGACGACCACTACCTCTTCGCCGTTCTGCACTTCCCGCTCTGGGACGCCCGCATGGAGCTCTCCCGCGCCAGCGAAGTCGATTTCTTCGTCACCCTCGACACCGTGGTCACCGTGCACAATGGTAGCCTGAAGCCCCTCGTCGCCGCTTTCGAGCGCTGCGGGGCGGATGAAAACGAACGCAATGGTCTGCTCGGGCGCGGCGCCAACCACGCCTTCTACAGCCTCATCGACCAACTCGTCGATTACATTTTCCCCATCCTCAACAAGGTCGACCGGCGCGTCCACGCCATTGAAGACAAGCTCTTCGAATCGGACGCCAAGCGTGTCATCCAGGAGATCGCCCTGCTGCGCCGCGACATCATCTCCCTCCGCCGCATCATACGTCAGCAGATCCCGGTCGTGCAGCAGCTCGAAACCTGCGAGCATCCCATCCTGCACGAGCACATGGAGGAATACTTCGGCGACATCGCCGACCACCTCTTCAAGCTCCGCGACATCGCCGAGGAGAACTTCGAGGTCATCAACAGCTTCGCCGATACCGCCGATACCTTGGCGAGCTACCGCATCAATGAGGTCATGCGCATCCTCACCGTCATCTCCGTCATCATGCTGCCCCTCACGCTCATCTCCAGCATCTACGGCATGAACATCGCTCTGCCCTTCGCCGATGACCCGCGCGCCTTCGCCCTGGCAGCCGCCGTCATGATCCTCATCGCCCTGCTCATGCTGCTCTACTTCCGCCGCCGCCACTGGCTCTAGACCGACTCATGCTCGCACCCGCCACCTACATCGACGACAGCCAGGCTCTTGCCGCCGCCGTTCAGCGCCTGAGCGCCCAGCCGCGCATCGCCTGCGACACCGAATCCAACAGCCTGCACGCCTACCGCGGAACCACCTGCCTCATCCAGTTCTCGACGCCGGCTGAGGACCTGCTGATCGATCCGCTCGCCCTCGCTGATATCAGCGCGCTCGCCCCCGTCTTCGCCGACCCGGCCATCGAGAAGGTCTTCCACGCCGCCGAATACGACTTGATCTGCCTCAAGCGCGACTTCGATTTTGATGTGGACGGCGTCTTCGACACCATGGCGGCCGCCCGCGTCTGCGGCTACCAGCGCATCGGCTTGAGCAACATGCTGGAAGATCTGCTCGGTATCCGCCACGGCAAGAAGCACCAGACCGATGATTGGGCGCGCCGCCCCTTGCCAGCCAGCTATCGCCGCTACGCCCAGATGGACACGCGCTACCTGCTCCCTCTGCGCGACGCCTTGCACGCCGAACTCAGCGCCGCCGACCGCCTCGAAGAAGCCTATGAGTATTTCGATGATGTCATCCGCTTCGAACTGAAATCGGAGGACTTCGATCCCGATGGTTTCTGGAATCTTTTCCGCCCCAATTCTCTCGACAGGCGGCAAATCGCAGTCCTGCGCGAGCTTTACATCCTGCGCGATGAACTGGCGCAGTCGACTGACCATCCGCCGCAGCGGCTCATCGCCAACAAGACCCTGCTGCAGATCGCCAAGTCCCAGCCAAAGTCTTTGAAGCAACTGCGCGCTATCCGCGGCTTGCCCGCCTGGCTCCTCCGCCAGAACGGCGACGAGTTCATCGAAGCGGTGCAGCACGGCCGCTCCAGCGCCTTGACGCATAGACCGCCGCCGCAAGTGCCGATCCCGCAAGCGATCGTCGAGTGTTACAGCGCGCTCCACAATTGGCGCAAGCGGACCGCCCTCGCGCGCGGCGTCGAGTCCGATGTCATCATCAGCAAGGATGCGCTTTGGGATATCGCTCGCCGCAGCCCGCGCTCGGTCGACGAGCTGGGTGGCATCCGCGGCTTGGGACCCTGGCGCCGGCGGACCTACGGTGCAGCGCTCGTCTCGATCGTCAATGGCGGCGGTTAGTGCAGATGCCGGTCCATGCCCGCCTGCCGCTCTGGGAGGACAAGTCGCCGGCTCAAAAGCTGGAGACGCTCCGCCAACTTCTACTCGATCTCTACGGCTATCAACTCGGCGGCGCCCGCGCGGAAGCCCTCGCGCTGCTGGAGACGCATGCGCCCGCCGACGAGAAGGAAGCCCGCGATATACAGCGCATCAAGGAACTGATCGCGGCGCATCCGAATATATTCAGCATGAATTGCGAGGTCGGGCACATCACCGCTTCCGCCGCCATCATCGAGCCGCGCGCCCGACGCACGCTGCTGCACCATCACAAACGCTTGGGGCGCTGGCTGCAAGTCGGCGGTCATGCCGAATACGAGACCGACTTGGCGGAGGTGGCTTTGCGGGAAGCGCGCGAGGAGACCGGCTTGCCCGACCTGGAACACTTCCCGTCGAGCGAAGTGCCTCTTCCAATCGACTACGATGTACACACGATCCCACAAAGCGGCGACAGACCGGAGCATCTGCACCTCGACTTTCGCTATGTTCTGGCGACGCGTCAGCCGGATGCGCTCGCGCCCATTGCGGGCGAATCGACGCGGTTCCGCTGGCTCAGCTTTGCCGATGCCCTCGATATGGATGCTGCAATCGACGACTCGCTGCGCCGCCTGCTGCGCAAGGCATTCGCCCTGCTCCCACCCGAACAGGCTGACCAGTAGCTTCGCCGCCGCCGAGGGGCTGTGTTACACTTTGAAGTGTTGACGGGAGAAAGCGGGACAAGCATGTCAACTGACCGGACCGAGCAACTGCGCGCCATCAGGGACGAGTTGGTCAACCTCAAGGAGTCGCCGTTATATGAATATCGCCAGCGCAATAACTACTTCCCGGTCATCGGGCAAGGCAGCCACCATGCCGATATCATGTTCATTGGCGAGGCGCCGGGCAAGAACGAAGCGGAGACGGGCCGTCCATTCTGCGGCGCCTCCGGTCGCGTTCTGGACGAACTGCTGGAATCCATCGACCTTGATCGCCAGGATGTCTACGTGACCAACATCGTCAAGGATCGCCCGCCTAACAACCGCGATCCGTTGAAGACAGAGATCGACTTGTACGCGCCTTTTCTCGAACGGCAGATCGGCATCATCCAGCCCAAAGTTATCGCCACGCTCGGGCGCTTCTCGATGGAGTTTATCCTGCGGCGCTTCGGCGCTTTCCAGGCCAATCAGAAGATCAGCCAGCTTCACGGGCAGGTCATCAAAGTGCGCACCGCTTATGGACAGGCGTCGGTCGTGCCGCAGTATCATCCGGCGGCGGCGCTCTACAACGCCAACCAACGGGAGACGCTGGAGAAAGACTTCCAGGTTTTGAAACAGTTCGTGACTAAAGAAGAACCTGGTACAATGAGGTTGCTCTAACGTTTGGTTAGGCAAAAGGACGTGATGTAGCCATGGTTATGGAACGCCAGTATATCGGCGCGGATAAGTTCATTGAAATCGTTGGAGGACCAGAATATGAAGGCCGCGCTGTCGAACTCGTGAGAGGAGTAATCGTTGAGATGTCGATGCCCAATCCGGAACACACGGAAATCCTCTCTCGATTGCATGCAAGACTTGCCATGTACGTTTATGACAATGATCTCGGCCGAGTTGCTGTTGGCGATACACCGTACATAGTAGAGCGAAATAGTGAAGGCAAGGACACAGTACGAGGTCTCGATTTGTCCTTTTTGAGCAAGTCCACCGCGCCACAGCCTCTGCCTCGCCAACCTATGACGGTAATGCCGGATCTGGCAGTTGAGGTGATATCATCCAGCAACGAGGCTGCTGATATTCGTTTGAAGATTGACCAACTGCTTGAAGCAGGCGCCTCTGTGATCTGGGTTGTATATCCGGATATGCGCATTGTGGATGTGCACACAGCAAGCGGCGTTACGATGCTTAAGGAAGACGATATGCTTTCAGGCGAAGACGTCCTGCCTGGCTTTGAGATCCCCGTCGCCGACATTTCCCCCAGCTAGCGCTCTTTATCTGTTTGCCAGATATTGATGCCCGCAATTTCCCAACACGATGTCAACGCGCTGGTCCAAGGGCTCTGGGACTATATGCTGGTCGGCCACGAGCTGCGTCTGGCGGACTGCATTCTCGTGCTCGGCAGCCACGACATTCGCGTCGCCGAATACGCTATTGAATTGTATCAGGCGGGCTACGCGCCCTACCTGCTTTTCTCTGGAGGCGTCGTACAGCGAAACGTTGCGCTGAATGTCTTCTGGGATGGGACTGAGGCGGAGGTCTTCGCGCGACTTGCTCTGGCTGAGGCTGTGCCGGGAGACAAGATCCTCATTGAGAAGCGCTCGACCAATACTGGCGAGAATCTCCGCTATAGCCAGCAGCTAATCAAATCGATAGGTCTGGGCTTCAAGTCGTTTATTCTGGTACAGAAGCCCTATATGGAGCGGCGTGTGCTGGCGACCGCGCTCAAGCAATGGGGTGAGGGAGACTATATCGTAACATCGCCGCCGCTCTCATGTGCCGAGTATCTCAATGGCGACCTGCCGCGCGAGGCGGTCATTCAGCACATCGTCGGCGATTTTCAGCGGGTCAAGGTTTACGGCGAGAATGGCTTTCAGGCGCCGCAGGAGATTCCCGCCCGGACCTGGGCTGCTTTTGAGCGGCTGGTCGCGCTGGGCTACGATGAGCGGCTGGTCGAAGCTTAAGCGCTCAATCTGGGAGTTTGAGGTCAAGGAGAATAGCAGCATGATCGCTCAGTTTCTTTTGCTCCCAGGTGCGTCCCCAATCATATTCGCATGAAGCGACATGCGCCTGCAACTTGGCATTCACATACACGTGATCGAGTCTGAATCCGTTTCCAAATGACGAGTACCACGTTGGAGCGTCAACGTGCGGGTGGAAACTGCGAAATACGTCCCGCCAGCCCAGTTCTATCAAAGGAGTCATAAAACGATCTCTGAAATCGTCGGAATACTCCGTGTCTTCATCGAGACCGGTAAGCGCGCAGTTTGTATCGCCGATGATGACGCCAGCTCCCGGTTGCCAGTCTTTTGCAACCCCTACTAGTGCGTCCAGGTACTCGTACCATTGATTTCCTAGTGGTACGAGAATGACCCCGATGTAAAGCGACGGTTTGGTGTGTACTTTGACGGGCATCCAGAGGTAATCTGGCTCGGGCGTGCCTTCAAGGCAGGCCTTTGAGATTTCAAAGCGGCTTGCGACAAACAGCGCATTCCAGGTGGGCTCGTCGTCGAAGATAGTCGACAGTTGATGTATGTACCCCGCATCATGCAGGTTCTGGGCGATGGACCTGCTTGGCGCAGTGCCGCGAAACTCGGCCAGAGCCACGATGTCCGGATTCCAATCAAGGATCTGCTCGGATATCTTTCCAGCACGATATCCGCCGCCGTGCTTGATATTCCAGAAGAGAATGCGCATCGACGTACACCTCGTCGTTAGCGCAGCGGGTGCTTGTGCTGTGGCGGACCGACATCGTCTGGAATCGGGCAGATGTAGGGCGTCCTCGCTATCGCCGCGTGGAACTCCGCCTGGGCCTTCTCTAATATGCCAGAAGAAAGCACCAGCTCGGCCGCCGAGAGCGCCATGACTTTGGCGGCGTACATCATACCCTTGTGTCCGATGGATGTCCGCCCGGTGGCGACAACGCCCCAGGAATGCGCCGCCGCTCGGCTAGCCCAGGTGGCGGTTTGCAGCATGCTGCAAGGCGCGTACCAACTCATATCGCCCATGTCGGATGAGCCCGGCGAGACGTAATCTTTGTCGGCGCTGGGGAAGACATCGCCGATCAGCGGCTGCTCTGCGACATTGGGCGCGACGCCGTAGCGCTCGATGAGCGTCTTGACGTTGGCATCGCCGAAGCGCTTGTTGATCTCAGCCGCGTAGGCCTGTTCCTCAGCCGTGAAGTCGATGCTGCCAAGCTGGCGCATGATGTCGTATTGCAAGTCGGCGAGGGTTTCGTTGGAAAGGACGCGGGTCGAGCCGGATTTGTAGACGATGTCGACCTCGGTGTCGGTCATCATAGCCGCGCCTTTGGCGATGCGAATGACGCGCTGGCTGACATCTTCCAGATTCTGTGGATCGTAGGCGCGGACGTAGTAGTAGCTCTCGGCGAAATCGGGCACGACATTGGGCGCCAACCCGCCATTGAGGATGATGTAGTGCAAGCGCACATCATCGGTAACGTGTTCACGCAGGTAGTTGACGCCGATGTTCATCAGTTCCAGAGCATCGAGGGCGGAGCGCCCGGAGTAGGGATCGGCGGCGGCGTGGGCGGATTTGCCCTTGAAGCGGAAGTAATAGCGGTTCACGCTGAGCAGGCTGCCTTTCATGGCCGAGTTGGTATACCAGGGATGCCAGTTGAAGGTGGCGTCCAGATCATCAAAGGCGCCGGCGCGACCCATGAAGACTTTGCCGCTGCCGCCTTCTTCGGCCGGGCAGCCATAGTAGCGGACCGTGCCTTCGTTGCCTGTGCGCTCCAGCCACTGCTTGAAGGCAACCGCCGCCGCCAGACAGCCGCTGCCGAGCAGATTATGGCCGCAGCCGTGACCCGCTTCGCCTGAGCTAATTGGATCGGGGCTGTTCTGATCTTTCTGCGATAAGCCGGGCAGGGCATCGTACTCCCCGGCGAAGGCGATAATCGGCTTGCCGGCGCCCCACTCGGCCGCGAAAGCGGTGCTGCATCCGCCCAGGTCCCAAGTGATACGAAAGCCTTCCGCTTCGAGGAAGTCGGCTTGCAGTTTGGAGGCTTTGAATTCCACAAACTGCAGTTCGGGATTGTCCCAGATCTCGTCCGCCATAGCGGTGAAGTGTGTCTGATGCTCATCGAGCCAATCGGCGATGTCCATTTTCGATTGCATATTACTTTCCCGTTTGAGTGGCATGTTGCCGAGATGATAGCGCGAAGCTCAGCGCGGGCAAAGCCTGAGTGGCGCGCTATGAGGTTTTCGGCGTCCAAGCGCGGCTGCAAGCGTCAGACCTTGGCTGTGGCGATGACCTGCTCGTTGGGATCGGCGGCAGTATCGGCGGGCAAGAGCTTGGCGGAGAAATCGGGCAGGGCCAGGGTCAAGGTGCGGAAGCCGAGACGGTGCCCCATGTCGCGAATGGCGACTAGAAGTTGCGTGCTCAAATTACGCGGGGACCAGCAGTAAACATCGGCGTTGCGCTCGTTGTACAGTTGCTGATGGAAGCAGACGAGCGCCTCATGCCCGGAGGCATTGACATACTGACGGTGTTTTGCCCGCTCGATAATCTGTGGGATGCCGCTCCAGTGTTCGATCCATTCGGCCTCCCAGAGCGCGCGTGGACTGGTGAGGCGGCCCACAGCCAGCGCCCAGTCCTCGATCATGCTGGCGTCGACTTTGTCGAAGTCCTGGCTTTTGTAAAAGCTTTGGCCGATCTGAGCGTGCAAGGCATAGCGCGTCAGCCGGAAAGCCTCAGCCGTGCCGAAGTATTTGCGGTATGCCGTCGCCAGGTCTTGATCATAGGCGGGATAGTCGACCGACAGGCGGCCGGGTCCACGGGCGTCGCGCAGTATGGCATCGGCGAGCGCGAGACGGTCATCATCGCTGGACTCTTCGGCGACAAGCCAGTTCGCCAAATGCAGGTGCGCGCCCATCGGAGTCAGTTCCCGGTTAATGAAGGCTTCGGCGTAGGCGAGGATGCGCTCTTTGTCTTCGAGAACATAGGCGAAGCCGCTGCCGCTGAGTAGATGACTGAGCCAGATGGCGCCGGTTTCCAGCGACATCCAGGCGCCGCCATGCAGCCAGCGTTCGTAAATCGTCAAATCTTCGTAGGGCAAGTTTTCGACCTGACTCAGGGCATTAAGCCGCTGCCAAATCGGTACGCGCGCGGTGTGCAACCGCACGATCTTTTGCGTGTCATCGATTGTCGCCTGGCGCACCTGCATGGCTGGAGCCTTGCCAACCTGGTTGTGTCGTGACGATTCAGAGTCTAATATAGTATAGCTTAGACTGGGTGAAGGCAGTAAAGATCGTCAGCCAATCGCAGGACTCTTGAGCGGCGCTTTGACTTTGCCTCAGCATCCTCGCGGGCGAGGCGACGATAGACTGGAGTTGTGGAGAGGAATATGTTGCTGGCTATTGACATCGGCAATACCAATATCCACTTGGGGCTTTGGGATGGCGACGCCTGGCGTTTGTCTTGGCGGGCGCGCACAGTCGCGGCGAAGATGACTGACGAATACGCTGTTCTGCTGCGCAACTTCCTGAATACGGCGGAGGTCGATTTTGGCGCGGTATCGGCGGTATGCATGAGCAGCGTCGTGCCGGCTTTGACAGCGACTTTCCAGGATCTATCGCGGCGCTACCTGAGACTTGAGCCCTTGAATGTGAGCAGCAAAACCAACCTGGGCATCAAAATTGCGATTGATATACCAGAGCAAGCCGGCGCCGACCGCTTGTGCAATGCGGTAGCGCTTTCACAGCAATTTGGCGCGCCAGCTGTCAGCGTGGACTTCGGCACATCGACAAACTTCGATGTGCTTTCGGCGGAGAGGGAATACATTGGCGGCGCCCTCGCGCCGGGAATCGGCCTGGCGCATGACGCGCTGGTCAGCCGCGCCGCTCAGTTGCACAAGGTGGAGTTGGTGCCGCCGCCTTCGCCTATCGGGCGCAACACGATTCATGCGATGCAGTCGGGCATATTCTGGGGTTATGTTGGCATGATTGAAGCGCTGTTGGGCCGCATAATGGCGCAGTTGGATTCACCGGCGACGCAAGTCATCGCAACTGGCGGATTGGCGCGGACCTTCAAAGAACATATCAGGTTGATCGATGCTGTCGCGCCGGAATTGACGCTGGACGGTTTGCGTTTGATTTATGAGTTGAATCGCTGAAGGAAAAATGCCCCTGGCGGCGGGGCATCTGGCAGGCTCCGTAGCTTGGACTTGAACCAAGAACCTAGCGGTTAACAGCCGCCCGCTCTGCCAATTGAGCTACTACGGAATGACTGTTGGTATACTATCAGCGCGGATGACGGGTGTCAAGGCGATTTTAATCCGCGGCGCGGTAAAATGGGCGGCGAGTAGAAGGTGAGGCGACAGCTTGGTAGACATAAGACAGCTAGCCAACCGCAGTGATTTCAGCGCCTTTTTCGAGTTTCCCTGGCAGCACTATGCTGAGGACCCGAACTGGGTGCCGAACCTCGTGTCGATGCGCCGACAGTTGCTGGACAAGGCGAAGCATCCGGCCTGGAAATACATGGACGGGGAGTACTTCGCCGCCTGGCGTGGCGGTCAAATAGTCGGTACGGTCGCGGCCTTTGTCAATCACGAGCACAATCGCTATCAGGGCGAAAACATCGGCTTTTTCGGCTTGTTTGAGTCGGTCGCTGAGCAAGAAGTCGCGAGCGGCTTGCTTGATGCCGCGGCGGAGTGGCTGCGCGGGCGTGGCGTGGAGGCGATACGGGGTCCGGCGAGCTTCACGACCAATGAAGAATGCGGCTTGCTGGTCGATAACTTCAGCCAGCCGGTGATTATGATGCCCTACAATCCTCCCTGGTATCAGAATCTGGTCGAGGGCGCCGGCTTCGAGAAGGTTATGGACGTGCATTGCATTTACCAAGATCGCGCGACAATCGAAGCCAGCAATTCCTTGGAGCGGCTCGAAAGACTCGTAGGCCGGGCAGCCCAGCGCAGCGGCATCACCGTGCGCAATATGAATGCCCGCGATAAGAAAGCTGAATTCGAACGATTTCAGGAGATTTACAACGCGGCTTGGGAGAAGAATTGGGGCTTCATCCCGATGAATGATGAGGAGTTGCAGGCGCTTGTCGCTGACCTGGGCATGTTGGTTGAGTCGGATTTAGCTTTCTTCGCCGAGATCGCCGATGAGCCGGTCGGCTTCGCACTGACGATACCGAATTTCAACGAGGCTCTGAGCCGCGCTTATCCTCGCCCCGGTGTGCCGGAGATTTGGACTATGGCGCAGGTCGCCTGGCATTGGAAGGTGCGGAAGTCGATCCGCGGTGTGCGGATGCCGTTGATGGGCGTCAAGAAGGAACACCGCAACAAAGGCGTCGAACTGGCGATGCTGCTTGAGGTGATGAAGGCGCTGCTGCCTTCGCGTTATGATTATTTGGATTCTGGCTGGATCCTCGAGACGAATCCGTTGATAAAGATTAGCCTTAGCCTGGGAGGCAAGATCTACAAGACACACCGTTTCTATCAGAAATCGCTGGGCGCCTAGCGTTCGGCTAACTGGCTGAGCGCGTCCTGGGTGGCCTGGGACGCGGTGGCATCCCCGTGCAGGACATGCTTCAGCGCTTCCTGCATCAGACGCGGGGCGGGGCCAGCTTCGCCTTCTGGCAGAGGCAGTACGGAACTCGCCAGCAATTGGGCGAAGAAATTCACATCGGTATCGGGCGGCAGGCTATCCGATAGAATAGCGGGCTGCGAGGGCAAGTGATAAAGCGCTCGAGCAAAATCCGCGTGGAAAGCCGGTTCCATCATCCATTCGATGAAGCGCGCCGCCAATGCCTGGCGATTCCGGTCGGGCGTGACAAGGATCCAAAGCCAGCCATTCAGGATAGACGAGGCATTCGCATCGACGGTGGGGATCTCGGTTGCCAGCAAGGCAGCCTCCTGCTGTTGGATCATAGTGAGGTAATCGCTTACGGAGAATATCGCCAACTGTAGGCGATCGTCGCGATTGATGAAGTCGTTGAGATATGACGCCGGCGATTGATAGGTCAGGACATCCGGCGAGATCAAGCCGTTTCTTAAGAGGTCTTCGTAGAATTGCAGTACCTTTTGCAGCGCTCCTTCGTTAATCGCCATGAGGCCATCGCTGGGGATGGAGCCGCCGGCCGCTAGATACTGTAGATAGAAGGTCTGGTTCAAGCCGCTGACGCGCGCCGCCGGAAACAGGAAATTGGCTTCGTTGGCCAGGACATCATTAAAACTGAGACCTGCCCCGGTCTTTACAAGTGGCTGCGCATGTACCGCAATTAGCATATCGAAGAGGTATGGCAAGCCGAAAAGCGTTCTTTCGTCTTCTAGCGGAATCTGACCGAAATCAATCCCGCCAGCCAAGTCGTTGAGTACAGATGATGAAAAGAGCGTCTCGAGCGACTGCAGATACTCGCTGGCTTGCGTTGGCGTCAAATCGCGCCGACGGATCAAAGTCACGTCGGGCAAAGCGCCAGGCGCTACTTCCTTGCCTGCGCGGATGGTAGCCATGATGCCACCGATTTTTCCGACGTCCTTGATGCGAAATTGCACACCGATTTCGTTATTCGCGATAAATTCGGCAGTGTGCTCGCTGAGCAATTGAAAAGCGTCGCTTGATTCGTCGGATATCAACGGCGCCGGGAGCCAAATTCTGAGCGGCTGTGGATTTGCGTCGGAGACGTTGGGGCTGTCCTGGGCGCCCGTGTACAGGCTACAGCAAAGAAATGCACAGGCTAAAAGGAGCTTCAGGCGGTGCGGCACAGGCGGATTTCTCCCTTAATACAGCAGAGACTATTACCTATTGTACTCGATTTGCGCCTTAGCCCGGCCTAGGCGGCGCTATTCGCGCGAAGTATTCAAGTACAGCGGCCGGACTATCAGCAAATGCGATCATGCCGTGATAGCCATCTCCCAGGTAGGCGCTGTCTTGAAGCTGACCAATGATGTTTGCCCACATGCGACCGTAGCACATGAAAGGCCGGCTTGGAATGCCGCCGACGCGCATCAATTCCCAGGTCTCGGCGATTTCATGCAGGGTACCGATCCCACCGGGCATTGCCAGATAGCCGTCGGCATGCTGGACCATGTAATGAAGGCGGTCGCGCAGATCGGCAAAGTTAATGACATCATCGAGATAGGAATTAGGGTTGACATTGAATTGCAGACCGATCTGATCGGTAGTGACGCCGATGACATGCCCGCTGGCAGAATGGGCGCCTCGGCTGATGGCTTCCATGACGCCGCGGTAACCGCCGCTCATCACCGTGAAACCAGCCTGCGCCAAACCTCGGCCGATCCGTTCGGTCTCTTGGTAATCCGGGCTGTCTTGTTTGACCTGCGCACTGCCGAATACAGTGATGGTCTTCATGATTCCTCGCGCATCCACTGTGGCGGGAGTCTGCCGAGTATATCAGAATTGAGCCGGCTGATGAGTCTGCGTTCTTGCCAGTTTGCGGCTCAAGGACATTCAAAGCGGCATCGAAATATGCAGCGCCCCCCAATTATTTGGGGGGAAAAGAGGACGGATTCTACGCTATACTAGAATTGTAAACGTTGGGACGAGAAGGAGAAACGATGTTGAAGATGCGTGTGATATTGGCGCTATTGGCAATCATGCTGGTGTCGCTTGCTGGCGCGCAAGCGGATTCTACGGATCGGGCAGTTCTCTGCGGAGACTTGCCTGAGACGGATTGCCAGATTTTGCTCGACAACGAAAGCGTGATGAACAGCCTCAATTCCTTCGCCTTCCTGATGGATATGAGTTTTGCTGTCAGCGGCGACGAGGCGATGCAATTGGCGGGGCAAGCTGGCGGCGCGCTGTCGCTAGGCGATGAGGCGTTACGGGCTGCGAACGAAATGAGTGAAAACATGTCGGAGGCTGATGCGAGCGCGCTGATCGAGTTGTTGCTCACATCACTAGAGGCTGATCTGTGGTTCAATGTGCAAGGCGCTTCTGGCGAAGAAGACTTCGATATGGAGCTTAGTTTGCAGATGAAAGACGGGATTGTGCTCATCGGCGCTGAGGCTTTGGAGGCGCTGACAGGCGAGCCGATGACCGGAATGGAGGCATTCGGCGTTGACCTTAACGGCGCTATCGGCGAATTGCTCGAAGAATCCGGGGCCATGCCCGCGACCGATGTGAGCGACATGGAGGCAGCGGGAGCGGCCGCTATGACCGTAACACGTCTGCCGGACAGCGAAGTGAATGGTGTTGCAGTGGCGGTATTTGAGACGGACATCGACTTGGACATACTCTTTTCGCTGGTGAGCGTTGAAGAACTGGTCGCTGCTTCCGATGATTTGGACGATCCGCAGATGGCGAGCGAACTCATTGAAGGGATCGACGTCAGGGAGTTCTATGTGAGGCAGTACATCGGATTGGACAATCTCTATACTTATCGAACGGAAATGTCGCTTGATATGTCGATGGCATTCGAAGATGATAGCCAGGCAACTGACGCGGCGGTTGTCATGGATATGAGCGTTGATCTGTCAGAGTTCGGTGAACCGGTTGTTGTTGAGATCCCGGAAGATGCCTTCGTCTTCCCGCTGTTGATGATGATGCAAATGGGCGACCAGTAGCGTTCGCGCCAGTTTTCACGGGCAGGTGGGAGATTCTTGCCTGCCCGCCGCGAGTGGATTAGCGGAGAGGGTGGGATTCGAACCCACGGTACCCCGGAGGGTACAACTGTTTTCG
>WTGB01000032.1 GCA_011523735.1 Chloroflexota bacterium
AGAACACAGTTTTGAAAGGTGTCCGCTCCTCAGCCCACAAGGGGAGAGGGGGAGCTTTCTTCGCGAGATTGTTTTCGCATGACTTGCTTGGTTTTACTGAGGACACAGAGGGCACAGAGGGAAACTATGAAAGAAGGGCAACTATTCGATTTTTTCTAATAGTTCGACGAGGACGTTAGGAGTATTGGCAACTAATGCATTTTCTGCAAAAGTTCACAAAGGTTAAGTATTGGCTGATGACGACTTAAATGGGAGATGGCGAGCCGCGCAAGCCGGCGCTTGGTAGAGGAATTCCAGCATGAAAAGCAAGGTCGCCGCAGCGTTTTTCGCTCTCTGCCTGCTAGGCGCTGTCACATTGGCGGAAGGCTATTCCATTCGCCTAAATTGGAATACCAACTTGCGCGTCGGTCCCAGCCTCATTGACGGGATCTTTGAAATCGCGCCGGCGGGCGCCATCCTGCATGTCAGCGGCTCGCGAGGCAGGTGGCTGCAAATCCACCGAAGCGGAAAGGAACTGTGGCTGGCGGATTGGGTCGGTTATTCACGCGTCGAAGCCGGACCAGCGGACATCGACAATTGCTGCTTCGTGAATCGCCAATGCAGCAGCGACCAGGAATGGGTAGACGGGTATTGGGCATACCAAGTCAACGAATGCCCGGTCGGCGCATCAGCCAGGCAAGAAATCGCCCGGCAGCCGGTGAGCGGCACACCCGCCGTCGTCGATAATTGTTGCTACCTCGATTGGCAATGCAGCAGCGACCAGGAATGGGTAAACGGCTATTGGGCATATCAGAATAGGCAATGCGAACATCTGGGGATCGCCATCGAAGGCTCGGGAGACTTTGTAGCTGAAATTCAGGAAGCGCTTGACCTGTTGCAGGAGCGCGCGCCGGGTTGGTATGCCTATGCCGATGCCGGGCTGGACAAAATCAAAGCGGTCACGGAGGCTTATGGCACGGGCGTATGGGTGCAGCACCGGACATTTAATATCAGCCCCAAGCATGTTGAGGTCGGTCCTATCTGGCTGGCTGGCATCATTGTCCATGACGCCTGTCATGTGCGCCAATTTGAAGCCGGGCAGATCTATTATGGTTTGGAAGCGGAGCGAGCCTGCCTGGAAATCCAGTTGGACCTGCTCAATATCATCAATCCCGACGATAGCTTCCAATTTGGCTTGCCGGTTATACTCGCAAATATCGGAAATCCGCAGTATCAATGGTGGCATTAGCGCCACCGCTATACCACGACCTGTCGTAGATAAGGAGATCGCAAATGAGAATCGGAGTAGATGTCGGCGGCACCAATACCGATGCCGTCTTGATGGACGGCGCGGAGGTCATCAGCTCGACCAAAACACCGACTACCGCCAACGTATCGGAGGGCATCGCGACGGCGCTGCGCCAGGTGATCGCCGACTCCGGCATCGAGGCAGCCAACATCGATGGCGTCATGATCGGCACGACCCACTTCACCAACGCCGTCGTCGAGCGCAAACATCTGACGCCGACCGCTTGCATTCGCCTCGGCTTGCCCGCGACTGTCTGCCTGCCGCCCATGGTCGATTGGCCCGATGACTTGCGGGATATGGTGGGTGGCAATGCCCATCTGGCGCATGGCGGGCACGAATTTGACGGCCGCGAAATCTCCGCCTATCAGCCCGATGAAGTCCGCGACATCGCCAAGAAGATCCGCGATGCCGGCTTGAACGCCATCGCCATCTCGTCGGTCTTTTCCCCGGTTAACGCCACCTTCGAAGAGCAAAGCGCCGATATCGTCCGCGAGGTCATCCCCGATGCCAATATCACGCTCTCCAGCGAGATCGGGCGCATCGGCTTGCTCGAGCGGGAGAACGCCGCCATCATGAACTCCTGCTTGCGGCAGCTGGCCGCGCGCACGGTCGACGGCTTCAAAGCGGCGCTCGATGAACTGCAAATCACGGCGCCCTTCTACATCAGCCAGAATGACGGCACGCTGATGAACGCCGACTTCGCCAAAGAATATCCCGTCCTCACTTTCGCCTCCGGTCCCACCAATAGCATGCGCGGCGCCGCTTTCCTCAGTGGCTTGCGCGATGCCATCGTCGTGGACGTCGGCGGCACCACCACTGATATCGGCGTCTTGCAGCATGGCTTCCCGCGGGTGGCGGCGCTGGCGGTGGATATTGGCGGCGTCCGCACCAACTTCCGCATGCCCGATACCTACTCGATTGGTTTGGGCGGCGGCAGCTTGATCGCGTCCAATCCATTGAAAGTTGGTCCGCGCAGCGTCGGCTACGAGCTGACGGAAAAGGCGCTGGTCTTCGGCGGCGACATCCTGACCGCCACCGATGTCATTGTGGCCGGCGGCACGGAAGATATAGGCGACGCAGACGCGGTCAGCCATCTCGATGCGGGATTGGTGGACGCGGTAAAAGCACGCATCATGGAGATGATCGCCATCGCCGTCGACCGCATGAAAACCAGCGCGACGCCGGTCCCGGTCATCGTAGTCGGCGGCGGCAGCATCCTGGTCACGGACGAAATCGAAGGCGCATCCGAAATCATCAAACCGGATCATTTCCCGGTCGCCAATGCCATCGGCGCCGCCATCGCCCAGGTCGGCGGCGAATGCGACCGCATCTTCTCCCTCGCCGAGCTCAGCCGCGATGAAGCGCTCGATCAAGCCAAAGCTGAAGCCAGCGACCGCGCAGTCAACGCCGGCGCAAATGCCGACAGCATCGAAATCGTCGATGTCGAAGAAGTGCCGCTGGCTTATCTGCCCGGCAACGCCACCCGCATCATGGTCAAAGCCATCGGCGACTTGGTGGAGGCTTAATCATGCGCATCATTGACGAATCCGTCCTCGAAGATCTCGCCCTCGGCGCGGCTGTGCTGGGCACGGGCGGCGGTGGCGACCCCTACATCGGCAAACTCATGGCGCGCCAAGCGATTCGGGATTATGGTCCGGTCGAGCTCTACACCCTCGACGAACTCGCTGACGACGACCTGGTCGTGCCTACCGCCATGATGGGCGCGCCGACGGTCATGGTCGAAAAGATGCCCAACGGCGATGACATCGTCAACGCTTTCCTCTCCGTCGGCAAGTACATTGGCAAACCGGTCAAAGCCACCATGAGCATCGAAGCTGGCGGGCTCAACTCCGTCGTGCCTATCTACTGCGCCGCTCGCCTGCGCGTGCCTATGGTCGATTGCGATGGCATGGGCCGCGCCTTCCCCGAATTGCAGATGGTCACCCACACCATTCACGGCATCTCATCGACGCCCTTCGCCATGTCTGATGAACGCGGCAATACCGTGCTCATGGAGACCATCAGCAACGTCTGGACGGAGACCTTCGCCCGCAGCGTCACCGTCAACATGGGCGCCATGGCTATGATCGCTCTCTACGCCGCCACCGCCGCCCAACTGCGCGAAGCCGCCATCCCGGGCACGATTACTCTGGCGGAAGAAATCGGCAAGGTCGTGCGCCGCGCTCGCCTGGAAGAAGACGAGCCGGTGGAAACGATTCGGGAAGCGGTTGGCGGTTATCTGATCTTCAAAGGCAAGATCGGCGATGTGGAGCGCCGCACCGAAGCCGGCTTCGCCAAAGGCGATGCTTTCATCGATGGCATCGACGAATACGCCGGGCAGAAGCTGCAACTCAGCTTCCAGAATGAACACCTGGCCGCCCGCATCGATGGCGAATTCAAAGTGACCGTGCCCGATCTGCTGGCTGTCCTGGATGTCGATACTGGCGAACCCATCACCACCGAAGGGCTGCGCTATGGCTTCCGCGTCGCCATCATCGCCATCCCCTGCGACGAGAAATGGCGCAGCGCCAAAGGGCTCGAGATCGTCGGTCCCGCCTATTTCGGCTATGACACCGACTATGTGCCGGTCGAAGAAACCTATGGAGCCAACTAATGCGACTCCTATACGAAGAGCAAATCGAAGATATCGCCCTCGGCGCAGCTGTGCTGGGCACGGGCGGCGGGGGCGATCCCTACGTCGGCAAGTTGATGGCCCGCGAAGCGGTGCGCCAGTACGGTCCCGTCGAACTCTATACCCTCGACGAACTGGATGACGACGACCTGATCGTGCCCGCTGCCGGCATGGGCGCGCCCATCGTCATCGTGGAGAAACTGCCGGCCGGCGACGACATGATCCGCGCTTTCAAGGCGTTAGGCAAATACTCCGGTCGCGAACCGCGCGGCACCATGAGCATTGAAGCGGGAGGCCTCAACTCGGTCATGCCGATCTACGTCGCCGCCCGCCTGCGCATCCCCATGGTCGATTGCGATGGCATGGGGCGCGCCTTTCCCGAAATCCAAATGACCATCTTCACCGCCCACGGCATCACCGCCAGCCCCTTCGCCATGTCCGACGAACGCGGCAATGTGCTGCTCATGGACACGGTCAGCAACCATTGGGTGGAGACATTCGCCCGCTCCTGCGTCGTGCACATGGGCGCCGAAGGCATGATCGCCCTCTATTCCGCCACGGTCGGCCAACTGAAAGAAGCCGCAATTCACGGCACTATCACCCTCGCCGAAGACATCGGCAAGACCGTGCGCCAGGCTCGCAGCCAAGAAGCCAATCCCGTCGACGCCGTGCGCCAAGCCGTCGGCGGCTTTCTGCTCTTCCGCGGCAAAATCACCGATGTCGACCGGCGCATCGAAGGCGGCTGGAACCGCGGCGATGCCAAAATGGCTGGCAGCGGCGACTTCGCTGGACAAGATCTTCTGCTGGAATTCCAAAATGAACATCTGGCCGTCCGCATTGATGGCGAGTTCGCCGCCACCGTGCCCGACCTGATCGCCGTGCTCGACAGCGAAACCGGCGAGCCTATCACTACGGAAGCGCTGCGCTATGGCATGCGCGTGGCCGTCATCGCCTTTCCCTGCGCGCCGCAATGGCGGGAGCCAGCCGCGCTGGAACTCGCTCACCCGCGCTACTTCGGCTACGATGTCGATTATGTGCCGGTGGAGCAGCGCTACCGAGGCGCTTGATGCGGCTGCTCGACGAAGCGAATATCGAAGACATAGCTATCGGCGCCGCGGTATTAGGTTCCGGCGGCGGCAGCGATCCCTACATCGGCAAATTGATGGCGCGCGAAGCCATCCGTCGTTACGGACCCGTGCAACTCTATACCCTCGATGAACTCGCTGATGAGGACTTGGTTTTGCCGGTGGCCGGCATGGGCGCGCCAACCGTCCTCGGGGAAAAGCTGCCCGCTGGCGATGATATCCTCCGCGTCTACGAGACCCTGGGCAAATTCATAGGACGCGCTCCCCGCGCCACCATGAGCATCGAAGCCGGCGGCATGAACTCGATCCGTCCTATTTACATCGCCGCCCGCCTGGGCATCCCGGTCGTCGATTGCGATGGCATGGGCCGCGCCTTCCCCGAAATCCAAATGACCGTCCTGACCGCGCACGGCATCAGCGCCAGCCCCTTCGTCATGTCCGATGAACGCGGAAACACCCTGCTGATCAATGCCATAAGCAACCGCTGGGTGGAGACTTTCTCGCGAAGCTGCGTCATGCACATGGGCGCCACCTGCGCCATTGCCCTCTATTCGGCAAGAGTGGCTCAACTCAAACATGCGGCCATTCAGGGCACTATCACGCTCGCGGAGGAAATCGGGGCGACCTTGCGCCAGGCTCGCCTTCACGAGAAGAATCCAGTCGCCGCCCTCTGCCGGTTCGTCGCCGGCTTTCTTCTTTTCCGCGGCAAAATCACGGATGTCGATCGGCGCGTCGTCGCCGGCTTCGCGCGAGGCAAAGCCAGTATGAGTGGCTCTGGCGACTTCGCCGGGCAAGATCTGCGGCTCGATTTTCAGAACGAACATCTCGTAGTCCGCCTCGACGGCCGATACATCGCCACCACGCCCGACCTCATCGCCGTCCTCGATGGCGAAACCGCCAAGCCCATCACCACCGAAGGGCTGCGCTACGGCATGCGCGTCGCTGTTATCGCTATTCCCTGCGCTCCACAGTGGCGCGAACCGGCCGCGCTGGCACTCGTGCATCCGCGTTACTTCGGCTACGATATCGACTATATTCCGGTAGAGGAGCGTTTCCATTCATGATGCGCCAGGTCACACTCGACGACACCCAAGCGATCGCTATCGGCGCCGGAATCCTCGGCACCGGTGGTGGTGGCAGCACCTATCTCAACCGCCTGCGCCTGGAAAAGGAACTCCGGCGGCAGGGCGGAGCCGTCCCCATCATCCAGGCTGACGCTGTGCCCAATGGCGCCCTGGTCTGCGCTGTCGGCGGCATGGGCGCGCCCACCGTCAGCAACGAAAAACTGCAAGCGGGCCACGAGATCAAGACCGCCGTCCGCGCCCTGGAAGACCACCTGCGCCGGAAAATCTACGCCATTGTCATCGGCGAGATCGGCGGCGGCAACGCTCTCGGTCCTATGGTCGCCGCCCTCCAGCTGGGCTTGCCGGTCGTCGATGGCGATGGCATGGGAAGAGCCTTCCCCGAGCTGCAAATGGACACCTTCATGATCTACGGCGTCGCGCCCGCCCCCTTCGTCCTCGCTGACGCCCACGACAATGTCACTATTTTCACGCGCATCGGCTCAGCCAAGCAAGCGGAGGATTTCGCCCGCAGCCTGACCATCGAGATGGGTGGCTCCGCTGCTCTCGTCATGCCGGTGATGACCGGCGCCGAACTGAAAGCGACCATCATCCGCGGCACCGTCAGCCTGGCGAAACGCATCGGCGAGACCGTGCTCGATTGCCGCGCTCGCAGCATCGAACCGGCCGAGACCATCGCCACGCTCTGCAGGGGCAAGGTCCTCTTCACCGGCAAGATCATCGATGTCGAGCGCCGCACTGTGGCTGGCTTCGCCCGCGGCCAACTGAAAATCAGCGCCTTCGACAACTTTGAGCGTCAGCTAGAGATTGACTTTCAAAACGAAAACCTGATCGCCCGGGACAACGGCAACGTCCTTTGCGCTGTGCCCGATCTGATCACGCTCGTCACGCTCGACGACGGCGAACCCATCGGCACCGAGTCCCTGCGTTACGGATTGCGCGTGGCGGTATTGGCTATGCCCGCGCCAAAGGAGCTCAAGACGCCGGAAGCGCTGGCGGTCGTCGGTCCGCGAGCCTTCGGCTACGATGTGAAGTTCTGCCCGCTGCCGGGGGATTTGCTGTAAGCACTGGCACGGTTAGGTTTGACAGATCGCGCAGCTTTCGCTAGGATGATTGCACGATAGGAAATTGAAAGCAGTGCGACAATGCACAAGCGCAAAGCGCTCAATTGGACTGTCCATCAGAATGGCGCTTGTAAAGCCGACGCCGACTTCTATGCTTTCTGTGAGGAGCACAATCAAACATTGCCGCTGACGCGGGAAGGCTTGAAGCAGTTGCCCCGGGAAATCGAGTTGGAGTTTTACCGCCGCATGCCGGCGTGGATGGCTGACGAATTAGGCTTTGGCACCTTTGAGGATGACCCGCAACTGATTGTGATGCGGGAAGTCGATCACGGTGTCTGGAAGTATGTGTTCTGACGCCGGATGAGATACCTGCTCGATACGAACATCTGCATTTATTGCATCAACAGAAAATATCCGCAGCTATTCGATAGAATGCTCCTGCGGCATCAAGAGTTTGGCATTTCCGTCAGCGCGATTTCCAAAGCCGAGATATATGCCGGTTCGTACCGTCGACACGCGTCCGCGCGGTATCGGCAAGAGCAGGACGAGTTTTTTTCGTACTTCCCTAGTCTGCCTTTTGATGACATGGCGGCAGACGTTTATGGCCGAATACACGCCCGGTTAAGAGACAGAGGGCAGCTTATGGGCGTCGCCGATATGCAGATTGCGGCTATCGCAATGGCAAATGACCTCACTGTGGTAACACACGACGTACGCGGTTTCACGCGCCTGCCCGACTTGCCGATTGAAGACTGGGTGGTGGCCTAGAGGGACCGCGCGCCCATGGAGACCTGCCATGCCTAAGCAGCCTCACATCATCATCTTCAATCCCGATCAGTGGCGCGGCGATGTCATGCGCCACCTCGGCAACCGGGCCGCCGTCACGCCCAACCTCGACGAAATCATCAAAGACGACGCCGTCTCCTTCCGCCAGGCCTTCTGCCAAAATCCCGTCTGCACGCCCAGCCGCTGCTCCTTCATGACCGGCTGGTATCCGCACGTCCGCGGCCACCGCACCATGTTCCACATGCTCCAGCCCGATGAGCCCGTCCTGCTCAAAATCCTCAAGGACGCCGGTTACTTCGTCTTCTGGGGCGGCAAGAACGACCTCGTCCCGCGCCAGAACGGTTTCGCCGATTATTGCGATGTCAAATACGAAGCGCAGCGTGAACTTCGTCCCAACCTGCACCGCGCCGATGAATGGCGGGGCGATCCCGACGGCGATAATTATTATTCCTTCTTCGCTGGCCAGCTCGACACTGCGCCCGGCGAAGTCTACTACGACAACGACTGGGCGATGGTCGATGGCGCCATCGACCAGATACGCAACGCCTCGCCCGATCAGCCGCTCTGCATCTACCTGCCGCTGGGCTATCCGCACCCGCCCTACGGCGTCGAAGACCCCTGGTTCAGCCAGATCGACCGCGGGCTTATCCCGCCGCGCTACCCGACGCCGGATTGGTCCAAGAAGCCCGGACTCGTCGCGGGCATTTACGAGCGACAGGGCCTGCAAAACTGGAGCGAAGAGCGCTTCACCGAACTGCGCGCCGTCTATTATGGCATGTGCGCCCGCGTCGACGCCCAGTTCGGCAAGGTGGTCAATGCCCTCAAAGAACGCGGCATCTATGAGGACAGCGCCATCTTCTTTTTCTCCGATCACGGGGATTTCACCGGCGATTACGGCTTGGTCGAGAAGACGCAGAACACCTTCGAGGATTGCCTGACGCGCGTCCCCCTCGTCGTCAAGCCGCCGGCCGACCAGCCCATCCAGCCCGGCATCCGCGATAACCTGGTCGAGCTCATCGATTTCACCGCCACCGCCTACGAATGGGCGGGCATTGACCCCGGCTACGACCACTTTGGCCGTTCGCTTGCGCCGCTGATCGCCAGCGCGACCGACCAGCATCGCGATGCCGTCTTCTGCGAGGGCGGTCGTCGAATCGGCGAAGAACAGGCGATGGAGAAGGACAGCCCTTCATTCTACGATCCCGAGGGTCTCTACTGGCCCCGGGTGCAATTGCAAGGCAGTGAAGACGGCGAGCACAGCAAAGCGACCATGTGCCGCACGCAGGACTACAAATACGTGCGCCGGCTTTACGAGACCGATGAACTTTACGACTTGAAAGACGACCCGGGCGAGTTGGACAACCGCATTGACGATCCGGCTTACGCAGACATCCTCGCCGAATTGCGCGAGCGCATGCTCACCTGGTATCAAACTACTTGCGATGTCGTGCCTTACAAGACGGATGTCCGCTAAACATGCGGGATGTGTGTAGGGGCGACCCGCCCCTACAACTTGCGAATTTGATCGGCCTGTTCAATTTGTGTGAGCCGTCATGAATTGCGAGCGGCTGCGGTAAAATCTCATCCGCAACCGGCCGTCACGCCATAGACCAGAGTCAAACGCTGATTCGCCGGCACCGCCTCAAATCCGCATTCTAAGCCATTGCTCCAGACGATGCGCAGATCGGCCGCCGCCGCATCCCCCAAGCCAAAATGCAGTTCCAACTGATTATTGCCGCCCAACCCGGCGCCGATGCTGACCGTCTGCAACTGCTCGATGCCAGCGCCACTCGTCACATAGACCTGCGTCCCCACCGCATCGTGATTCACGTCAGCGCTCCCGCGCAAATCCAGGGATAGCCAGCGATTGCCACTGCCCTGATTCTGATACAGCCGATAGCCGCTGTTCCAGTTCCCCGTCACCAAGTCCAGGTCGCCATCGCGATCATAATCGGCGTAAGCCACGCCCAAGGTCGCCAGCGCCGCGTCGATGCCGCTGCCCGCGCTGACATCCTGGAAGCCCCGATGCCGGTCATTGCGGAAGAGCGAATCGGGTCTGGGATTCATAAAGCTGACTTCCAGCTCGGGAAAAGTCTGGTGATAATTGGTCGCCGCCACGTACAGGTCTTGCCAGCCATCATTGTCGAAGTCGAAGAAGGTGGCGCCCCAGCCCACGCCGTTATCAGGACCCATATTGATCGCGCTGCCGGAGGAGCGCGCGCGATTGCGGAAGCCGCCCGCGCCGTCATTCATCAGCAGGTGCATTTGGTAGACCATATCGGTGACATACATGTCCAGGTCGCCATCATTGTCGTAATCGCTCGCGTCGACGCCCATGCCGTTGATCATCAGGTCAGCGCCGCTCTCGCTGGAGACATTCGTCCAGCACCAATGACCGCAGCCGGCGCCGTCATTCCGAAACAGCACATTGCCGATTTCGTTCTGCAGTTTGTCATTGACGACATAGATATCGCTGTCGCCATCGCCGTCATAATCGAGGAAAGCCGGCGCGAAGCCCGCCCCCAGCGTCAGCCTATACTCCAGACTTCCCGTCACATCGGTGAAGCTGCCATCGCCGTTGTTGTGATAGAGCCGATCCTGCTGCGCTGTGAAATCCACCGGATCGCATTCGGGGAAGCAAGACCAATTCGTGAGGTACAAGTCCAGCCAGCCATCGCTGTCGTAGTCGCCCCAAGCCGCCGATGTTCCCTTGCCCGTATCGCCGACGCCGGCCTCCAGAGTCGCATCGCGGAAGCCTTCGCCGCCCTCGTTGCGGAACAGTCGATTCGCGCCATAGTTCACGATGTACAAGTCCAGCCAGCCATCGTTGTCGTAATCCGCCCAGGTGGCGCCGCCGCTCGGCAGATCCGGCAGGCTTAGCTGCTGGCTATGTACGGACAGCGAAAAGGTGCCATCGCCATTGTTGTGATACAGGACATTCGGGTCGAGGTTGCCGGTCACGAAGAGATCAACCCAGCCGTCGCGGTCATAATCGCCCCAGGCTTGCCCGATCGCGAGGTAGCCCTGCATCGATTCCTTGTCGTCCCAAATGCCGCGGTGCGTCGCGTCAATGCCGGCTTCGACGCTGACATCGCGGAAGATGGGCTGCTCGGCCGACTGTGCCCGCGTCAACGACGCCGATACAAACCAAAGGACTATCAAGACTACTGAGCTTGCTATCCGTTTTGAAGTCATCACAACATTCGTGTAGGTGCGACCCGGTGGGCTGCCCGCCATCATTCGCTTATGCCTTTACCGCGCCGTCCGCCGCGCGTAGGGGGGCCACTCCAGCGGTATGCCAAGCTCAGACGCCAGCAGCCACTGAAAGTCGCGCAGGTGGCTTTCCGTATTGCGCACCTGCCGCGGAGTCAGCCCCTTGTCCAAGCAATAAGCCGCCAGCGCGCCGGCCGCCTCGCCGATATTCCATTCCACCGGATGGAGACGATAGCAGCCGTTGGTGATATGCGTCACGCCCAGGTTCTTGCAAGCCGGCAGCAGGTTTTCGACGCGCTGCGGTATTAGCGAGCCCAGGGGAATCTGGAAGGGATAGCAACTGATATCGATGTAGTTGCGCAAGCCGGTGCTGGGATGCAGGTCGATGCGGTAGCTGCCGATGCCGACGCTGTCGTCGAATTGTTCGGCGGTGTCCAAGCCTTCGCGCTGCTGGAGGCCGACGTGTTGCTCCAGCACAGTGAATTCAGCCAGGATGCGCCGCGCTTCGCGCACGTAGACGTACTTGGCCATGCCATCGCTGGTGCCGACCACATCGGGGCGCAGCCGCAAGCCGGGATAGCCGTAGCCTTTCCCGTCCGAGCGAGGCGCTTCGGTCTGCATCCAATAAAGGAAGGCAAAACTCAATTGCTTGCATTCGCGCAGCGCCGCGTGCTTTACGTCTTCAGTGACGCCGAGCAACGGCTTGAGCCAGTAATCGATCTGGGGCCAATTGACCAGCGTGATGTCGCTGGGGAAGGCGCCCTCGGGGTAATGTCCGGCGTATAGGATGCGGCGGAAATGCCAGAGATCGCCCGGACCGCCGGTGTAGCGATGGCGGAAATCGGCCTGGAAGATTTGACGATGGACCGGCTCCAGCGTCTGCGGACTGGAATAGTACCAACTCAATTGCTTATCGGGCCAGAAGTCCGCTTTGTATTCGCGCCAGAAGTCATAATCTTCCGGCTTGTCGATGGTGTGATCTTCGCCTTCAAGATAGTCGATAGCGAAGCACCAGGAGATCGACTGCTGATCGAGCGGCAGCGGATCGCCCTCGACCGCGTGCATTTCGCCGGTCTGCGCCTGGCTCTCGGCGCCGATGATGGATTCGACATCGGCCAATTCCAGCAGATCGCCGAGCTCGGTCGCGTCAAGGATGTAGGGCGCGGAGATGACGACTTGATCGCCAGTTCGCGTATCTTCCAGCGTGACAGCCAGGACGTGGTCGCCATCGGTCTCAGCCGCCACCGGGATGTGGTAAAGCAGGATATCCAACTGCATGCTGGAACGGTAAGGCGCCAGCATCTCTTCAATGACGGCGAGACCTATGCGAGGCTCGTGACAGAGGCGGCTGACATTGCCCTGGCCCGGATTCCAGTTCATGGTGTAGCGCGCTTTGTCGGTCAGCGGATAGTTGCGGCGGTAATAATCGCGCACGCCATCGGAAAAGCGCATATAAGTGGCGGTCGCGCCGCATTGATCGACCCAGGGGTTCTCATCCGGCGGGACGGCTTGGGCGGTGAGTTGTCCGCCGATCCAGTCAGTCTCCTCGCTCATGATGACGGTCTTGCCCAGGCGCAAAGCCGCCAGCGCCGCGCCGATCGCGCCCGTGCCGCCACCGACTATGAGTATGTCACATCTGCGTTCTTTCATTTGTCCATCCTCAATGCAAAGTTACATACCGGGCTTGCTTGGTTCGCCAGCGGCGATAACGTGCCCCACCCCCTGCTTGGGCCGGTAATGATAGCCATTCTCGACGCACCAATTGTCTATGGGGTTGGGACCGCCGGTGAAATCAAAATTTGGATTGTCGTCTACCGGTTCGCCGACGAGATAGCGTTCGATGGGCGAAAGTTTTTCCACAAATTCGGGCGCCTGCTGCCGATAATCGGTCGGGATGACCCAATCGTAGGAATAGCCGATCATGACGGCTTTGCGGATGCGATCGCTCAAATTGGCGGCGCCGGCATGCCAGGTGCGGTTCTCGAAAAAGACGGCGTCGCCCGGGTTCAGCAGCGGCTCAACCTTGGTAGCGGGATCGACCTGGTCCTCCGGAATGTCGATGGGCGCCTTGAGTTGATTGCTGCCGGCCGCCATCATGGTGACGCCGGTGTTGGGCTGGCTCAAGTCGGTCAGATAGTAGGCGACCTTGAGGGAATGTCGCGGGATGTGCTGATCGCCCAGGTCGCGCATGGACATGTAGTGGTCACGATGCCAGCCGGGAATCCTGCCGGTGCCATCCGAACCCGGCGGATCGGGGGCGCGGTAGATCAGATGGCTGGTAAGGAGCGACAGATAGGGGCTGAGCAATTGCGCCACGATAGAGAAGGTCTTTGGATTGGTGATCAGCGGCAGGAAGGCATCGTCCATCGAGACGCAGTTGCGGAAGCCGTCGTATAAGCCGCCGGGCCGGCGCTGACGGTTCAGCTCGCGGTCGGAAGCGATCAGCCGATCGCCCGCTTCAATCAGCGACGACACCATGTCACTATCGATCGCCTCACGCATGATCAAGTAGCCTTCTTCATCGAATTGCCGTTTCTGTTCCGGCGTGATTTTGACGAATTCCATCTTTCTCCCC
>WTGB01000017.1 GCA_011523735.1 Chloroflexota bacterium
CCCCCATACATCCCAACCCCGCCATAAGCGCTCCCCCTCTCGAAGCGCTGTGTCGGTGGTCAGTGTCTACGCGACCTACGGGCGTCCCTTGTGGCAGAGGACGCCGGGGGTGAGGGGTAGAAATGCGACCTAGTTGACCCTGTGAGTCGCCTGCCTGCGGTTGAATTCGGCTTTGTCGATTCTTGAGGACGGGAAGCCATGCCTATTCCGCTGGCGCCGCTGTTTCGCGATCCGATCTACGATGGCGCGGCTGATCCGACCGTGATCTGGAATCGCCAAGAAGGCGCTTGGTGGCTGCTTTACACGAGTCGGCGCGCCAATGTTCTCGGTCGCGGCGTCGCCTGGGCGCACGGCACAGATATCGGCATCGCCAGTTCCGCCGATTGCGGAGGCCATTGGCGCTACCGGGGCACGCTGGCTGGGCTTGAGTTTGAGCCGGGCAGAAATACCTTCTGGGCGCCTGAGGTTATTTGGCACGATGGCCTGTACCACTTGTATGTGAGTTATGTCCGCGGCGTGCCCCGCGATTGGACCGGGGCGCGCGCAATCGTGCATCTGACCAGTGATAACCTTTGGGACTGGCAGCGCCAGAGCGTCTTGGAGCTGTCATCCGATCGCGTGATTGACGCGGCTCTGCAGCGAATGCCCGGCGGCTATTGGCGCATGTGGTATAAGGACGAGGTCAATAGTTCGCAGACCTGGGCGGCCGACAGCGATGATCTGTATCACTGGACGGTACACGGTCCGGTCATCACTGATTGCGCGCACGAAGGACGGAATGTTTTTTTCTGGCGCGGCAGTTACTGGCTGATCATCGATCACTGGAATGGTCTGGGTGTCTATCGGTCGCCGGACGCCGAGAATTGGCGCCGCTGCCCAAATATACTCGACGCGCCCGGTGTGCGCAAAGACGACGGCGCGATCGGCGGCCATGCGGATGTATTGGTGAATGGAGAGCGGGCCTTTATCTTTTACTTTACGCATCCGGACTGGGATCGGAAACAGCAGTTCGGCCTGGACGAAATTCATCCCTACCATGTCAAACGAACGTCACTGCAAGTCGCCGAACTGGAGCTAACGGACGACAAGCTCATCTGTGATCGTGATAGAGCTTTCGACTTTAGGCTGCAGCCTGGATCCTAGCGCCGGTCGTCCCTGAGGACCGGTTGCTAACTCCCGTGCATCGCCCGCTTCCGCGCCAGCATCCGCTCGCGCGCTTCCGGGCTGCCATCGTGGCTGGTGCCGAACCAGTGATCGAAGGGCATGCCCATCTCGCCGTAGTTGCACTCGAAGTATCGGTGATGCAGGGAATGGTAGTAGGAAGCGGCTGACGGGATTGTCACGCCATCTTTGACCACAAATTCATCAAAGCCGCCGTGTCCCAAGATGGCGGCGAAGGTGGCGTGCTGCCCATTCATGATCATATGGATGGGATGCGATGCCACTACCCAGTGAATCAGCATGCAGGTGTAATAGAGCAGGTGCTCGATCGGATGCATCGATAAGCCCGACCAGGGTCCGATGTCGATATTCTTGTGGTGGACGTAGTGCGCGATCTTGTAAAAGAACTTGACATGCAGCAGGCGGTGCGCCCAGTAGAAGTGGAAATCCCGCCACAGCGGCACGAGGACCAGTATGACGAGGAACCAGACCGGCTGCTCGCGCGGGTCAACGAAGGGGATGATGCCGTTGGCGTAGGCATAGAGCATGACAACCTCGAAACCGGTCCAGATTGTGCCAGCGCTTACGACGCTCCAGAAGACGTTGTCGCGAACTTGATCGTTCCAGAGAAACTTCTTGCTCTTGCCCATCCAGTTTGGCGACCACTTGTATTGATAACCCTGCGCCTTATTCGACCAGAGGCGGACGTGCAAAACGGTCGCCAGAGCGATCAGCATGACTTGGTTGCGGAGGAATATCTCGAAAATCCAGCCGGCGCGGAACTCGGTCATGCGCGCCATCTCCGGCGTCAGGTAAAGCCAGGTGGCGGTCGCCACGATCATGTAGATGAGGTTGACTGGCCAAATGTAGTCCTTCACCCATTTGGCGATTGCCCGTGGTTTGGGCGGCCAGGTGAATACCGGGTTGGGCACGCCGATTTCTTTATCCGGTTTCCAATAACCGCGCTCGTCCCGCGGCATGCCATCAGCAAGACCGTCGCGCTCTACACGTATATTTGCCATCGTAAATCTGCCTCAGAATTTGAAATATTTGTGGGTGCTTCAAGCATAACGCAGGGCTGCGGCGCGTGCAATTCTGCTTCGCCCGCATAGCTCAGTCGCTGTGCATAGCCCGCATCCTGGCCAGCATCTTTTCGCGGGCTTCCGGCGAACCATCGCAATTGGTGCCGAAGAGATGATCCAAGGGCATGGTCGGCTCGCCATAATTGCACTCGAAGAAGCGATGATGCAGCGAATGCCAGTAGTTGCCATACGACGAGATTTTCAAGTCGCCTTTGATGACAATTTCCTCGAAACCGCCATGACCTACTATGGAGCCAAAGGTCACCGCTTGCCCCTGGAAGATCATGTGAAGCGGATGCGCGCCGATGAGCCAATGGATCAGCATGCAGGCGTACATGAATACATGTTCAATCGGGTGCTGCGACAGGCCCGACCAGGGACCGACATCTATATTCCGGTGATGCACATGATGCACGACTTTGTACATGAACTTGACGTGCAGGAAGCGGTGCGCCCAATAGAAATAAAAGTTGTACCAAAGCGGCGCCAGGAAGAGGATCAAAACGAATGTCACCGGATGCTCGCGCGGGTCAGCATAGGGGATAATGCCGTTGGCGTAGGCATAGTGCATCATGACTTCAAAGCCGGTCCAAATTGTGCCGGCGCTGGCGATGCTCCAGAACATGTTATCTCGAACCTGATCATTCCAGAGAAACTTTCGACTTTTGCTCATCCAATTCAAGGACCATTTGTACTGATATCCCTGCGCCTTCTGCGTCCACATGCGAACATGCAAGACTGTCGCCAGGGCAATCAACATGAGCTGGTTGCGAACAAATATCTCGAGGATCCAGCCGGCGCGGAATTCGGCCATCCGCGACATCTCCGGCGTCAGGTAAAGCCAGGTCAGAGCCGCCACAATCATGTATATGAGCGTGAAGGGCCACAGGTATTCTTTTGTCCACTTCGCGACCTCAAGCGGTTTAGGCGGCCAGGTGAAGACCGGGTTGGGCGCGCCGATCGCCTTATCCGGCTTCCAATAACCGCGCTCGTCACGCGGCATGCCGTCAGGGAGCCCGTCTCTTTCAACGCTTATATTCGCCATCGAAATCTGCCTCTATACGTTTCAATAACTGTCTTATTCTTGGAGTATAGTTGGTAGAGGCGCCGTCGCCAACAACCAGGGACCAAGGGGAGTGGTGAATTCTGCGGAGATGGATTCTATGAGAATAGTGAGACTCCGCCAGAAAACTCCCTTCCCTAATGCGTTGGGGAAGGGCCGGGGATGGGGTTGGAAAAGGCGCATGTCCTCGACATTCACCACTCCCGGACCAAGCGCGTATCTACAGAGAGACCGAAAGCATGGAGGAGAAAACTGATGGTGCGCCTATGTTCATTGCTTGCTCTGCTGCTCCTGTTTATGGGAGCCGCCACCAATGCCAACGACGATCTTGTGCCGATACGCATACAGCTGCAATGGCTGACGCAGGCGCAATTCGCCGGCTACTACGTGGCGCAGGAAATGGGTTTTTTTCATGACGAGGGTCTGGATGTCGCCATCCTGGAAAGCAGCGGGGATATCTTGCCCGCCGAAGCCGTGGCGAGCGGCGCCGTCCAATTCGGCGTGACCTGGGCGCCGAAAGTCCTGCAAGCCAATGAAGAGGGCGCGGACCTGGTCAACATCGCCCAGATATTTCAGCGCAGCGGAACGGTGCTGGTCTCGTTTGCGGAGGCGGAAATTGAATCGCTCACCGACCTGGTCTTCAAAACGGTTGGCTATTGGCCCGCTGGCAGTGAATTCGAGGTCTACGCGCTGACTTTCCACATGGGCTCCGATCCCATCAGCGGCGAGCATCTGTCCCTCGTCGAGCAGCCCTTCCACCTGGGACCTCTGCTGGACGGCGAGATTGACGCCGGGCAGGCGCTCATTTACAACTGGTACGGTCGGCTTCTGGGCGAGGTCAATCCCGCGACCGGCGAGTTGTACCGGGAATCAGATCTCAATGTGATAGACATGAACGAGATCGGCGTCGCGATGCTGCAAGATCATCTCATCGCCCGCGCCGATTGGCTGGCGGAGGCGGACAACGAAGCCACTGCCCGGTCGCTGATCAAGGCGACCTTGCGCGCTTGGGTCCACTGTCGCGATCAGGCCGATGACTGCGTGCGCATCTTGCGCGAGATCGACCCAGCCCTCGGCGAGAGCCATCAGCAGTGGCAAATGAACGAGGTAAACAAGCTGATCTGGCCCTCGCCTGTTGGCATCGGCGTGATGGATCAAGACTTGTGGAATCAGACTGTCGAGTGGATGCTGACTATCGGCGCTCTTAACGGTCGACCTTTGGAAGGCGCATACCGGACTGATCTAGTCCAGCAGGCACTGGCATCGTTGGAGGCAGAAGACCTGGATGTGACCGGCTCGGACTGGCAGCCGGCTGAGATAACCGTGCGAGCCGGCGGCAACTAGGCCTGTCAGCGAAGGAAGAACGTAGCGTGACCAAAATCTTCGTCGTCGGCAGCTATGTCCAGGGGCTCACCATCCGCGTGCCGCGTATGCCCGTCCTCGGCGAAAATGTCGTCGGCGACTCCTTCGATATGGGACCGGGCGGAAAAGGCAGCAATCAAGCCATCGCAGCCGCCCGTCTGGGCGCGGATGTGCGTCTGCTGGCTTGCGTCGGCGCTGACATCTTCGGTGAGTTGGCTCGGCAGGTCTACTGCGATGAAGGCATAGCGCCCGACCACATCCATAGCATCGCAGGCGTCAACAGCGGCGTCGGTTTTGTCAATGTCCTGCCTGACGGCGAAAACTGGATAACGGTTGATATGGGCGCCAACATGCGGCTGAAACCCGATCACGTGGAGCAATGCGCCGCGATAATCGGCGACTGCGACATACTTATGACGCAATTTGAAGTTCCGCCGGAAACAGTGGCCGCCGCTCTGTCCCTCGGCAAGGCAAAGGGCGCGCTCACCATCTTGAATCCGGCGCCCGCTCGCCGAGCCGATCCCAAGCTGCTTGCCAATACCGACATCTTGACCCCGAACGCGACAGAAGCGCGGATATTGCTGGGGCTGCCCGCGGATGCCGCCATCGACGAGGAAAAGCTGGGACGGCAACTGCTCGCGCTCGGTGTTGGCAGCGTGGTCATCACACAGGGGGAAAGAGGCGCGCTCATCATCGAAGATTCGGGCGCGAGACAAATACCCGCCCTGCCGATTCAAGCGGTCGATGTCACCGGCGCCGGCGACAGTTTTAATGCCGCGCTGGCCGTCAGCCTCGGCGAAGGCAAAGACCTGGACACTGCGGCGCGCGTGGCTGTCCGCGCGGGCGCCTATACCGCCATGCGCCCGGGCGTCATCGCTGGCTTGCCGACTCGAACTCAACTCGAGGATTTCGCCAGCGATCCCCGTCCTTAGAGCGCCTGGGACAAGGGCGCGACATGCAGGTCTATCCCAGCATCGAGGATGCTCTGCCGCATATCGTCCGAGATGCCTTCATCGGTGACCATAGTCTGAATCTCCGCCGTCGCCAGCACTTGCACCATGGCGGTCTTGCCCAGCTTGCTCGAATCAAGAACGACAATGCTGCTATCGGCTGAACGTATCATCGCCTTCTTGACCGCGGTATCGAGCAGTTGGGAATCAGCCAAGCCTGTCTGTATAGAAAAACTGATGCCGGAGATAAAGGCCTTGCGCGCAAAGAAATCTTCAAAGAACCGCTCGGCGGCCGGTCCCACAAATGACTGCGCGCCTGAGCTCAAGAGCCCGCCCGTGCCCAGAATGTCGCTGGCCGGCAGATAACGAAACAGCGCCTCTATCGTTCCGATACTGTTGCTGGCCGCGGTCAGGTTTGGCTTGTCGCGCAAGAAGGGGACTATGGCGCGCACCGTTGTGCCCGAATCGAGAAAGAGCACATCGCCGTCATCGACGAAATGAGCGGCCGCATACTGGCCGATGGCGCGCTTTTCCGCGGCGCGGACCGTCGCCCTTTCGATATGATGCGTCGTATTCTGTTGGAAGGGATCGCCATCATAAACCGCCCCGCCATGCGTCATCGTGATATAACCGCTCCGCTGCAAAATCCGCAAGTCGCGGCGGATTGTCATCGTGGAGACGTGATAGCGCGCGCTCAGGTCAGTGATCGTGCCGCTGCCAATCTCCGCCAGGTGACTGAGGATGGCGCGGCGGCGTGCTTCTGGCAACATAGTTAATCCTTCTCCAAGCTAGAGGCTGACCGGTTGATCGGTGATCTTTTCGATTCGCCCGCGCTTTTCATTGACATCGCTGACAATCACGATATGATTGATATTAGCCGTCTCCAGCAAGAATCCGCGTCCGATGCCGCTGCCCGCGATAAGGGCGATTTTCGCCTCCGCTTGCGGCATTTCACCCTGAAATCCTCACCTTAAGCATCAGATAAAATCGACAATTTACGATATAATATGATATTATACGTTAATTGTCTAATTCGCAACAAGATATCTTCGATTGCTTTATAATTGCCGAAAATTGCGAACCGATTCCTTTGCTCGCGGACCATTGACGACCGCGATATCACGATCAGCGGCTTAAACATAGCCGCGGGGGTTTTGAACAAGTGCATCCTGTGAGACTTCGGCTGCTCCAGTTGTGGAATACGTTCAAACCGCAATCCTATCGACCAGTCATTCCGATAGACGTCAACCACGAGGCTTTGCTACACGATATTGCCGATGCGACGGGCTGCCCGCTCCAGCGCATTCGCGATCTCTGGGGCGCCTACCAGAACTTGGTGGAGAGCAGAGACCACATCGAAATGCTGGGGCAAATTGGCACGACATCATCAGAAGAAGCCTTTGTGCTTCATTGCTTGCTGGATATCTTTGAACCGCCCAATCTGGTGGAAATCGGCGCCTATCACGGCGGCTCTACCAGACGCATTTTGGATAGCATTGAGCAATTGCAACTGAAGACCCGGGTAACGACCTATGACATCGTGGATATTGTCCGCTATTTTCGCCCGGATGAAGCTGAGCTGAGGCTGCAGGATGTCACCGAATCCGTTGAACGAGACATTCTGGTATGCTTTGAGCCGGGCATCATTTATTTGGACGCGCATCCCTGGCAGTTGCTGCGCAATGTCCTGCGCGGCGTACTCAAACGCGACGATTGGATCCTGGCCATACATGATTGTTCGCCGATATTGTGCAATCCCAAAATGACCATCCCGAAAGACGAACCGCGTTTGATCTCCATGCGCACGGGGCACTGGGAACGGCACGTCTTGGCTGAGGCATTTGGCTTGCAGGATCCGCTGGATGCGCGGCTGGACAAGCTTGAAACGGACAATCATATTCTGCGCATATTTGCTACGCAGCATGGATTGGCGCTGATCATGCCGAAAGCCCTGGCTGGCGGCTGAGCTTGCACTCCCATACCAGCCCGGCGCGCGCTCGAGGTCAACTGGCGGCCGGAAGACATAAGGCGCTACGAAGGTGATTAGCAGCGCCCCGCCTCCGGTGAGTCGATTCAGTCGACTCGGTAGCGGGCGATTGTCGCCTCGTTCAGGCTGGCGCCCAATCCCGGACCGTCCTTATACCTCAAGACGCCATCGGCGAAGTCGATTGGCTCGCGCATCACCGTATGCCGCAGCGGGTTAAAGAGTTGGTTGTATTCATAGATGAGGAAGTTGGGCATGACGGCGCAGGCGGCGATGGCGGCTACAATGCCCAAACCGGCGCCAACCCCATGCGGCGCGACGGTCACATTTTCCAAGAGCGCCAGATCGGCGATTTTCAGCAAGCCCGTGAAGCCGCCGCAGCGCGTGATATTGGGCATGATTACGTCAACCGCCTCAGCTTTGAGCAAATCGCGGAAAGCCAGCCAACTGCCCAGCCATTCGCCCGAGACGACCGGCAAGTCAACCCGCCGCCGGATCCGCGCCAGGTCCTCGGGATACTCCGGATGGACCGGCTCCTCCAGCCAATAGACGCCCAGCCGAACCAGGTCCTTCGCCAGCGCGATTGACTGGCTGACGGTGTAAGCGCCGTTGGCATCCACCAGCAGCTTGATGTCGCTGCCGATGGCATCGCGGACAGCTTCGACATGGGCGATGTCCGCCGGGAGGCCGCGCCCGATCTTCAGCTTGACCGCGCGAAAACCTTGCTGCAGGAACTCGCGCGCTTTCTCGGCTGAGGCCTCCGGCGTCGCCATATAGGGTATCGGGCTGGCGTAACAGTCAACCGTCTCGCGCATAGCGCCGCCCAGCAGGTTCGGCAGGCAGTCCCCGTAAATCTTGCCGCGCAGATCCCAAAGCGCCATATCAACGCCGCTGATGCCCATAGGCGCGAATCGCATCTGCTCGTTCATGGCGATCCACAATGCCAGATGATGCCGGGGATCGCGGCCCAGCAGCATGGGCGCGAGCACTTCGTTGATATGGGCTGCTGTGCCGCGCGGACCGGGACGCCCCATCGCCTCGCCAATGCCGACCAATCCTTCGTCGGTCGTGATGCGCACGATGACCGCGCCCTGGCCCAGGAGCGGGTTGTTGCGCATGCTGAAGGCGGGCAAGGAGAGCTCGGGCGGGACGGCGCCGTCAAAGGCATCGGCGAAGGGCGCGAATAGGGGGATGGCTTCGACTTGGGTGATTTTCATGGGTCTGTCCACGAAGGAAATTGGTCGGCTGAATAGCTTTAGATCATGTTGAACGGATCTTTACTTCTTGAAAAGCATGGAAGCGGGGAAATCTGGACAGCGCAACTCGCGCATCTCCCGTTGTCGAGGTGTTTCCGGCTCGCCCGCTTGCCTTGCTTTTGGATGCGGGTTGTAATAACCGGCGTTGAAGCCATCGAATCGCTGCAGCAATTCGTAGGTTTCGGCGTCCCAGATACGAATATCGAATTGGCCGACTATGGCGAGTTTTTCGCTCGATGGATGCCAGGCGATTGAATCACGGAAGTAGTGCCTTCCGAATCTGGCATAGCTGCCTTGCAACTCCGCTATTAACTGATGGTTGCGGCCGTCGAACACCGCTGTTCTGCACAGGCTTGAGTTTCCGTTGGTAGCGATCTTTGCGCCATCAGGGGAATAAGCGATGCCTGCAATAGCCAATACATGGCGCCAGTAATCGCCCATCGTGAAGTTGTTGTCCATAGTGTAGGCTCGACTGATCTGTCCAGTAGCAAGGTCATGATGATTGCCTATATCATTGATTGCGCCGCCATTGCCGTTACAGTCTGCCGCTTGGCCATCGTAGCCATTGCCGCGCCTGTCAATAAGGTGCAAGAGCTCATCATTGGCGATGTCGACGACGTAAGTCGCATTGGCGGCAAAGAGCGCTGCCACGCTATCCGATACCCAACAGACTGCCTCAGCCGTTACTCGCTTCCCACCCGTTGTCTCCTTATCGAAAACATACTCGGAATCGCCCGTAGCCGCATTGAGGATGTGAGCGGGTCCGCCGAGAGCGCCAACAAGAATCAGCCGCTCCTGTGGATGCCAGCGGATCCCGCTGCTCGGCCGAGGAAACTCTATCGCCTTAATCACTTCGCGACTATCAGCGTCAACGATCAAGATAGGAAAATCGCCTGTATAGAACTGGCCATCTTGATGGTAAAAGGGAATCCAATTGATCGCCAGCGCTATCAAGCCGCCATCGGCGCTCCAATCCATTGTCGTTGGCGGGAATCCTTCAAATTGCGGGGTGGCCGCGAAGCCAACTACATTGAAAGCGTCGTCAAAGAACCACAAGCCATCGCTGCTGCCGACAGCTATCGTTTCTCCATCCGGGCTCCAGGCGATTGTTAGCGCCCAACCACTTGGTTCCGGTGCAGCGATTTGGCTTGGCAGAGCAAGGCAGACAAGCGCGACTCCATAAAAAAGCAATCTCATTTCGACCTCATTGGTTGATAAGGCGGCACCGGTTTCATCTGCCAGGACACTTCGTAGAATTGGGGAGCATCTCGTCGAGCCGGTCCGCTTCCGTGAATTCTGGATTGGGGTCCGTTCGATAATGATAGCCGACCTCAAAGCCGTCGTAGCGCTGGACTAATGCGTAAGTGCTGGCATCCCAAACCCGGATATCGAATTGTCCGACGGCGGCAAATTGGCTGCCGTCGGGGCGCCAAGTTACTGAATCGGAGTAAGTAGAAACATCGATTTCGCGCGAATAACTCCCCTGCAATTCCGCCAACAGTGCATTTGTCCGTCCGTCGAATACGGCGATGCGACACAGACCGACATTGCCATTCATCAAATAGCGTTTGCCGTCCGGGGACCAGGCGACAGCGACGAAAGCGCTGCCATAATCGTGAAATGTCACAGCGGGGGTCTTCGGTTTTATTGTCTCGCCGGTGTCAAGATCGATTACGCCCGCATAGATAGAAACCAGTCGGTCCTGCCCATGGCAATCCACGCCAGAGTGGGTGGTTACGTATAGCAATAGATCCATGTCGCTTAAGGTCCTCAAGCGCTTGTCTCGCACAATATCGAAGATCCATATAGTCCCTGGATCCATGGCCGCGACTATCTCACCGCTTAGCCAGCAGACTGCCCAGTAGTCGCTGATCGAGTTGCTGCTGGGTGATGCAAGGTCCGAATAGACGTAGACTTGCTCGCCCGAAAGCGCGTCCCAAGCGACAATCCCGTCCCAAACAGCGGCTAAAATGAGGTCGTCTTCCGGGTGCCAGCGGACATTGCTCATAGTTCTCTTGTGGATCTGTGTGAGCACGGCGCCCGTCTTTAGCCCGACTATGAGGATTGCGCCGCGCAATTGGTAGGTGTTGGCAACGACAACCATGTCGCTCGAAGCGTTCCAATCCAGAGTGGTTGGCGGGTAGCCGTCCAACTGCGGCGTCGGCAGGAATCCGATTTCGACGAAGTCATTGTCGAAGAACCATAGGCCTGTCGTGCTGCCGACCGCGATCGTTTCTCCATCCGGGCTCCAGGCGATGGCCGTCGCCCAGCCGCGCTCTTGCGCGTAGCCGATGCCGCTAAGCGCCAGCGCCCATGCAAGCGCCAGAAACACACTTATTCGGTACATGCGTGTTTGCCTGCTTGTCCGCCTCAAAGGCTTAGCCGCAGTATAGACAGAAGATGCCAAGCCGGGCAGCAGCGGTGGGCTGGCGTATGGCAAAGCGGTGGTTGCGGCGGGAATCCGCTAACCCAGGACCGGATTCAGGGGCGAGGCGGCCGGGTCGCCCGGCTCCGCACCGGGCAGCCAGCGATCGCGATCGCCGATGCGGTTCTTGTTATCCAGGGCGCTCACCCGCGCGCCATCGGCGAAGTAGATCACCGTCATGGCCGGGCGCATGCGGTTGGAGAAGTTGGGCGGGGCCGAGTGCAGGGTCCAGCCGCTGTGGAAGGTGGCCGCGCCGGCTCGCATCATATCGGCTTGCGCCAGCGTGAAGCCCTTGCGCTCGACGAAAGCGCGCAACTGCGCCTCGGATTCGTCGGAGATGGGAATATCGCCCAGATAGCCCTCGACATGCGAGCCGGAGGCGAAACGCAGCGTGCCCATATCGGCGCTGATATCAGCCAGGGTCATCCACATGGTGATAGTCTTGTCCGTCGCCAGGGGCCAGTAGTGCTGGTCCTGATGCCAGGGGGTGATGCCGCCGCCGGCTTCCTTGAAGAGCGCTTGATCGTGATAGAGGCGGACGCGCTCGACGCCCATCAGCCGGGCGGCGATGCGGGCGAAGCGCTTCGCCATCACATATTCCTTGACGACCTCGCTGTATTCCCAGAGATTTGTTGTCTGCAGGAAAGCCATGCCGTAGGTGTCGCGGTCTTTCAGCGCGCGCGTTTCGGTATTGCGCTCGGCGACCGTCCGCACCATGGCGTCGTGATAGGGCGGGATGTGCGAAGCGGGCAGCACATCATCGAGCAGGATATGCCCGTCCCGCTGATAGGCGGCGACTTGCGCGGCGGTGATTGGGTATTCGGTATTCAGGATCATATTCCCGCTCTCTCGGTTGTTGAAACTTATCCATGTCGCGGTTTGCGAGCGATTGATGTGAGATTTCAATGATCATGGTCGGCGTCTTCATGCGGGACCAGGACCATGAAGCCGTTGTCATCGCCCATCATGGACTTGACACGGTGGTCGTCAAAGCGTTCGCCGTAGAGTTCGGGCGCATTGGCTGCGCATAAGGCGCCGAACTTCGGCTGGGCGTAGGGCAGGTGGGTGGCGCCGCGAGCCAGGATGTGTTTGTAATTGGCCGCGCCGCCTTCTTCTTCGCCTTCGTAAGCCGCGCGGTGATTCCAGGGTACGCGGGAACGGGCATTGCAATAATGGCTGACGAAGGCGCGTCTTGAGCGCCCCGCATTGTTCTGATGCGAGCGATGGAAAACATGCCCGCCGAAGAAGATGACATCGCCCGGCTCGGCTTCGACCTTGACCTCGTTGCCATATTCAAGGGCGATGCGCGCCAGGGTATTGACCGCCACATCGGGGTGGCTGGCCGCTTTGATCGGATCGATGTCGCTCAGGATAGTATCGCCCTGCTGGGTCACGCCATCGCAGTCCGGGTAAATCGGCTCGTGCTGGGAGCCCGGCGTCATCCAGAGACAGCCGTTTTCTTCATCGGCCGGGTCGATGGCGAGCCAGGCGCCGATCAGCGTATCGGGCTGGGTCGGGATGTAGTAGGAATCCTGGTGGAAGCCTTGACCGGCTTGCCCGGGCTGTTTGAAGAAGAGCATTGTTTGCAGGGCGAGGATGTCGGGTCCGATCAGCGCCTCGAGCACATCGATGATGCGGGGATGCAGCAGGAAGCGCTCGGCCAGTGCCAGCGAGCGGTGGGGCATGTGGATGCGCTCATAGTAGGCGCGGCGTTCAGCGTCAGTCAAGTTCGCGGGCGGGGCAGGAATGCCGGGAATGCTGGTTTTGCCCGTCATCATGTCCTCGGTGAATTGCGCCAGTTCCGCTACCTCGTCGGCTGCCACCAGATTCCTGACATGCAGGAAGCCAGCGCGGCGGAAGGCTTTGTAGTCTTCGACGCGGACCTGATATGTTTCGTGGCTGCGCTGGGGTGTTTCTGCCAGTACCATGGCTCTGTCCTCATAAGCTCACTACCTCATTTATGGTATCGCTTTCTCGCCAGATTTCAATTTGTCGCGCGTAGAGATCGTGGTTTTGGGCGGGCGGGGGAGTGGCGTTGGATGGCGGGAAAGACGCTGTGGGATGTTGGAAGAGCGCTGTGGATCGGGGGGGTGACCCCTTGTAGTGGTCCTAATTTATTGGACACAAAATCTCAAGGAATTTGAGGGAGTTGC
>WTGB01000068.1 GCA_011523735.1 Chloroflexota bacterium
CTCCGGGAAAGACGCTTAAAGTATTCCTGTGCCCGGCGCAACATCAACTCCCTATCATGCGCCTCCTCCATGTCTCCGGCAAAGGTAAGTGTGAGAAAGTAGGCGTCTCCACGACAGAGATTGCACAACGCCCAGTCCTCCGTCCTCCGGCGGAAACGCGCCACCCGCTCCCGCAACTCCGCCCCCTCCAACAGCACCATGTCAGCCGACACAACTTTCTTTTTTCCGATACACCACTCCGGAGATTGTGGCGTGAACGGTAGCCACGTCTCCCGCACGGACAACGGCGTAACCGACAGCACCCGGTAACCCGCATTCTCCACCTGCCTGCCATGCTTTCCCGTCAAAACTGCCGTCATACGCCACTTTTTGCTATTTCAGAGAGGGTGATTTTGTCTAGTGTTTTAAGCATATCTACTGTTTCTACGTGCGATTTTTGTAAGTGTTATCAAGTCCCCCCAGATTGCGCCTCAGCGGGTACAGAACCCGCCCGGAACAGCCCCTCCTGCACCTCCTGTGCCCTCTGCTCCCTCTTTTCAGCCCTACCCGCTTTCCGGTTTGCGTCTGCCTCCTTGTCAAACCACTCACGCTCACTCCTCGCGAGCGCACGGAGGACAATAGACAAGTCCCGGGAGGTTAGGAATATCACGTCTTTGCGCCCCTTTACGGTCTTGGCGGAGGGAAAACAGAGGACAATGCGGGAGACAACCTCCTCTCTCTCCGCCCGCTTTACGGTATCCTCATACCGCCACACGTTTGGTCTTGTCCTTGTTTTAGTGCTGAAGTCCATATTAAAAGTTATCCCCCCCGCTTTGTTAGCAGGGGGGTCTCTGTGCTACTATCCTCTTAGCGACAGTAGTTGGAAGTAGTCACGTTACTTCCTGCTACCCACAGGTTAACCCGTCCCAGATTTACAAAGAACCATTACCTCCCATCCAAGAGAGGCAGTCGCTACAGAACAGTCCGTCAACCCAGTGTTGGCGGGCTGTTTTGTTTATGGTCTGCCTAACAGCCATTGGGGATAACTGACTTGACACCCACAGAACTTCTGCGTGCGCTCCTCGCTTCGCTCGTGTGCTATAGCCACCAACGTCTTTCCGTTTACGGGTGGGCATTCCCTTGGAAGTCCACCGTAGGGCTGTCGTGTTGCGCGGTGCGCAACACGTCCACTTCCGCCCCCCCTACGGGGGGCTTTGCCAATGGGGAGGGACAATGGCGCAGGGTACGTATATAAAGGGTTTTATTCCTACCCCTATATATGGGGTGTGCGGGGGGTGCGCTCCGCGCTCCCCAGTCATACGCTCCCGGGAGGAGCGGAGAGAGAGACAATGCGGGTAAGGGCGGACGCCCTATCTGTCCGTCCTCCTCCCACACAGGAGGAAACCTCTCTTGGAGAAAGAGACGACCCCACTGCGTCTTAGCGGTGGGGCGTTTCTTTTGGTATCCTTGTAGCGGGATGGCTGGAGTACCGGTAATACTCCTGCTATTCACTAAGAGACGACCCCACTTCGTTGATGAGAGGTGGGGGGTTTCTTTTGCCCGGTGCCGGTGTCCGGTGCTGCTGCCGGAGCTGCTGCCGGTGTCCGGTGTCCGGTGCTGCTGCCGGTGTCCGGTGTCCGGTGCTGCTGCCGGAGCTGCTGCCGGTGTCGGTGCTGAAATTTTAGAGACGACCATTGGGTTACAGTTGTCCGGCAACAAGAGGTGCGACAGGTGGTGGTAAAGAAAAGTTTTCAGCAACGTCTACGACATCAAAGACATCAACACACAGTGCAGGGTGTTTCTCACTGTCTCCCTCATAGTACTTAACGTACGACCACTTCTTATTCCACTTAAGTATCTTGTCTACGCATTGCCGTATGATACCGACCACTTCAGTTAATCTTTCCTCTCCGCATTCGGTTAAGGAGTATTTGATAGGGAACCTTGACCCGATACTAGTAAACGCTACACGCCTGTTTTTTATATTCATGTTGCCCGCCTTACTAGCGTAGTCGGACAGGTAGCGTGCAGCTGCACGCACTTCCTCTGCACCTTTACGTATGGGACAGACATCTATAAAGCCGTTGCCCCACAACTCCGACAACTCATTCTTAAACTCACCGGTAACGAAACGCCGAGGACGACCGCTCCAATCTTTCTTTACCTTGCTAACTGCAACATCCCACTCCTCACTCCACTCCGACTTCACCGGCGGGTTAACAAGGAGCGCATGCACATGCCACCTCCTAGTACTACGCTTTCCTTTCTCCGGCACGTACCGGTACGCAAAGTCCTTGTGTCCCCACTCCCTTGCTCTCCGGGAAAGACGCTTAAAGTATTCCTGTGCCCGGCGCAACATCAACTCCCTAT
>WTGB01000071.1 GCA_011523735.1 Chloroflexota bacterium
CGCTCCTGTCCGTAGCCGCGGCGCGCCAGGAACGGTGTGTCGGCGATGGCCGCCGTGTTATAACCAACCGCGCTGATCATATCCGCGAGCGTCACTTCCTCTTGCGGCAGGGGCGCCCAGGGCAGATAGGTGAACGTATAGCGCCCGGTCATCAGGTCGGCGCGCGCTGGAACGGTGGGGAAGGACGCGGCGTAGCAATCCTCGAAGATCAAGGCGATCTGGGCAAAACGATCGAGGTTGGGTGTGATGACATCAGTAGCGTCATAACAAGGCAAATGGTCGCGGCGAAAAGTGTCCGACACAACAACGATGATATTCATCTTTTCCAACCTTCTTATTTCAGTCCGGAATGCACAAAGCCTTGCACATAGAAGCGCTGCAGGAAGATAAAAATGACGACCACCGGAATGGTGGCGACGAACGAGCCGGCGAAGACCAATTCCCAGAGGATATATTCGTCGCTGAACATTTTGGCCAACGCGACGGTGATGACCGTCTTCGATTCGTCCGTAATGACGATGGAAGGCCAAATGAACGAATCCCACGAGAAAATAAACTTAATGAACCCGGCGCTGACCAAAGCCGGCACGATATTGGGAAGCATCACCTGCCAATACATGCGAAAGAATGAGCAGCCATCAATGATGGCGGCGTCGTACAAGTCCTGCGGCAATTCGGCGAAATGCTGGCGCAATAGAAAGATGATGAAGGCATCGGTGATCCAGGGCAAGAAGATCGACGGGAGCGTGTTATCGATATGCAGTTGCTGCATCGTCAGAAAAAGCGGTATCAGCTTGGCTTCAAAGGCGATGGTCAAGGTGGCCAGGATCACGATGAATAGCAGGCGCCGGCCCGGGAACTTGAGCCATGCCAAGACAAAGGCGATCATGCTGTTGATGGTTACGGCAAAGGTGACAGACATCGCCGCTACTACAACGCTGTTGAGGAAGGCTTGAGCGAAATTCGTCTCAGTGAAGAGCGTGACCAGATTCTCCAGCGTCGGGTTGCTGGGCACAAAGGTCCGGATTGACACCGGGTAGAGATCATCAAAAAGGTCTTGGCGCGATTTGAAGGTCGAGCCGACGATCCACACATAGGGCGTGGCGAAGACGACAACGATGACCAGATAGATCAGGACGCGCCACAGCGACCCGACGGAGAAGGCGCGGGTTGCCAGCGGCAGCGCGGGTTGGCGGAGTTCAGTCATTTTCCGCGTCCCGGGTGATGCGCAACTGGAAGATGCTGATGGCGATCAGCAGAATCGCCAAGATGACGGAGAGCGCCGTGGCATAACTGAAGCGATTGAAGCGGAAGGCGAGATGGAAGATGTAATGCACGATCACGCGCGTGGCGTTGGATGGCCCGCCATCGGTCAAGACTTCGACCGGCACAAAAATCTTGAAAGCGGCGATGGTGCTCGTCACCAAAACAAAGGCATGCGTGCGATTTAGCAGCGGCAATGTAATGTAGCGGAAGATCTCCCAGCGCCCGGCGCCATCTATCCGCGCCGCCTCATAGTAGACCGATGGGATTGCCAGCAGGCCAGCCAGATAAAAGATCATACTCAAACCGACATCTTTCCAGATCGTGATTGAGGCCAGGGCGGGCAGCGCCTGATTCTTGTCGCGCAAGAAGCCCTGCGCTGGCAAGCCAAAAGATTCCAACACGCTGTTGATGATGCCAATATCGGAATGAAACATCATGCCCCAGACGATTGACGCTACCACCATGGATGTGACCGCCGGGAAAAGTATCAGCGTACGCAGCAGGGTTGAATCGCGGCCTGGTTTGGCGATCAACAACGCAAGGCATAGACCCAGCGCCATCTGCAACGGCACCTTTATCAAGAAGAAGAGCGCCGTGTTCTTCAACGACAGCAAAAGGAGGGGATCGTTAAGGGCAATATCGTAGTTTTTAAAGCCCGTGAACGTAAATTCACCCGTGAATACTTTGTAATCGGTGAAGCTCAGCCGAACCGTCTCAGCGATCGGCCAGTAATGAAAGAGAAACAAGCCGATCAAAGCCGGCAGTGATAGAAAAAAGGCCGCCCGATAGCGCTGCGCTTTGCCGCTGTTGGAAATTAGTTGCGCCATATTTGAAAAACCGCCTTCCCCGCCGCCGGTAGCGACGGGCGGGAAAGGAAGATGTATCGATCGCTGATGCGCTTTACCTAAACTGCATGAGTTGCGCGTCAGCTTCAAGGATCGCGTTGGCGACCTCTTCTTCAATATCGCCACCTAAAGCGATATTCACCATCATGTCGCTCGCGATGATGCGATTGAAGATCGTATGCGCCGGCCCCCCAGGCCGCGCGACGCCCCACTCAACCATTTCATCAAAGAGCAGCGC
>WTGB01000130.1 GCA_011523735.1 Chloroflexota bacterium
TACGGATTTCGCACAGTTGAGGCAAGAAGAATTGGCGATTTCTCGTCAAAATGGATCAGAAAGTTGGCTGACAGAACACAGTTTTGAAAGGTGCCCGCTCCTCAGCCCACAAGGGGAGAGGGACTTTTTTCATCACATGGGCGCGTAGATACCGACCGCCGGCAGAGAAACGGGGCAAGTTCACCGCAATTGCAACCGACGGGGACGGCATCGCGTATAATAAAGGAATGTGAAGGACGGAGGCATCTCGGCATGAAATTTAAAATCGGCGTTGGCATCGCCTTGGCATTGCTCATTGTGCTGCTCTTGCTGCCCGGCATGCTGGGCCGGCTGATCGGCTTGGTGATTTCGCTGGCGGTATGGGCGTCCAGCGGCTACCTGGCTGGCAAGCTGCTGCAAGGCAAGGGTTACGGGCTGGTCGGCAATATCGTGCTCGGCATCGTCGGCGGCTTCGTCGGTTCGCTGCTGGTGACGCTGTTTGGGATCACCGGCTTGGTGAAGCTGCCCTTCATCGGCGGCATCCTGGTCGGCGCGCTGGGTTCGGCGGTGGTGGTCGTTGTTGCGGGTCTGCTGGGTGATGATGGAGATGGGGAGTAGCTACAGGTTGCCCTGTAATACCCAATTCTGAAAATCCTGCGGACTGAATACTTCAATCAGCCTGTACCCAGTCTGGTTTTCGACCCAACTGATGACTTCGGGTTTAAGATTTTCGCCGCCCATAACGATTATTGTTTCAAGACCCGATCGTTTGATATTCATAACAATGAAAGGAAACTTCTCGTCAACCGTTCCGTTGACACCTTGCCAACGTACCTCGACGACAAGACCCTTTGACCACTTCTCCGGGTGAAATAATAGAAAGTGACCTTTGCGATTGTTGTTGTAAATGTTTTTGCCGACGGAGACGTTTTTTGAATAGATGGGGTATTTCAACTCGACTAACTCGTCCAATCGCATTTTTTCGACGAATCGGTAGCCCGACTCGAGCAACTGCGACTCCACAAATTCCAGAAGGTATTTTCGATCAGATACGTACACTAGCCAATTCTCCCTAGTATGTCGTGATTATCAATTCACCTACCGCGCCGCGTTTGTCCGCCTTGCAATTGACCAGGCGCGGCGCCTTAACTTCTTCAATCTTGAAGTCTTTGCTCCGGTACAAATCTCGAATGAGACGCGTGTCACTGTTGGACACCATCACCTTGGCCCCGCGTTTGTCTAACTTAAGGCAGATATCCCGCAGTCCCTCTTGATCCCGCGAGTCAAAGCCGTTTTTGGCATAACTAGTAAACGAGGTCTCATCCAGCGGATGATAGGGCGGGTCGAAATATATGAAGTCGTCCTCGCCTGCGTCCAATTTGCGGAAGTCCCGCAGCCGGACATCCACACGTTGCAGCGCCGCGTGACAAGCCCGCAATACCTCCGGCTGGCATATCGTTGGGTTCTTGTAGCTGCCTATCGGCACGTTGAACTCGCCCTTAGAATTCACCCTCCAAAGACCGTTGTAGCAAGTCTTGTTGAGGTAGATGAAACGAGCGGCTATCTCGACGCGGTCATCAAGATCGTGCTGACTGCGAATCTGATAGTAGTAGTCGGAGTTATGATTCTGGGCGTGGTTATGGAGCCGGCGAATGAGCGGTTCCGGGTCTTTTTGAATGATCTGATAGGTGTTGATCAAGTCAAAGTTAATATCACTTAAGTACGCCCCCCCCCCCCGTTAATTCTTTATTATCGTGCAGAGCGAAGAACAGCGCGCCGCCGCCGACAAAGGGTTCGTAATAGTTGTTGAATTTGGGTGGCATACGCTTCAGCAATTCCGGCAGCAGACTGCGCTTGCCGCCCACCCACTTGACAAAGGGCTTTGCCGGTAACGCGCTGGCGTCTACAAATTCAGAGGACAAGGGTTGCTGCGGCATAGAATCGGCCTTCAAGGTATTTTCTCAGTAAATCCAAGTTAGTCAGGCGAAAAATGATATGTAGTGGATGTCGCTGGCGAGCGACTCACAGAGTCGCCCCTACATGATTTCGATTGCGCGCTGTTGTAAGTAAGACTCGCACACTTGATCTATATGATCATTTTGTCCGCCTGTCAAGCGGCGGAAAAAGCCAGAATCCAAAACCGGAAACTTCTATGGTATACTTGCCGACTTAACCAAGCTGATAACACTCACGAATTAACGAAGGGAAAGCATGGGTTCACCAAGCAAAGACATGCTCCTCGATTGGTATCGGCAGATGGTGCTGATACGCGAATTCGAAGAGACTTGCCACCGACTCTACGAAGAGAAGCGCATCACCGGCGTCTACCTGCACCTTTACAGCGGTCACGAAGCCAGCGGCGTCGGTTCTATGGCGGCGCTGCGAAAGACCGACCACGTCATCACCGCCTACCGCGACCACGGCATCGCCCTCATCCTGGGCATGGATCCCAAAGCGGTCATGGCCGAGATGATGGGCAAGAAAACCGGCAGCAGCGGCGGCAAAGGCGGTTCCATGCACCTGGCGTCGAAGGACCACAATTTCTGGGGGGGCTATGCCATCGTCGGCGGCCACCTGCCCCTGGCGGCCGGCATCGCTCTCGAAGCGCGCTACAACGGCAAGGACGATGTCACCATGACCTATGTCGGCGATGGCGCCACCAACAACGGCTATTTTCACGAATCGCTCAATATGAGCGCTATTTGGGATCTGCCCGTCATCTGGATCATCGAGAACAACGGCTATGGCATGGGCACCGAGGTCGAGCGCGCCAGTGGCCAGACCGAGCTGCACCGCAAAGCCGAAGCCTACGGCATCAAGAGCTTCGGGCGGGTCGATGCCCAGAATGCGCTCGATGTCTACGCCGTCGCTTCAAAGGCGGTCGAATACGCGCGGGAAAATGGTCCCGCCGTCATCGAGCACGTCACTTATCGCTATCGCGGGCATGGCGTCTCCGACAAGCAGTACGACGCCCGCGAGGATATGTCGGCCGAGTTGAAAGAGTGGATGGCGACGCGCGAGCCGATCAAGATATTGCGCGATTGCATCGAAGCGAAATACGGCGATGTCGGCGAGGTTCTCGCGGAGCACGAAGCTGATGCAGAACGCATCGTGGCGGAAGCGGTAACTTTCGCCGAAGCCAGCGAATTGCCCAGCAGCAGACAGGAATTATTACAGAATACCTATGTGCCGTCCGAGCTAGTGCACAAATCCGCGCATAGCATCGGCGCCGGCATCGATTGACCGAATCAAGGACAGATCATGGCAGCTAGAAATGTCGCCATGCGGGAAGCGATCCGCCGGGCGCTGAGAGAAGAAATGCACCGTGACGAGAACGTCTTCGTCATGGGCGAAGAGGTGGCTTACTGGCAAGGCACGCACCGCGTCACGCGCGGCTTCCTGGAGGAGTTTGGCGAGCGCCGCGTCCGTGATACGCCCATCAGCGAGATGGCTATCGGCGGCCTGGCGGTCGGCGCGGCTATGGCCGGCTTGCGCCCCGTGGCCGAATTCATGACCATCAACTTCGCCTTCCTGGCTCTAGACGCCATCGCCAATCACGCGGCCAAAGTGCGCTACTTCTTCGATGGCATGTTCAAAGTCCCGCTGGTCTATCGCGCGGCCAGCGGCTGGGGCAATCAAGCCACCGCCTCCCATTCGCACGCGCCCGAGCCGATCTTCGCCCATTTTCCGGGCCTCTACGTCGGCTGTCCGTCAAACTCGCTCGATGCTTACGGTATGCTCAAAGCGTCGATCCGCGATGACAATCCGGTCCTTTTCACCGAAAGCATCGCGCTCTATCCCAAGCCCAGCCCCATGCCGGAGGACCTCGATGAGGATTATCTGATTCCCATCGGCAAGGGCGATATCAAACGCGAAGGGAGCGATGTCACGCTGGTGGCTTATGCCCGCGGCGTCGATTGGGCGCTGCAGGCGGCGCGAGCCCTGGCCCGCGATGGCGTCGAAGCGGAAGTGGTCGACTTGCGCTGGCTGCGCCCGCTGGATATGGCGTTGGTCTACGAGAGCTTCAAGAAGACTAACCGCTGCGTCATCGTGGAAGAGTCCCTGCCGATGTACAGCTTCGGGGGGGAGATCGCCGCGCTGCTGCAAGAGAACATGTTCGATTATATGGACGCGCCGATCAAGCGGGTCGCGGCCGAAGACGTACCCCTGCCCTATTCGAAAGAGATCGAATTGCTGGCGCTGCCGAATGCCCAGAAGGTCGTGGATGCGGTCAAGGAGATCCTATAAATGGCGCACGAAGTCAAGCTCACGATGGACGGCCTGCTGATTAACTGGCTGAAGGATGTCGGCGATGCCGTAAGCGCGAGCGATATCATCGCCGAATTCGAAGCCGACAAAGCGACCGTCGAGATCGAAGCGGGCAGCGGGGGCCAGCTCCTGGAACTGCGCGCGGAGCCGGGCGATGAACTGAGCGAAGGCACGGTGATCGCTCTCATCGGCGGGGCTGATGAAGGCGCTGTTTCAGCCGCATCCGAGGCGCCAGAGGAGGCCGCGGAAAAACACGAAAAACTGAGTGTGAAAGACGGAGCCGGGTCATCAAATGGCCAAAAAGTTGAGGCTGACGGACGAATAAAAGCATCGCCCCTGGCGCGCCGCATCGCCGCCGACAAGGGCATTGACCTGGGCCGCGTGCCTGGCTCCGGTCCCGGCGGGCGAATCGTTAAAGCCGATGTCGAGAACTTCAGCGCGACGCCGCAATTGCCGCCGCTGCCAACTGCGCCACCTGCCGCTACCGTGGGACAAGCCACCTGGGGCAAGGTTCCTGAAGCCGATGTCGAAGTCACCCCACTGTCGCGCATGCGCCGGGCAATCGCCGATGGCACTGTCCGCAGCAAGAGCAACACACCCCACTTCTATGTCACGGTTGAAGCCGATGTGGCGCCGCTGCTGGCGCTGCGAGCCGAGATCAACAGCGCGCTGGCGGAGCGCGGCATCAAGGTAAGCGTCAACGATATGCTGATCAAGGCGCTTGCCCTGACGCTGAGAGCCTTCCCCAACCTGAACACGCATTACTACGGCGACCGCTTCGTGCGGCATGAGCGCGTCAACATTGGCATTGCCGTCGCCCTGCCGGAGAATGGCTTGGTCAATGTCGTCTGCCATGATGCCGATAAGGTGACACTGAGCGAAATGGCGGAAGCTAACAAGGCGATGTACGAGCGGGCGCGGGCGGGCCGCATCAAGCCGGACGACATCCGCGGCGCCACCTTCACCATCAGCAACATGGGCCCCTTCAACATCAAGGAGTTCTCGGCCATCATCAGCGCGCCGGAAGCCGGCATCCTGGCTGTGTCTTCGGCGCAGCGCGTGCCGGTCGTGCTGGAAGACGGGACGCTGGGCGTGGGGACGCGCATGAATATGACGCTGAGCGTCGATCACCGCGTCAGCAACGGCGCTGAGGGCGCGCAATTCCTGAATCACCTGCGCGAATTGATCGAGAATCCGCTGCGCCTGCTGGACCTTTCATCGGTCTAGACCAGCGCGCGTTTGTTTTCGAGCAAGGAAAACGATGGGGCGGGCGAGGCAGCGGTCTAGCAACGGAGGCCGCCTGCTTTTCATTGCGTCACTGCATCATCCCAAAGAGCTCGCCGACGAGAGTCGAGCCGCCGAGGGGGACACCCCGCCGCTCTTCCCGCGCAGCATGGAGCTATTCACCTGGGAGCGCGCCTTCCGCAAAGCCGGTTATGAAACGGACGTATTCTGGCGGAATCTGCCCGGATTCGGCGCGCGGGACATCACCCGCCTGAGCAACAAAGTCTTTCGCAGCGGGCTGACGCCGGGCAAGCTCATCGCCGGATTGCTGCAGCGAATTCCGCCGGGGCTCCAGCCCGATCTGCGCCGCCGCAATCAACTCTTGCTCGAGCAGGCGCGGCGCTACCAGCCCGATCTTATCTGGCTGGCCGGCGGCAATCGGGAGATCCTGCCCGCCACGCTGGAGCGCCTCAAGCGCGAGCACAACTGCAAACTGCTTTTTATCCACGGCGATTCGCCCATCGTCTTCTCCAATCCCAACGAGCGGGCGGCCGCGCCCCTCTATGACCTGGTGCTGGTCAATGATCTGTATCATGGCTCGCAGTGGCGAGAGTTGGGCGCAAAGCGCGTTGAGTGGCTGCCTTATTCCTCGATTGACCCCGAGCTCCATGCGCCGCAGCCGGTTACCGATGTGCCGAATGCATACCTCTGCGACGTGGGCTTCGTGGGCACGCTGGTGCCGGGCAATCTGTACAGCGAGCGCGTCGCGGCGCTGGAGAGTCTGCGCGACTTCGACCTCGGCATCTGGAGCGTGCACGATGTGCCGCCGTCGCTGAAGCCCTGCTACCGGGGTTACGCCTTGGGCGAAGACATGCTGCAAGTGCTGTCCTCGGTGAAGATATGCGTCAACACGCACGGCGATACGATGCGTTACGGCGTCAATCTGCGCTTGTTTGAATGCGCGGCGCTGGGCGTCTTCCAGATCGTCGATGATCGGCCCGGGGTCGCGCAGCACTTCACGGTTGGCGAGCATCTGGTTACTTTCAGCGACTTGAAGGACTTGCGGGAGAAAGCGCGGTATTACCTGGCGCATGATGAGGAGAGATTAGGCATGGCGGCGGCGGCGCGGGAGCATACTCTGGCGCAGCATCGGGTGGATCAGCGGCTGGCGCGGGTGCTTGAGTTGTTGGGGGAGGTGTAGAGACCCCCAAATAGTGGGGCTGTGTTGCCAGTGATTTTGTGTTTTCATTGTTTTCAATGGCAAATGGCTTGCTAGGGAGGCAACAATGATTATAGCGATTCCAGCAATAGTTGCGGCATTGACACCCGTAGTTAAGGCGGCGCTTGTCTCGGCCGGAATCAGCGCAGCAGTTAGTGGTGGCATAGGCGCAGTCGGTGGAGCTGTCGAAGGCTATCAGGAACACGGCGAGATAAACCGCGAGGTTTTGGACAATGCCGCTCACGGCGCTTTGAACGGCGCAAAGGACGGAGCCTTGATCGGCGGCGTGTTTGGACCAGTTGGGGCTTTTGTTGGGCCCGCAATTGCGCCTGCGGTTCAAGTAGTCGACGATATCGCTCGCCCAGTTATTCAAGTGGCGGACGAAGTAGCAGGCCCCATTTTCAACAGGATCGGTACGGCATCGCATTCGTTAGCAATGTCTGCTGATAAAGTTGTCTATAATACTCTAAAGAATGTGAGAAATGGTGCGCCGCCTGCAATCCAGAAGCTACTTCCGAAGACAAAATATTCCGTCGGTTATGGCTATGTTATGGACGATGCAGCTTCTGGAGCATCCAAGATCGGGAGGTCAATTGACCCGAAGCGCCGTCTGGGGGAAGTCAAAGGCCCGTCGGGAGCTAAGCCAAAGATTGCCTGCACAATCCCGACTTACAATATGAAAGCGCTGGAAGACTCATTGCACGCAGTCTACGCCAGCCAAAATCTGCCCAACACCGGAGCAGGCCGCGAGTGGTTTAATCTGAGTACATCGCAAGTCAAGGCGATTTGTAACTAACAGGCACTCATGGGGGCTTTTTTAAGTCTCGATCAAGCCCAATCTGTCAGGAGAAGTCACCATGCCCAACATCACCACCACCCTCTCCAAGCACATCCTCCGCATCCAACTCAACCGGCCGGAGAAGAAGAACGCCCTGACCCCAGCCATGTACACTCGGCTGCGCGAAGCGATTGAGCGGGCAAACAGCGACAGCGACGTCCGCGTCATCACCATCACCGGCAGCGGCGACAGCTTCTGCGCCGGCAATGACCTGAACAGCTTCTTGCAGGACCCCGGCTCGGATGCGGCGGCGCGTTTTATCAAGGCGATCGCGAGTGCCGAAGCGCCGATCGTGGCGGCGGTCAATGGCGTGGCGGTCGGCGTCGGGGTGACTATGCTGCTGCATTGCGACCTGGTCTACGCGGTCCCGGAGGCCAAGTTCAACTTCGCCTTCATCGACCTCGGCTTGCTGCCGGAAGCAGGATCGACCTACCTGCTGCCGCGCATGATGGGATACAGCCGGGCGGCCGAACTGCTGATGCTGGGCGGGGCTTTCACAGCCGAGAAGGCTATGGAATGCGGCATCGTCAACCAGGTAGTCGCGGCGGATGAATTGGAGGCGCTGGCGCTGGCGAAAGCGGAGCAACTCGCAGCAAAGCCACCGGAGGCGCTGCGTCAGACAAAGATGCTCTTGAGGCGGGGGAGCGCGGCGGCGGTGCAAGAGGCGATGGAGATCGAACTGGGCATGATCGGCGAGCGCTTGGTCTCAGACGAGGTGCGGGAGATCATGGAAGCGTTTTTTGCGCGGCGGAGCCAGAGATAACCCAACAATCGGCGCGGGATGTGCTATGCTCAAAGTGGCAGTCAAATCGCCGACAACTGCAAGCCCTGAGGACAAGCCATAATGCGACGCCTTTTGCTTCAAGCCACTAAAGTCGCCCTGCTCGGCGCTGTCATCGGCGCGCTTGCCGGATTGGTCATGTCCGAGTTCAGTCTCGAAGTGGCGATGGCCGGCGGAATTATTGGCGCTCTCATCGGCGCCGGCATCGCTGCGCGGATTGACTCACATCGAGAGACGGCAAACCGCGCCATCAGGGGTCAGGTTGAAGGGACACGCTTCGGCGATGCCATAGAAAAAGAGAATATGTTAGGACCCAAAGGCCAAGACCTTCATGGTCCCTACAGATGACCAATGGCGCCTGTGGATCGGAGTGGGTAGCAGGATTAGCCTAACATGATCCGGTTAGCCCTTTACGCGCTCGCTGTCGGAGTTCTTAGCGCCATCATCGGCGCAATCGGCGTATTCATCCTCACCGAAGGTCTGCCCGAAGGCGCGATCATGGGTGGCATTCTAGGCGGCAGCATCGGCATCCTCATAGCTGCTCGGATAGACGCGCGTCAATCGGCTAAGGCCTTTGAAGAGGCAGATCCAAATGCGGCGAAACGCAGCGCCACGCTCTTATCGGCCCGCGAAAGGCAAATCCGCCACTTCCACCGTGGTTCATCCCCCGACGAGCCCGGAATAAACCTCTTGAGGAAATTAGAGGATTCGGCATCCAGCGCTGCACAAACAGACAAGGAGACAAAACGTTGATCCGACTGGTTTCTTACGCTTTCCTCGCCGCCGTGTTAGGCGCGGTCATCGGCTACTTGCTGGCGGATGGCTTGCCCGAGGGCGCTGTCGTTGGCGCTCTGCTCGGCGCGAGCATCGGCATCATCATCGCCATGCGGCGGGCGAGCGGCGGGGCGGGCGCCGCCTTCGAATATGAGGCGGCCGGCATCCATGACGACAATCTGATCACGACAGCGCGGCGCAATCTCGTCCGCGAGGCTTACCGGGAAACTTATGACAGGTTCTCCCGCGCCGATTTGGAGCGTCGGCTGGGCAGCGCTCGTGGGCGTTTGCTGGCCGACGCCGACTCACGGTCGGAGCTTGGCGAGCAATTTCACCGGCTAGAATATGGGCAACATGCCAGCGAATACAGAAGTTGGCTGCCGCCCCAGGATAAGGCGCAAGCTTATGACTTGCAGATGCCGCCCGGCATCCGCAAGCGCAAGGAGAAACCCAAACGAAAGCGCTATGGCTGAGCCTCAGCGCCATAGACCAGCGTGTCCGGATAGAAGCCGAACCAGCCGAACCAGAATGCCAGGTGCCCGCCGATGCGTTTGAGGCGCTCGCCATCCGCCGCGATGAGCGCTTCTTCGGTGACCTGCCAGTTGCGCCCGTCATCGCTGAGCAGGGTCAGGCTGTCATCGCCGGGGCTGAAGACCAGTCCCCCGCTTTCATAGGCGCGCACGGCTGCACCACCCGGCTCGAAAAAGTCGCGCTCGGGGCTGGCTTCGGCGATGATGACGACATCGGTTTGTCCGACGCGGTCGTTGATGATGCGCTCGGGGATGATCGCCGCCAGCGGATAGGCTTTTGCCTCTCCTTGCAGGCGCAGGGCGAAGACCATTTCCTTGTTTTGGATAAGCGCGGTATCTTGCTGCCAGGACGGAAACATCAACTCAGCGCTGTTGAAATAGTCGCTGTAGGCGGCGCCGTTGGTGTAATTGCGCAGAAAACCGGTATCGAGGCTGAGCACGCTGGTATCGGGATGCGCCTCCAGCCAACTTGCCCAGTCCGTGACAACCACCGGCAAGACATCAAGGACGATGCCGCTGGTAGCGAGCGGACCAAAAGCCGGTTCGCCAGTGATGGCGTTCCAGATGGTATCGGTGTTGCGATCGTACATCAGCTTGTTCGAACGCATCAGCAAACCCGAAGAGCCAAACTCGAGGGCAGTGTCGCCCAGCACGATGCTTTCGCCATTGAGGTCGGTGTAGGCCAGGTCGGCGATATCGACATCATAGAGCACGCCGGCGCCGCAGAGGGTGCAATAAGCCAGCATGACCGGCTTGCCCCATATTTGGCCTTGAGGACCTACGCTAAGAGCCTCGTCGCCGATGGCGAGATCCGGCAATTCGGGCGGGGCAACCGCGCCGTCATTCTCAATCCAGGAGACATCTGCGGCAGCCAGCCAACCTGAACGCGGGCAATCAGCCGAACGCCCGTAAATCAGCAGCCAGTCTTCGCCAGAGCGCGCGCGAACTTCAAAGGGAGTTGGCGCGCGGAAGTGGCAGACCAGTTCGCCATTAGGCTCGGCATAGAGCGGCGCCTTGCCGAATACATCGTTGAACATCTCATGCCAATTCAAAAGGCGCAAGGGATAGGCGCGGCTGTCGCCATCTATGCTCACGCCGAAGACCAATTCATCAGCAGCCGGATAGCTGCAATCGCCGTCGCGGCAGAACTCTTCATGCCGATGACCTTCGTCTCTAGCTTCTTCGGGGCTTATCTGCCGAGCATTAACCAAGGACGGGATGCCATCGACGGTCACGCCGCCCCAGACCGGCTCAACCATATTGATCCTTGCCGTCTGCATAACACCGGGCAGGAAGAAACGCGTGAATTCCGGATCCACGAAGGCCGCCAGCATCTGCCCTTTGAAGTCATCGTAATGCGGCGGCAGGGCAATATCATTGGCGCCCGCCCATTCGAAGTACCCTTGCCAGTCCATCTGTTCTCCCGTGAGGGTATTGAGGGCGGCGATGACGCTTCTGTGCAGTTCAGCGCTGCGGGCGAAATAGGCGATATCAACCAGCGGCGCGATATATAATGGGTCCCCTGAAGTGGCGATGGCATCAAACACCGCAAGGTCAATTAGGCGTCCGCGACTCGCGTCAAACGCGGAACCCAGCATTTGAATCATAGTCTTGCGATAGTTGTCGGCGTCGTAGTCAAGCGCGCTGACCGCCGGCATGAGCAGCAAGACAATTACCAGGACAAATCCCGCGAAGCGTTTCATTGGACAGTCTCCTATCTCGTTTCGGCTCTGCGCTATAGGCTAACGTATAAATCTTGCGGAAGTATTGTCTCGCCAGAGCGCAGCGGGACTCGCATCTTAAGAGCGCGGATTGCGCACGCGAATGGCGCCGAGCACAACAGTATCATCCTGCGCGCCTTCCACGTTGGTCAAGACATCGTAGCGGATGGCGAAGGGCAGCTCGTACCAGCCAGTCAGCACGCGGTATTCGCCAGGCGACAATTTGCTGGCATCCAGTTTCAGGGTCTCGGTCAATTCGCTGCCAGCGGCGATCTCGCCGAAGGAGCGGTCATCGGGACGGTCGCTGACCGGCAGCCCATTCTCATCCAGGATATGAATGAAACGCACATCCTCGTTGGAACGATCGGATTCAAAGCGCCACCATAGACGAATGGCGACCTCGTCGTCGAATTGTTTAGGCAGGTAGTAGCCAGCGAGCTCAATGCCGTCGGCGATGCGAATAGGATCGTAGATGGCGCCATTAGTCAGGATACGGGTATCGACGCTATCGACGGTCACGCTTTGGCAGAGCAGCAACTCGGTATTGATGCGTTCGGGGCATGGCGGATCGAGAGCGATGCGAAAGGTATGGTAGCCGCCGCGAGCGATTGGCAGGGGAATTGAGACGGGAATCCGGCCGTTGACCTGCAACGTTTGCAGCGGTGTGCCATTAAGCGACAAATGCACACGCCGGTTGACCGCTTCCAATATCGCGCTGAACTCCATCCAGCCGGGCTGTTCCTTGTAAATATAGGTCACATGAGATTGACCGTCCCACTTCGTCGAGTGCAGTTTCGGCGTCCGCTCCGGCGAGAATGGCGTTTCGAACAGGGCGTAGCGCTCATCTTCATAAAATGGCTCGCCCAGCCACTGTCGCGCTCGCGGCAAGAGTTCGGGTTGCCCGCTTTGCAGCGCGCGAATCTTGTTGACGATCACCACATCAGCATCAGCACCGTTAAGTAGCGTCGGGCGAAAACTGGCGAGCAATTCGAGGCGGGCGGGATCAACTGGCGTGATACGGGCATCGTGCCCCGCGATCAAAGGCTTGTTATGGGCGGTCTGCAAATACATAGATTCCTTCGCCGCCAGCAGGTTGTCATACGGCGCATTGTAAATAGCGCGTATATCTCGCCGCCCTCGCAGATTATGGATGGCGCGGGGAATCTCTGCCGGCACAGTAGGGAACTGGGCAAAAAGTCTATAGTCTTCGACAAGAAAGACGACACAAAGAACAGCGAATGCCATACGACCGTAAGGGTATCGCCTGGCTAGCAAGCGACTGGACCAGACTTCCGACAGACCATAGCCGGTCAAGAGCGCGAACATCGCGGCAAAGAGGAACATAAAACGGCCCGGCGCGCGCGCCAACTCGAATATTGGCAGGTCCATGACAAGGGCGAAAGGCAGAGGCAAGACCGCATCATAGCCCACGATTTTTGCCGTAAATGCTTGATCATAGATCTTTAGAACTGGACCCAAAGCCAGCAGCCAGGCCACAAAGGCGACAAACAGCCACCAGCGCGCGGCGCGCCGACGGCTGATGCCGATAATCGCCAAAACGCCACCAATAACCCCGATGTAGCTGGAGCCTTCTCCCAGATTGGTACCCAAGACTTGTGCCGAATGCCGGGCGATATCCGCCCAGAATGGATTGGCAAAAGAAGGCGAAACGAGACCCAGCAGATCAATGCTGTAGCGCAGGTAGCCCCCCATCGAGATGACGCGCGATGCGCTTAGCGTCCCGGCAAGTATTGGCGAGAGAAATAGCAGCAAGAGCAAGCAGCCAACGGTAACAATGCCAGCGCAGCGAACCATGCCGACATAATCACGGCGAGAGATCCGCGCAACCATGAACAGTCCGGTAAATGGCGCTAGCGTGTAAATGAGTAGCAAGGTGTGGCCCATGGCGGCTAATAGGAAGAATAGCAGCGCAATTAGATAGCGACGCGCGCCGCCATAATCAGCGTATTCAAAGAAGAAGATGATGAACAGCGGCAGAGGCCACTGTACCAGCAAGCCGATGTGCCCGTCAAAGAGGTGCCCCTGCATCGTCGGGAAGACCATGTAAACCAGACCGGCGAAAAACGCTGGGAAATTGTGCCCAGCGGGCAGCCAGCGCCGAGCCAGCAGGAACAGCGACAGACCATTCATGCAAAGAACAAGGATGAGCCCAAGGTTGTAGGCTGCGGCGAGGGGCATCACATAGGCGAATAGCCAATAGGGAAAGAACTGCAGAGGGCAAGCCCAAAGTTGAATCGCGGCGAAGCCTTCCGGATGGCCCAGCAGGGACTGCGCAAGAATGTCCCCGCCATTTTGCGCCACAGTCTTGTACCACCAGATGTGACGCGCCATCTCATAGACATCGCCGGTTTCACTGCCGAGGAAGCGGGTCGAAAACGAGCCGATGACAGGCGATGCCAGATAGACCGCAACAAGCAGGTATGCGAGGGCGGGCAAAGCAAATCGGTAGTCAAGACGCCTCAACAATGGTCATCCTCAGTGGCAGGCATTGGACGCAGGTGAATACTCAGTTTTGATCTCGCCTTTACTTTCGACAAGTCCATGAGCCTTCAATCGATAGCTTCGGCCGATAGCAGCAGGCGGGCATGAGCGCTGCGATAGATCCGATAGGGCGCCTCGTGCCGGAAACTCAGGAAAACTTCGCGAGTCACATGGAGGCTGCTGCCGCCGATGCGGATAAGATAGTTGTCGCCGTGTCGTCCCCGGCGCAGGACACGTTCCACATCGCCGTCCAGCACCTCGATATTGCCAGCGCGCAAATCACTGCCCAAGCGCATAAATGCCCGCCCCACTATGCCGACCAGAATCGCGTTGACCACGATCAACAGCGCCCCTGCCATGGCGAGAATCTGGTTCTGATTGCGCTGCCCGAAATAGAGCAAGCTGGTGGCTAGGATGACAAATGCAAAAAAGACAATAACAGCGATTATGAGTTGCCGCCGTCTCGCACGTTTCATGCGTTCGGCTTGCACCCGGCTAAGCTCGCCCGAGCGGTTCGCCTGCAGATCGGCTTCGCTAAAGCGCATCGCTCGCATCAAGGCGCTCGTCATCGCTGGTCTGATCCTTTTGTATCATCCGGCTCCATATCCGGCGGCGCTTGTGTGGTTTCCGTCTGCGTCTCAAGTGTTTGCGGGGGCGAATGAGTCTCAGGCGTAGATTCGATATAGACTGATTGGCTGGGGAAAGCGAAGTCGATGCCGAGGCGCTCGACGATGCCCATGACCTCGAGGAATACGGTTTCCTTCCGCGCGGTGAACTCTTTCCAGTCAGTGAGCAGCACTTGAGCGATAACGCGCACATTGAGCGAGCTGGAGTCGAAGTCAACAAAGTGGACGATGACTGATTCGGGGTCGACATCGTCCGTATTCTGCAGCAATTCACGAATCTCGGCGATAGCCTGGCGCATCTGGTCGGCAGTGGTGCTGTAGGTGAAAGTCAAGGTGACATCAAAGCGGCGCTTTTCCATGCGCGACAAATTTAAGACTACGGCGTCTGTCAATTGATTGTTGGGCACCGTAAGCAGAGCTTGATCGAGTTGCCGAACGCGAGTGGAGCGGACGCCAACCGATTCGACGATGCCGGACAAGGTTGGGGTGCGGATGAAGTCGCCAACCTTGAAAGGATTATCAGAGACGATCGCCGCGAAGCCGAACATATTGCTAACAGTATTCTGCGAAGCCAATGAGATGCCGATGCCGACCACGCCAAGTGAGGCGATCAAGGCGGCGACATCGAAGTGCAGTTCTTGCAGGACGAAGATGGCGCCCAAAGCAATGATGAGGAATTTGACCAGCGTATTCAGAAAGGGCAGCAGACGCTCGGGTATCGTCCAGCCGGTGATACGGGCAAAAGCTTCCGGGCGCAGCGTGACAACCTCAAACCAGCGGACAATGGCGAAGAACATGGCGCTAATCAGCAAGGCGCGGCCGACCGTCAAGGCAATCTCCTTGACTTCGATGTCGAAGGCGAAAAGGAATGTGACCAGGATCAGCGAGAAACCGACCACCGCCAAACGCAAGGGTGAGACGCTGGCTTCCAGCAGGCGGTCATCAATATCGCTCGCGCTGCGGCGGACAAGTACGCGTAAGGGCCGCAGCAGAATAGCTGTCAGTATCACGCGCAGCAGCAGAATCAATATCAACGCGACCACAAATGGAAAGACATCTATCGCGATTCTTTGAACAAATGCCGGCTGCTCGCGCAGAAATGGCAGCAAGTCAAGAAAATCCATCTATGGTTCAAACCTCTAGATCTGACAAGTTTTATTCTACGCTTGCCACGATGATTTGCAAGCGAGAGGCGGACCGGCAGTGGTGAATTTGCTGGATACTAAATCGTTGGTAGGGACAATCTACTCGGTCGCCCACGTTTCCAGGTACAGTTTTCGGGCGACTTAATAAGTCGCCCCTACATTGCCTTGCATGGGAAAGCAGGGGGACAATCGTTATCGCTTCAAAGCTGAAAGCCGTTGCGATAATCGACGACTTTCCGTTCATAGTCATCGACATAACGCCGGAGTTTGTTTTCCAGTTCGTCCCATTCGTCGCTGAGGAAAAGGCGGCGGAGGGTATCTGAACTTTCCGTGACAAATTCGATCTTGCGACGGGGATAATCGCCATAGGCGACATGCCATACCATGTGCATATAAACACCCAGCTTTTGAATCGCGGGTACGAAGCTGCTGAGCATGTAGCGATAGTATTGGTCTTGTTTCTCGGGTTTGATATTATAGAATAAGATGAGCTTATATCTGGGCCTGATATGCTGAAACGATGCCATAATTGGTTGACCGCAGTCGGATTTTGAACTCACCCTACTCTATCATAGAATCCCTCGACGTGGTATGGCGCTTGTCGCATCGGTCTGCTGCGCCGCGCGTCCCGGAAAGCGCTAGGTGAGCCGGGACAGGTAAGACGGGAATCTCAACCATGCATGACCTGCAACGGGCAATTCAAGATTTACGACAACGCGCGCAAGCAACCGCTGATCCGCAAGCGCTGAGCGAATTGGAACAGGAAGCTCGCGACCTGCTGATGGAGGCGAAGAACACGCCGCTTGAGCAGATGGCGCAAGCGCTCTTCGCCGAAATCGCGGGCAGCCAATCGACCCAGGCGCGGCCAAATACGGCGGCGCTGCGCGGTCTGGTGCGGCGAGCCCGTATCCGCATCGAGATCGCTGGCGATGACGATGACATAGACGAGGCCATTGATATTCTCGCCGACGCCCTGCGCATGGACGCCGGCAACAACGATGTGATCAACCTGTTGCAGCAGGCCGGATCACATAGCGCGCAAGCCCGGCAGCGGGTCCAGGAAATATTTGATCGGCACGATGTCAGGTCGGCGCCATCCAGGGAGTCGAGCGAAGCTTCGGCGCCCCGGGCTTCAACTTCGGGCGCGCTTGAGACGGATCGGGAAACAAGGTCTCGCCCAACCTACGGGCGCGCTGCTGATTATCCACCGCGCGAGCAAACCTCAAGAGACCGGACCCACCAGACGGCGGAAGAGCGCCCCCTGCCCACGACAGATCCTCTCGACGAACTACTGAAAAGCCTGACCGAGAGCTATTACTCGGGCGACTATCAGCAGACGATTGATGTCGCCAACCGCATCTTGTCGCTGCAGTCGAATAATGCCACCGCCCTCGAATACCGGGAGAAATCTGAAGACAATCTCATACGCGGCATCGTGCCCGATCATCGCATCCCCTTTGAAGCGCGCGTGGCTTACAACCGGGCGAATTCCCTGGTCCGCGCCGGGAATTACGAACAGGCATCGGGACTGTATCGCGAGGCGCGTGAACTGGCGGAACGCGACGGCATCCTGACCTGGAAAGATGTCGAACAGGCGCTCCTGGATATCCAGGATTTGGCGCTTGCTCGCGAGTTATTGGCTGATGGCGACCGGCTGATGGCGAATGACAACTGGACGGAAGCGCTGCGCAAATATGAAGGCGCGCTGCGCGTCGTGCCGAATGACCCGCAAGCCGAAGAACGCCTGGAGATGATCCGGCGCATCCAGCGCGATTATGACCAGATCGCGGTCAGTATGAATACCATCGGCGGCACGCTGGAAGAACAGGTGGCGCAGATCGCCGGTGTCCGCGCCCTGCTGTCACATGCGCGGCAGTTGCTGCCCAACAGCCAGCGCCTGGCGCAGATGCAGCAGGAGATGGACAACAAGCTCGCCAGCATCCGCAGCCAGGTGAATGACCAGGCGCAGCTGTCGCTGAACCACGCGGGGAATTCCACAACGCTGGACGAGCGCATCTTGCTGTTGAACGCGGCGATCAAGCTGCTGGAATTGGGCTTGGAACTGGACCCGACGGATAGCACCTTCTCCGAATTGCTGATGCGGTCGCGGAATCAGCAAGCCGATATTTCCCGCGCGCAGCAGTCCATACGGCGGGCGCAGTCCCTCGTCTCGCAGAACTTCGATGCCGAATTGGCGCAGGCGCGGCAAATGCTGGCGGAAATGGTGGGCGATTTTGCGCAAGACGAGCGTTATCGCGCCACGGTGAACGACTTGTTTACGCGATATCTTGAACGGGCTGAGGAGGCGCTGCAAGATGGCAGCACGCGCGAGGCGCGAGCCTGGCTGGATGCGATGCGGGACGATCCCTTCCGCGTCCTCGGGCGGCGCGCCGATATCTCCCGCATTGACGGCGTGATTCGCAGTCGCCGCAATCGCGGCCGGCTGGTGTCGCTGGTCTTATTCATCATCATTATCGGCATCGCTGGCGCCGCCGCTTTCCTCACTCGGCCGCAGTGGGAGGCGGTGCTTTTCCCGACGCCAACCGAGACGCCGACGCCGACCCAGACGCCGACAATCACGCCAACGCCGACGGCTACTTTTACGCCGACGGACACCGCGACAGCCACCAACACCGCGACCAATACCGGCACGCCAACGCCGACTTTCACGCCAACCGATACATTTACGCCGACCAGTACGCCAACCGCTACCTATACGGCGACGGTCACGCCGACAGCCTCCAATACGCCGACGGCGACCAATACACCGACCGCATCACCGACGCCGGAGGTGATCTGTCGGGCGGTTGTCCTGAATCTCAACGCGATAAACGTGAGGGCGCGCCCAACAACGAGAACGGGAACGCCTATCGTCGGTTACTTGCCAACCGGCACAGTGGTTTCGATCTTGAGGCAGGAACGAGAAGAACGCAATCCCGTCGGCGAGATCTGGTACTTCGTCAATGTGACCGTGGATGAGGGCGCGATTTCCGGGTGGATCCGGAACGATACCGTGGTCGCGGACCGAGCGCGACCCTGCCCGCCCCTGCCTTAAAGCGGCATCACCAAGATGTGTAGCCGCCATCGACGACCAGATTGCTGCCGGTGGTGAATTTAGCGGCCGGCGAGGCCAAGTAGTAAATCGCCGCAGCCACGTCTTCCGGCGCGCCGACCTTGCCCTGCGGCGTCATCGACAGCCACTTGGGATACCAGTCTGTGTTGCTCATGCCCTCAGCGGTCATATCGGTACCGATATAGCCCGGCGAGACGCAATTGACGCGCAGTCCGCGGCCCGCCCATTCGCCGGCCAGCGATTTGGTCAGCAATATGACGCCGGCTTTCGCGGCATTATAGTGCGATTGGGGCTGCGGTGTATTCGAGATCATGCCGGACATGGAAGCGGTATTGACAATGGCGCCGCTGCCGCGTTCGAGCATGTGGCGGCCGATGGCGCGGCAGCACCAAAAGACGCCGTTGAGGTTGACCGCCATCATGTTGAGCCAGTCTTCATCGCTGCATTCTTCGGCTTTCACCGCTTGGGCGATGCCAGCGTTGCAGACCAGGATGTCTATCTGTGAAAAGGCGCCCAGGGCGGCTTCCGCCATACGATTGACGCTGTCGGAATGCCGAACATCAACTTTGATGAACAAGGACTTCCGCCCCATGCCCTCGATCTCGGCGGCGGCGCGTTCGCCATTTTCGACGATATATTCAGCGATGATGACATCAGCGCCAGCGGCGGCCAGGCGGCGCGCGGTGGCCAAGCCGATGCCGCGTCCAGCGCCGGTAATCAAGGCGGTCTGCCCCGTCAGATCAAAGTCGGAATTGCTCATGTCTGCCCTCGAATATGTATTGCCGAATTCATCGAAGCGACAATACCACAGCGCTCGGGCGCTTGACAAGTTGCTGGCGTCATGGGGGTGGTGAAATTGCTGGATGCTAAGTCACTTGCAGGGGCGACCAACCTGGTCGTCCGTCATAGCGACAGGATGCGTTTTCGGGCGACTTGATAAGTCGCCGCTAAGATTACGACAGGACTGTAGATGGAACTATTGAGCGTCAGCCGCCGATATGATACATCTCGACTTTTTTGCGCCGATCGCGGACCTCATCGGTGAGCGAGCTGCGAATCTCCGAATAGCGGTCGATGCGCGCGCCCCAGGTAGCGCGTATGATCGCCTCGATATCATCATCGCTGGCGCCGGCGCGGAGCGGGTCGCGCAGATCGGTGCCTTCGGTAGCGAAGAGGCAGGTGAAGATCCGCCCCTCAGGCGAGAGCCGCATGCGCGTGCAAGAACCGCAGAAGGGCTGCGTTACCGAGCTAATCAAGCCGATTTCACCGCCGCCATCGGCATAACGGTAACGCCGCGCGACCTCGCCGAAATAATTGCCCGCGACCGGCTCCAGTGGCAATTCAGCATGAATGCGCTCGACGATCTCAGCGGATGGCAGGACTTCATCCATCTTCCAGCCGTTCTTATTGCCCACGTCCATGTATTCGATGAAGCGCAGGATATGATCCCGTTCTTTGAAAAAACGCGCCAAATCCACCAGCGTGTGGTCATTGACGCCGCGCTGCACGACGGCATTGATCTTGAGCGGTGTATACCCAGCTACTTCGGCCGCTTCAATGCCAGCGAGCACCTTGTCGACGCCGGAGCGCCCGCCATTCATGCGGCGGAAGATTTCGTCATCGAGTGTGTCCAGGCTAATCGTCAAGCGCTTAAGCCCGGCCGCTTTGAGCGCGTCCAGCTTCTGCGGCAGCAGGTAGGCATTGGTGGTCATCGCCAGATCATCGACGCCGTCTATCGCCGCCAGCATGGCGACCAGGTCTTCAATATCTTGCCGCAGCAGCGGTTCGCCGCCGGTCAATCGGATCTTCACCGCGCCCAGCCGCACGATGATGCGCGTCAGACGGACGATCTCTTCAAAGGTAAGAAGCTGTGGTTTGGGCAGGAATTGATAACGCTCGCCGAAGATTTCGGCGGGCATGCAATATGGACAGCGGAAATTGCAGCGGTCGGTAACCGAAATCCGCAAATCGCGCAGGGGGCGGTCGTATTGGTCTTTGAGATTCATCGGCGAGCATCGGTCCACTAATCGACAAGTAAGTGTAGTGAGGCGGCGACTGATTGCCAAGCCTGCCTGCGCCAGCGTTCTCGCTCATGGAAAGTATAACGTATCTGTCTTAGAATTGGATATGCGTGGCAAATTGATGAGGACAAGCGATGAGCCAAGTCATCTGCAATTCATGCGCCGGGATCGCCAAGCCCCTCGATTGGCGCTGCCGCTCTTGTGGCGGCACGCTGGAACTGGCGCTGCCGCGATTTGAGCCGTCTGCGATTGAAGCGAGCGAGTTTAGCCTGTGGCGCTACCGGGCGCTGCTGCCGGTCCTGAAGCGTTTCAGCCTTGGCGAAGGCATGACGCCACTTGTCTCGGTAGATGTAGCGGGAGACCGATTTCTCGCCAAGCTGGAGCATTTGAACCCGACCGGCTCCTTCAAGGATCGCGGTACGGTTGTCATGCTCAACCACCTGGCGGCAAACGGCGCGAGCGATGTGATCGACAATTCCTCGGGCAATGCCGGTTCATCGCTGGCGGCTTACGCGGGCGCGGCTGGCTTGTCCGCCACCGTGTACGTGCCGGCGGCGACGGCAGTAGAGAGCAAGAAGCAACTCATTCGCGCATTTGGCGGCGCGATCATCGAGTCACATGACTATTTGGAGGATGTTTATGCCGCCGCACAGAAGGCAACTTATGCCAGCCACGCCTGGAATCCCTACTTCGTGCTGGGTCAGCAGACAGCCGCCTGGGAGACCTGGGAGCAGTTGGGCGGACGCGGGCCCGCTGCCGTGGCGACGCCGGTCGGGCATGGCGGGCTCTTCCTCGGGTTCTATCGCGGCTTCAAAGCGCTGCATGAGGCGGGCCTGATCGAGAAGCTGCCTCGCATGATCGCGGTGCAGTCAGCCGGCGTCGACCCGGTAGTGCGTGGTTGGGAGGCACATGCAAAGCAGCCGGCCAAGATCATGCCAGCGCCGAGTGTAGCGGATGGCATACTGGTTGATGCGCCCGTGCGCGGCGAGCAGATCTTAAGCGCTCTCTACGACACTGACGGCTTTGCTCTGCACGTTGAGAATGAAGCGATCTTGTCAGCGCAAAAGGCGATGCAGCGCGCCGGCCACATCATCGAGGCGACCAGCGCCGCGCCGGTGGCCGCCCTGCCTAGCATTCGCGAGCGCATCGGTGAAAGAGCAGAGTTGGTCATCGCCTTGACCGGCAGCGGTCTTAAAAACCTGGGCGCTGGGCAATAGCCTGTCGGCGTCTCCGTTATCCTGGAAAACTGTTCAGTTGTATAATGTTGTGGCATTCATCCGCTGAACAACAATGAGGACAATGCGGAATGTCGATGGATTTGTTCCGCCAACTGCTGGAGGCGCAGCGAATAGCGCAGGCCGACTTATTGCGGCGGCGCGGCGTGGTCGGCGTGGCGATCGGCTATCGCAATTACAAGGAGCAGGTCACCGATCAGTTGGCCATGGCGGTGCTGGTCGAAAAGAAGAAGCCGGTCGAAGCGCTTAGCGCGGAGGATCTTATCCCGCCTGATGTCAACGGCGCGCGTACTGACGTGGTCGAAACGGGCCGGCTGGAAGCTTTGACCATTAACCCCCGCGACCGTTTCAGACCCAATATCCCGGCCGGAGTGAGCATCGGCCACTATATGGTGACCGCCGGGACGCTCGGCGGCATCGTCTTCGACCGCAACACGGGCGAACCGCTTATCCTGTCCAATAATCATGTGCTGGCAAATAGCAATGAGGCTGAAATCGGAGACGCGATTCTGCAGCCGGGACCGACCGATCACGGTGTCCGCCCCGATGACGTGGTGGCAAAGCTGCACCGCTTCGAAATGCTGCGTTTCTTTAGCGACTCGGACCAGGGTCCCAGTCCGCCAACCACGACGCCCCCCCTCTTTCCGCCGGGCGGCTGTGACATTGCCGAGTTGTTCGTATCAGTGGGCAACGCGCTGAGCAAGTTGAGCGGCTCGTCAAAGCGGCTGGCGACCGTGCGCGCGCCCAAAGCGCAGATCGGTTCGGTGCCGATCTATGCCAATCGAGTGGACGCCGCCCTCGCCCGCCCCATCAATCCCATGCTTTTCCAGCAGAGCATCGCGGAAATCGGGCGGCCCAATGGCGCCAAACTGGCGCAGCTCGGCATGCCCATTCGCAAGCAGGGCCGTACGACCGGCTACACCGAAGGCACCGTGACGCTGATGAACGCGACGGTCGATGTCTCATACAGCGAGAATTTGCAAGCCCGCTTCGCCGGTCAAGTCATCGCCACGCCCATCAGCCAAGGTGGCGATTCCGGCGCCTTGGTTATTGAGGGCGATAGCCTAAAGGTGGTCGGCTTGCTTTTCGCCGGCTCACGGCGCGCCACGATTTTCACGCCGATCCAAACCGTGCTCGATGTGATGGAAGTCGACCTCTAGGTCCGTTGACGCTAGTCAGCATAGCTTTCGTCAATCGCTTGATAGACGAGATTGGGAAAGATCGAGCGCGGCCGATGCGGCTCGGCGCCCCACATCTGCGTCATCATCAAGATGAGCAAATCCTCTTGCGGGTCGATGACGAAGTAGGTGCTGGCCGCCCCAGCCCAGCCATATTCCCCCGGCGAACTGTAACCATTGGCGCGCCCGTAATCCACCATCACGCGGAAACCCAGACCGAAACCGTAGCCATAGCGTTCGATGCCGATACGCAAGGGCAGCATCGCAGGCGGCACGGCGTTGGTGGCCATGCGCTTGATGGTCAGCGGGCTGACGAGACGGAGGCCATCCAGTTCGCCGCCATTGAGCAGCATGGAGGCAAAACGCAGATAATCGGCAGTCGTCGAGACCAAGCCGCCGCCACCGGATGGACATTGGGTTGGCAGGCGCACATCGCCATTGGCGACTTCTTCAGGATCGATCAAGACAGGATCGACATTCGTCGGCGAACCGTAGATAGCGGCCAGGCGCTCCGCCTTGTCCCGCGGCACGGCGAAATCGGTGTCTATCATGCCAAGGGGCGCGAAGATGCGTTCTTTGAGGAAGTCCGCCAGCGGCATATCCGCGATCACCTGCACCAGATAGCCGACCACATCGCTGGCGACGCTGTACTGCCAGTTCGCGCCGGGCTGGAAGCTGAGCGGAAGCGCGGCGAAACATTCGATCAGCTCCGCCAGGTCCATGTCGCGGCGGAAGAAGCCGTGTTTGGCCGCAGCCTCGCCAAAGAGCCTGTCGGCCGGATGCCAGGGATCGCCGCCATAGGTCAGCCCGGAGGTATGCGTCAACAGATGGAAGATGGTCATCGGCGGATCCTGATCGACAAACTGTAGCTGCTTCTCGCTGATGTGGCTGAAGACCTTGGTCTCCGCGAAGCTGGGGATATAGCGCGAAACCTTGTCGTGCAGTTGCAGCTTGCCTTCATCGTGCAGCATCATCAGAGCCAGGCTGACGACCGGCTTGGTCATGCTGTAGATGCGGAAGATGGCATCGGCTTGCATCGGGCGGTTCGCAGCAATATCCATCTTGCCGTGCAGGCTATGGTGCACGATCTTGCCTCGCCGCTGCGCCAGCGCGATTATACCGGGCAGCCGATCATTCTCGACTTCGTTTTCAAGGTAGGCATGTATTCGCGCGAGCCGCTCGCTCGACATGCCAACGTCTTCCCCCTCATGCACTCGCATCATAATGTCCTCCCATTCCAAGCATCCGCACTTAAATCGATCATTGCGGCAGCCAGACGCGCAGACGTCCGTCAGCCGTCCCCACCGCCAGCGCCAGGCGGTCTTCCAGCAATTCCACCGGCGCGAAATTTGAGACAATCTCGCCATCCGCCGCCAGACGCCAGACTTCTTCCGCGCGATCCTTTGTGCGTTGCAGAGCCGCGACTGAGCGCCGCGCCGCATCCATGACCAGGATTTCGGGCGCGCCATCGCCATTGAAATCGCCCGCCGCCGTCTGATCCAGATTGCGCGAGCCGATGACGTGACTCGTATAACCGGGCAGCGCGGCAGTCTGTATCAGGGCGTCGCCAGCAAAACGAAAGAATTCCAGCGCGCCGCCGATATGGGGCGTCCGCATTGAGGCGATTTCGATCTGCCCATCCGGGGCGAAAGGAGCGGCGCTGAGTTGATGACGCCAGCGATTGCCCCGCCCGATCGGAGGGCCGTCCACCGCCTGCCTAATGCCCGCGCCATCCCAGAGATAGACCCGCAGCCGCGCGCCCAGCGCCCCGTTCGACACGGTTGTCACCAGGTCTTCTACGCCGTCGCCATCGATATCCGCCCAGAAAGGCGCGATGCCTTCGTAGACATCTTCGCCGGGCAGGTCGATGCGGGCGAGCAAGCCTATCTCGCTTTGGCGGACTTCGAGGACCAGCAAGGTCGCCGCTTCCAGGTCATCGCCCATGATGCCATGCACGTAGCGCTGATCGGTGGCATTGGCGTAGAGGGCGACTTGTCCACGGCGGTTCATCACCAGGCGAGCGTCCGCTCCCGCCATGACCGGCAAGCGCGTCACCAGCCCTTCTTCGCGCCCGAGCGCCAGGTCGCCAGCCCGATCGATATAGAGCACTTCAAAGTCATTGACCGGGATGGGGTGGGTCAGCGGCGAGACGCTGTCATCGCTGCGCAGGATGTAGGTGCCCTCGACCATGGAGACACCGACGAGCGGCGGCTGCGCGCCCTCAAACCAGCCGGGCTGATGCGCCAAAGTTTGAGCGGCGCCGTCGGGAGTCACTTCTATGACTTGCAGGTCGCCGTTTTCGAGCAGGACATGCCAGACGGCCGTTTCCATAGCGTAGCCGATCGCCCAGGCTGGTCTGCCTTGCAGCGGTATGTCAACGGTCAGGACATCGGGGAAGCTGCCCTGGCCGCGGACGAAGTGATTCCCGGCAGGATTGTGGAAAGTGTAGAAATAGCGGTCAAGCAAGGCTGCCTCCTCCTGCGCGCGTGTCAGTGTAGCAGAGAGAATGAGGAGGGTTAAGAGGACGCAGAAGGAAAATGGCTGAGACGCGCGGCAGCGGAAACGAAACACAGGCAACGGAAAAGGCGCCCCTCAGAGCGCCCTCTATAGCCTGATGCTATGCGGCTGGATCCTATCGGCCGGCGTCGGTCAACTCGATCGATGCTTCCGGCGCCTCGAAGTCAGCGCCCAATTGGGTGAAGTCATCCACGCTGAAGATGAAAGGCGCGTCCGCTGGCAGCAGCGCGAAGGACACGTTATCCGACAGGTTGGCGACATAGAGATACTGGATCAAGTTGGGATTGGCCGCGATCTGGTCGCTGATAACGCGCAGCGCCTCGGCTTCCGCCTGAGCCTCGATCAAGCGAGCGTTTGCCCGACCGCGCGCTTCTTGCTCGGCGGCATCGGCGCGACCGCTGGCTTCGGTCTGGACACGTTCCGCTTCCGTGCGGGCGCGCTGCAGCTTCTGATCTTCGATCTGCTTCTCTTCGATGGAATTGGCGAAGGCATCCGTGAAGTCGATCTGGCGCACGAGTAGCGATGTCAACGTCAAGCCCTCTTCCTTCATGCGCGTCTCAACAGCAGCAAAGATATCCGAGCCCATCGCTTCGCGGCCCTCTCCGTAGATCGTTTCAGCCTCGAACTTGGAGACGACATCGCGGGCGACCGCGCGGACGGTCGGGCGGATGAAATCGGACTCGAAGCGGTTCTGCCAGTTCAGGTGGATCTGGTTCACATCAGACCGGTCGATGCGGTAGAGCACGGTGATATCCAGCCGCACTTCCTGCCCGTCATTCGTGAGCGCTTCCACGGCGTCATTGCCCTGCAAGCGCCCTTCGCTGCTGATGCCGGACATGGTGTATTCGCGCTGATCGGTCGGGTAGATGATGTATTCCTGCAAGCCGGGGATGATGATCGAAGTGCCAGGCGCCCGCGCCGGATTCTCCAGTTCACCGGTCAATACATTCACGATGACCGCGGCCCGCGCCGGCTGCACAATCAATATGCCCGAGCTGATGACGAAGAGCGCGACCCCGGAGGCGAAGCCGACCACAGCCAGCATGAAACCGCCACGCGCCGAGCGCCCTTGCGATGCCAGCGTGAAAGCAAAGGCGACCCCGAGGATGCCCACGCCAAAGGCGAGCACGGCGACAATACCTAGTAGACCACTAAAATTCATGACCGCTCCTTTACAGCGATTTGTCCGCTGTTTCGATTCTTCGTGGTGATTATATCATACCACTATGCGTCGGCGGATTCCCCAATCATTGGGGGATCAGAAGACGTGAAACACTAAAATTGTCATACGCGGAAAACGACATTGGGTTGCTCAGCCACCGACATAACCCGGTCCCCGCACAACCCGCCCGGGCATCTCCCCGGTATGTTCGCCATGGCGCAGGACCTGCGCTCCATTAACAAAAACATGTACCATGCCGGTGCTGTAATGATGCGGATCCCCCGGGACTGAATGATCCTGCACCTGCGCGGGATCAAAGATGGCGATGTCGGCGAAATAACCGGGCTTGAGATAGCCGCGCTCTTTCAGCTTTAGATTATCCGCCGCGAATCCGGACAGGCGGCGCACAGCGTCTTCCAGCGTGATCAGCCCTTCATCCCGGGCATACTTGCCGATGACCCGCGCGAAGCTGCCATAAGCGCGCGGATGCGGATGATAGCTCAAGAAGGCGCCTTCAGTCGCGATCGAGCCGGAATCGGAGCAGAAGCTGACCCAAGGCAACTGGACTTGCTTTCGTAGATTGTCCTCAGTCATGCTGAAGTAAAGTGACAAGATGCGGCTGTTGTCCTCGATCAGCAGGTCGATGAGGGTATCTTCGGCCGCCGTGCCGCGCTCCGCCATGACTTCGCTCAGCCGCATGCCCTGATAGCGACGCAGCTCCGGCTTGGCGAAGCCGGCCAGCAGGATGCCATCGGCGCCATTCTCATAAAATAGGTTCTCCCAGCGTTCGGACTGGTCGGCCATGTCCGCCTTGATCCGCTCGCGCATCTCGGCATCTTTCAGCCGCTCGATCATAGCCTCGAAGCCGCCATCGTGCGCCCAAGCCGGGATGCAGGCCGCCAAGCCTGTGCCGCTGTATGTATACGTGTACATGTCGGCGGTCAGGGGCAGCCCCTCAGCCCGCGCCGCTTCGACCCGCTTGATCACCTCGTCCATCTTGTGCCAATTCATGGCGCCGGCCGCCTTGAGATGATAGATCTCGCCGGTCACGCCAGTCGCGCGCATAATCGTCAACAACTCGTCCAGCGCTTCCAGGAAGGTCGCCCCTTCGCTGCGCAGATGCGTGATGTACATGCCTTTCATTTCGGCGACCGCCCGGCATAACTCGATTAGCTCCTCAGTCGATTGGTATGTCGCCGGCGGATAGATCAAAGCGGCTGACATGCCCATAGCGCCCTCGCGCATGGCTTCATGCAGCAGGCGTTTCATCTCCGCCAGTTCGCCCTCGGTGACGGGCCGGTCATCGTAGCCAGCGGCGTGGATGCGCAACGTGGCCGAGCCGACGAAAGAGGCCACATTGGTCGCCACGCCTTTGCGCTCGAGGAATTCCAGATATTCGCCCAGCGTCGTCCACTTGATGTCGTAAGTGATATCGGCGGTGGAGAGGATGGCATCGTGGTGGCGCTTCATCTCGTCGCTGAGCGGACCCATCGAGGTGCCCTCGCCCATGACTTCCAGCGTGACGCCCTGCTTGATGTCGCTCATGGAGCGGCCGTCTTCAATGAGAGATTCGGTGGCCCAACTGAGCATGTTGATGAAGCCGGGCGCGACGGCGAGGCCGTCGAGATCGATGGTCTGTGCGGCGGTTTCATGGCGGAGGTCGCCGATGGCGCTGATACGGTCGCCGCGGATGAGGATGTCGCCGGTGGAGGGCGGGCTGCCCGCGCCGTCGTAGAGGGTGCCGTTTCGGAGGAGGGTTTTGTGGCTTTCCATAGAGTACTTGTCTCCGTTTTACAGAAATCTATTCGATTGAAGAAACACCTACCCCAAATTCTCGCTCAAGATCCGACCCAGCTCCCGCCGCACCAGACCGGGCCGCTCATCCCTCAGCAGCGGTAGCCGTGCCCGCGTCCGATGCAGCTGATTCAAATCGATCGTCTGCGTGATCAGCGCCTCGTCGAAATACAAGCCATGCGTCATGAACTCGCCATCGGGATCGACCACCGACGAGCCGCCCCAGAAGTTCTTGCCGTCTTCGTAGCCCACCCGGTTGCAATGCAAGATATACGAGGTGAACATGCTGCCATAAGCCTGATTCACATGCTCGACCCAGCGCGTGCCCATCAGCCGGTCGCTGTCGTTGAGTCCGCGCGAGGGGCTTGAACTGTTGAGAATCAGCATATCGGCGCCATCCAGCCAGAGCAGATAAGGCGGCGAGACATGCCAGAAATCCTCGCAGATCAACATGCCGACCCGCCCGAAGCGCGTGTCGAAAGCGCGCACGCTGTTGCCTTGGGCGAAGTAGCGCGATTCATCGAACATGGCATAGGTCGGCAGGTAGAGCTTGTGGTGGATGTGCAGAGCCTCGCCGCTGGCTAGGTAGGCATTCGCGATATAAAAGCGCTTGCGAAAGTCCACATGCACGAAGCCGACGACGATATCGAGCGCCAATTCGCGGCTGGCTTCCAGCAACTGCACGAAGACGCCATCGTCCGCATCCGCCCGCAGCGCCACCTCCGACACGAGATCCTGCACTTGATAGCCGGTCAGCGACAGCTCGGGGAAGATCAGCAGATCGACGCCCGCAGCGCGCGCCCGCCTGGCATAGTCCAGGTGAAGCGCCAGGTTATGTTGCACGTCGCCGAGTTTGGGGTAAATCTGCGCCAAGCCGATGTTGATGCGCATGATCGCCGCTCCTGATAGGTCCACCAGGGGACATCATAATGCAGCGGCGGGCAAGCGGCAATTCTTGAGATGAGGGGCAGGAGGCTTCTAGTTATGCAGGAGTTCGGGCTGGAGTCCCCGTAGATACTCCAAATTGCGGAGCAGCCAGTCGCGGAGTTCCGGCGTCTTTATATTAATGCGGCGCAATGCAAAGGCATCCAGCGGGACTTCTTCGGGGATATACTCGCCGTTGGCGGGGTCGCTGAACTCGGGTCCGTAGCGTTTGCTGAGGTCATAATCGTGCAGGCGGCAAAGGAAAAAGTGCTCCTCCAATTGCTTGCCGGCTTTCCAATGCTCCAGGACAAAGGCTCTATCCAAGACCGTGGCGACTGCACCCAATTCTTCATAGAGTTCGCGTTCGAGGGTCGCGATCAGGTCGGCATCGCCGCGCTCCACGCCGCCGCCCGGCGCCACCCAATAAGAGGCGGAGCCGTTGGGTTTTATCCGCTTGATCAGCAGGACGGAATCAGCGCCGGTCAGGAGGATTGCTCTGACCCGCTGATTGACTCGGACTGACGACTTTAACTCGGCTAACATCGTTTCGAACCGATAACCTTGCCTGTACCTCATTCCACAATAATTGGCGCACAGCCTAACTCGAAATCTTTAAGCGCGCTTTAGGCGAAACTTAAGCCTCTGGCCACCTCTGGTTAAGAATCGCTGAGTTTTCTGCGCCCCTAAGACCGGCAACTGCGGAAAAGGGGACTGGATGTTAGCACACGGTTTCGGAAAATTCAACAAGTATAGAAGCAGCCATTTTGAAGCCGATAGTTTGCACGTTCCGCGGTTGCACCAGGACGACGATCGGACCGTCAAATTGGTCACGTTCGACTACTTCGAGCGTCTTGCCGATCTCCAAGCCCCGCTCTTGCGTATTGCGGAGCATGGCCGGGTCTTCCATGATAAAGCGCCGGATGCGCGCTGGTGTGTTGAGGGCAAGATCTGACAGGGGGTGCAAATCGCGTTCCGGCATCACGCCGGCCAGGTCAGGGATCGGGTCCCCATGCGGGTCGTAGCTCGGGTCATTCAGCTTTCGCGAGATCGCCTCCACGAAGCGATCCGACACGGTATGCTCGAGCGCTTCGGCTTCGTCATGCACTTCATGCAACTCATAGCCGAGATCTTGCAGCAGATACGCTTCGATCAAGCGATGGCGGCGCAGCATCTTCAGCGCCACGCGCTCGCCTATGTCCGTGAGCCGAACGCCGCGGTATTTCAGGTAGTCGACGGTGCCTTCCTCCACCAGCCGCTGCGCCATATCGGTCACAGCCGGGGCGCTGATATTCAGTGCCTCCGCCAAGGCGCTGGTGGAGACGCGGTCGGTCTCGCGCTGCAAGTTGTAGATCGCTTTCAGGAAGTCTTCCACCGATTGGGATGAACCGCTTGGGATGTTCCGCTTGCTCATGACTATGCCCTAAAGCCCGCCGAGGGAGGCTCGACAAGGCTGATTCGGAGTTGAGTCCTCCCGCAAGATTGCAGCGAAATTAGTGCTCATATCATAACACAGAACGAAACCGGCAAATTCGGCGGCGATTCACCAACGCCATTCTTACAGTTCTGCCGTAGCATAATGTTGCCGCGCCACGAGTTCAGCCGATGTTTGGCTTATAGGGCTGGGCATGTCAATTGACCGGCACAGTCGCAAGCCGTACAATAGATGCGGAAGGCGCGAATCCGATGGACACAAGCTATGAACAGAGATTACTACGATGTGCTCGGCGTATCGCGTAACGCCAGCGATGACGAGATTAAAAAAGCCTTTCGCCAAAAAGCGAAGCAATATCATCCCGACGCCAATCCAGACAATCCGGTCGCGGAGGCGCGCTTCAAGGAAGTCAATGAAGCGTATGAAGTGCTGAGCGATGCGGACAAGCGCTCGGCATACAACCGCTTCGGCGAAAATTGGCAGCAGTATCAGGGATTTAACGGACAAGGACCTTTCGCCAATGGCGGCGATGCGACATTCACCGATGTCTCCGATATATTTGAGACCTTCTTTGGCGGCGGCAGCCGGCGCGGTGGTTTCCATGGCAACGCGGATTTCCCGCGCGTTGGACAAGACATAGAGCAAGAAATAAGGATCAGCCTGCGCGAGGCATACGAGGGCGCACAGCGGATTGTCAGCAAAGCCGGGCGCGATATTACCGTGCAAATTCCCAAAGGCGCCGCGACTGGGACCAAAGTCCGGCTGGCGGGAGAGGGCAATCCCGGAATCAACGGAGGCCGCCCCGGACATCTGTACCTGGTGGTGAATGTCAGCGAGGACCCACAATTTGAGCGGCAGGGCGATGACCTCTTTGTCGATGTCAAGGTCGATGCCTTCACCGCCATGCTGGGCGGCGAGGTCCAAGTGCCAACCCTGAATCGGCCGCTGCGATTGAAGATTCGCCCCGGCACTCAGTCGGGTCAGAAGCTGCGCTTGAGCGGCAAGGGCATGCCAAAACTGCGGGAGGGCGATGCCGCCGGCGACCTGTTCGCGCGGGTGATTATCACTGTGCCCAAAACGCTGGACGGGGAACAGAGAGAACTGGCGCAAAAGCTCCGCGACAGTATGCGGTAGCGGCGGACGAAAGACAATCAGTGATGCGGCTCGTTGTCTCATTAATCACTTGCGTCATTCTGCTGGGAGCTTGCAGCTTCGACAGTGAGTTGAGGGTCCCAGCTGAGGACAGCAACCCCGAGCTTCCGTCAGCCTCCCCAACCGCGGTTCCGCCGACCGCGCTGCCGCAGGAGATCATCAGCGCCGCCGATGCGGAGCACATGTTGCTCAGCAATATCTATGAGCGGGTAAGTCCGTCTGTGGTGAATATCGAGGCGGTGGTTCTCGCCCCGGACGGCAAAGCCAGCGATACGCGGCGCGGTTCCGGTTTCATCTATGATCGCGACGGGCATATCATCACGAACGCGCATCTGGTCAGCGCGGTCGACGCCATCACGGTTACCTTGGAGAATGCCTTTGTCCTGCCGGCGGAGGTGTTGGGTCTGGACAGCTTCAGTGATCTGGCCGTCCTAAAGGTGCAAGCCGATCCGGAGCGATTGCAGCCTTTGCGAATCGGCGAATCGGCGACCGTCAAAGTGGGGCAGCGCGGCATCGTTATCGGCAATCCCTTTGGTTTGAGCAGCTCAATGACAACTGGCATCGTCAGCGGTTTGGGGCGGACGCTGCCTTCCGCCGAGTTGATTGACGCCGGCGTAGCGCCAGGCTTCGATAATCCATCCATCATTCAGATAGACGCCACCATCAATCCGGGCAATTCCGGCGGACCGTTGCTGGATTCCCAAGGTCTGGTGATCGGCATCACCACGGCGATTCGTTCCGACAATGGCTCGTTTCAGGGCATCGGTTTCGCTGTGCCGGCCGATACAATGCGGCGTGTGATACCGGATCTGATCAAGCAAGGTCGCGTCGATTATGCCTGGATGGGCATCTCGGTGACGCGGGAAGATGGTGGTTTCGGCGTGGCCGGCTTGAGCGAAGCGCTGGATTTGCCAGTAGAGCGCGGCGTTTTGCTGCGTGGCGTCACGGCCGGCTCGCCAGCCCATCGAGCCGGGCTCCGCGGCGGCGATACACTGGTCGATGTGCATGGCGAAGCGGTCTGCGCGGGCGGCGATGTGATCGTCGCCATCAACGATTTTCACTTTGACGATCTGGACAGTTTGGTCACTTACCTGGTGCAGCAAACGCGCCCGGGTGATGAAGTCGAATTGCTCGTTGTCCGCGACCGGAGTACGTTGGAGATACCGCTGACGCTGGAGAGCCGGGCGGCCGACAGCGGAAACACACTGGCTTGCAACTCTGCGCGATAGAGGGCGACAACATGAAAGAAGTTATCTTGCAGGGCGAGGTGCTGCTGATGCGTCCGCTGGAAACGCGCGATGTGGCGGATATTCTCGCGCTGGCCACGGCGAAGGAGATCGCGGACAATACCTTTGTCCCCACGCCTTACCCGCCGGAAGCGGCGCAGGAATTCGTCCGGACGCGGCGGGAGCTTTGGCATAAAGACGAGGCTTATGTATTCGGTATTATCGAGAAGCGCAGTGATTGTTTCGCTGGCTGCATGGGGCTTCACCCTATCCCAGATCATTTTCGCGCTGAAGTTGGTTATTGGATTGGCAAGCCGTTTTGGGGCCGCGGTTTGGCGACGACGGCATTGCGGCTGCTGATCCAGTTTGGCTTTGAGGCGCTGGAACTCAACCGGATAGAAGCCGGGCATTTTGAACATAATACCGCCTCGGGCCGTGTCATGCAGAAGGCCAATATGCGTTTTGAAGGGGTACGGCGCCAGGCTTTCTGGCATCGCGATCGTTTCAAAGACGCGCACTGGTATGCCATCCTGCGCGAGGAATACGAGACGCAAAGCGCCGGTCAAAGTAAAGAGACCGCAGAGGATTAGTCTGCGGTCTCTCGACTGTCAAATTTCACAGTCTGGCGGTTTTCGGGTTCACCCTCTAACAGAGTTCACGTCAGCGGTGAAACCTAGAGGTGTGAATCGGTTAGAGGGTAGCCCCCTTAGAACCTAACATGATCAAATCACCTCCTTTACTCGGCCAACGATGTGTAGAGCATATCACAAAGGTATTCAATTCGCAAGCCCGTGACCTGCGTGGGAGTGGTGAAAGTCGCGGATAGGCCAACATCGCAAGGGAATGTAGGGGCGACTTATTAAGTCGCCCGAAAACTGTACCTGGAAACGCAGGCGACCTAGTAGGGCGCGTAGACACCGCCCGCCGGGCACCCCTACAAATGACTTAGCATGCAGCAAATCCACCACTTCTGCCTGCGCTCGTTGCCCGCTGGCTTTGCGGCTCAGCGAACTGTGGGCTGTGCTATAATCAGCAGCGACTGGAGTGCGGGAACTCTAAGCGATGACAAGGCATTTTCACCCGGCGCACCGCCGGCAATCGATACAGTGGGCGCGGAACTTGCTGGCGCATTCATTCTACGTATTGGATACGGAAACAACTGGCTTGGGCAATGAAGACGAAATCGTGCAGATCGGCATCGTCGACCGCGATGGCGTTGCCCTGATGAATCAAGTGATCAAGCCGACGATACCCATCGGTACCGGCGCTACCGCGGTGCATGGCCTCAGCGATCTGGATGTGGCTGACGCTCCTAGTTTTACGCGAATATATATCCAGCTTTCGGCGCTGCTGGCGGGTCAAGTGGTTGTCGCCTACAACATGGACTTTGACTGGCGCATGTTGCAGCAAACAGCGGCGCGCTACCGGCTGCCGGATGTGCGCATTGGCAAACGCGACTGCGCGATGAAACAATATGCCCGCTTCAAAGGCGCGCGAGAGAGCAGCGGCCGCAAATACATTTGGCACAAGCTGGTTAATGCCGCGCGCCAGGAGGGCCTTGAGATCAGCAGAGCGCATGATGCGCTTGATGACGCGCGAATGACCCTGGCGCTTATCCACAAGATGGCAGAAACCAGCTAAACCCTGCGCGCCATATCGACTCCAAACTCGGAACATCCCGCCGCCGCGCAACCGGCGAATCGTATGTCTCGCCCAGGCGCATACAGTAGATTATTAAAGAAGTGTCTGTGGCGTTTGTGCGATAGAGCGAATCGTACTTAAATGAAAGTGATTTATAGTTCGCCCTGTTGACCAGGCGCGTTAGACGTCCGCATATACATGGCGGTTCAGATGACTTGGAGCGATTAGGTCCGCCTATTCGCCGAGCGGTTATACAAGCTAGTCTCTTGTCCGTTTTGCCCGAGTTGAGGATAGGTAGCAACCGTGAAAACATTAAATTTTATCTCCAGGAAATATCTTGTCCTGACGATCACGTTACTGTTCTTGCTGCCGATCGGGCAGACGCTGGCGGCGGACATTATTGTGGACGCCGATTGCAGTCTGCCAAACGCCATACGCTCGGCAAACAGCGAGGACTTGGTCGAGCCAATGGCCGATTGCGAGCCGGGAGATAGCGATCGAGTTGATGAGGAGACGCCGCCGGGCTTGGACACGATCACGATTGACATCGACGGCACGGTTGAAGGCCTCATCACGATTGAAGACACGCTGGCGGTAACATCCGATATTGAGATCGACGGCGGTGGCTACAGGATTGATGGCGCTGGCAAGCAGATTTTTAGCGTGGCGGGCGGCTCGCTGGCGATCCAGGACTTGGTTTTGAGCAATGGCTATAGCGCGACCAACGGCGGCGCGATCGCAGTGTTGGATGGGGCGCTCTCTCTTGCCAACAGCGCAATTCAGAGCAGCGCGGCTCTAGGGCAAGGCGGCGGCATTTATTCCAGCAATAGCGATGTGACCCTGAGCGACAGCGACATCAGCGGCAATACCACTGGCGGCGCCAGCACAGACGCGCACGACCATAGCGCCCATGCACACAGCGCGGAAGACGCGGCCGCGCTCAACGCGCAAAGCGCAGAGCCGATACCGGTTGTGGAGAACCACAATGGCGGGGGCCTTTACTTCGTGGGCGAATCCAGCAGTCTGATCATCGATCGGAGCGGCGTAGCCAGCAATGCGTCGCCGGAGAGCGGTGGCGGCATTTACATCGCTAGCGGCAGCGCCACGATAAGCAACTCGACCATCAGCGGCAACAGCGCTGGCGCTGATGGCGGCGGCATCTATAACGCAGGCGCGAGCATTCTCACGCATGTAACGGTTGTCGGCAATAGCGCTGCAAACGGGGGCGGTATCTTTGACGCCGCGCTGCTGCAACTGTACAACAGCATCCTAAGCGGCAATACAGGCGGTGATTGCAGTGGGTCCTTGAACGCCAATCTCGGTAACTTGATCAGGGACAATTCCTGCAATCACGATGGCTTGACTGATGATCCTATGTTGCTGCTCTTGGCTGGCTCGCCAGCATACTACTTGCCGCAAGAACGCAGCCCGGCTATTGACGCCGCCATCCCCGAATATTGCTCGGCGCTGGACCAGCGCGGCATCAACCGACTGCCGGGGTCTTGCGATATTGGCGCGTCCGAGCATCAGGCCGGCGCCTTCAGTTTCCAGATTCAGAGCGCCCTCGCCGTGTTAACCCCGGGTGAAGGCGGCGGGAGCGACGACGCTGAAGAAGAAGAGGAGGAGCCAGAACCGACGCCGGTGCAATCCAACTGCGGAGAACTGCCCGATCATATTATTGTGACCGAGTATACGCACAGCGTCTTTTGCAAGACGATGGACCACGTCGGCATCGGCAATGAGCTGCTGGTCAATAATGGCGCAATCTATGCGGTCGACCTTTTTGGATGGGTGGCGACGCCGCTCACCGTCTGCTTCCAGCATGAATCCGGAGCGATCGTTTTGCTCGATGCGGCCAATTCGCCGCGCAATATCGTACCGCTGACGACCTGGACCGATGGCGACAAGCAATGCGCGACGGTTGACCGCGTTGGCTCGGCTGTCTTGATGCCGCTGACCTTCTTTACTTCCGGCGTGATCCCGGAACTGATATGGAATTTGACCGAGTGCAGCGTGACAACGACGGATATCCTCAACTTGCGCGAAGGTCCATCGACCGACACCGCGACTCTTGCCAACGTACTCAACAATGTGACGCTTAGCGCGGACCGGCGCAATCTCGCGTTCTTCCGCGTGAATTATTATGGCGTCATCGGTTGGTTGAGCGCGGATTACCTTTCGGGTGGAGACGATTGCCGATAACCATGGCATAGATCAGCGACGCTCAATATGGCGTCGCCGATTTGCCTTTGGAATAGCTTCGTTGCCCCAGCGGAAGCTATTGATCTTTCGCTGTGCGTTGCGGACGCCCATAAACTCGCGATGAGAAAACTGACTCCAGGACAAGTCGATGCGATTTGATGCCAAGGTAGCTTTGGTCACCGGCGGGTCGCGGGGCATCGGGCGCGAGATCGCCAAGGCATTTGCGGCGCGGGGCGCGAAAGTCGCGGTGCATTATCGGCGCGATCTGGCGGCGGCTCAAGCGACCGAGAGACTGCTGGACGGCGAGGGGCATATCATTGTAAAAGCCGACATAGCCCAAGCCGCGGCAGTCAAACAGATGGTGGATACAGTCGCAGAGCGGATGGGCAAGATCGACATCTTGGTGAATAACGCCGGGATCTACGAGGAGCTGCCGCTGCCTGAAGCCAGCTACGAAGAATGGGTAGAGTATTTTCCGCGCATACTCAGCGTTAATCTTTATGGCGCGGCCAACGCTATCTATTGCGCCGCTCAACACATGATGAAACAGGGAGGCGGGCGCATCGTCAATATTTCGTCGCGGGGCGCTTTCCGTGGCGAGCCGGTTGCGCCGGCTTATGGCGCGAGCAAAGCGGGCTTGAACAGCCTGGGGCAGTCATTGGCGAAATTGCTGGCGCCGCATAATATCTTCATCGGGACAGTGGCGCCGGGCTTCGTAGAGACGGATATGGCGGCCAAGCGTCTGTCACAGCCGGATGGCGACGAGATCCGGCGGCAATCGCCCTTGAACCGCGTGGCCAAGCCGGAAGAAGTCGCCCATGTCGCTGTCTTTCTGGCATCGGAGGGGGCGGAGTTCACGACCGGCACCATCGTCGATGTCAATGGCGCCTCCTACCTGCGCAGTTAAGCGGCGAAACACAGCGCCGTGATAACAGGACCGGAGCTCTCAAGCGCACGCCTGCGCATCCGGCATTTTGAAATGCGCGACCTGGACGATTGCCGGCGTTTTCGGCGCGAAGTCTTCGGCTTGCAAGAGCAGCGGGAAACCGCGACAGCCTGGCTGCGCTGGACGATCGACAGCTACCGCGAGCTGGCCAACCTGAGTCAGCCGCCTTATGCAGATTACGCCTTGGAACTGCTTGGCAGCGGCGAGTTCATTGGTTCAGTCGGCATCGTGCCGACGGTTGTGCCCTGGAGCGCCTTGGATGGCGATGCCTCGGATAACCGGCTCAGTCCGGAAGTCGGTTTGTTTTGGGGCATCCTGCCAGCTTATCGGCGGCGCGGTTATGCCAGCGAAGCGGGCCAAGCGCTGGTTGGATTCCTCTTCGGCACACTAAATTTGCGGCAGGCGGTGGCGACGACCGAGCATGACAACATCGCCTCACAGAAGACCATGAAGCGGCTGGGCATGACGCTGTACGTCAATCCGCTCTCCGAGCCGGCTTGGTGCCAAGTAGTTGGCAAGCTCGAGAACGCGGGAAGGGATTGATCCCAAGATCTCGAAACTATGCTTGGGTCCTTCTAAGCCACCGGCTGGAATATTCGCGAGCGATGCTGGTATGTTTCGGTCTGAAGGCCGCTTGATACCGATGTAGTTGCTACATACTTTGTAGCCTGATTTTGTCACGCAGATTGAAGACTTGAGCCGTCAAGGGTACAATCAGGCGACGGACACGGTATTTTTCCAAACATGGACTTTAGGTCACAAGATAAGGAGAGAAACATGAATCGCAAGTTTGTTTTGATACTGGGCTTGCTATTGCTTCTGGCAGGCATAGCAAGCGCGCAGGATGAGAGCTTCGAGCTCACCATCATGCATACGAATGACGTGCATGGACATCATGAACCGCAGCGCAATGGCGATGGTGGCGCGGCGCGTCAGGCGACTGTGGTGCAGCAGATCCGGGGTGAAGTGGACAACCACCTCTTGCTGGATGCTGGCGACCGCTTCACGGGTACGCTATTCCATGTACAACATCGCGGGCAAGACAGCGTAGAGATCATGAACGCCATCGGCTACGATGCGATAGCGCTGGGCAACCACGAATTCAACGAGGGAAGCGATGGGCTAGCGAATTTCGTAACCAGCCTCAACTTCCCCTCACTGAGCGCCAATATCGATTTCAGCGCAGATCCGTTTCTGGCAGGTTTGGTCGAGCCATCGGTCATCCTCGATGTCGGTGGCGAATCCATCGGCATCATCGGTTTGACCACACCGGAAACCGTGGTTCTGAACCGGCCAAGCGATGATCTAGTTTTCAGCGATGACCTGGTCGGCGTCACGCAGGAGCAAGTTGATAAGCTGACGGCACAGGGCGTCAACAAGATCATTCTACTGACGCATCTCGGCTATGAGCCTGATGTAGAATTGGCGCAATCGGTCAGCGGCGTCGATGTTGTCGTCGGCGGGCACACCAACACTTTCCTCAGCAACGCCTACAGCGGCGCACTCGGCGGGTATCCAACTGTGTTGGAAAGCGCCAGTGGCGAGCCAATCTTGGTCGTGCAAGCCGATACTAAGACCATATATCTGGGGCGGCTGGATGTTGAGTTTGATGGGGATGGCTTGCTGACAGACTGGGACGGCGATGCGATTCTGCTGAGCCGCTATATCAGCCCCGATCCTGCAATCAGCGATCTGATCGCCACCTTGGCTGAGCCAATTACGAAATTGCGCGCGCAGCCGGTCGGTGAAAGCGCAGTCGATTTGACCGGCACCAGCCCGCGCCTCTGCCGGATTGAGGAGTGCCTGCTCGGCAATCTGATCGCCGACGCGATGCTGGAAGAAACCGGCGCCGACATCGTCATTCAGAACGGCGGCGGCATCCGCGCTGATATCGCGGCCGGCCAAGTATCGCTGGGCGATGTCTTGAACGTGCTGCCCTTTGGCAATTTGATTAGCACCTTTGACTTGAGCGGCGCTGATGTGATCGTTGCTTTGGAGAACGGTGTCAGCCGGGTTGAGGTCGATGAAAACAACAATCCAGTGGTTGATGGCGCTGCCGGGCGCTTCCCGCAAGTCGCTGGCCTGCGCTACGTATTCGACGCGACGCAGGAACCGGGCAGCCGCATTGTCAGCGTCGATGTCATGCAAGATGGCGAATTCGCGCCGATAGATCCGGAAGCGATGTATTTTGTCGCCACCAATGATTACATGCGCGGCGGCGGCGACGCCTATTCCGTCCTCGAGACCAACGCGGTCAATGCCTACGATCAGGGCCGCCCGCTGGATCAGGTGGTAGCCGACTATATCGCGGCGAATAGCCCGATAAGTATTGAGCTGGATGGGCGCATCGTGCATCAAGCCGCTGAATAGCGCCGGGCGCTGCGAAAGCCTGTCTCTGCATTCGCAAGTACGAACCGCTGGCAAGAGCCGGCGGTTTTCTTTTTCGGAGGGGGGCGGCAACGGCGATTGCACTACGCCGATGGTGATGATATGCCGCCGCCGCTTATATGTTATATTCATTAGTATCAAGTGCGAAGCGCAGCAAGCTGATTGGACCGTGGCTGAAGAGAACCGATTTTACGATCTGTTTTTTGTCTATCACCCCGACGATGTCTCAATTGTCCGGCGGATCGCCGCGCAATTGAACGCTATGGGCAGCGTATGCCGCTTCGAAGAGGACGACTTCAGTAAGAGCGCGGTGGATATCGGCGCGCTGAAAGACGGCGTCTTGCGTTCGCATGCGGTCGGGGTGGTACTGTCGTCGGAATCGGCCGCCAGCCAGCTTTGCAATGAACTGATCCAGCATGCCGTCAACAACAGCAAACGCATCGTCAGTCTGATTCTTGATGAAGACATTGAGGTGGAGGTGCACCCGGCGATCGCCGACAATCCCTTCGTGTTCTTCCGCCAGCAAGATGATCTGGCTGAGCGGGTTGATGAGCTGCGGTGGTATCTGACGGTCGATCACGAAACGAGGCAGCATACTGAATTGCTGGTCGCGGCCGACCTGTGGCAGCGGCGAGGTCGGCGGCCCAGCCAGCTCTTGCCGCCGGAGCGAGTGGCTGAGGCGCGGCGGTGGCTGGCGGATGGCAGCGGGCGAAAGCTGAAGCCATCGCCTTTGCTGGTCGAATTCATCCATAACAGCCGGCGTCAGCGGCAGCCAGGCACAGCTTCCTTTCCCCGCGCCCGGTTGGTTTTGGCATGTATTGCTCTGATTGGGCTGATACTAGGTTTCCTGCTGCTGCGCGCGGCGCTGGAGGCAAACCAGGCAACGCGAGCAGAAGCCGCTCAAACGCAAGCGGCGCAGACGCAACTGGCTCTGACCGACGCTGCCGCCACCGCAGCCAGTGACAGCGCCCTGAGCCTGGTTGACGCGCTCGCGGCAACCAGCGCTATCATCGGCGAATCGGTCAACCAGACAGCGCAGGCAGTTGCTGCTACCGCGACACAAGCGCTGTATGCCAGCGAAACCGCGCAAGCCGTTGCAACAGTGCTACGCGCGACAGAGATTTACGAGCAAGCCCGCGATGCTGACGCGGCTCGGCTGGTGGAAGCGGCGGAAGCGGCGCTGGAGGCCGGCGATGCTGAACTTGCCCTGGCTTTGGCTTGGGTGGCGCAGGATGCCCTGGACGAGCCCAAGCCGGCTTATCGCGCGCTGCGGCGGGCGGCATCGCTGGCAAGCAACGCAATGCTGGACGCAGTCGCAATGCCCCGCTTTCAGCCCGGTGGCGGGCATTTCGCGGTGATCGCTGAGGCCGGCGACTCGGTACGGATATACGAGAGCGCGACCTGGAATCTCAAGGCGGAGCTAAGCGATCAGGAAGCACCGATTTCGCAGTTGGCATACAATCCAGATGGCAATCGGTTAATCACTGCGTCAAGCGCTGGCGAGATCGTCATACGCGCCAGTGATAGCGGCGCCGTCATCAAGCGCTGGTCCGGGCATGAGGGGGCGATCAAGGCCGTTGCCTTTCATCCAACGGGAAACAAGCTTTACACCGCCGGCAGCGAGCCCCTGTTAGCCGCCTGGGACATCAATAACGGTGAAGCGCTCGGGACATATTCCCCGGAAGAGGGCGGAGTCCTTATCATCGACGAGTTGCTGGCGCCGGCCGATGGCGGTCGGATCATTGGCTGGGCGGCCGACGATGGTAAGCGCGTCATGGTCCAGTGGGCGGCGGAGTCGCTTGCGCGCCTGAGCGCGGACAGCAACGGACTCCTCTATCGCGGCTATGACTCGGCTGGTCGCTATGCTTATAGCGGCGGGCGCAGCCTGCCCGCCTACCCCGGCGATCCTAATACCGGTGATCTCGTCATTTGGGACCTCTCTACCGGCGAGCAGACCACGCGGCTCGATGATGGCTTCAACTGGTCTTTGGGTGACCTTACCGCCGCCAGCGATGACTTGCTCTTCGCCAGTTTTCATGACGATGTGGCGCTAATTGGCGTGAAGAGCAGCGATGGCGGTCAACGCGCTGGTCTGGTCAATCTCGCCGATGGCGGCCTCATACAGCAATACGATAGCGAGCTCGCCGCCAATTTAATCTCAGCCGCTTTCCTGGACCGGGCGACGCTTCTGTCGCTGACGCGAGACAAGCGCGTGGTTCTGTGGTCAATTGCGGACGGCAGCATCATCCGCGAGATCAGCGGCGCCGGACAGGAACTGACGGAGATCAGTTTTAACGCGGCGGCCAATACGGTCATTGGCTGGGCAGACGACGGTCGAGCTTTTTTGTGGCGCATACACGAGAGTCGGAGCGAATCGGTCCAGTTGCTTTCCGAAGCTTTGCCGGGCAGCGGCATTAGCCCGAGCGGCGAGGTACTGCTCCTCCTCGAAGATACCGGATTAAGCTTGACCTCGGTGGAAACAGGCGAGACCAAACTGGAGATTGATGCTTCGTCCATCTGGCAGCAGGGCGCTTTTTTCGCGGTGTACGATGGCGCACGCGTCAGGCTGTTTGATAGCGAGAGTGGAGAAGAACTGCATAGCTGGTCCCTTGTACAGGACAGTCTGCCTGCGCTGCATGTTTCGGCTGATGGCGCGTGGCTGCTGGCGGTGGCGGACGGCGACGCGTTTTGGCTGCTGGGGCGTGAACGCGGCGAGCCGCTTAAGCTGGAAGCCGGCAATGCGAGCGCGCCATCCAAAGTCGAATTCTCGGCAGACGGCGAGCGCATGCTCAGCCTGCACCAGAATCGCGCCATCTTGTGGGACCTCAGCAACGGGCAGGCGCTGGGCGGATATGTTCTTGGGCAGGTGCCAGCGATCGCTGTGGATGCGGCATTTGGCGCTGGCAGGGAGAACTTGACCTTCTTCGTCCAATTGGAGAACGGCCTGGCGAGCTTGACGACATTGACCGCGCCTGAAAATGTGCTCAGGCGCAACACGTACATTGACATCGAGGCTGGCAAACTGTCGCGAGATGGGACGGCGCTCTTGCTGAAACTGCGCCAGGGCGGTATTCGCATCCTTGACACAGCCAGCGGAGAAGTGATTTACCGCTTGCCCAAAGCTTCTGTCCTGCCCAGCCAATGGCAGTACCTGACCGAGCCAGGTCTGCTTGTCATAGCTGCGGGAGGAGAATTGAGCATCTGGGATGTGACGGATGGGGAAGTCGATCAGCGTTTTCTGCAGAGCCAGCCCATCACTGAATTCAGCCTGAGCGACGCTGGGCGTCATATAATCACGCGTGATGCGGGGGACCTGCACCGCTTCTGGCGCGTCGAGAGTCCGGCGGAATTGCTGCGGCGCATCGAAGCGGAAAATCCCCCGCGGGAATTGACCTGCACCGAACGCCTGCGCTATCTCGTCCTGCCGCTCTGCGAATGATCGCTATGAAGCGCATACTTTTTGCCTCCTGGTATAGCGGCTTGGGCGGCGGCGAGACAGACCTGCTGTCGCTTGTGGGTACGCTGGACGCGGGCAAGTACGAGAGCCATCTGCTGCTGCCGGCCGAAGGAAGATTGGCGGAGCGCTGGCGGACGCAAGGTCGGCATACGCATATCATCCCCTATCGCGGCGCATCGACATATTTTCTACCGGCGGTCTGGGCGCGATTCCCGGCGGTCCGCCGCTTTGCCGAGCTTCTGGCGCGCGAGCGCATTGACCTGGTGCACAGCGATTATCATACTTTGCCCTTGATCGCCCCGGCAGCGCAGTCTTTGAGCATCCCGCTGATGTGGACGGTGCATGGCTGGTGGTTCGCGCCGAAACCCTGGCAGCGCGTTTTCTTCCGCGGATTGCGCGCGGTGGCCCGCTCGAAAGCCATCCGTGACGGTTTCCTGGGCAAGCCTCCCTTCATGGACGCGGCGACATTGCCCGTTGTCTATTCCGGCGTGGATACGAAGCGCTTCCATCCAGGGCTGAATGGCATGAACCTCCGTCGCGAGATCGGGCTCAGCGAAGACGCCAATGTCGTGGTGATGGTCGGACGCTTTCAGCGAGTCAAGGGACACCACATCTTTCAGGCGATGGCTGAGAACGTGTTGGCGGCAATGCCGGAGACGCAGTTTGTGATAGCGGGCGATGATGCCTTCGGCGCGCGGTCCGATCAGCGCTATCGTGATGAGATCCTGGCTCGCGCAGAATCCAGCGCTGTACTGCGCGAGCGCCTGCGCTACATTGGATTCCGCCAGGATATCGAGTCCCTCTACGCCGCGGCTGATGTCGTCGTATGCCCATCCGAGTTCGAGAGTTATGGCAAAGCCAACCTCGAAGCGATGGCTTGCGGCAGGCCTGTTGTAAGCAGTCGGCACGGCGGACCTGCGGAAACGGTGGTCGAGGGGGTCACCGGGTTTCTGGTCGACAGTGGCGATGCAGAGGCGATGGCGGCGCGGGTCATGCGCTTGCTCGATGATGCGGCGCTGCGGAAAGCTATGGCCGCCGCGGGCAGGCAACATGTCGAGGCGGGTTTTTCCCCGGAAGCAGCTGCCATCGCCTATCAGCAGATTTTTGAAGAGTTGCTCCAGCTTAGTTGACGGTGGCGTTGCCGAAGAACTTCGCCAGGGTATCGCTAAGCGAATTATCTCGCAGGTAGGCGATATGTTCGCCGGCGAAGGGAATCGGCTCCATGCCGAAGTGCTCGACGAGGGCGTTATCGGGCACCGTATTCGGGACAGCCAGCAAGTCCAGCAGGCTGGTGCTGACGGGCGAACCGGGCAGCAGCGCCTCCATTACGCGCACAACCGGGCGCAGCAGCGCGACTGGCACCGGCAGCAAAAGCCGCCATGTGTCCAAAGCTTCAATAATTCGCCGTTCGATATCGCCCAGGCTGAGCACTTCTGGACCGCCAAGCGCCAGTTCAGCGCCGATCGTGCTATCGTCATCGAGGCAGCGGATGACCGCCTCGACCACATCGTATACCGACACCGGCTGAAACTCCGCCTTGCCGCCGCCGATCAACGGAAAGACGATGGGCGTCAGCTTGAGCAGGCGGGCGAAGGTGTTGAAGAATTCATCTTGCGGACCGAATATGGCGGAGGGGCGGAGCGCCGTCCACCGCATATTGGAGGCGGCGACAAATTCCTGGGCACGTCCCTTGCTGGCGAGGAAACGATAAGGCAGATCTGCGCGGGCGCCATTCTGGCTCATGTTGATGAAGCGCTTGACGCGAGCCGCCTCGGCCGCTTTCACCACATTCACCGTGCCTTGATAATTGACTGAATCGTAAGTTTGCCCGCCTTTTTCCATCGCGATGGCGACATAGTGAATCACGGCGGTGACATCGCGCATGGCAGAAGCGAGGGAGTCCGGTTGGGTGACATCGCCTTCGACGATTTCGATACGATCGGCAATATCGCCCAAGCGCAAGCTGGCTTTAGCGGGCCTCCGCACGAGCGCGCGAACCGGCTTGCCCATAGCCACAAGTTTCTTCGCGGTCTGATTGCCGAGATAGCCAGCCGCTCCAGTAATCAAGATGGTCATCGTTGTTGCCCTCCATCATCTTGCCTATCTTTATTATAAGTGTTGAATGCGAATAGAGTCCAAGGATTTACGAATGCAATCATTACCAATAGTCGGCTGCAGCGGGCATGGTAGAATACGGGCGGCAGTTCTAATACAGGAATATCCAGGTGTCAACGTGACGCGAACCGCAGGGCTTTTGCAGGAAAGAGTGCAGCATATCCGCGTTGATGCGCAAGATCCCGCGGCGGAAGACATCGACTTCGCCGCCGAGATCATGAAGTCAGGCGGCTTGGTCGCCTTCCCCACGGAAACCGTGTATGGATTAGGCGCGATTGCCTGGGAAGCCTCCGCTGTCGATAAGATCTTCCGCGTCAAAGGCCGACCCCCCAATGACCCGCTCATCGTGCACATCGCCGCTATTGACCAACTCTCGGCGGTCGCGCGGGAGATACCCGACCTGGCTTGCGAGCTCGGGCGCCATTTCTGGCCCGGTCCCCTGACTCTGGTGCTGAAAAAATCGGCGCGCATCCCCGCGAATCTTACCGCCGGGCTGGATACCGTCGCGGTTCGCCTGCCGGATCACCCGGTTGCCTCCGCCCTGCTCAAGGCGGTTCGCGCCCCCATCGCCGCGCCGAGCGCCAACCGCTTTTCCCGACCCAGCCCAACCACCGCGCAGCATGTGCTGGATGACCTCGGCGATATGGTGGACCTGCTACTGGATGCTGGACCGACGACGATAGGGCTGGAATCCACCATTATTAGTCTGGTCGGTGATAGTCCGCAGGTTTTGCGGCCGGGGGGCCTTTCCCTGGAAGCCTTGCGGAGATTCCTCCCTGAGCTTGGCTTCTCGCCGCATTTCCTGGGCGAAGATGAGGCAGCGCTGGCGCCAGGCAGTCTGCTAAAACATTATTCGCCCCGCGCTCGTCTGATTGTTTTTCAGGGTGGTGATGACAGTGCGGTGCGAGCGGCTATGCGGGCTGAAATCGCGGGAAATCAGAATATCGGAGTGATGGCGGGCGATGCCGACGCGTCTGCCTTTTCCCGGCTCGATGTCAAGATTGAACGCCTGGGGAAGGATGACGAGGGTGCGGCAAATCGCCTTTTCGCCGCGATGCGCGCCTTGGATCAACAGGGCGTCGATCTAATTATCGCGCGGGCGCCGGAAAAACGCGGCTTGGGACTGGCGGTATGGGATCGTTTGCTGCGCGCGGCTGAAGGCTCGCTGGTCGAAGTGTGACGCGCCAGTTGGAGTCTTTGACCCTGCGGCTGAGACCTCACGCTCAGGCAGAAGCTGGATTATGTTATAATGCCGCCCAATACGGCGACAGTATCAGCAAGGAAGAGACTTTGAGCCAGGGTATACAAATCAAAGACATCGCGGCATACGAGGGCGAAGCGGTCACCGTGCGCGGCTGGGTCTACAATCGGACGGGCAAAGGGCGCCTGCAATTCATCTTGCTGCGCGATGGCAGCGGTCAGGCGCAATGCGTCGCCTTCAAGAAAGAGATGACTCCGGAAGAGTTTAACATCGCCCGCAGCTTGACGCAGGAGTCTTCGGTCATTATCAGCGGGGTCGTGCGGGCGGATGAGCGCGCGCCCGGCATCCCCGGCGGCTTCGAGATCGGGATTCAGCATTTACAGTTGGTCCAGCAGGCGGATGAGTATCCCATCACACCGAAGGAGCACGGCACCGAATTTCTGATGAATCACCGCCACTTGTGGCTGCGCAGCAACCGGCAGTGGGCGATTTTGCGGATCCGCGCGACGATCATCAAGGCTATGCGCGACTGGCTGGATGATCAGGGCTTTTTGCTGGTCGATACGCCAATTATCACGCCAGCCGCCGGCGAAGAGACCACGACGCTTTTCGAGGTCGATTATTTCGGCGAGACGGCTTTTCTGGCGCAGACTGGGCAACTTTATAACGAAGCGAACATCATGGCTTTTGGCAAGGTCTACTGCTTTGGTCCCACCTTCCGCGCCGAGAAGTCGAAGACGCGGCGTCATCTGATCGAGTTTTGGATGCTCGAGCCCGAAATCGCCTTCTGTTCGCTGGAAGAGTTGATGGACATCGAAGAAGGCTTGGTCTGCAATGTCGTAGAGCAAGTGCTGGCGAAACACCAAAAGGAACTAGGAATAATCGGGCGCGATGTAAACAAGCTCGAAGCGATCAGAGCCCCCTTCGCTCGCATAAGCTACGACGAGGCTGTGACCCGCTTAAATGCCTTGCAGGCTGAAATCGAGGACCCGGGGCGGAAAGCGGAATTGGCGCTCGAATGGGGCGAGGACTTTGGCAGCCCGCATGAGACGGCGCTGGCGGAGATGTTCAATAAGCCCGTATTTGTCTACCACTATCCCACAGCGGTGAAAGCCTTTTACATGACGCCGGTAGCCGGGCGGCCCGAAGTCTGCCGCAGCGTCGATCTGCTGGCGCCGGAAGGTTATGGCGAGATCATCGGCGGCAGTGAGCGCATTCACGACCTGGACCTGCTCGCGGTGAATATCGACGAGATGGGCTTGGGCTCTGAGGCTTACGAATGGTATCTGGACTTGCGGAAGTTTGGCACAGTGCCGCATGCCGGCTTCGGCATTGGCATTGAACGCACGGTCGCCTGGATCTGTGGCTTGAGCCATGTGCGCGAGACCATACCCTACGCCCGCCTGCTCAACCGGAAATATCCCTAGTCCCGTTCGGGCAAAAGTACGGCCCGCAGAGCCTCCACCATACTACGCGCTTCAATGAGTTGAATCCCGGCGGGCAAGTCGCCGGTATGGCGCCCGAGTTTGGGCACGAGTGCGCGCTTGAAACCGATCTTCAGCGCTTCGTTGAGCCGCGCCGCCAGTTGCCCGACTCGCCGGACTTCGCCGCTCAAACCGACTTCGCCGACGATGGCCAGATCGGCGGGCAAAGGACGATCGTAATAACTTGAGGCGATCGCCATCGCCATCGCGAGATCAGAGGCCGGTTCGGAGATTTTCAAGCCGCCGATGACGTTGACAAAGATGTCCTGCTCCCAGAGCTTCAGCCCGATGCGCTTGCTCAAGACCGCGCTGATCAACAGCAGCCGATTCAGATTGATGCCGTTGGGAGTGCGCCGCGGATTGCCGAAGGCGGAGGGATTGGTCAAAGCCTGCAATTCGATGAGCAAGGGGCGAGTGCCTTCCATAGTGATGGCGATGGCGGAGCCGGCCGCGTTAATCAGACGCTCTTCGAGAAATGCCTCGGAGGGGTTTTCCACCTGCGCAAGCCCGCTGCCGCGCATCTCGAAGACGCCGACTTCGCTGGTCGCGCCAAAGCGATTCTTGACGCTGCGCAGGAGGCGATACTGCTGAAAGGGATCACCCTCGAGGTAAAGCACGACATCAACGATGTGCTCCAAGACGCGTGGTCCGGCGATATTGCCGTCTTTGGTGACGTGACCGACCATCAGGATGCTGATGCCGCTCGATTTGGCTAGCGCTTGCAGTTTGGTCGCGCAATGGCGGACCTGCGCGATCAAGCCCGGCGACGCGTCCAGTTCAACGTCTCTGGTCGTCTGGATCGAGTCGATTACGACCAGCAGCGGATCGAGAGTCTGGACCTGCTCGATAATGGCATCGAGATCGGTTTCGGTCAGCAGGTAGAGCTCAGGCGCCTTCAAGCCGAGGCGGTCGGCTCGCAGTTTAATCTGTTTGGCGCTTTCCTCGCCGCTTACGTAGAGGACACTTCCCTTCGCCTCCGCGAGCAAGGCGGATAGCTCAAGCACCAGGGTGGATTTGCCGATGCCCGGTTCGCCACCAAGGAGCGCCAAGGAACCCGGCACCAAACCGCCGCCGAGTACGCGGCTGAATTCGGCGATTGGCACGGGTATGCGAATGTCCTTACCGGTATCGATTTCCGCCAGGGTCAGAGGCGCATTAGGGCGCTCGGCACCGTTGACTAAGCGGCGGTCGGAGGATCGGCGGATCTGCTCTTTGTGTTCCTCCATCGTGCCGAATTGACGACATTGAGGACAGAGCTTGAATTGTTGCGGGCTGCGTTTGCCGCAATTGGAGCAGATGTAGGTGCTGCGTGATTTGGCCACGGGGCAGTATCTAGTCTCGCTGATTCCGCAGTGCGCGCTTTAGTTTCCCGGCATTGTAACATGAGCGCAATCGGATATCGCACCATCGGCGATGAAAGCCTTGATGCAGTCGCCAAGAAGCGCGCTGATTTTCTGATGACCTTCGTTGCTCCAGTGGTCATCAGGCAAGGGAGCATAGTCTGACGGTGCTTCGAGTCGGTCGATCGGATCGATATGAGCGATCTCGAGACTACTCACGATTTCCCGCGCCAGTTGATAGCGCATGCCTGCGCCGCCAATATCATTCGGTCCAGGAATTAGGAGAACCAAGAATTCGGATCCATGCTGGCTAACCGCATTTCGCAACTCTTCCAAGTATTGTCGTGTGACTTGCTCGCGGCGCTCGAAGCGCGCGTCCGGGGGTCGGCCAGCTTCCACGGTATCAATAAGACGCAACAGCAAGGACCCGAGGCGCGTCAACCCCAGCACCCGTTCCAATTCATTGGCTGGGGGGAACTTCCAGTAGGCGCGAAAATATTCGATGTCATTCACATTATAGCGAATGACATTTTCCCAATGGTCGATCTCATACATGCGAATGGCGACCGCATTGCCATTCGGGTCTATCGCGTTCAACCAGGAATCGATGGGCATCAGATTGTCATCAAAATCGTTGACGTAAAAACCAAAAATCGTGAGTTGCGGCCGCAGGACTTGAGCATAGGCATTGAAAGTCGCCAGCGCCTGATGAGTGCCACCGCCAGGCATGCCGGCATTCCAGACGATGCTCTCAGGAAACGCGGCATCAAGCCGCTCCGCAAATGACATCCCGACCTCAGCGTTCATGCCCCAGGTGAAGGAATCGCCGATCAGCAATACTCGGGGCTTGTCTTCAAACTCATCGTCCCAGACAAAGTCATCTGCGTCGGAATATCCTTGTCGGTTCACTGCGCATACCCGTCCCTGGAGCTGGCTCGCATCACAGGCAACCAGCACGGCCTCGTAGACATAGTGACAGCCGGCCGTATCACAGGTCCACCAGTTAGACACGCTGAGGTTGTAGTTGGGCTGTTGGGTCGGGAAATAGGTCGGCAAGCCCCATAGAGATAAAGCCAGTTCGAGCGCAAACAAGGTAAAAACGGTGATAATAGCGACAGCGGTTATCACTCGCCTTCTCACAGACCAGTCTCCAAGCATTCTCTCGCCGAAATAACAGAAGCAGTTCCAAGTAAGTAATAAAAAATATTGCGTGGAAAAGAAATGGGCAAAATAGCTCAAAAGCTTTGTAGGGGCGATTCGGTTGCTCGTCTACGCCACCATTACATATCAATTTTTACGCGACTAACTTGGTTCTACTCAGAGCGGACAATATCTTAACAAAGGCTAACGTGTAACGATATTGTAATGAGCTATGGGTAACCTTGCGCTATCAATAGGCATGAGAGGGCACAGTGCATGTACAGATATCTGCGACCTAGGCAGCGAGCGCTGTTGAAGAGACTTGTCGTCTGGGCGGCGGGCGCGCTATTGCTCGGCGCCTTAATCGCGCCTGCCACCGGCGAAAGCGAGTGCCAGCCCAGCAATTTGAGGACGGTCAACTGGTCCACCGACTTCTGCCAGAGCATCGTGAACTTCGACGAAATCCTGGTTGGCAATCCGGTCAAGAACGGCATCCCTTCTGTGGCAGACCCGGCGATGGAATCCGTTGAAGCGGCGGCGGCTTGGCTCAGCGAGCGTTCACCCGTTATCGCTGTGGAAATAGATGACGAGGCTCGCGCCTATCCCTTGGCCATTCTCATGTGGCATGAGATCGCCAATGATGTGATCGCCGATGTGCCGGTCGCGGTGACGTTTTGCCCGCTCTGCAACAGCTCGGTTACTTTCGATCGCCGAATCAACGACGACTTGCTCGAATTTGGCGTAAGCGGCTTGCTGCGCAACAGCGATCTCATCATGTTTGATTTCGAGACTGAATCCTGGTGGCAGCAACTGACCGGCGAAGGTCTGGTCGGCGCTTACGCGAGCGTACTCTTGGAAATCCTGCCATCGCAAGTTGTGAGCTTCGGCAGTTTCGCCGAGCGGCATCCCGCTGGCTTGGTCATGTCGCGCGAGACGGGTTACAACCGGCAGTATGGCATGAATCCTTACACCGACTACGACAACAGGTCCGGTACGCCCTTCCTGTTCCGTGGCGCCGTCGATCCGCGCCTGAGTCCGCCAGTCGCTCATGTATTGGCGGCGCTGGTTGATGGCATTCCAGTTGCCTACCCCTTTGAGATTCTGCGCAGCGAAGCTGTGGTCAACGATGTTGTGGCGGAGACGCCAGTCGTGATCTTCTTCCAGGGCGGCGTGGCGAGCGCTCTCGGTGATTATGTCATTGACAATGCCCGCGATATTGGCACCGCCGGAATGTACGAGTCTACCCTGGACGGCGTCCTGCTCACGTTTAGCGCCAACGATGACGGGACATTCAGCGACGACGCGACGGGCTCCACTTGGAACGGATATGGCGAGGCGATCGCTGGTGAGCTTGCGGGCGCTCAACTGCCCTGGATAAATGCCTTTCCGCACTTCTGGTTCGCCTGGGCGGCCTTCCATCCCGACACTTTGGTCTATGGGCTAGACTAGGACTCTGGGCAAAGGCAAGGCCCGGCGCAGGATCGCTGAAGTTCGGGCATTTTCCACAACGCATGTTCGCTAAAGCCATGACTAGATACGAGGGACGAAATATGAAGCGAAAACTGAAGTTTATTGCGCTGCCGCTGCTCTTGCTCTTGCTGGCGCCCACTGCCTCATACGCGCAACTCAGCTGCGATAATCCGCCAGCGCCTTTCAATGATGACGCACTTTTGGCGAATTGGCAGTCGGTTTGGGATCTGACCGATGTATGCAAAAGCGCGGAAGGCGTCTTCTATGAAATTATCTCGGGCGGGGTTGGTCGCGATGGCATCCCGCCGATCGACAATCCGCAATTCGACGATTTTGAAGCCGCCGACCAGTGGCTGCAGCCCGCATCGCCCGTCATCGCCGTGGCAGTCAATGGCAGCGCCCGCGCCTATCCACTGGCGATCTTGACACGCCATGAAATCGCTAACGATCAGATCGGCGACACAGCGATCGCCGTTACCTTCTGTCCGCTGTGCAACAGCGCGATCGTCTTCAATCGGCAAGTCGGCGATGCGATGTTGCGCTTCGGCGTGAGCGGTCTGCTGCGCAACAGCGACTTGATCATGTGGGATGACCTGACGCAGTCTCTCTGGCAGCAGTTGACCGGCGAAGGCATCGTGGGCGCTTACACGGGCACCCTGCTAGACATTATCCCGTCTCAACTGGTGGGTTACGGCGCCTTCAAGGAGCAATATCCGCAAGGACAAGTCTTATCAGCGCAAGGTCGCTTTTATGGCAGAAATCCTTATGTCGGCTACGATAGCAACGCACAACCTTTTCTCTTTGCCGGTACGCCCGACCCGCGTCTGCCCGCGACCGAACGCGTCTTGGCCTTGACAATTGATGGCGCTGGTATCGCTTATCCCTTTTCCTTGCTATCGGAGGAAATCGTCATAAACGACTCTTTCGCCGATTTGGAGGTTGTGGCCTTGTGGCAACCGGGCGCTTTTAGCGCGCTGGATGCCGCCCGAATCGATGAGTCGTATGACGCGGGGATGGCCGCCTTATTCGACCGAGCAATCGACGGCATGGCGCTAACCTTCACGATCAAAGACGGTGAGATTGTCGATGAGGAAACGGGAAGCGTCTGGAATATATTTGGCAGTGCCATCAGCGGAGAACTGGCAGGAACGCAACTGCGGACGCTCAACGCCTTTCCCCATTTCTGGTTCGCCTGGGCCGCCTTCTATCCCGATACTGAAATCCACGGCGCCGATACGCGATCCGCCGAAAGCTGATTTCTCTTTGCCAAGCTGGCATTACAGACCAGCGGCAGTATAGATAGCTAAGTCAAACGGGGGGCGAAACAGTCGCCCTCTTGTCTTGTCAGCGCAATGCCACAAACCGATTATTCGATATCCGCTACAGGATCTGATCGAGGAATTCCTGTGTGCGCGGGTGATGCACGATATCGGGGCTGAAGAAATTCTCGGGCGGACCTTCCTCGACGATGCGCCCCATATCCATGAAGATGACGCGGTCGGCGACTTCGCGCGCGAAGCCCATCTCGTGCGTTACGACCAGCATGGTCATGCCAGTGCGCGCCAGTTCTTTCATCACATCAAGCACTTCCTTGATCATTTCAGGATCAAGCGCCGAGGTCGGCTCGTCAAAGAGCATGATCTTCGGTTCCATCGCCAGCGCCCGGGCAATGGCGACGCGCTGCTGCTGCCCGCCAGATAGCTGACCCGGATACTTGAAAGCCTGTTCGGGGATTTCTACGCGCTCGAGCAATTCCATCGCCCGCTGCTCGGCTCTGTCCCGCGCCCAATGCCGCACTTTCATCGGGGCCAGCGTGATATTGTCCATGACTGTCAAATGCGGGAAGAGGTTGAATTGCTGGAAGACCATACCGGTTTCGCGCCGGATTTCGGCGATATTCTGTACATCGTGGCTCAACTCAATGCCATTGACGACGATTGTGCCGTCTTGATGCTCTTCGAGGCGATTGATGCAGCGGATCAAGGTGGATTTGCCCGATCCTGATGGCCCGATGATCACGAGGACTTCTTGCGGCATCACTTCCAGCGAGATATTCCGCAGGACATGAAAATCGCCGAACCACTTGTTCATTTCGCGACAGATGATGACCGGCTCGTCGCCCGCCATGACTTGTGTGCTGCTATCTTGCATTTGAACCTCCGCCTATCCAATTGCGGCGGGCATCAGAGCTGCTGCGCCCGCACCGCCCCCGAGCCGGTCGCTTCTATCTTCCGGCTGATGTAGGACATGATATAGCTGAATACAAAGAAGAGGATCGCGACGTACAAGAAGGTCTCCTGGCGCTTTTGCAGGAATTCCGCCTGCGCCACGACGCGCGAGGCGACGCCGAGGATATCAGCCAAGCCGACGATGAAGACCAGCGATGTATCCTTGAACAGTGAAATGAACTGCCCCACCAGCGCCGGAATCACCGCCCGCAAAGCCTGTGGCAGCAAGATGTAGAGCGTCGCCTGCCAGTTGGACAAGCCGATCGCTTGCGCCGCTTCAGTTTGGCCGCGGTCGACTGACTGCAAGCCGCCGCGCACATTCTCCGCCAGATAGGCGGCGCTAAACATGGTAAAAGCGACCCAGGCGCGGACTGCCTGGTCAATTGCCGCCAGATTCGGGTCCACCAGCGGGACAAGCAGTGAGGCTAGAAACAGTATCGTGATCAAGGGCACGCCGCGCACCAACTCAATGTAGAGAATACAAGTGTATTTCACCACCGCGAGATTGCTGCGCCGTCCCAGCGCCAGCGCCAGACCAATAGGGAAGGATGCGGCGATGCCCAGCACCGTCAACTGCATGGTGATCATCAAGCCGCCCCAAAGCCGCTTGTCAGACAAGGGCAGCAAGTCATCGGGCGATGCCTGCAGGGCGCCCTGCGCGCCCAAACCAGAGATGATGCCGGGGATGATCCATATAGCGGCGAGCCAAGCCCCCGCCACCACAGCGATGCTATGCAACGGGTATCGATTGAAGAGCCATCCGCCGCGCGCGCCTAACTCCGTCCGCTTGTCCAGTTGGCTCCCTTCGCCTCGCTTGAAGACGACCACGCCGCCAGCCAGCCAAATGACGAAATAAATCGTTGACCAGCGATCAACCCCGGTGAAACTTTGCATCCACAAGAATGTCAGCAGCAACAATCCAATGATGATTCGATTTGAGGTCCATTTGGTGGCGCCGCTGAAGAACATCCAGACGATCCACAACAGGAAGGCCAGACCTGCCAGCATCCCCACCGCGCTATCGGCGGTCGCCGACGCCACATTCGTATTGAGCAGCACGAAGGGGAAGGCGATGCAGCCGATCAGAAAGCCGTAACGCTTGGTTGCCATGTTCATCGCGCCATTTAGTCGCGTGCCGCCGATGCCGGCCAATATGCCGACGACGGCAAGCGCCAGCCAAAGCAGTATCGAAATCGAATGATCGGTATACCAGCCCTCCCAAACCAGATTGATAAGGAAAGCTTGCGCGATCTGCAAGAAGAATCCGCCGACCAGCAGCGCATAGCCGAGTGTTCCTCTGAAGTTGAGACCGACAAAATACATCAGCAGCAGCCAGAATAGACCGCCGACCATACTGCCAAGCGTCGCGCCTGAGAGACCGCCGATGCCCGATCCCAGCGCGAACATGATTAAGGGATAGGCGCCCCAGCCATAAATCAGAAGGCGATTGGTTGAGCCTTCGGCATCCTCGCCCCGATTAGTTCGGTTGAGCCAGGTTTCGCCCCGGCGCACCGCCAATACAGCGCCGTAGGCAGCCGCGATTCTCAGGACCACCCCAATAACGCCGGTGATCGTCCCATCTCCGTCAAGCAAAGCGAAGTAGACAAGCAGGATGAGCAGGGGCGTCATCGACCAGGCCAAGACCGTGGCTCGACTGCTGTTGTTATTGAAAACCGAGTTCTCGCCGAGCAAGTGAGCCGCCGCTCGCCCCAGGATGAATCCCCAGGCGACGGTGATGAGGAAGGGTATCAGCAGCGCTTCGACCTGTTCAAAAAACGGCGGAATGAAGTGAATCAAATAGGTTTGCAGATCACGAAGGCCGCGAAACTGATTGTCAATCAATACGGCAACGGGTATCGGTCTGCCATCGCGCAGCGGACGGCTGTCTGTAACCACCAACTCGTTGTCGGTCAAGCGCACAAATTGCGATTCGGTGGCGCTGAGTGTACGCTCGACAATCGGGTAGATGCCAGTCGCCGCCAGGATCGTGCTGCCGTCTTTACCCTCGGCCGCGTTCTTGCTCAGGATATACCAGCCGTCCTCAGGTATATCGAAGCTGACACTGTCGCCGGCCCCGCTCAAGATACCCTCCGCCAGCGCCGCCCGCGTCTGCGCATCAAGGATCGCCACCGCCATCGGCGTCTGACCGAGCTCGTAAAGCTCAAGCACGGATTGGGGCGTCAGCAAGCGCACAAACATATCCCGCAGGAATGCGGCTTCCCGCGGCAAAGGCCGGATGAGTTCTTCATCCTCATCGGCTTGGTCTCTTTCGCCGATGAAATCTTCCGAAAGCTGCACGACGAGAAGCTCGCCCAAGTCTTCCAACTGTTCGCTCGTCAGTACCGTTACCGTCAAATGTTCGATAGCATCCTGCAGTTCAGCCGGTATCACATCGTTGACCGATAGGTTTTTGACCGCGTCGTCAACTGATTCAGCCTCGACCAGAATAACGTCCGCGCGCGGGTCCAAGCCTTTGGCGGCGCCTTCCAGCCGGCCCAGCCAAAAGCGCAACTCGCCGACTTCGCTCCCGGCTGAACTGAGGCGCCCGCCGATATGCGCGACGTAGTCTTCGGTCGAAGCCAGCATGTCATTCGTGCGCGTGAAAGTTCGGATATTCAACCGCGTGCGTTCTTCGAGCGATTCGGTCAATTCGCCACTGGCCATTTGATCGAAAGTCTCGCCGGTTTTGGCCCGCTGTTCAATTCGGTTTAGCGCGGCGTTCCCCAATGCGTTTGAGCCGCGGTCGGAGAAACCCGATAGCCGGCTCAAGGTTTCGATGTCGACGACTTCGTCAAGCGCGAGGCTGATTGAAACGCTCTCGCCCGCCTGCGCGATAAACGCCAACTCAGCCTGTGGCGTCAGCGCGGTGGCGCGGTCGACGATGTCGACATTGCCAGCCGTGAGGTAGGAGCGAGGCTGCTCGATGGTCGCTTCGATAACCGATGGCAGCACGCCGACGATAATCACTGCGCCAAGCGAGATGCCCGCCAGTATGCGCACGGAACGGCGCGCCCAGGCGGCCAGGCTCATACCGGTCAACAAAGCGGCCAGCAGCACGGTAAGCGCCAGGCGCCACTCGAACTCCGGTTCAAATGACAGCATCATAAAGAGACGCTGATTGTTGATGATGGCGAACCAGTTGGCCGAACGAATCGCCCAGTCAAAGAAACTGATTAGTAAACCCAGGATAAGCAGCGATGACACGATGGTGACGACAATATCCGCCGGCGAACTAAAGAGGTTCTGCCGCATCCAACCGGCTAAACCGACCTCGAGTTTCGGTGGCGGCTTCGCCGGCTCATCCTGATAATGGATGATCGACCTGCCCGCGTCCGCGTTCATTTGCTCCGACATCAGCGGCTTACCTCGTCACCAGCTGATAGCGCTGATTGATCACATTCATCAGCAGCGAAATGCACAGGCTGATGAACAAATATGACAGCATGACCATCACAATGCCGGTTACCGATTGACCCGACTGATTTATGATCGTAAACGTCACTTGATAAATATCCGTGTAAGCCACCGCGATCGCGAGGCTGGAGTTCTTGGAGAGATTGAGAAACTGATTGCCTAATGGCGGAATGATGACACGCAGCGCCTGCGGCAAAATGATCAAGCGCAGCATGTCCGCCTGTGACAATCCCAGAGCGCGAGAAGCTTCCAACTGTCCTTTGGGCACAGCCTGAATGCCCGCACGCACGATCTCGGCAATGAAGGCTGAGGTGTAGATCACCAATCCCAGAAAGACAGCCAGATAATTGGGCGAGAATTCGATGCCCGTTTCGATGTTGCGTCCGCGGCGATCAAGCGTTGGCGGGCGGAAGAGCAGCGGCTGCCGCGTATATTCCAGCTCCTGCTCTATCGTCAGCAAGCCGGATTCGAAAGCCTCCTCGTATTCCATGTCGATGAATTCATCGCGATCCTCATCGTAGACCGGTATCACCGATGGCGTGGGCCGCATGCCCATGATCACCCAACCCAGCAGCGTGAATCCAACGAAGGTGACCAGGGCGTAGCGCGTCCGCGGAATTGGCTGACCAGTGCTCTCTGTGATGAAGGCGAAGTAACGCGAAAGCGCCATCGACACAATTGCGCCAATCACGACAAAGACCATCCAGACGCCAAACATAGAGGACGGAATCAACTCGAATATGGCGACGCCCTTAATGCTGATATAAATGCCGGGGTAGAATTCAATGGGCGTCCCTGACCCGACAAGCACGATGCCCAACAGGTTGACAATGACAACAACGGCGATGCCAACCTGCCGCAAGCCATTACGCCAGGCCGGTCTCCGCAAGGTCCCGCCATATTGCCAGATGACCAGAATCACGACGAGCGAAAGCCCGTATTGCAGCAGCGGCAAGCTGCGCACGCCCTCGCGCGGAAAAGCGATCGATTCCTGCTGCTGCGGCAAGGACAGCATGACAATGAAATACCAGGCGATTATCTGCAGCAAAACCGGCGTATTGCGCAAGACTTCCACGTAAGCCCGCGAAATCGTCCGCAGCAGGAAGTTGGGGCTCAGCAAGAAGATACCCGCCATGATGCCGATGACGGTTGTAGACAGCAAGCCGAGCAAGACGACGCGCAGGGTATTGATGAAACCAACCTGAAAGGCGTCAATGTAACGGTCGTTGGAGGAATAACTGCCGGAATCCGCCAGGCTGAAGCCGGCGCGGTTCTGTAAGAATTCAAAATTCGGAGACTGATTGGTGGATTCCAGCGCGGTATTGATACGCGTCTGTAAATCGTTCAGCACGATGACAACGATGACGACAAAAAGCAATTGAGCGATGCCTTTAAGAATGCGGCCATCGCGGAATACCGTCGGCAACAGATGCTCTTGTTGGCTCTCTGCTTTGATCGCCATCAGCTTTTCGTCATACGGATACAGGAACTCTTCAGCCGGGCTATTTCGATCAACAACAATAATTCTATTCAACCAAAGCGGATATGACAAATTTTAGTCTAAATGCTTGTTCCTCCGAGTAAACTAAGGGTTTGCAAACGACTAATCGGCCAGTTGCAATGGGCAGATGCCAGAGAAAAAGAGACGAGGCGCGTCACCTTGTCGATGATACGCCTCGTCAGACTGTCTTAGCGCTAGCTACGACCAGATTCGGTTTAACGGAAGGGCGCCGCGTACATCAAGCCGCCGTCCGTCCAGAGGGCGTTGAAGCCGCGTTCCAGACCGAATATGGTATCCGGACCCAGGTTGCGATCGAAGATCTCGGCGTAGTTGCCCATCTGCGTGATCACATCAACCATGAACTGGTCATTGATGCCCAGGTAGTCACCGGCCACGTTGTCACCCAAGCCGAGCAAACGACCGATACCGGCATCTTCGCTATCCATGAAATCACCGATGTTCATGCTGTCGATGCCAAATTCCTCGGCGGACAGCAGACCCCAGACCACCCAGCGGATGATATCCGCGAAGTTGGCGTCATTCTGCGGGCTGACGGGACCGAGCGGCTCCTTGCTGATAGCGCCAGGCAGGATCACGTGCGCGGCCGGATCGGCCGATGTGGCTTTGCGCGAAACCAAGCTGCTGATATCGCTGGTGAAGGCATCGCAGGCGCCCGCCTCGTAAGCATCCATAATGGCATCGAAATCCGGGAATGTATTCAATTCCCAGTCCGCGCCCAGGGCGTTGGCTTTGTCCGTGATGTTCAACTCGGTCGTCGTGCCGGCCGTGGCGCACATCGTAATGCTCTCTTCGCCGAGTTCATCAATGGTGCTCACGCCAAAGTCAACCTTGACCATGATACCCTGACCATCATAGAAGGTCGTGGGACCGAAGGTGGCGCCCCACTCGGTATCGCGGCTGAGCGTCCAGGTGGTGTTGCGGCTGAGCATGTCGATTTCGCCGCTAGCGAGAGCGGTCGGACGTTCAGCAGCAGCCAGCGGACGGAAAGCGATCGCGTTGGCGTCGCCCAAGATCGCGGCGGCGACAGCGCGGCAAATATCCACATCAAAACCTTCAAAGTCGCCAGCGTCATTCTGTGTGCCGAAGCCCGGCAGTACCGAGTTCACGCCGCATATCAATTCACCGCGGTCGCGGATGCGCTCAACAATGTGCCCATCCTGCGCAACTGTAAGCCCCGCGCTGACAACGAGTACGGCAACTATAAGTAGTGCTGCTAATACAAAGCGTTTCATTGCTGCAATCCTCCAAGATTGACATTGGTCAGATAGATCTGCTATGCGGAAACCAAGAACAAAGAATCAACGGTTCCGCAGAGCATTTCACTTATAGTCTAAAGGAGAACGCGACTTATGTCAAAACTCAAGCGAGGATATCAACAAGAGAAAACCGCTCGTTAAAGGAAACCCTAACAGAGCGGTAAATGGCTTATTGCCTATTGTGAATTGAATCTGCGAAGCGGCTGTGACTATTTGGCGGCCAACTGAAAATCGGCTGGACGGACAGTCTCAAGCACTTTCATGATGCCGGCTCTGACTTCGCCCGGCTCCGCGTGCCTGCCCACCGCCTGCTTGGAGAAGACCAACTCGCCATTGACCCAGACATCAAAGACGCCGCCGGTGCCCGGTATGAGCTTCCAACTGCTGATGAAGTATTCAATTTCACGTTCGTTCAAGATTTCGTCCGTCAAACTGACGGCATTAGGTTGGTGTCCTCAAGTCGCGCAGTACTTGACGACGATGTCCATTCCACCTTCTTGCATGATGCGCTCTCCTCTACTAAGACGGATATTTGCGGGTGACAACATTATAACTTAGACGCCGGAAAATGCAAACCTGAGGCTGGAAATCGGGATTGCTGACGCCTTGCCTACGGGCGATACGCGCCAAGCCTACTATCAAGCCGATTCGCTTGACGGGCCGCCTGCCCAGCTTATGCTTAGCAATAAGTATTTCGCGGGTAAGGAGCGGACAGATGAACGCGAAACGATTTGCGCCGACCGCAATCGCCCTTGGCTGGCTCAGCATTGCACTGCTGGCTCTGCCCGCGCGAGCGCAAAGCTTCCGAGGCCACACTTGTGAGAACCTGTGGGAACACATCCACGCTGGAGGCTATGTAATTTTTGACGAGATCAACAAGTGGTTCTATAAGACTTGCGCAAATGCGGAAAAAGCAGACGATCAACAGGAAAACATTGGAGAGCCAGAGGACCGTCCGCGCGATGTGACCTGCCCCCACTTGCCGCCCAGGGTCGCCGTCTTTGGCTACGCAGTGAACACCCAATGCCAGATGGTCGGCGAGGTCGTCATTGGGAAGACGGACTTGGTCCAGCGCGGTTTCATCGACGCGGTCGATGTCTGGAGCTACGTCAATGGCGGGCTGGAAGTCTGTTTCCGCAATAGCGGCTGGCTGGTCTTCCTGGACGCCACCTATCTTGAGCGCATGGTCATGGAACTGGAGCAGTACACTCGCGCTGGCATGACCTGTGGCCGGATTGACCGTATTGGAACAGTGGTGCTGCTCCGCTCGGCCGCGCCGGTTGAAACGCCAACCACCAGCGAAACGCCGGCCACGCTGCCCACATTTGATGCCATCCCGCCGAGCGATTGCATGGTCAAACTGGAGGAGACGCTTTTCCTGCGCGCCGAGCCAGCCGGAGAGATCATCGGCCTCGTCTGGCTCAATTCTGAAGTGCCCGTCTTCGAGATCAACGGCGACTGGTACAAGGTCGAGTTCGAGGGAACGATTGGCTACATCAGCCGCCTTTACAGCCGGGTCTTGTACGGCGGCTGCACCTGAGCCCAGCGTATCTCCCCGCCCGGAAGATTCGAGGCGGGGCGTCGCTGATGCTTCCGGCAATGGAAACCTGCTAAACCTACTGCAACCCTACGGACGATAAGCGCCCAGCCTGTGATCGAGCCGAATTGCTTGACCGCCATATTCTCGCGTCTACACTGGAAACATGAAATTTATGTGACGCAGGAGAAGCATGATGAACAGGAGACAACTTCAACGACTGTTCCGGCTCGCGCTCTTCATTTCGCTGGCTGCTGCGCTCCTAGCGCCTCTTCCCGCGCTGGCTCAGAGCGGCGTCAGGAACCTTCGAGCTGCGAAAATTAGTCATAACTCCATCACTGTCAAGTGGGACGCTACGCCTGGGTTCTCTACCTATGAAATCTTCTACAGTCCCGTCGGGAGTAATGTTGACTCCTTCGAACTGACCAACGGAACCTCATTTACGATCAGGGGGCTGCGTCCCCAGACAAACTACCGCATTGTTGTAGGTTATGGCCATCTCGGGCATAGCCAGATCACAGTCCGCACAGCAAAAAAGACTGAACCTAAAAAAGTCATCAGGTACGTCCCGCCCGATGTGACCTGCCCGCACCTGCCGCCCCGAGTCGTCGTCAGCGACTATATAGAGAATACCCAATGCCAGATGGTCGGCGAGGTCGTCATCTCCGGGCAGCCGGATCTGCATGAGCGCGGCTTCATCGATGCGGTGGATGTATGGAACGTTATGCCAGCTGGAGGCGTCGAAGTCTGTTTCCATTATCACGGCTGGCTCATCTTCCTGGACGCCGCCTACGCGCCGCGCATGGTGACGGAACTGGATCATACGCATCGCGATGGCATGACCTGCGGCCGGATCGACCGCGCCGGCACGGTGGTGCTGCTCGCCTCAGCCCCGTCCCTGAGGCCAGTGACCCAGCCGGCGGAAAACACCCTGCCCGTCTTTGAAGCCACCCCGCTGAGCGATTGTCAGATCAAACTGGTGGAGACGCTCTTCCTGCGCGCCGAGCCAGGCGGCGAGATCATCGGCCTGGTCTGGCTGAATTCCGAGGTGTACGCCTTCGAGATCAATGGCTATTGGTACAAGATCGAGTTCGAGGGCGTGACTGGCTATATCAGCCGCTACTATCGGGAAGTTTTGCGCGGCGGCTGTGGCTGAGCCAAGCGTATCGCTCAGTTCTGCGACGCCCTGCCCGGAAGATTCGGGGCGGGGCGTCTTTGATGCCGGCAATGGAAACCTGCTAAACCTACCGCAAGCCTACGGACGATACACGCCCCGCCTACTATCCAGCCGAATTGCTTGACCGCCATATTCTCGCGTCTAAACTGGGAGCACAAGAATAATTTAACGCAGGAGAAGCATGATGAACAGGAGACAACTTCAACGATTATTCCGCCCCGCGCTCTTCATTTCGCTTGCTATTGCGCTCCTCACGGCTCTTCCCGCGCTGGCCCAGGCCTCTATCTGGGACCTGCGGGCTACATACATCGGCACCACTAGCGTCAAGATCAAGTGGGAAAATGGGTCGGGAAGCATCAACTATCACATTAACGCCGATAGCGCCGACGGCAGGAGAGCGCATACCGGGTACACAACCGAAACATCGTACCGAATCAAAGGCTTGCGTCCCGATACAAGTTACAAGATTACTGTGTTCCATGACCATACGACGCTAGAGATCACAGTTCGCACAAACGAGAAGCAAGAACAGTCCAGGTACACGCCGCCACCGGTTACCTGTCCTCACTTGCCTCCCAGCAGAGCCGTCGTCTCCGGCTACGCAGAGAACACCCAATGCCAGATGGTCGGAGAGGTCGTCATTGGAAAGACAGACTTGATCCAGCACGGCTTCATTGACGCCGTCGATGTCTGGAGCTACGTCAATGGCGGGTTGGAAGTCTGCTTCCGCAATGACGGCTGGCTGGTCTTTCTGGACGCCACCTACCTGCAGCGCATGGTCATGGAACTGGAACATTATCATCGTGATGGCATGACCTGCGGCCGGATCGACCGTATTGGAACAGTCGTGCTGCTCGCCTCAGCCCCGACTACCGCGCCCTTAGCGGAACCAGCGGAAACTACCCTGCCCATCTTCGATGCCATCCCGCTGAGCGATTGCCTGATCAAACTGGTGGAGACGCTCTTCCTGCGCGCCGAGCCAGGCGGCGAGATCATCGGCTTGGTCTGGCTCAATTCCGAGGTGTCCGCCTTCGAGATCAACGGCTACTGGTACAAGATCGAGTTCGAGGGGACGACCGGCTATATCAGCCGCTTTTACCGAAGAGTCTTGCGTGGCGGTTGCGGCTGAGCAATCCACAAGGCATTCAGCAGCCGGGCCCCATCTTGAGACATCGAGATGGGGCATTTTCTTTTAAACGACGATATTCACCTTGGGATCCGTCCCATTCCGCCCCGGAATGAAGATCGTGCGCTTCGGCGCTTTCCCGCCCAGGTTGCGCTGAGCCGCCCCGCTGGCCAGCGCCATCTCCTGCGCCCGCTCCCGCTCAATATCAACCGCGACGGTGATGGTCTCACGCGGTTTGCCGTTGATCATCACCACCAGATCAACCATTTCTTCGCGCGCTTTCTCCGCATCATATTGGGGCCAGAGCTGCGTATGCACGCTGTATTCCCAGCCCAGCCGCGCCCAAATTTCTTCGGCGATGTGGGGCGCAAATGGCGCCAGCAAGCGAATCATCTGGTGCATGACATCGCGCCACATTTCCGCGCCGATCGCGCCGTCGCGCAAAGCTGCCTTGAATGAATTCTTGAACTTCATCTGCTCGGCGATAGCCGTATTGAAGCTGAAGTCTTCCAAGCCGCGGTTGATCACAGCGATGGTCTGATGCAGTTTCCGCTCGATATCGCGCTCAGCGGCAGCGTCCCCCTGCGCAGTTGGCGCGCCAGCTGTGGCGATCTCCCAGACATCGTGCAGCCAGCCCTGCGGACCCTTGATGTTGTTCTCGTTCCAGGGACCGCCTTTTTGCCAATCGAAGTTGAACATCAGGTAACAGCGCACGACATCAGCGCCGTACTTCGCGACCAGCTCGTCCGGATTGACCACATTGCCCTTGCTCTTCGACATCCGCTGGATATCCAGGTGATGCCGCAGTTGATTGACATTGTTGGCGCCCGGGATATCCGGGATGATGATTTCAGCATCGGGCAAGACCTCGACGAACTGCGTGAGTCCCGCCATATTCACGTGGAGCACATTCTCGGTACGGTGTGCGATCTCGCCGAAGACGCCAGCGAAACCGGCCGGCACTTGATTCCAGTCGACCACCTCGACCCGCTCCGCCAGCATCTTTTCGCCGACCAGCCGGCCGCTGCACAGAACGAAATCACCCTGCCGTTCGGCGCCCAAGACTTGTCCCTGATTGCGCAGGACGATCATGGGTTCATCGAAGGCGCCCTCGGGATCGCGTCCATGGCGGCGCATCGCTTCGGCAGCGTCATCGTAAACGCCGATATCACGCAGGACTTTGGTGAAGAAGCGCGTGTACAGCAGGTGCATCACGGCGTGTTCGGCGCCGCCGGTATAAACATCGACCGGCAACCAGTAAGCCGCTTCCTCCGCATCAAATGGCGCGGTATCCAGGTTGGGCGACAGATAGCGCAACTGATACCAGGAAGAGCACATGAAAGTATCCAAGGTATCGGTCTCGCGCCGCACTGTCTCGTTCACCTTGAAGAAGGGTTCGTGATAGGTCAGCGGGCTGCGACCGGTGGGCATGAAGTCGACATCTTCCGGCAGCAGGACGGGCAGGTCTTCATCGGGCGCCGGTATGATCTCGTCGCCATCGTACATCATCGGAATGGGACCGCCCCAATAACGCTGCCGGCTGATCAGCCAATCACGCAGGCGATAATTGACCGCTTCTTCTCCCTTGCCAGTTGCCTCCAGCCAGTCGATCACGCGATTAATCGCCGGGTTCGCCCGTCCCTTCTGCCAGGTGCTGACGCTGCCTTCCATGGCGTCAGAATTGACCATGACGCCGGGACCATCATAGGCTTCGCCCATCACATCCGGCGTCAGCGGCTCGGTCATGCCTTCCGGCTGGATGACCACCCGAATCGGCAAGCCCTGCGCGCGGGCAAATTCGAAATCGCGCTGGTCGTGCGCCGGCACCGCCATAATCGCGCCGGTGCCATAGGTGATCATGACATAATCGGCGATCCAGATGGGAATCTCTTCATCGTTGACCGGATTGATGGCGTAGGCGCCAGTGAAGACGCCCGTCCGTTCCCGGTCCTCAACCATGCGCTCGATTTCCGTCTCCAACGCGGTTTGCCGCACATAAGCCTCGACCGCTTCACGTTGCTCGTCCGCCGTGATCTCATCAACCAGATCATGCTCGGGCGCCAAGACCATGAAGGTCGCGCCCCACAGCGTATCCGGCCGAGTGGTGTAGATTTCGATGGGATGCTCCCCGACGGCGGTGTGAAAGGTCGCGCGGGCGCCTTCGCTGCGGCCGATCCAGTTGGTCTGCATGATCTTGATCGACTCGGGCCAGTCCATGCCCTCGAAGTCCAGCAACTCATCAGCGTACTTGGTGATGGCGAAGAACCACTGCTCCATCATCTTGTGCGCGACCGGCTGGCCCGTGCGCTCGTCCTTGCCATCAATGACCTGCTCATTCGCCAGGACGGTTTGCAGAGACTCGGACCAGTTGACCAGCGCCGAGCCGCGATAGGCGATGCCATGCTCATAGAAGCGCTTGAAAAACCACTCCGACCACTTGTAGTACTCCGGCGTGCAAGAGATGGCTTCGCGCTCCCAATCGAACATGGCGCCCATGCTGTGCAACTGCTCGCGCATCCGCTCGATATTGGCGTACGTCCATTTCCAGGGGTGGATGTTGCGCGAGATGGCCGCTTGCTCGGCCGGCAAGCCAAAAGCATCGAAGCCCATCGGGAAGAGCACGTTGTAACCCTTCATGCGCATCCAGCGGGCGCGGGCATCGGAAGGCGTCATGGCGAACCAGTGACCGATGTGCAAATCGCCCGAGGGATAAGGCAGCATGGTCAAGGCGTAATGCTTGGGCTTGTCCCAGTCCACCGTGGAACGATAGAGTTGGGTCTCATCCCATTTTTGTTGCCATTTCACCTCGATCGCATGTGGTTGGTAAGTTTCAGACATTTTTGCTTTGCTCCCCCGTCAGATCTGCTTGCTAAACGACAAGCGCTTAGGCTCGCCAGTGAATGCGAGTCGAATGAACTGAATTGATTGTGCTTGAGCTTGGGCAGGTAAAAGCTTGGCAGTGGCAAAGAGCCTGAAATGCGCAGTCGCTGTGGACTACATAAGGAAAGAGCGGGCCACCCCGGCGCCCGACATTTTCACTTTCATCTCAAGCCTGCTTTCACCCAATAATTGCGGTCTGGCACAGACTACCATGAATCCAAACGGCTGTAAACAGCGACTTATACTTCCATTGCCTTAGCCGTCCCAGGTCTTGCGCAGTACGCGCAGCCAATTCTGATGACTCAGCTTATTCAGCAGGTCGTCATTGTAACCGGCGTCTCTCAGCGCCGCGATCAAGTTCGGCAGCTTGGAGACATCACCCACCGCATCAGGCACGCGCGCGCCATCATAATCCGAGCCCAAGCCCACGCGGGTTTCGCCAAGCCGCTCCACCAGGTAGTCGAGGTGCCGCACCATGATATCGAGCGGACGATCGCTGTCCCAGGCGCCGTCTTCATTGAGGAAGCCGGTGGCGAAGTTCAAGCCGACCATGCCGTCCGAGGCTTTGATCGCATCCAACTGCTTGTCGGTCAGATTGCGCGAGATCGGGCAGATGGCATGAACGTTGGAATGCGTGGCCACCAGCGGCGCATCGCTCAATTCGGCGATATCCCAAAAGCCCGCTTCGTTCATGTGCGAAAGGTCAATCATGATGCCGAGTTCATTGCAGCGCTTGACCAGACGTTTGCCAGTCTCGGTCAGCCCGGGTCCGATATCCGGCGATGAAGGATAAGCGATAGGCACGCCATGAGCGAAAATCGTCGGACGGCTCCAGACGATGCCCAGCGAGCGCAAGCCGGCTTGATAATACACTTCCAGCGCATCGAGATCTTCATCTATCGCTTCCGCGCCTTCGAAATGCAGGATAGCGGCGAAGACCTCATTGTCGATGCAGTTCTGCAATTCAGCGGCGCTGCGCACGACTTTGATCCGCCCGCCGGATACAGCCTCCAGGCGAAACAGATCGGCCGTCAAACGATTGGCGGCAATCTGCGCAAACCCGAAGTCGACCGCGGGCGATGTATACGGTTTGGACAGATCTGGCATGTTGTCCGGGTCAATCCGCTCCTTATTGGGCACGAAGACGGCGAAGAAACCGCCGGCGAAACCACCGCGCCGCGCCCGTGCGAGATCGATATGCCCGCCGTCCATTTCCCGCAGAAAGTCGCTCAACTCCAGATCGTCGTTGTTGTAAAAGCGCAAAAGCGTGTCATTGTGTCCATCAAATATCGGAAACTCGGGCATCATAATTCTCCCCGCATACAAACATTCATTTGCACCAGATGATGTCAGCAAATGCGCTGCCATGCAACGGTAAGCTGCGAAACAACTGTCGAAAAGAAAACGCAGTTCGGATGAACTGCGTCGCGATGCACCAACGTATTCGCGGGCACTCTATTCTTTTTCGTAGCGTTTGCGCCGCCTGGGCACAGGCACCGGTACGCGCGCCGGTTTGCGGTTCTGCGGCGCTTTGACATCGAAGAGATCGTCCAACTCTTTCAGCATCCGCCGCCCTACGTTTAGCAAGTCTTCCCAAACGCTGCGTCTGTGTTTCGCCAAGTCATCAACCTTTCACGCCGCGAACATCCGCAATCCTACAAGTGGACCTGAGGGGACTCGAACCCCTGACTTCCACAATGCCATTGTGGCGCTCTCCCAACTGAGCTACAGGCCCCGGACGACAGCATATCTTAACGACGCTGAAGCAGGCTGTCAATAGAAAGCGAATGACACATCTCGCCGAGCACCTCCTCCGGCGGTGATTCGAGCGGACCATTGTCCCTGAAGTCGGCAAAGGTCTGCCGAGTGGTCGCGTCGCCGCAGGCGCAGCCAGGTTGATCGACCCATTCGATATTGCCATCGGCCAAGTTTAAGCGCGCGCCTTTGACGCCGCCGCTCGCCTCGTCTGCCCAAATCCAGCTTGTTGGAGTTTCGCTCGTCACGATCCTTTTCTGGCCTTCACGGCTTGATAATCCTCGAGGCGGATCAATTCATCTAGGTCTACTTGACTGTGATCGCGCAGACGCTCCGATGCCAAATCGGGATCGCGCGTTTGATTGACGACTTCGCGTTCATGAAGCGCTTCGCGCAATTCGACCACTTCGTCCAGAAGCAACTCTAGTTTTTCCTCGGCTGTCAAGTGACCGAGTTCCGAATCGATTTGCGTGTTTTCGCCGCCTTGTTGTCGTTGCTTCCACCACCCGTTGGCGACAACGGCAAGCGTATGAATAACAAGAACAAGCAGTAGAGCAAGGTGATTGGAAGATGCATTTGACAAGAAAGCAAGTAGATGGTTTTCAAAGAAGTCAAGATCTGAAAAGTTCAAACTCGCAGCAACAGAAAACCAATATCCAAATACAAATATGACATGAAACGCCACATGCGCAATTAAGAGATTCGAAGCTGTCAACCAACGACGCGGACTTCCCTTGAGTTTTCGCGACATGTATCCCCCTTCGCTGATCTAATAGTTCTTATACGCATGAAAGGAGCAAACGATGCGTTGTCGACACTTCCTAATATCGCTGCGTCCCTCGCTTTTGTTGTTTTAGCTTGATCGGATCACATTTTACGAGTTGCGCGAACTTAGCGGACTGTCAATAGCACGGCTAATTCAAGCGTATTTCAGCCTCGGTTTCCGCTTCCCCGGCGAAATCCAATTCGCCGTCTGTGTGGCTCAGTTTTTCGCCGAGCCGCTCTGCCCGCTCCTCGGAGTTGCTCGGCGTATAAACCAGCCCGCTCCCGCGCACCGCCTCGCGGAGTTCAGCGACTTCGTCCAAAAGACGGTCGATCTTTGCATCTCGCCGCCGCTCCCGCTCTGGCTGTTCGTAAAGCAGCCGCCGCAGCAATCGATAGATTGTGACGAAAATGACATAACCAGCGTGCAGGTAAAATGCCAAGATCCATAAAGAGAAAATTTGAAACAAGGTCCAGTTGAGGGTATTGTCGATGCTGCCCCCGATAAATGTATTTGGTAGTAGTTCAGCGGGTGTCGCCACCACCACTGCAATGACTATCCCCAAAAACAGCAGGAGATGGGCGCCAAAAATACTGTACATGTTGAGGTGGCGCCGGCCTTTGCGCTTCCGCGACATGAGAAGCTCCTATTCGCTGCTCATAGTATAGCGGAAAACCAGTGTGCCGATTCGCATCATTTCATGGCATAATACCGCCTGGTGATTAACTCTTGGTGAGACAAACAGATGGCTGAAGCGAATAATGAACTCAATATCCTCGTCGCCGGCGGCGCCGAAGACGCGGGCTTGGCGACAGTGCGGACGCTGCTGAAACGCGGGCACAAGATCACCGCGACCGCCTGTGACGCCGAAGGCGCTTTGGCGCTTCGACAAGCAGGCGCGCTGCCGGTCTACCCGGACTTGAGCCGCGCCAGCGAGGTGTTGAGCGTCTTGCAACTCGCCCAGGCTGACGCGCTCGTGCATGCCGGACCGCAATTCTACGGCGCTTTGCCGCATAGCAGTTTGGAATACGCTGGCTGCGCCGATCGACTCGTCGCTTTTACTGAAGCGGTGGTCAAGGCCGCATCCCAACATGAACTCAAACGCATCGTCTCGCTCAGTTTCGGCTATCTCTATGAAGCGGACCACGGCGGGGCCAAAGAGGGCGACCACGATGTACATGACAGCGATTATGCGCCCATGCTGGCGGCGGAAGCTCTGGTGAAAGAAAGCGGCTTGAACGGCTTTATCGTCCGCAGCGGTTACATTTATGGCGGCAACGGCGGCGCTACAAAAGCGCTCGCGGACATGATCAAGCAATCTCGGCGTCTCCCGGCTGGGACCCAGCCCGCCTCCTGGATTCACGAAGACGATCTGGCCGCGGCGATTGCGTCGCTGCTGGAAACCGAAGACGAGGTCAATGGCATCGAGATCATCAATGCAGCCGATGATAGTCCGCGCAGCCCCAACGAATTCGTCGAAGCCACTTGCAATGTCCTCGGATTGAGCCCCGCGGCTTTCGCTGGCGATGGCTTCCTGTCCATGCTGCGGCAGAAGACCTTCCGCGATAAGCTGCTGGAGCGGGCGGTCGTGATCAACAGCGGCGCATTAAGAGATCGAGTCGCCTGGCAGCCAAAGCACCGCAGCATCGAGAGCGGCTTGCAAGCCACCGCGCTGGTCTGGCGGATGAAAGATGCCATCGAGCCCGATGACTTTTACAATGTGTACGAGGACAAAGCTGCTGAAGCGATCGAAGCCTTCGCCTATGACATCGCTGTGCCCGAAGCGGTCGCCGAGGCCGAAGCGCCCGCTGTTGCGCAAGCCGCGGCAGCGCCCGAGCCCGCAGCAGTCAAAACCGCCGCGCCGCCGCCTTCGGATGGACCGACCCCCTGGAACGAAGACGAAGCCAAGCGCGAAGAGCGCCGCCGGAAAGCGCTGGAACGCAAAGCCAGGCGCGCCGCCAAACAAGCGGGAGGCTGATAGTGGCGCCGCGCCGACTAAAAGCCGTATTGTTTGACTTCGATGACACCTTGATCGACTGGAGCGACGTCTGTCGCAGTTGGTACGAGATCGAGGGGCCTGGTCTAGCGCGCGTCCATGCCTATATTCGCGGCAAAGCCAATCAGCCGGTCCCAAGCGTAAAATTCCTGATCGACGTGTACCAGGAACGGACGATGCAGGCTTGGAGGGAAGCGCGAAAGAGCCTGATCGCGCCTCACATGCCCAATATCCTTTTCAACACGATGCGCGAACTCGGCATTGACTGCGACCAGCTCGACCGAGACGCTGTCATACGCGCCTATGACTGGAAGATGGTGCCGGGCACGGTCGTCTTCCCCGATGTCCTGCCAATGCTGAGAGCGCTGCGTTCGGCCGGCGTCAAACTTGGCATCGTCACCAACTCGTCGCAGCCAATGGCGCTGCGTGATGCCGAGCTCATTGGGCATGGCTTGATCGAGTATTTCCCCGATTGCCGGCTGGCAGCGGCCGATACCGGCTACCTCAAACCGCATCGGCGCATGTTCGAAGCGGCTTTGGCTCAGATAGGCACAGCGCCGCAAGAGACCGTCTTCATCGGCGACAACCCCAGCGCAGATATCGCCGGCGCCTTGGCGGTGGGCATGCGCGCCGTCCAGCGAATTATCCAGCGCAGCTTTGATGGCGGGGTTCGCGTTGCCAAGCCGAGTACTCAGCGGGTCTTCCCCGGCTGGGAGAATAGCTCGCAAGCCAGCCTGCATTCGCTGGCTGAGTTGCCAGCGATTCTAGATGACTGGTACCCCGATTGGCGCAATGGCAGCGCGTGAATACGCCCTTCATGGCGACCTCAATCTGATCGTTACCGGTTACGTGGAACCCAACCGCCCGCGGATCGCGCGCCAGCTTGCCCAGCGACTTGGCTTGGAGCTGATTGACTTTGAACGCGAACTCGAAGAGCGGCTGGGCGATACCATTCAAAGCATCCGCGCGACCTATGGCGACCGCCATCTAAGGACGATCGAGGCGGGCATCATGGATGAAGTCGTCTTGCATCGGCGCGGTCTGATTCGCGTATCGGGTCATACGCTGCTGACCTGCGGGCAGCTGGGGGAATTACAGCGCAACGGCGTGATCATCTGCCTGGTCGCCTCGCTCGATTCCATACTGCGGCGCATGCATTTGACGCTGGGCGCGCGCTACCAAAATCCAGCCGACCGGGCGCGAACCATCGGCGACTTGGAGCGGGAATGGAAGATCCGCGAGGTGGCGGACGTGGTCGAGTTTGACGTGACTTATGTGAGCGAGGCGATCTTGATAGAGCGAATCGTGGTGTTTTGGCGGGACCTCGCAATCCGCCGTGGATAAGCTTACTCGCATATACCATCTCCGACATAACTTAAGTAATATCAAGTAAATGGTGCAAAAAATCGTATAGTTTGTCGTGACGCATTTTCGGGCGACCCACCGGGTCGCCCCTACATCTTCACCTTATTATGATAATTGTAGGGGTCAGGTCGTGTAGACACAGACCTACGCCGGTGGGTGACCTGTTATGTTTGTCCTTGGCAAATAGTGCCCGTACATTTGCATTATATTCTTTGATCTCCTTAGAACGACACGCCAAGCAAGCCGCGCGTCACCTGGAAGTCTTCGGTGCCGGTCCGTCGATGTCGGGCAATGTGCTCTCCCTTCAAGGCAGCCGCCAATAGCGCCAGCATTTCGGGGACCGGGTCATGGCCTTCATTGAGAATCGCGTCGAAGTCAGCGGGGGAGGCGGCGCCGCTGCTCACTTGCAATACCGGCACAAGGGGATGCCCGGCCAGGGGGTAGCCCTCGACATAGCCGAGCATAAGCTCGACGCCGCTCGCGCCCAGGCCGGCCAGGGTCTCAGCCCAATGCTGACGCGGGTTGGACATGATATGGAAGCCGGCCTGGACCGCCAGCTGCCCGTAGCCAAGCGTCGGCGCTGGTTGATCGGGCAGCTGCAAGGCGGCTGAAAATGGCGCTGAGAAAAGGGCGTCTTTGTCCGAGGCGACGACCGTGCCGCCGCCCGTGACGATGATCTGGCAGAGCCGCGCCAGCCCATGCGCCACCTGGTCGGGCAGAGCGCCTTGGGTCAGCAAGCCGAGGCGGAGCGCTTCCATGCCCGCCATTGTTCGCTTTGGGGGACTGTCGTCCCGCAGGCGATCGCTGAACCAGCGCTGGATTTTCAGCATGACGGCGTCGATGCCGCCATCCAACTGGATGCTGGCCCAGCCGAATTGATCGGGGTCCAAGCCCCGCTCGGCCATCAGTCCGCGGAAATAGCTATTGTGGGTGATTTCGCAGCCGTGTTCAAGCAGCAGAGTATGACGCAGCTTGGGATGCTGCAGATAGCCGATTTGCATGTCTTTGTATTCCGGCACGACGGTGCCGCCGCAGCCCTCGGTATGGACCAGCGTGGCGAAGCGCGTCAGGCCATGGGCGCGGCAAAGGTCGCCGGCATTAAGAAGGTCGGCTGTCATTTTAGCGATCTGGCCCGAGCATAAGCTGGTCGGCATGATCAGGGCGATCTGCTCGGTCGTCGGTCCGCGCTCGGTCTGGTAGACCGGCACCTCAAGCCGCGGCAGGGCGACCGCCGGCGGGATGGGAATCGGGTCGCCGGAGTAGGTTTGCCGCTCGATCAGAGTTAGATTGGCGGGACCGGTCTGCTGCCAGTCGCGCCAGATTTGCGCCTGATGATGCCCGGCTCTCTCCCCAACCGATTGCCGGCCGCTGGCGACCTCAACAGTAAGATCCAGCGTGCGCGCGCCCAGATCAGCCAGCGGCGCGCCATCGAGGTATTCGCCGGCGTTCACATCCATGTCCTTCTTGAGCAGTTCAAAACGCGCGGTAGTGGTCACGAACTTGATGGTTGGCACGAAGGGGAAATTGGTGATCGAGCCGTTGCCGGTGACGAAGAAGATCATGTTGCAGCCGCTGGCGACTTGGCCCGCGATGCTTTCGAGATCGTTGCCCGGGCTGTCCATGAAGTAGAAGCCGCCGCTGGTCATGCGCTGGCTGTATTCGATCACATCGTGGAGGGGCACAGCGGGATGGCGTTTGGCCGCGGCGCCCAGCGATTTGAGATAGATGTTATACAAGCCGCGGTATTTGTTGCCGCCGGAGGGGTTGCCTTCGGCTGTCTGCCCGTGCCAGCCGACCCACTCTTTGAAGCGCTCGACAGCAGCGAGGAATTTGCGGGCGGTCTCGACCCGCTCGACTTTGTCCAGCAGATAGGCCTCAGCGCCGATCAGTTCGTCAGTTTCCGCCAGGTTGGCTGAGCCGCCATACTGTATCACTTCCTTGGCGACCCAAGCCGCCAGCGGGTTGCCGCTGATGCCGGAGAAGGCATCCGATCCGCCGCACTGCAAGGCGATCTTTAGTTCGCTCAGGGGTTGGGGGCGGCGCTCGAAGCGGTTCACGCGCGGCAGCCACTCAGCGAGCAGATCTTTGAACCAGGCGACATTGGCAGCGAAATTCGGCGAGAGGGAGTGGAAACGGTGGAGGACATCGTCCAGGGGATAAGCGTTTTCTCGCATGTAGGTCCGCAAGTCGGCGTTGGTGATGGCATCAGCGCCAGAGTCGACGGCGACCAGCGCGCCGACATTGGGGTGGACAATGAAACCGGCGAGCGTGCGCAAGAGCAGTTCGCGATTGTTGGGGTTTCGATGCCCGCCTTCGGTATGCGCCACCGGCACAATGGCGTCGACATTGGGGAAGTCATTCGCCAGCGATGCCGTCAACTGCGAAAGGGTCCGCACGAAGCCGGCGACCAGTGACGATGTGCCCAGGATGACAATCATGTTGCGGGTGCCGACGCCCCGCCCGCCAGCGCGCGGATAGCCCAGGAAATGGCGCAGGTCGCGATGGAGCGGCAAGGGCGGCGCGGGCTGGAAGCTCGCTTCGTCGAAATGGTAGGGACTTATCCGGTTGTCGAAGTTGGGCTGCGCCGGCAGCGGGAAATCGAGATTGCGGCGCGCCAGTTCCACTTGAACGCCTTCGTTCATCACGTAGTCGCCGGGTTCGATAGCGCGGGTTGCGATGCCGAAGCGCTGACGCCAGGATGTCAGTTCAGCGCCGGTCGGGATCGGCTCGATGGCGAAGCGGTGACCCTCGAGGACGGTGTGCGACAGGGCAAAGGTTTGCTGGCCGGCGTGTACCATTATGCCGGCTGGCAGGTCGCGAATGGCGATGGCGCAGTTGTCGGCGGGGTCGGGCAGGCGCGCGATTTCGTTCAGGCGGGGCATGTCAACTCCTGGTTGGTGTTGGCGCAGTTGGGGTTTGAATATACCACAGCGTGACAGAGGCGGGCGACCCCTGTAGTGGTCCTCAAATATTGGACACGAAAATGCAGAAACTTAGGGAGGA
>WTGB01000011.1 GCA_011523735.1 Chloroflexota bacterium
AAGAGAACGCAGAGGGCGCAGAGAAGGCGGGCAGGGCGCCGGGTCGGGGTTGGGGCTGTGTGTAGGTGGGCGACCCGCCGGCTCGCCCCTACGGGTTTCGATGTGAGTGTAGATGGGATTTGGGTGGTTGATGAAAAGATATGTTCTCGTATTGGAAAAATGAAACCGAAAGAAAATTAAGCACAAAGGCGCGAAGATTTTAACTACAGCCGCTCGGCGGCAGCGAAAAGAATCAACCGCGCTCACACAAAATAACCAGCCCTCTGCTTGCACGGGCAAGGGGGTTTGTTAAAAAAGAGAACGCAGAGGGCGCAGAGAAGGCGGGCAGGGCGCCGGGTCGGGGTTGGGGGTGTGTGTAGGTGGGCGACCCGCCGGCTCGCCCCTACATATACTCTGAGATTTGTCCATTACTTACCTGGATTTACTTCTGCGGCTCTGTGATGTCTGCGCTACAATTCCCGCATCAATTCACATGGGAAAACGATCACAAAATGCTGCCAGCAACCAAAGTCAAAGACCGCTTCCTCGCCGAATTCGGTCAAGCCCCCGCCTTCATCGTTCGCGCCCCGGGCCGTGTCAACCTCATCGGCGAACACACCGATTACAACGATGGTTTCGTCTTCCCAATGGCTATCGACCGCGCGACCTGGATCGCCCTGCGCCCGCGGGGGGACAAGCGCGTGCTGGCTATCTCCATCGACATGGACGACCGGCGCGAATTCCCCCTGGACGGCCTGCCGCGCCCGGCGGAGACCCGCTGGATCGATTATCTCATCGGCGTCGCCTGGTCGCTTCAGGAGCGCGGCTATGCCCTGTGCGGCTGGGAAGGCGCCATCAGCGGCGATGTGCCCATCGGCTCGGGCTTGTCCTCATCGGCGGCGCTGGAGCTGGCGGCGGCGCGCGCTTTCTACTGCGTCTCCGACTTTGAATGGGAGGCCCCGGCGCTGGCTCTGGCTTGCCAGGCAGCCGAGAACGACTGGCTGGGCGTCAACTGCGGCATCATGGACCAGATGATATCGGCGGCCGGCATCGAAGAGCGCGCCCTGCTCATCGATTGCCGCAGCCTGGAGACGACCAGCGCGCCTCTGCCGGACGGGATGGCCGTGGTCATCCTGGATACCGGCACGCGGCGCGGACTGGTGGATTCGGCCTACAACGAGCGGCGGGCGCAATGCGAGGCGGCGGCGCGGCACTTCGGCTTGACGGCATTGCGCGATATCGATCTCGCGAGTTTCGGGCGGCGGGCGCATGAATTGGACGAGTTGAGCCGGAAGCGGGCCCGGCATGTCATCAGCGAGAACGAGCGGACGCTGCGGGCGCGGGACGCCATGAACGCGGGCGATGCGGCGGCGCTGGGCAAGCTGATGATCGAGAGCCACATCAGCCTGCGCGATGACTTTGAAGTATCCAGCGCGGCGCTGGATGCCATCGTCGCCTGCGCCAATGCCGAGGAGGCTTGTTATGGCGCGCGGATGACGGGGGCGGGTTTTGGCGGCTGCGCGGTGGCGCTGGTGCGGGCGGATGCGGCGCAGGGATTCGCAGAACGCGTCGCAGCGAATTATCAAGCGGCGGCCGGGGTCGAACCGGCGCTCTATGTCACGCGAGCCAGCCGGGGGGCGGAGACGGTTTACCGCGCCGCGGGATTATGATGTTCGTCCCCCGTCCCAAGCAAGCGGAAGTATTGGCTTATCAGCGCGGCGCTATGGGCGTGGCGGCGGTGCCGGGCAGCGGCAAGACCGCGACCTTGTCTTATCTGGCGGCGAAGCTGCTGGCGGAGACGGATTTGGCGGACGGGCAGGAGATCCTGATTGTCACATTAGTCAATTCAGCCGTGGCGAACTTCGCGCGGCAGGTCAACGAATACGTCAAGGATGATGGCTTGCTGCCCGGCTATGGCTATCGGGTGCGGACGCTGCATGGCTTGGCGAATGATATCGTGCGGGGGAGACCGGGCGCGGCCGGTTTGGACGACCAGTTCATCATTGTGGATGAGCGCGGGAGCAATGAGATCCTGGCGGATGCGGTTGAGGCTTGGGCGCGGCGCTATCCGGAAGCACCCGATGCTTACCTGGGACCGGACTTCATCGAAAAGGGGCATTACCGCGGTCAGAAGTGGGGCGAGATTCTGACTGAGACGGCGCGCAATTTCATCCGGCAGGCGAAGGATGCACTGCTGAGCCCGGCGGAGGTCTTGGCTAAACTGGAGCGCCAGCCGGGCGACCTGCTGCTGGCGGAGATTTGCGCCGAGATTTATGGAGATTATGACAAGGCGCTGGCTTATCGGGGGGCGGTAGATTTCCAGGATTTGATTTGCCTGGCGCTGCAAACGCTGCGGGCTGAGCCGGATTATCTGGCGGCGCTGCGGCGGAAGTGGGTCGTGATTCTGGAAGACGAGGCGCAAGACAGCTCGAAGCTGCAGGAGGACATCCTGCGTTTGCTGGCGGGCGAGCCGGGCAACTGGGTGCGGGTGGGTGACCCGAATCAGGCGATCTTCGAGACTTTCACCACCGCTGATCCGAAATATCTGCGGGACTTCATCAGCGCGCCGGGCGTACTTGGGCGGGAATTGCCCAATTCCGGGCGCAGCACGAGGAGCATTCAGAAGCTGGCGAATCATTTGATCGCCTGGTCGCTGGAGCATCCGCACGAGGCGATCCGCGAGCGGAGACCGCTTGACGGACCGTATATTCAGCCGACGCCGCCGGGCGATCCGCAGCCGAACCCGCTTGACGATCCGGCGGCGGTGGTCTTGCATGGCGAGAGTTACAGCGCGACCAGAGAGGCGATGCTGGTGACGGAGTCTTGCAAGCGCTGGCTGGCGGAGAACAGCGACAAGACGGCGGCGATCCTGGTGGCGCGCAATGGACGCGGCTCGGAGATTGTCAAGTTCTTGCGGCAGAAGGGTGTGCCTTATGTCGAGAATCTCAACAGCAGCTCGACGACGCGGGCGGTGGTGGGGACTTTGGCGCGGGCGCTGGCTTACTTGGCCGACCCGAAGCAGGGGAGCAAGCTGGCCGAGGTTTATCGCATTTGGCGGCGCGATGAGCGCGACGATTCAGCAGCCGCGGCCGAAATCAAGCTGGTGGCGGAGGGGCTGAAGCGCATCCGGCAGGTCGAGGATTTGGTGGCGCCGCGTTTGAGCGACTGGCTGGAGGACGAGCTTTCCGCCGAGGAGGACATTGAGCTGCGGCGGCAGTTGGCGGAGTTTCGCGAGTTGGTGGGCGGCTGGCTGCGGGCGGCGGAGATGCCGATCGATCAACTGGTGCTCAGCATCAGTGGCGATGTCTTCCGCGATGTGAGCGATATCGCGACGGCGCATGTGGCGGCGCTGTATCTGGCGCGGCTGGGCGAGGCGCATCCGCTCATGCGCTTGCCGGATTTCGCGGCTGAACTCTACGACATCGCGGGGAATCGACGCCGTTTCACGGGCTTGGGCGATGAGGAAGGGCAATTCGATCCCGATACGCACAAGGGCAAGGTGACGGTGACGACGCTGCACAAAGCGAAGGGCTTGGAATGGGATCGGGTATATTTGATTTCGGTCAACAATTATGATTTTCCCTCGGCGGAGCCGAATGATGATTTCATCGGCGAGAAGTGGTTCATCCGCGATGATCTCAACTTGAGCGCGGAGGCGCTGGCGCAACTGGCGGCGCTGCAAGATGGCGGCGATTATGACGAGGGGGCGGCCAGCCTGGCGGCGCGGATCGAGTACGCGGCTGAACGTTTGCGTTTGTTCTATGTCGGCATCACGCGGGCGCGGCGGGCGCTGACCATCACCTGGAATACCGGGCGGGGGAATGCGACCGAGGCGATGCCTTTGGTGGCGCTGCGGACATGGTGGGAAGAGGAGCGGGAGAAGGAGGCAGGACAATCGCTTCCAAAAAAACAAACTACAGAGAACGCAGAGAGCGCAGAGAAAGACCTAGTGGATGTCTCTATTTTCGGGCGACCGAATCGCCCCAACAGCCGACCAAGTTGAGGATTTCAATTACTTTGTTGGAACTACTTGAGAAAGACAGGCAGCATGTCACTTAGCGCTGATTTCGCATTCACGCAGGGCAGCCTGGGGGATTATGCCGATTGCGCGCGGCGCTTCGAGTTGCGGTATATCAAGCGGCTGCGGTATCCGGCGCTGGAAGTCAATCAGGCGCTGGAATATGAGAGGCGTTTGCGGCGGGGGAACCGCTTCCACAAGCTGGTGCAGCAGCATTTGCTGGGCTTGCCGGCTGATTTGCTGGCGGCGTCGCTTTCGGATGATGCCGATTTGGCGCGCTGGTGGGAGAATTACCGGCAGCATGGCTTGGCGGGTCTGCCGCGGGAGCGTCAGGCTGAGATCACGTTGCAGACGACTTTGGGCGGTCAGCGTTTGCTGGCGCAGTACGATCTGCTGGCGCTGGAGCGGGGCGGGGCAGCTGTCATCGTGGATTGGAAGACGGGCGAGCGGGTACCTTCGCGGCAATATCTACAGAGCCGGATGCAGACGGTGGTTTATCGTTATGTGCTGGCGCGGGCGGGCGGGCATTTGTATGGCGGCGAGATTCCGCCGGAGCGGATCCGCATGGAGTATGTCTATGTGGCGCAGGGCGGGCAGCGCGTCAGTTTGCCATATTCGGCGGCGGAGATGGCGGAGGATGAAGCGCGGCTGCTGGGGATGATACAGGCGATTGGAGAAGCGGCCGAGTTTCCGCTGACGGAAGATCAGCGGCGCTGCCGGTTCTGCACGTATCGCGCTTTCTGCGGGCGGGGCGAGGCGGGGGATTTGCGGGAGTTTGTCGAGGATGATGATGGCGAGGATGATGAGGGTATTGCGTTGGATTTTGATCAGATAGCTGAGATAGAGTTTTAGAGTATGGCCAAGGCTAGCCCTCACCCCCCGGCCCCCTCTCCCACAAGGGGAGAGGGGGAGCGCCACGCAAGCGGCAAATAATTTGTGTCGGAGTTTGTAAAAATGTGCGCAGAATATGTTGATCTTCAACTAGAGTCACCCTTCTCCTCATCTTTATGGCGGGCATCAAAAGGGGTGCGCGTAGGCACAGCACTTCGAGAGGGGGAGCTGAACTTGGCGGGTTCCATAGTTATCTGTTGCTTTTCGCATGACTAACCTGGATTTATTTGGAAACGAGGAAGACTCATGAAGATCGATCGTGTACGCAGCGCCCATGTCGCCGCCGAGTGGGACACTCACGAGCCGCTGGGCGAAGCGCATTTGTCCCGCCCGGCCAGCATCTATCCGGAACTTGCGCCTGACCCAAAATGGCCCCTCGACACGACGAGCGGACCGCCCTACCCGGTCGAGGGGCATTTCCTGCTCATCGACTGCGACGATGGCGCGACCGGCATCTGCGGGCCGGTGGGCGACGAGGACATCGCCATCATCAAGCGTTATTTCGCGGATTTGCTTATCGGCGAAGATCCGCATGCGATTGAGCGCATCTGGGACAAGATGTATCGCGTAGCGATTCATGGCCGCAAGGGCACGGGGATGATGGCGCTGAGCAAGGTGGATCTGGCGCTCTGGGACCTCAAGGGCAAGCTGCTGGGCGCGCCGGTCTATCAATTGCTGGGCGGTCCGTCCCGTCCGCGGATTCGGGCTTACGCTTCGATGCTGGGGTATTCGGTCGAGCCGAACAAGGTGATTGAGCGGACGCGGCACTTCCTGGGGCAGGGTTTCACCGCTTTCAAGTGGTTCATGCCCTGCGCGCCCAAGGATGGCGAGCCGGGCATTCGACAGAATCTGGCGGTTATTCGGGCGGCGCGGGAAGCGGCGGGACCGGATGCCGATTTGATGTTTGATGCCTGGAGCAGTTGGAGCGTGCCGTATACGCAGCGCATGGTCGAGCTGTCGCGGGAGTATCGTCCTTATTGGTTTGAAGAGCCGGTGCTGGCGGATTTGATCCCGCAATATGCCGAGCTGCGGCGTTCGGTCAGCGGGGTTTTCATCAGCGGCGGCGAGCATGAATATACACGCTGGGGCATCAAGGCTTTGCTGGATGCGGGCGCGGTGGATATCTTGCAGGCGGATGTGACCTGGGCGGGCGGCATCAGCGAGATGGTCAAAATCTGCGCGCTGGCCTCGGCTTATGCCATCCCGGTCATCCCGCATCACGGCGGCTGGCCCTCGACGCATTTGATCGCCTCGCAGGCGCTGAGTACCTGCCCGATGCAGGAATGGCTTTTCCAGATCGGCCGCATGACGAATGTCTTCTACAAGCACAAGCTCGTGCCGGTCGCTGGGCATATCGAATTGCCGAAGGCGCCGGGCTTGAATATGGATCTGGCGGAGGATGGGCTGAGGCTGCTGGAGGAGCGGGTGCTGGGCGCTTGACGTGCATAATTCGCCCCCTCACCCCCCGGCCCCCTCTCCCACAAGGGGAGAGGGGGTGACTCTGTGGGCGGGTTTGGGATTTGTGGGCGGGCGAGCCTTCAGCCCCGGGCACGTTTTCTCGCCATCTCTAGTGGCGCATAGACACAGCCACGTCTGGCGAGCATCACAAGGGGTGCGCGTAGACACAGCACTTCGAGAGGGGGAGCATTATTTGGCGGATTACGTAGTAATGTGTTGAGTTTCTCAAGGATCGTTGCCTATTTTGTATTGTTTCAGCACTATTCCAGCTAATTTTGCATATGATTTGCAGTAGCGGACAAACCTTAGAGGAGCGGGTGCTGGCGGGGTGAAGAAGGGGCAAAAGCGCGAATGGCAGGAGCCGGCGCCGGTTGATGTGCCGGCCTCGCTGAGGGGCGCTGTCGGCGGGTATGGCCTGGTCGCGGAGCATCTGGCGCGCAAGGGCATCCTGACGGCGGCGGCGGCGCGGCGCTTTCTCTCCGCCGAGCATTATGAGCCGGCAGCGGCGGATGAACTGCCGGATATCGATCGCGCGGTGGAGCGGCTCAAGCGCGCCGTCCGAGACAAAGAGCGGATTTTGATCTGGGGCGATTTCGATGTCGATGGGCAGACGTCCACCGCCCTGCTTTATTCGGCTTTGCAGCGTATGGGGGCGCGGGTCGCGTATCATGTGCCGAACCGTTTCAGCGGGGGGCATGGCATTCACCTGCCGATGCTGAAGCGCAAACTGACTGCTGGCATTGACCTCGTCCTGACTTGCGATACCGGCGTGGGGGCGCATGAGGCGGTGGATTTTGCCGCGAGCCAAGGCGTCGATGTGGTCATCACTGACCATCATGCCTTGCCGGAGGAACTGCCGGCGGCGGTCGCGGTCGTCAACCCGCAGAGGCTGCCCGTTGGTCATGCGCTGCGGGAGCTGCCGGGCGTCGGCGTCGCCTACAAGCTCATCGAAGCGCTGGTGGATGGCGCAGATGATCTGCTTGATCTGGTGGCGCTGGGCATCGTCGCCGATGTGATGGCGCAAGTCGATGATAGTCGTTATTTGCTGCAGCGGGGCTTGGCGCAACTGCGTCGGAATCAACGTCTGGGCATAAGGGCGATACTGGAGCGGGCGGAGATCGCGGCGGCGGATCTGAACGAGGGGCATATCGGCTTCGCGATAGGGCCGCGTTTGAATGCCTTGGGCCGGCTCGCGGACGCCAATCCGGCGGTGGAGCTGCTTACCACAGACGATTGGCCCCAGGCGCGGCTCCTGGCGCACACGCTGGAGAGCTACAATGCCCGCCGCAAGTACCTGTCGAATCAGGTCTATCAATCCGCTCTCGCGCAGATTGAGGAGAAGCCCTGGCTGCTGGATTATGCCGCGCTGGTGTTGAGCCATGAGGATTGGCATAGCGGCGTCATCGGCATTGTGGCGAGCCGCCTGGTGGAAGAATACGGTTTGCCGACCGTCCTGATCGCGGCGCCGGAGGAGACTGGGCGGGGCTCGGCACGGTCGGTCGCTGGCGTGGACATCAGCGCGGCGCTGGGGCAAGCGTCGGGGCTGCTGATGCGCTATGGCGGGCACAGCATGGCGGCGGGGATGAGCCTGCGAGCCGACAAGATCTTCGAGTTTCGGCGGGAACTTTCGCGTGTGGTCCGGGCGCTGGATGTGCCGAGCGCGCCGCCACTGACTCTCGATGGCGCGCTGTCCTTGGCCGAAATCTCGCTGGAATTGACGCGGGACATCGAGCGGCTGGCGCCCTTCGGCAATGGCAATCCGCCATTGACGCTGCTGACGCGGGATCTCAAGCTGGTCAAGCGAAGGGGTTTGGGCAGGCGGGGCGAGCATTTGCAGGTCGAAGTTGAGGATGAGAGCGGGCGGGGGCAGCGGGTGATCTGGTGGCGGGGCGCCGGGCAAGACTTGCCGAGCGGTCTCTTTGACCTGGCGTATACGCTGCGGACGAGCAGCTACAAGGGCAGGCGGGAGCCGCTGGTCGAGTGGCTGGATTATCGGCAGCGCGCTGAGGGACCGGTCGATATTCGGGCGGAGGAGCCAAGCTACGAACTGCTCGATTATCGGGGGAGCGCGAATCCGCAGTCTGACCTGGCGGGTTTGCGGGAATGGCATCCGACGGCGCTGGTCTGGGCGGAAGTGGATCGGATTGCAGGGGCGGTCAACCGTTTGCAACTGCGTTCGAGCGAGACGCTCATCGTTTGGTCGGCGCCCCCGTCAGCTGAGATATGGGCAGCGGCGCTGGCGACGGTGGCGCCCGAACGGCTGATCCTCTTCGGCGCGCGGAGGACCGGCGAGAGTCTCTCGGGCTATTTGGAAAGACTGGCGGGTCTGGTGAAGTACAGCATCAATCAGCGCGGGGGCGTCGTGAGCCTGGAAGCGTTGGCGGCCGCGACCGGGCAACGGGAACGGACGGCGCAGGTCGGATTGCAGGTGCTGCGTGCGCTGGGCAAACTCGATTATCGGGTGGAGGATAGCGGCTTATATCAACTGCGGTGGGCGGATGCCGCGCCGAGGGAGAACCTGGAAGCGCTGCGGCGGCGTCTGGATTTGCTGCTGCGGGAGAGCCGCGCCTATCGAGGTTATTGGTTCAAAATGGATATATGAGACGATTCGGCATTGTAAAGAATAGTTGACTTGCCCTTTGCGCAGGGCGATTCAAGGAAGCGAAGGCAGTCGCGATAAGAGATAGCCAATAATGAGTGTGGCAATGCCTAATACAATAATGAGCGTCCAACGCCAATTGTCCAATTTGCCTTCTATTCGCGTTAAGATGACTTTAATGTCTCCCATGTCATTTGCATAATCTTCTTTCGATACTTTGTGATAAAGCTCTGATTTGACAACTTCTATGTCAGGAGCGGCCATGATTTCTCTCGCTATTTCTTGGCGATCTACAGTATAGCAGAAAACTATGCAGTTGAATGTTGGTCATGTAAAAATGTGTTTAGTTGCGGATGGCGCAAGCGGGCGAGGTCGTGTAGAAACTGACTGTCAGCGCAGAGAAAGTCCAAGTGGATGTTTTCATTTTCGGGCGTTTCGGCGCTGCGCGTAGACAGAGCAGACCAATGCCCCTACGGATTAGGAAAAGTGAGGAAGAAGGCAGGCTGGAACGATGGCATTTGAACAATCTGTTTCCTGGTGGTGTTTTGATCGTCCGGAGATCGACCCGCTCGATTTGGTTCGGACTTGCAAGGACATCGGCTACACGGCGATGGAATTAGTACCGGTCGACAAGTTCCCGCTGATACGCGATGGGGGGATGAAGATCGCGGCGCATCAATTGCATGTGCCGCTGACTCAGGGCATCAGCCATGAGAAATACTGGGAGGACATCAAGCGGCAATCGGAAGCCAGCCTGAAGCTCGCGGTGGATTGGGCGATTCCCAACCTGATCGTGTTCAGCGGAAACCGCGAAGGCTTGGACGATAAGCGCGGGGCGGAGAACGCGATCAAGCAGCTGGAGCCGCTGGCGCGGGCGGCCGAGTCCGCTGGCGTGATGCTGATTCTTGAGCTGCTCAACTCCAAGGTGAATCATCCCGATTATCAGTGCGACCGGACAGCTTGGGGCGTGGAGGTGGTCTCGGCGGTGGATTCGCCGAATGCGCGCCTGCTCTACGATATTTATCACATGCAGATTATGGAAGGCGATGTCATTCAAACGATCCGCGATAATCATCAATGGTTCGGGCATTATCATACGGCGGGGGTGCCGGGACGGAATGAGATCGACGCGAGGCAGGAATTGTATTATCCGGCGATCTGCCGGGCGATTGCCGAGACGGGCTTCGATGGTTATGTCGGGCAGGAGTTTGTGCCGCTGGGCGATTGGAAGGCGGCGCTGCGGGGGGCTTATGAGGCTTGCGATGTGGAATAGCGTGTCGCGCTGCCTGCTCGGCGGCGTTAAGGGCTAGCGCAGAAGGCGGACTGTGTAATTAGTAAGAGCCGCGATGGGGATAACGACGCAGCCAGACTGTTGAACTGCGAAGTTCTTGCAGCAGGGCGATGCCGCCGACGATGATGACCATGCCGACCAGCATGGTGCCAGTGATTTCCTCGCCCAATAGCAATACGCCGCCGACCCCGGCCACGATCGGGATGATATAGGTGGTCATGACGGTTGGCGTGGCGCCGAAGCGCTTGATGGTATAGAAGGACAGCATGAAGCCGAGGAAGGTGCCGACCACGGCCGCGTAGATCAGACCGGCGATGCCCGCTCCATCGACCGCGCTCACATCAAAGCCGGCTGTGAGCAGTGAATAGGGCAGCATGAACAGGGCAGTTGTGAAGAGGCGGACGCTGCCGACATCGAAGGCGTCGTAGCCGCTGAGCTTTCGGCGGGCGTAGATGATCATGATCGAGCTGGAAACGATGCCGATGCCGACGAGCAGATAACCGGTCGGGTCGGCCCGCGAGACATTGGGCAAGCCATCTTCGCCGCTGAGCGCGAGCAGCAGCGCGCCAGCCAGGGCGAGGGACACGCCGATGACTTTGCGGCGATTGAGCAGTTCATCCGGCAGCGTGAAATGCGCCAGCACAACGGTCAGGGCCGGACCGGTGGCGAGCAGCAGTGAGGCGACGCCGCTGGAATGATATTGCAGGGAGGTGACTACAGCGGTCATGGGCAGGGCGGTGCCGAAGATGCCGAGCAGACCGGCGCGCCGCCACAAGGCGATATCGCGCGGGACCCGCCGGCCGGTGGCGATGGCGTAGACCAGCAGGGACATCAAGCTGGCGATGAACATGCGGATGCCGATGTAGGTGCTGGGCTCGAACTGGGCGATGTTGAAGCGCGAGACGACAAGTGAGGAGCCGAAGAAGAGGCCGAGCAAGATGACGTAGGGCAGCGCTTTGATATTCAAGCGGGGATTCCCGTATTGGCGGGTAACAGCGGCGAGTATACAGGAGATAGTCGGGCGGTGTCATGGGGAAAAATTTGCGGCTGATGGTTTTGCGTGCAAAAGCCAATGCATAAGACATTCAGTCCCGGCTGCGAGTCAACCGTATGGGACTTTTGCAGAATTGCTGTCGATGTAGTAGTCTACTTGTAGAGCGAAAGTTTGCCTTGTCTTTGATTTATTGAAAGGAGGATAGTGACCGGTCCGACTCACTTTTATTCCAGACGATGCTCAAACAATTCCAGAATCGGAGGATGACATGAACAAGAGAATAGGCAATTTCTCCCGTCGTGACTTTCTGAAAGCGATGGGCGCGCTGTCGGCGGGTCTGGCGGCGAACCCGCTGCTGAACAGCAGCATCAAGACGCTGGCGCAAGATGTGATGAGTCAGCCGCCGATCACGATTTTGATTAACGACTCGCCCTGGTTCCCGGGCTTCGCCGCGATGGTGGAGTTGTACACTGAAACCACCGGCAACCAGGTGAATCTTGACGTCACGCCTTTCCCGGGCATGCTCGACAAAACGCGGAACGCGACGCAAGCAGCTGAGAGCGAATACGATGCGGTGAACATCACCGAGCAGAACATCCCCTTCTTCTACAGTTCCGGTCTGTTGAAGCCGATTGAAGAAATCGACATGGATTATGTGCTTGATGATAATATCATCAGCTATGGCGATGCGGCGCGCTGGGACTTTGATCTCGGTGTGAATGGTCCGAACGGCACTATCCTCGGCATCCCGATTAACGGCAACATCCAACTCTATTACTATCGCCGCGATCTCTTTGATGACGCGGGGATTGAGCCGCCGAAGACATTTGACGAGATGGAGGCGATCGCCGAGCAGTTGGGCAATCCGCCGCGGATGTTTGGCAATGCCAACCGCGCCAATCCGATCTGGTGGGAGTTTGGCGCTTATGTCGATGCTTATGACGCCGAATATGTTCGTCTGGAAGCGGATGGCAGTTGGTCGGTCGGTTTCGAGCGGCCCGAGGGCTTGGAAGCGGTGCAGCGCTGGCTGAAGCTGGGGCGGACCTGGGCGCCGCAGAATTTCGCTGATTTGGGTCAAGGCGATTTGCTGGCGCTGATGGCGAGCGGCCGGCTGGCGCAGGTTCACATGGTTGGCGCGGCGGCGCCGAATTATGACAATCCGGAGATCTCGGTGGTCGGCGGCAAGATGGGCGCGACCGTCGTGCCGGGCGTGACGGCTGAGGGTCGTTCGCCGCGGACGGGCATGTGGGTGATGTGTCATCCCGACAACCTGCCGGCGGAGCGGGCGGCGGCCGGGCTTGAGTTCGTCAAATGGCTGACGACCAAGGACAACCAGTTGGCTTATGCCAAAGCGGGCGCGATTCCAGTACGTCAGGATACCTACGAAGAGTTGGCGACGGATGAGGTCGTTGGCTGGTGGACGAGCGCCTTCGCCGAAAGCACGCCTTTCCTGCATCCGGAGACGCGCTTGCCGGAGACGCCCTTGATCCGCGACAGTGTGACGACGCGCATGGCGCAGGCTTATGTCGATGAGATCAGCGCGGAGGAAGCGGTGGCATTGATGGCGGCGGAGATCCGCACGGTCATGGAGGATGCTGGGTACAGCGTATCTTGACGCCCCCCCCTCACC
>WTGB01000076.1 GCA_011523735.1 Chloroflexota bacterium
ACATGGGGCGGGCGGGATTCCCCGTGGGCTGGCACATCGTTGCGTCCGGCGGCGGTGAGCTGGGCGGTGTGCCATTCCAGGAGTTGGTTGTTCTCGGCATGCACGGCGCAAACCAAGCCGGTCTCGGCGACCAGTTGTAGCGCTTGATAGAGCTCGGGGACGTGGGGCAGGCAGAGGCCTTCAAATTCGTCATCCCGGCCCTTGGGCGCGGCGGTCATGAAGATCTTAAAAGCGATGGCGCCTTCGTCGACCATGTCGGCGATTTCGTCGCGGTCGAGCAAGCCGGGCGCGCCATACAAGCCGAAGTTGACATAGCAGTCGCGCTCAGCCAGCGCTTTGCGCATGCGGAAGGTATCGCCGGTGGCGCAGCAGGGTTTGGAGATCGGCATTTCGAAGATGGTGGTGACACCCCCGGCGGCGGCGGCGCGGGTCTCGCTGGCGAAGTCGCCGCGCTCGGGATAGGCGGGGGCGCGGCAATGGAAGTGGATGTCGATAGCGCCGGGCAGCAGCAATTTGTCGGCGGCGTCGATGGTTTCGGCGGCGTCGATGCCGTCTGAGTTCGCGGTTAGTAGGGCGATGCGTCCGTCGCGGAGGCCGATGTCAAGGCGGGCGATGCCGCTTTCCAGCGCGACCTGCGCGTTTGTGATAAGGGTGTCTACGTGCATGTTCATCCTTTCGGACAACTCAAGGGCCGCCCCTACAATTTTGCGTTTCGGTGGGCGACCGAATCGCCCCTACAGAGCGCTAATCCGCGTAGAGCGTCCGCCGGACAAAATCCTTGAGGATCGCGGTGGTCGTCTCGTAGTCTTCCAGGCGCACATGCTCATCGGCGGCGTGGGCGACTTCGTAGCTGCCGGGACCGAAGATGATCATATCGCCGCGAGCCACGTCCATCAGGTGTTTGGCATCGCTGCCGGGCAGATAGCCGATGGGACCGGGCTCGTCGTCCAATTCCTCGCGGACGCAAGCCATGAAGGTTTTGGCGTATTCGGTGCTCAGTCCGGATTCATACCAGCGGGAGTAGACGATGTCGCCCATGTTGACAGTTGCGCCGTTCAGGTCAACCGAATCCAGCACGGTCCTCAGCTCGGCGATGACGGCTTCGGGCGCCTCGCCGGGTATCATGCGCCGGTCGAGCCGGATGACGCAGGTATCGGGCACGGCGTTGGCGGTGCTGCCGCCAGCGATCACGCCGACATTGCAGGTGGGCAGGCCGACGACCGGATGAATGAGGCGGGACAGGTCCTGATGATAGTGGTCGAGCGCGCCGATGATTTTGGACATAGCGACGATGGCGTTGATGCCGCGGTCGGGGTTGGTGGCATGGACGGACTTACCGGTGGTCTGGATGGTGGCGCGCAGCACGCCTTTATGCGCCGTGGCGACTTTGTTGCCGGTTTGCTCGCCGACGATGATGAAATCGCAGACGGGCAAGTGTCCCTTGTCCGCCAGCCATTTTGTGCCGAGCTGGCCGCCGGTCTCTTCTTCAGCCGCGGCAACCAGCAGCAAAGTACCGTTAAGCTGCTCCTGCTGGGCGGCTTCCATCATGGTCAGCATCATGGAGGCCAGGACCGCTTTGTCGTCGATGCTGCCTTTGCCATAGAGAGCGCCATCGCGCACATCGCCGGCATAAGGGTCGACGCTCCAGTTTTCCGCTTCGGCTTTGGCGATGGGCACGGTGTCGATGTGGGCGTGCAGCATGATGCGCGGTTCGCCCCGGCCCAATGTAGCGATGGTGTTTCGCGCGTATGACTTCTGTGCCGGCGCCGGCTGGCGCACTTGGCAGCCGATGGCGCGCATCTGCCGGGCGATGAAATCGGCGATGGCGATGGTATCGCCCGGCGGATTGGGTGAAGGGATGCGCACCAAGCGCAGCAAGAGCTCAAGGCTATCCATTTAGATGCCTTGAACCGCTTTGTATTGTTCCAGTTCTTCGGGCGTATAGACCTGCATCAATTCAAGTTCGACGCCGCCGGCTTCCTGCTCGAGGAAGGCGACCCAGCCTTCGGGGTGCACATGGCTGCCCTTGACCTTGCAGGCGGCGCATTCTTTGAGCGTCGCGCCCTTAGCTTGGGCATCCGCCAGCGCCTCGTCGATATTGGGCACGGCATAGCAGATATGGTGCAAGCCCTCATAGCCGCGCTCTTTGATCCAGGCGTCGTAGCGCCCGCCCGCGTCCATCGACTGGCAAAGCTGGTATTCGACATCGCCGATGTTGAAGATGGCGACCACATTGCGCGATTTGTCGTATTCGTGAACTTCCGCGTCAAAGCCGAGGCCGAGGAAGTCTTGATAATGCCGCAGCGCCGCGCGGGCGTCGTCCACGGCGAATGCCATGTGTTTGATGTAGCGTTCGTGCATTTTGATACCCCTTCTGTTCGTTTGCGGGCAACCTGGCAGGTCGCCCCTACAGATTTCGGTTATTTGCGGGCGACTGAATCGCCCCTAGATAATCGGTTGTTTTGCGGGCGGCACAAATGTCGCCCCTACAGATTAGCTCTAACCTTCCGGAAAGCGTTCCCAATGCGTCAGGTCGCGCCAGGTGATCTTCTTCCAGGGCTTCATGCCGGGGCGGGCTGTCGGCGCTTTATGTCCGATGCAGATGAACATCTCCGGCGAATAGCTCGCGGGCAGGTTGAGAATGACCTTGATCGCTTCCCTGCTGAATGAGGTGACGGGACCCGATCCCAAGCCGAGAGCATGGGCGGCCAGCATCATAGTCTGGGCGGCCGTGCCGATATCGATGAGCAGGGCGCGATCGGTCGGCGGCAAGCTGTGCTCGATGAGGACATCGCCGTTAGTGCAAATCAGGATCAGGGCAGGCGCTTTTTGGAACATGCCCGGCGAGACGAGGCGGATCAACCGGCGCGTCTCCGGATCTTGAATGACGATATAGCGATTGGGGCGGAGGTTGCCGCCGCTGGGCGCCCAGCGCGCCGCTTCGAGGATGGTTTCGATCTGCTCGCGCGCGACGGGCTCCTCCGTCATCTCCCGCAGGACTCGGCGTGTTCTGATATTCTCGAGTACTGCCTCGTTCATGAGCTGTCCTCCGATATATTGCTGTGGCGCAGCAGGCATTCGGCGACCTCGCGGCAGAGATCGTCCAAGCCAGCGGCGTAAGCTTCGACATCGGACATCGTCATGCGTAGTTCCGGGATCCGCTCAATGTTGCTCTGCAGGAAGTCGCGCGATTTGTCCGAGGCTCGCTCGAGGATGGCGCTGCTCAGGCGTTCGGTCGCCGTCAGCAGGCGCATGGGAGCGTAATGCGCGGGTTCGTCCATTTGGATGCGCGCCGAGGTGATCAAGAGGGCGAGCAGCTCAATGGCTTCGTCTTCTTTCAGGACCCAGTTTTCGCTCATTTTCTGCGTTATCCTAGTAGTTCTCAAGTTGGTCGAGTGAAAAAATTATCTGTAGAGGATGGCCTAAGCGGGCGACACTTGTGTCGCCCCTACATTTTGTCGCGTTTGTGGCGGGCGACCGAATCGCCCCTACAGTGCCTGGCGATGTTGGTGTAGTCATGGCTTTCACCACTCGCCGATCCGCTCTTGCTTGACAGTCTGGTTGCCATAAGCTACCATCATATTTATTCTAAAGGATTGTCTACAATCTACAAGCGGCAGGATTATAGGTAGCCTTGCCGCCGCTGTCAAGCCAAATGACCCCGCAGACCTAGCCGAAGCGCGCCGCTGATGAATACCGTTCTACCGCAAATCAAGAATTTGTCTATCCGCGAGCAATCGCTGGATACACTGCGGGAAGCGATATTATCCGGCGAACTCAAGCCCGGGCAGGCGCTGACGGAAACGGATCTTGCACGTCAGTTGGGCGTCAGTCGCGCGCCCATCCGCGAGGCGCTGCGCATTCTCAATTCTGAGGGCTTGGTCGAGACGATTCCTTATCATGGCACGACTGTGCGCCGCCTGACCAAAACCGATATCGAAGAAATCTACAGCATGCGCATTCTGCTCGAGACCTACGCGATGGAGCAGGTGATTCAGAAATGCGAGCCGGCTGATCTGCGACGGCTGCGAGATATCGTTGACCGCATGGTGAACGCGGGCGATGCGGGCGATCTGATCGCGGTGAATGCTTACGACCGCGACTTCCATGATGCGCTAATCGAGATGAGCGAGCACCACCTGCTGCATTCGATGTGGCTGATGGTGGCGATGAAAGTGCGGCAGGTTATGGCGCTGGTCAACCGCCGCAACACCGATCTCACGCAGATCGCGCGGAAACATCTGCCGCTGCTGGAGGCGATGGAGGCTGGCGATGTGGCGGGGGCGAAGACGATCCTGAGCCTGCATATCGCCACCGCTGGCGATTTGATCGCCGAAGATTGGGTGGAGCCTTGACGAAAGGCGCCGGCGTGGACGGCGCTGGATTGTGCTTTTAGCCTGTTCCCCGATATGTTGCTTGGCGGTGATATAATGGTTTCACATTTAGCAGTGTGAGGACGAATCATGGCTGTTGAGCGCGTCCAGCAAATGAGCATCGAAGAATTTCTCGCCTTCGCCGAGACCAGCGAGGAGTGGTATGAATACATTGACGGCGAACTGTATCCGATGACCACTCCTACATTTAGGCATAACATCATCGGCAACAATATCGCGTTTAGTTTAAGGATTCTTCTGGCTGGAAAGAATTGTCAGGCGCTCGCAATGGGACAGGGGGTACGAGCTAGCGAGACAAGGTTCCTCATACCAGATGTGTGCGTTGTCTGTGAAGAACCATTGCTCGAAACCGATACCCGAATCTTGCTGAACCCAGTCCTAGTTGGCGAGGTCACATCGCCGACTACCGTCAACATTGATCGTGGCGCCAAGCGTGATTATTACTTCTATATGCCGTCTATAGAAATCTATCTCGTTGTCGACCAACACCGGTTGTTTGTGGAGTTGCACACCCGGGACGGCGTCGGTTGGCGGATTGATACATACTCCAATATTGACGACGAATTGCCGCTTGAAGCGCTGAATTGCCGCTTGTCATTGCGCGATATCTACCAGAACATCAGTTTTGAGAATGATGCAGCTTCAGCTGCGAGCGATCCAAACTGACTTACAGGCTTGCCGCAGCATGTTACGCTATTGGCAGGAGCAATTAACTGAGGACAAATGATGGCTGTTGAGCGGGTTCGCCAGATGAGCGTCGAAGAATTCCTTGACTTCGCCGAGAGCAGCGAGGAATGGTATGAATACATTGACGGCGAGTTGCGTCTGATGACCGGCGGAAAACTCAATCATTTTGGAATCAGCGCTAACATCACGGGCCAGCTTCTGAATCTACTCGCTGGAAAAAACTGTCAAGTGCTTGGCGGCGGAATGTTAATGAAAGCTGGCGAGTTACGCCTGCTAGCGCCTGACGTGTCGGTCATATGCGGCGAACCTGAAACAGAGTCGAATACGCGATTGCTACTGAATCCCATCCTAGTTGTCGAAGTCACGTCACCGACCTCTATCGACTATGACCGTGGCGCAAAGCTTGAGTACTACTTTGATGTAGCCTCTCTGCAAACTTGTCTCATCGTCGATCAGCATCGAGTGCTGGTCGAGTTGTATACTAGCAGTGAAACAGGTTGGAATCTACAGCGCTTCAAAGACCTTGAAGATGTGGTGTTGCTTGAAGCGCTGGATTGCCGCCTACCGCTGCGGGAGATCTATCGTAGCATCAAATTTGAATCTGGGACTTCCGCGAGCGCGAGCCAAACAGAATAGGAAAGAGGCAGTCACAATGACTGCCCTCATCGTGATTTGAATCGAGCGGGCGACTCATTTAGCCGCCCTTTTTTGTACTTGGCGCGTTATTCCGCTTCAATCAGGGTCACCTCGCCGAGGGTCTCCAACTGCTCTTGGATCTCGTTGGCGTCGCCGACCACGACGATGATGAAGTCGTCGGGGTGGATGTACGTGTTGGCTATTTCGAGCACGTCATCCGTGCTGACTTCTTTGATATAGCCCAGCCATTTGTTGAGGCGGTCGAGTTCAACGCCGCGGATTTTGTAGGAGGCCACCGCTTCGACGAAGTCCTGGTAGGTCTCGAGGCCGAAGACGAACTCGCCGACGATGCCATCACGGGCGTCATTGATCTCTTCGTCTGTCAGCGGCTCGGTCCGAATGCGCTCGATTTCCTTGAAGACTTCTTCGAGGGCCGGCGCGATGACATCATTGCGCACATCCGCCGAGATTCGGAAGTACCCCATATCCGCCGGGTAACTGAAGCCGGAGCCGATGCTGTAGGTGTAGCCCTTTTCTTCGCGGATGTTCTGCACCAGGCGCGAGGAGAAGGTACCGCCCAAGACATGGTTCAGTACGCGCGCCGGGAAGTAATCGAGGCTGGCGCCCTGAATGCCGATATTGCCGATCCGGAACGTCGCCTGCGTGCTGCCCGGGCGATCCACCAACAATATCTGCTGCCCGCTGTTCTCCGGCAACGCTGGATAAGTGATGGCCTCAGCCGAACCTTCCCAATCGGCGAAGTGCTGATCGGCGTAAGCCAAGCCCTCTTCGGTCGTGATGGCGCCCGCAATGATCAGAACGGCATTGTCAGGTTGACGGCGCGATTCATAAAAGGCGACGATGTCATCGCGGGTGATCGCTTCCAGAGAATCAAAGGTGTACAGATTGCCGTAGCCGTGTTCGCCGCTGTAAAGCCGATTGTCGAAGATGCGGCGGGCGACGAATCCGGGCTGAGCCATACCGGCTTCCAGGCTGCTAATCCACTCGGCTCGCTCGCGTTCAAATTCGCTCTCGGGGAAGTTGGCGTTGAGGGTCATATCGGCGAGCAGGTCGAAAGCCAAGTCGGCGTCTTCAATCAGGGCAAAGACGCCAAGCTGCAGATAGTCACTGCTGCCAACGCTGTTGACGGCGCCGCCAACTTGCTCAATCGCGCCGGCGATGTCCTGGGCGCTGCGGTTTTCCGTGCCGCGGGAGATCAAGTAGCCGGTTATGCCCGCCGTGCCTGGCAGATCTTGCGGTTGGGCGGTTGAGCCACCAGTGAGGTAGACATCCAGCGAGATGATGGGCATGTTGGGCTGCTCAATTACGACGACTTCCAAGCCATTGTCCAACACGTTTTCGGTGATCGTCGGGAAGTTGAATGCGTTCGAATCCAGGGGCGGCGGCGGTTCAGCTTGTTCAATGACGTAGCGGTAATCCGGCTCAACCTCGACGAGCTCTTCGGCGGCGTAGGGTTCCACCGGGGGCGGCGCTTCGGCATCGGTTTCCACGACATTGAAGACGTGACGGTCGGATTCTTCCAGGTACTCAAGCGCCACGCGCTGGATATCCTCGCTGGTGACCGCCTGGTAGCGATTTATGCCCGTGAACAGAGCCTGCGGATCGCCAGTATAGTAATTGACGCTTTGTACGCTTTCCGCCAAGCCCAGAGCTGTTTCCAAACCCAGGATATTTCTGCTCCGTATACCGGCGATTACTTTGTCAAGTTCTTCCTGCGGAACGCCTTCGTCGATGATATTCTGAAGCTCCTCGTAGGAGGCTTCTTCGAGTTCCGCCAGATCAACGCCCACATTGCCAAGCAGGATGAAGGCGAAATAGCCGGGACCGCGGTTGCCGTCTATCCAAGCGTCCGCTTGCAGCGCTTTACCGGTATCGACCAGTCGCTTCGCCAGGCGGCTGGAATCGCCGACGCTCAGAACGCGCGAGAGAACGCTTAGCGCTGGGTAGTCCTCATGAACCAGCGGCGGAATCTCGTAAGCGACGAGGAGAGCGGGTATGTTGATGAAGGGATCTTCGATAGTGATGAATTCCGCTTCTTCCTGGTCAACCGGCACAAACTCAGGCAGCGCCGGCGGGTCCTCCCCACGTGGGATGGGACCGAACAGGTCTTCGATCATCGCCTTCGTGACCTCAAAGTCGATGTCGCCAGCGACGACCAGCGTGGCGTTGTTCGGGAGATAGTAGGTGCGGTGGAAATCAACGACATCTTCAATTTGCGCCGCATTGACATCAGCAATATTGCCGATGGCGGGCCGTTTGTAGGGTTCGTAGGAATAGGGCACGGTGATCAGGGCTTTCACCGCCGTGCCATAGGGTCGGTTGTCGTAGCTCCGTTGCAGTTCTTCAATGACGATGGCGCGCTGATTATCGAGATTTTCCTGCGTCACATCCAAGCCGCCCATACGATCGGCTTCTATCCAAAGCGCCAGTGGCAGCTGATGCGAGGGCACAGTTTCGTAGTAGGCTGTGTAGTCGGTGCCGACATAGGCGTTGGAAGAGCCGCCAACCGGCTCCAGCAACTCATCCATGCCGTTGTTTGGAATATGTGGCGAGCCTTCGAACATCATGTGTTCAAAGAGATGGGCGAAGCCACTCTTGCCTTCGGGATCGTTGGCGCTGCCGACCCGATACCAGATGTCCACCGCGACGGTCGGCGCCGTGGTATCGCGCACCAAGATTACTTCCAGGCCGTTGTCCAGCCAGTAGTGCTCAAGGTCAAGCGACTGTTCCGATTCGGCGAAACTGAGTCCGCTGACCAGCAGCAGGACCAAGATTAACAGCATGCGACGCTTCATTTGTTATTGTCTCCTTTCGATGTACAGTTAATTTCACTGTATCATAAAAGGCGGTCGTTACAAAACCGTTAGGTGGCTGTAAATGGTCTGTAAATCGGAGAAACGCTTAGCGGCGATGGGACGCGGCTTGAAGTATCGGATTTTGCCGCTAGCGATGATGATGAGGCAATCGTTGAAGATTTTGGGCGAAGAGACAAGCTATCGCAAACGCGAAGCGGGACAGGACATTCTCGCGCAATATCCTTACCAGGCAAAGAGCTTTGCCAGCGGCAATTCAAAGCCGGGCAAGACGTTCTCGCCGGAGAGCATACCATCTTTAGCAATGACATCTCTTTGGATTTCGTCGTCTTCGCCCAGCTGGCAGACCTCGATGCTTTTTGAGTTGGGAACCACGATCCAGACGCGCTGAGTCCCGTTTCGCAGGTAGATCGCCGCTTTCCGTCGCAACTCCGCCATCGTGTCGTTCGGCGACTTGATCTCGACCGCCACATCAGGCATCAACGGCACCCACTTCTGCGACGGCGCAGCCGCTGTGTGCTCAAGGCGTCGGAAGGCGATATCAGGTGCGAGGAGAGTCGTACGGTCTTCTGTTGGATAGTATCCGGTATCAGCAGTTACACGCCCCAGTTGATTCTCCTGTACAAAATCAAAGAGATACTTGCCCAGCATAATTGAAAGCTGTCCATGCTCTTCGCCAGGTGGAGCCATTTCGAACAGTTCTCCTTCAACGAGTTCAAAGCGTCGATCGCTGTTTGCCGGGTCAGAGACGATCCGCCACAGGTCGTCAATATCGTAGAGACGATCTCGGACTTCCATGGGCTCCTCACATACAAACTATGGTTAAGGCAAGCATAACATATATTGCTTTGATATTCAGGGGATACGCACAGACCGCCGCCTCAGACGGGGATGATAAGCGATGCCAGATCGCGCGGATAATAGGTCAGCATCTCGGCGCCGTCATCCGTGACCAGCACGGTATCCGAATGGCGGAAGCCGCCAAGTTCCGGCACATAGAGACCCGGCTCCACCGTGAAGACCATGCCGGCTTTGATCTCGGTATCATCGCCGATATCGAGGAAGGGACCCTCGTGGTAGCGCAAGCCGATGGTATGGCCGCTGTGATGCTTCCAGTGGGGCATCAGGTCATGGGCATCGAAGTAGGCGCGCACTTCGCGGTCGACGGCGCTGCAAGGCTTCCCCGGTTCCAGCGCTTCCATCGCGATCGTCTGCAAGTTGAGCATGTGCTCGAAGAAGCATTTCTGCTCATCCGATGGCCGCCCGAGGATCATCGTCCGCTCCAACTCGCTGACATAACCCCAGACAGCCGCGCTCGCACCCGTCACCAGGACATCGCCAGCCTGAAACTTGATATTGCTGGTCAAGGCATGGGGGATGGCGGCGTTGCGGCCGATCTGCCCGCGATAGCCGGCCATAGCGCCGGTGAACCAGGCGCTGTTGCCCCGCCATATCGGTCCGATGGTCTCCAGCATCATCAGCGTCGCTTCATCGCTGGCGCGCTGCGAGACCTCGACCTCGCCAATGCCGACTTCGGTGTATTTCTGCAAGAGCATGTGCGCCAGGTTGCCCCATTTGCAGCTTTCTTTCAGCAGCGCGATCTCGGCTGGCGATTTGACCATCATCTGGTCTTCGATTGGCGCGCGGCAGTTGATGACCTGACTGCCGGTCAGCTGCGACAGAGACTCGCCGCGATAGCCGAAGATCCAGGGATAGCCATCGCTGTCGGCGCCGATAACACCGTCGATGCCCATGTCCTTGATGAGATCAAGCAACACGTACTGCGGATGATTGAGGTCGGGATATTCCGGGTAGTGGGCGACGCGGTCGATGACCGACATGGATTGGGCGTGCTCGAGCTCCAGGCGGGGCACGAAGAGGGCGCGTTCGCCAGCGCCGCTTATCGCGTAGGCCATCGGGCGCTCGGTTGGGATGAAGGCGAAACCGGTGTAATATTTGATGTAGTCGGCGTCGTAGAGGACCAGACCGCTGACGCCGAGTTGGTCGATGAATTCCAGCAGGCGCTTATTACGCTGTGTGTATTCGGCGTCGCTGATTTTGAGTTGGGTTGTGGTGAGGGGCATGGATTATCTCCGCTACTGTTGTTTGAGTTCGCGGAGGATTATAGCGTGGCTAAAAGCTCGTTGAAAAATGTAGATATTGAAAGCAGATCGAAGTCACCTGTGTAAGCTATGATTTGGTGACTAGTTGCTGCAAGCGACTAAGGGCGCGACAGATTGAGAGAACTATATGTCAGTAACTGATGCGATACGAATTAGAACTACCGATGATGCGCCGAAGATCGCTGCAAACTTCTGTCAGCACATCTTTCATGAATATGAGATCAAGACACAGGAATACTACGGCCAGACCCACTGCCTGGTCGAAGTGTATCCCTTTTCCATGGATTTTAAGCCTTACCGTCTACCGTACGTAACCTGGGTAGAGCACCAACTAGACAGCTTGGGATTCGTTCCCAATTACATCATACCAATCTTCTATAGCCGGAGCGCGCAAAACTGGGTTCAATGCAATGGCGGCTGGGATATTCCACCACTAAGGAACGTTGTGCTAAAGGCTGTTGTCGGGTTGCTCAAATCGACCGATTACAGCCTCATTCTTGAATTAGACGAGCCAGAGCGAGAAGTGCTAATCCGACATGACAGCAAGCTAACATTGTTGGATGATTCTTTCTGGACTGAAGAGAGGCTACGCTCATTTGCTGGTATTCCGTACGAGTCCGGGAAATTGGCCCAATGGCCAGACGAAGACAGACTTTACCTTAAGTCGACGCTTGATCATGAAAGCGTTACCAGGAAGTTTTGCGAACAGGCGTTTGAAGACATCCGCATCCACTCGTACCGGCAGCCGGGCACGAATACCGCTGCAACGAAAGCCATCAGCAAGGACATTGAAGTGACTGCAGTAGAATATGGCCAGAAGTACCGGCAGTGTCATTATTCACACGTACGGAATCTTGGTTTCGTGCCAAATGTCTTATTGACCATAAACTACGGCAACGATAAGGCGCTTGATGATAATTCGCCGCAACGAGATGCTTCTATTCGAGGTGCGCTTGGGCTTATCAGGACGACCGACTACAGTTTGGCACTTAAACTCAAAGTGGGTTCAAATGCAGCGTTGCTTTACAAACCTGGAAGCCTGCCACGGGTGGCTGAAAAGTACTGGCCTCGCGAGAGTTTACGGTTGTTGGGCGACATGCCCTTCGTCTCTGAAGATGTCTCGATGTTCTACTATTCTCCTGAGTAGCGCAGACGCAAGAAAGGCAGTCGAGACGAGAGAAAGCCGCAGGTCCCTCGTCCGCCAAAAACTGCTCTGCTCGTGACGAAGCTCACAGCACCGGCGCGCCGGCGGCACGCGGGATGAACTGGCCTGAGCCATTGCTGCCCAGCCACTGGTCGCCATCGACCAGCTTTACCCCGCGCTGATAGACCTGCACCGGCATGCCTTTGACCGTCATGCCTTCGTAGCAGTTGTAATCGACGCGCATGTGGTGGGTGGCGGCGCTGATGGTATGTTCCTTTTGCGGGTCCCAGACCAGGATATCGGCATCCGAACCGACGGCGATCGTGCCTTTGCGCGGGTACATGCCGAAGATCTTGGCTGGATTTGTGCAGCAGAGTTCGACGAAGCGCGTCGGCAATAGCTTTCCGCTATTCACGCCCGAGTCCCACATGACCATCATGCGGTCTTCCAAGCCCGGCATGCCGTTGGGGATCTTGGCGAAATTGCCGATGCCCAGTTCTTTGCCCGGTCGACGATAAGCTGGATCCTGTTTTTCATAGCCGACCCAATCGGTTCCGCCAGTGCGCTCGTTCCACTCCTGCCAGGGACCGTGCCCGCCATCATACCAGAAATCGCAGTGATCGGTGCTGACGATTTGCAGGCTGCCATCGCGCACGGCGCCCCACAAAACGCCATGATCATGTGTGCTGCGGATGGGCGGCGAGCAGACGTATTTGGCGCCTTCGAAACCCGGCAGCGCCATATGATCATCGACCGTGAGGAAGAAGTATTGCACGCAGGTCTCGCCCATGACCGGATAGCCAATTGCTCTACCCCGTCGGATTGCCTCAACAGCCGACTCGCAGGTGACGTGCACGACATAGAGGGGACAGCCGGTCAGGCCGGACATGACGACGGCGCGGTTGGTGGCTTCCCCTTCGATCTCCGGCGGACGCGAGGAGGCATGATACACTGGGTCGGTCTTGCCCGCTGCCAGCAGCGCCGGCGTCAGCGCCGCTTCGACATCGC
>WTGB01000070.1 GCA_011523735.1 Chloroflexota bacterium
CCTACCGCCTGGTCATCTCCAACGAGACCGAGTCGGTATGGGATCGCCGCGATGATTGGTGGGGAGCCGAGACCGGCTTCAAGGACCTGCCAGCGCCGGAACGCGTCATTTTCCTGGCCGCCGGTAACGAAGAGCGCCGCGCCGCCATGGCCATCAACAACGAGTTGGATACCATGTGGTTGATGGGCCGCAGCACTTTCGAGACGGTGGTCGCCCAGAACCCGGCTGTCACCGGTTGGTACAGCGAATTGCCCTACGCCTATCTCGATCCTTGCCCGCGTTATCTGGTGGTCAACAATGCGGTCTCGCCATTCGATAATCCGGAACTGCGCTGGGCTATGAGCTACGCCATCAATCGCGATGCGCTGGTGGATATCGCCTGGGAAGGCATGACCAGCACGATCAACTGGATCATGCCCGGTTACCCGCCCTTGCTGGAATACATGGATGCCAGCGCCGATCTCTTTGAAGCCCATCCCACCCTGGAGCAGAGCCAGGACAAGGTCGATGAGCTAATGACAGCCAACGGCTTCACCCGCAACAACGATGACCTCTGGGTCGACGCCGATGGCAACACGGTGCAGATGGATTTGGCCATCCGCCAAGGCGAAACTTTCCAGGTCAAGATGGCGCCGGTCATCGCCGAATTGCTGCAGCGCGCCGGCTTTGACGCCACCTTCAAGCTGCAGGACAACGCCGCCTTCAACGAGACAGCCCGCACCGGTGGCGCTAACGCCTGGATCGATGTGGCTTGCGGCGCTGTGCGCGATCCCTACGGCACGCTGGATAACTTCCACAGCCGCCATTCCGCGCCCCTCGGCGAAGATGTCACCGGCTCCCGCACCCGTTACGAGAACGCCGAATATGACGCCATCGTCGATGAGATGGCGCTGACAGCCAGCGAAGACCCAGCCATGCAAGATCTCTTCCGCTCCGCGATCGAGATTTGGCTGACTGAATTGCCGGCCATGCCGCTGACCGAAGCCTCGCTGCTGACCCCGTTCAATAATCACTATTGGACGAACTGGCCGACGGCGGACAACAACTACGTCCACCCCGGCTTCTGGTGGCAGACCGCCTTGCTGATGATCACCGAGATCGAACCGGCGGGCATGTAGCTTGACCGTTTTGACTGCGCCCGGAACTTGATTTCTCCGGGCGCTCCCTGTGAGGTTTTCTTGTAGGGACGAGTCGCCGGCTCGCCCCTACACATTATGATATTCAACGGTGAAACCACAGGGCGTTGTTGCAGGTCTTCCGCAGGGGCAATACTTGAAATTGCCTGAAGGGTATCCGATGTGAAACAGGCCTACTTCATCCGCCGGCTTATCATGTTCTTCGTCGTGGTAGTGTTAGCCGCGACCTTGAATTTCATCATCCCGCGTTTGGCGCCGGGCGACCCGATCGGCGCTGTGCTGGAAGAGTTGCGCGCTCGCGGCGCCTCCACCGGGGGCGATGCCGAAGACGAAATCGTGGCGGCTTATCGCGCGCGCTTCGGCCTCGATCAGCCGATCCAAATTCAATACTTCCGTTTTCTCTTTAATACCTTGCGCTTTGATTTGGGCTATTCTATTTCGTATTATCCGCAGAAAGTCGAGGCGGCGCTGCTGCGCTCTTTGCCCTGGACCGTAGGCTTGTTGGCCATCTCCACCTTGCTGTCCTTCGCCGCTGGCTCATTTTTTGGCGCCATGATGGCTTGGCCCCGCGCCCCCGGTGTCATGCAGCGTTTCGTGCCCATGTTCATGGTGCTTTCGGCCGTGCCATATTATTTGCTGGGCTTGATCCTGGTCTACATCTTCGCCTTTGTGATGCGATTATTGCCGCTGGGCGGCGCTTACTCCTCCGGCACGGTCCCGCGGCTGGATTTGGATTTCCTGCTGGATGTGATCCGCCACGGCATCTTGCCAGCGCTTTCGATACTGCTGACCAGCGTCGGCTTCTGGGCTTTGGGCATGCGCGGCACGATGGTCACTGTGCTGGGCGAAGATTATCTGACGCTGGCGGAGGCAAAGGGTTTGCCGGACCGGCGGATCTTTTTCGCCTATGCTATGCGCAATGCCTTGTTGCCGCAAGTCACCTCGCTGGCGATTGCGCTGGGAACAGTGGCTTCCGGGTCGGTACTGGTCGAGGTGGTGTTCAATTATCCCGGCATCGGCTGGCTGCTCTATAACGCGCTACGCAGTTCGGATTATTATATGGTTCAAGGCGTCACGTTCTTCCTGGTACTGACGGTGGCGGTCTCCGTGCTGATTGTCGATCTGATATATCCGCTGCTGGACCCGCGCATTGAACGCTAGGGCGATACCAAGTGAGTCGTTTATGATCGAAACATTCTTGCGCCGCAGCAAAGCGGCCGGCAGCTACATCCTGCGGACCCCAAAACTGCTGCTGGGTCTTGTTCTGCTCTCGTCGCTGCTGTTGCTAGGGCTGCTCGGTCCCCAGTTTGTCGATGTAGAAAAAGCGCGCCCGATCAGTGTGAAACCCAGTCAACCGCCTTCAGCGGAATACCCGCTAGGGACTGACAGCGGCGGTCGCGATGTCTTGGCTGTCATCATTGTCGGCACTCCGCAAACTTTGAGGATGGGTCTGCTCGCCGGTATTGTCGGCGTTGTGCTAGGTACGAGTTTGGGCTTGATTGCCGGCTACTTCGGCGGTCGGATCGACATGATAATCAGCACGGCGACCGATACCATGCTTACGATTCCGCCCTTGGCGATATTACTGGTGGTTGCTGCTTCCGTTCGCACGATGAGCGTCGAGAATATGGCGCTGATTATCGCCCTGTTATCCTGGATGTTCCCGGCGCGGACGATACGGGCGCAGGTGCTTTCCTTGCGGGAACAGCCTTATGTGCACATGGCGCGGCTGGCAGGGCTGAGTGATATCCGCATTATCTTTGAAGAGATTATGCCAAATATTCTGCCCTTGGCGGCGGCGAGTTTCGTCGGCGCGACATCGGGCGCGATACTGGCGGGGATCGGCCTGGAGGTGCTGGGCATGGGTCCGCAGCGCACGCCGACCCTTGGCATGACGATTTATTGGGCGCAGCTTTATTCCGCGCTGATTCGCGGCTTGTGGTGGTGGTGGCTGCCGCCGATACTGGTTCTTATCGTATTGTTTGTCGGGCTTTTTCTGGTGAGCGCCGCCATGGACGAATTCGTGAATCCGCGCCTGAGGAAAACGGGATGAGCCAAGACATCGCCCTGCAGGTCAATAACCTGCGTGTTTCTTATAAAACCGGCGGTCAAGAAGTTAAGGCGGTTGACGATGTCAGCTTCAAGCTTTACGCCGGCGAGCGGCTGGGCATCGTCGGCGAATCCGGCTCGGGCAAGACGACGCTGGCGCTGGCCTTGATGCGCTTGCACAAGCCGCCGGCTTCGATCGAAGGTGGCGAGGCTCTGCTGGACGGGCGGGATTTGCTGGCGCTGGACCGCGAGGAAATGCGGAGTACGCGCTGGAGCAAGCTATCGTTGATACCGCAAGGCTCGATGAATTCGCTGAATCCGGTAATCAAGATCAAGCATCAGATGGCCGACGCCATCGAAGCGCATGAACGCGGCTGGACGAAAAGCGAAATCTCGAAACGCATCTGGCATTTGCTTGGGCGCGTTGGTTTGCCCGAGAGCGTGGCGGAGATGTATCCGCATGAGCTAAGCGGCGGGATGAAGCAACGGGTTTGCATCGCCCTGGCGATCATCCTGGAGCCCAGCGTCATCATCGCGGACGAGCCGACGAGCGCGCTCGATGTGGTCGTGCAGCGCGTCGTGATGCAGACGCTGAACGATGTGCAGGCGCAACTCAACGCGGCGATGATCATCATCGGCCACGACATGGGGCTGATGGCGCAATCAGCTGATCGGCTGGCGGTGATGTACGCCGGCAAGATGGTGGAGGTTTCGCCGATTGGCTCCTTCTTCAAAGACCCGCAGCACCCCTACAGCAAGTTGCTGATAAGCTCCTTGCCATCGCCGGAGGAGAAGCGCGAACTGGCGGGCATACCGGGCAGTCAGCCGTCCTTGCTGGAGCTGCCTTCTGGCTGCGCATTTCACCCGCGCTGTCCGGTGGCGGTCGATCATTGCAAGCAGGTAATTCCTGAGTTGCGCGATATCAGCGGAGACAGGCGCGCCGCCTGCCACCTGGTGGAAGACCAAGCCTCATGACAGCGAAGAATTTGCTCGAGTTTGACAATGTCACGATGGCCTTCGGCGGCAATAAACGCAACCCGGATGGCGTAGTCGCGCTGGAAGATCTCAATCTCGTCATTGAAGCGGATAAACCCGCGATCATCGCGATCGCTGGCGAGAGCGGCAGCGGCAAGACCACGTTGGCGCGGCTTGGCTTGGGCATGATCAAGCCGACGGACGGGACTGTCGTCTACAAGGGACAAGACCTGTGGGCGATGTCCAATCATGAGCGGCGCGATTATCGGCGGGAAGTGCAAGCCATCTTTCAAGATCCCTTCGCCGTCTACAACCCCTTTTATACGATAGACAGACTGTTGAAGACGCCGATACGCACCTTCAAACTGGCGAAGAATCGGGCGCAGGCGATGCTGCTGATTGAGGACGCGCTCAGCAAGGTTGGTTTGCGCGCGTCGGAAGTGCTAGGGCGTTATCCGCATCAGCTAAGCGGCGGGCAGCGGCAGCGCATCGTGGTGGCGCGCAGTCTGCTGCTGCAACCCAAGATTATCGTCGCTGATGAACCCGTTTCGATGATTGACGCGTCCTTGCGAGCCAATATCTTGACCAAACTCAAGGAACTGCGTGACGAATTTGGCATCTCATTGCTGTATATCACGCATGATTTGGCGACGGCGCATCAGATTAGCGACAAAATATTTGTCCTCTATCGCGGGCGCGCCGTCGAAGTTGGCGATGCTTCTACCGTTATCCGACACCCGCAGCATCCATATACGCAACTGCTTGTCAGTTCGATACCGCGCCCCGACCCGGAGAACACCTGGGAAGGCCGGGTGGAGATTCCCTTGGAGGAGTTGACGCCGGGCGCGGATCGGCAGGGCTGCCTGTTTCGCCACCGCTGCCCCCATGCGATGGCCGAGTGCGAGACGACGCCAGGGCAATATCGCGGCGGTTATGGGCAATCCGTGGCCTGTTATCTCTACCGCGAGAACGGGCAGGCGATCGACGCGGCGCATTAACGGCAGTTGCAGCGGCAATTGAGCGATTAGTGTAATCAATAGTGGGGCGACCTGGTTGGTCGCCCCTATGTTTTGTAGTAAAGGAAAGCGGGAGTGGTACAATAGCGCCGTTTGTTCAGTCAACTTGACGAGATTCGCCATGCAAGATCGCTATTTCTCCACAGATCCGGCGCAGAGGGCAGCCGCGCGGGAACTCTACGCCAGTGTCAAGGACTTGCCTCTGATATGCCCACACGGTCATGTCGACCCGCGGCTCTTCGCTGATCCGGATTATCAGTTTGGCAGCCCGGTCGACCTCTTGATCATCCCCGACCATTATATCTTCCGCATGCTGTATTCTCAGGGGATACCGCTGGCTGAGCTTGGCATACCCTCCGCTGTATCTCCCCCGACGGGTCAGTGCCTACGCGACCCCATAAAGAGGGAAGACTCGCCTGACTCTGCGGAGGGCGATCATCGGAAGATTTGGCGGCTGGTTTGCGAACATTGGCATCTTTTCCGGGCGACGCCGACCGGCATCTGGCTCCGCGATGAGCTGGCCGATGTTTTTGGCATCAAGCTGAAGCTCAACAGAGCGAACGCCGACGCGATCTACGATGCGATTGAAGAGAAGCTGCAGAGCGAAGCATTTCGCCCGCGGGCGCTTTTTGAGCGCTTCAATATCGAGGTGCTGGCGACTACCGATGCAGCCACCGACAGGCTGGAGCAGCATCAGGCGATACGCGATTCGGGTTGGGGCGGGCGGATCATACCGACCTTTCGGCCCGATGCGGTGGTGAATATCGCTAGTGATGGCTGGCGCGAGAATATCGACCGGTTGAGTGATATATCGGGCGAGACGTTACGCGATTACAGCAGCTATATTCGGGCGCTGGAGGGGCGGCGCGAACACTTCAAAGCGATGGGCGCGACGGCGACCGATCACGCGGCGCTGACAGCCTATACGGAATGCTTGAGCGCGAGTGAGGCTGAGGCGATTTTTCAGCGAGCGCTTGCAGGCCAGGCGACAGACAAAGAAGCGGCGCGTTTCAGCGGGCACATGCTGGTCGAGATGGCGCGGATGAGCAGCGAAGACGGCTTGGTGATGCAGCTGCACGTGGGCTCCTGGCGGGACCATAATCCGCAAATTCACGCGCGTTACGGACGCGATATGGGAGCGGATATCCCGATACGCAGCGAGTTCACCAAGAATCTCAAGGCGCTGCTGGATCGCTTCGGCAATCGGCGGGATATGACGCTGGTCCTCTTCAATTTGGATGAGACGACCTACAGCCGCGAGTTGGCGCCGCTGGCGGGGCATTATCCGCTTCTGCGTTTGGGACCGCCCTGGTGGTTTTTCGATAGCTGGCTGGGCATGACGCGCTTTCTGGACGCGGTAGTGGAGACGGCCGGCATCTATAATCTGGCCGGCTTCAATGACGATACGCGCGCCTACCCGTCGATCCCGACGCGGCACGATGTCTGGCGGCGGGTCTGCGCCGATTGGCTGGCGGGGCAGTTTGTCCGCGGTTTTATCGACGAAGAAGACGCGCAGGCGATGATCCGCGCGCTGGCTTATGACTTGGCCAAGCAGACCTATCGATTGGATGGATGACCGTATGGAAACCTTGACGCGGAGACTGGTGGGAAATCCCAAGCGCTATCCGGAGCGCATCGTGCAGTTCGGCGGCGGCAACTTCTTGCGCGGCTTCGTCGATTGGGTCGTCGATGTGCTCAACGACGAGACCGACTTTGGCAGCGGCATCGCGCTGGTGAAGGCGACGCCGGGCAGCTATGAGGCGCTGGAGGCCCAGGATTGCCTGTTCACGACATATCTGCATGGCCTGCAAGAAGGGCAGTTCGTCGAGCAGGCGCGGCTAATCAGCGCGGTCAATCGTACAGTCTACCCTTATCAAGATTTCGCCGCTTATTTGGCTTTGGCGCGACAGCCAGAGATCCGCTTCATCTTTTCCAATACGACTGAGTCAGGCATTGTCTATTCCGCCGAAGATAGTGTTACAGATAGACCGCCAGGCAGTTTTCCCGCCAAACTGACGCGCTTCCTTTACGAACGCTATCAGCATTTTGGCGGCGCGCCAGACAAAGGCTGCATCATCATCCCGACTGAGCTGATTGAGGATAATGGGGGCCGCCTGCGCGAGATCATCCTCGCTTATGCTGGACTGTGGCGCCTGGAGCCCGGTTTCGCCGATTGGCTTCTGGCGCATAATTTCTTCTGCAATACACTTGTTGACCGCATCATCCCCGGTTTCCCGGAAGCTGAAGCCGAGCGTATCTTCTCGCAGTTGGGTTACGAAGATCGGCTGCTGGTAGCCGGCGAGGTTTATCACAGTTGGATCATTGAAGCGCCGCCGAGTCTGCTGGAAGCCTTCCCGGTGGATCGAACGCGCACGCCCCTGAATGTCAAGATTGTGGCCGATGCCGCGCCCTATCGGACGGTCAAGGTGCGCCTGTTGAATGGCGCACACACATCGATGGTGCCGCTGGGGATCATTCTGGGGATTGAGTCAGTGCGGGAAGCAATGGAGCATGATGCGCTGGGACGCTTCATTCAAGACTTGGTCTTTGAAGAAGTGATCCCGTCAGTGAGCGAAGTGCCGAGGGACGAATTGGAAAGCTTCGCGCGCGATGTTTTCGATCGCTTCCTTAATCCGCGGATTCATCATCGGCTGGAGACGATCGCGCTCAATACTTCGGCGAAGGTCAAGGAGCGGATTCTGCCCTCGCTGCTGGGTTACATGGAGGCGACAGGTGAATTGCCGGCGCGGCTGGTTATAGCGCTGGCCGGTTTCATCCGATTGTACCGCGGCGACTTGATCGTGCTGAACGATGACGCGGATGTACTGGCTTGGTTCGAGGATGTATGGGCGGGAACCGTTACAACTGAGGCGCTTTCGCGCGCCGTGTTGAGCAACGGGACGCTTTGGGAGCGTGATCTGACAACCGTGCCCGGGCTGGTCGAGCGAGTGACCGAGGCGCTGGACGCAATTGAAGCGGGCGCGCTCCTGGAATTGCTGCGGCAGGTTGAGCAATGAGGATGGATCTGATCACGGTCGGGCGGGTGTCGATGGATTTGTTCGCCCGCGATATCGGCGCTGAGTTTCATGACATTACGGCATTCGAGACAGGCGTCGGCGGCAGCCCGGTCAATATCGCGATTGGCGCGAGCCGGCTGGGGCTGAAGGCGCTTGCGTTCACCGCTGTTGGCGATGACGAGGTGGGCAAGTTCGTCAGGCATTATTTGAAGGACGAGGGCGTGATTACGGATCATGTCCTGACGAAAGCGGGTCGACGAACGGGCATGGCGGTAGTTGGCGTGCAGCCGCCGGACCGCTTTCCCCTGCTGTTTTATCGCGAGAATCCGGCCGATATTCACTTGACGATTGAGGAGGCGCGCGGACTGCCTTTGGCGGAGGCGCGAGCGCTTCAGCTTTCGGGCACCGCCCTGAGCCGCGGCCGCACGCGCGACGTCAGTTTGTACCTGGCGGAGCAGGCCTGCGAGCTGGGACTGACAACTTTTATCGACCTGGATCTGCGCCCGGATCAATGGTCGCATCCCCTGGCTTTTGGCTTGAACTTGCGGCGGATATTGCCGCTTTGCGATGTCATCATCGGCACGGAAGAAGAGTTCGAGGCGGCGCTTTCCCCGGCGCCCGAGGCGGTCATGGCCGGCGAGAAGGTGGGGGATGGCCAAGGCTTGGGGAGGCGTTTGCTCTCGTACTGTGCCGAGGTCGATGCGGTCTTGGTCCTGAAACGCGGCGAGCGAGGTGTGTCGATTCTTCAGCGGGACGGGCAAATCAATGTGCCGGGTTTCAGTGTCGAAATCGTCAATACGGTTGGAGCGGGCGATGGTTTCGCGAGCGGCTTGATCGCTGGCTGGGCGAAAGGCTGGGACTGGCAGCGGGCGGCACGCTTCGCCAATGCCTGCGGCGCGCTGGTGGTGACGCGGCATGGCTGCGCGCGGGCGCTGCCCTATTGGCATGAGGTCGAGCAGTTTATCGAGGAGCGGGAGGGGATATGAGCAATCATTTGAAGTCGAATAATGATAGCATGATCGCGCTGGATGTGACGCCGGAGTCAGCCCGTTGGTCTTATCTGTCTTTTCGTGTGATTCGGCTGAGCGGCGAGCAGGTTTATCTGCATCAAACCAAGGACGAGGAACTGGCGCTGGTCCCCTTGGAAGGGAGTGGCGTGGCGCAGACCGAGGCCGGGGACTTTGCGCTGAAGCGCGCCGGCGTTTTTCAAGAGAAGCCCGCCGTGTTGTACATCCCGCCGGGGCATGAGTTTGGCGTTATGGCTGAGGGAGACTTCGAGTTCGCGATCGGGTCAGCCCCGGCGGAGGGCAAGTATCCCTTGCGGCTGTTCCGCCCCGATGAGATACGGCAGGAAGTGCGGGGCGGCGCGGCGGCGCGGCGTCAGGTGCATCACACGCTGGCGCATCCGCTGCCAGCGGAACGACTGATATTATATGAAGTCTATGTGCCCGGTGGCGCCTGGTCGGGTTATCCGCCGCATTGCCACGATGGCTACGGCGGGTCGGTGCATCTGGATGAAACCTATTATTTCCGCACGGACCCGGCCGAGGGCTTGGCGCTGCATCGCAATTATCGGCGTGATACGGACTTCGAGGAAATCTTCGCCGTGCGCGACCGCGACCTGGTTCTGGTGACGCAAGGCTTTCACTCGACCTCGGCAGCGCCGGGCTCCAATCTTTATTTCTTGAACTACCTCGCGGGCGAATTGCTGGATGAGGCGCGGGCGACCCCGCCTTATGACGACCCGGATTATGCTTGGCTGAAGGATGATTACACGGGCAATCTGATGCGCTTGCCGCTGATGTGAAACCGGGCAACAGGATTCGGGGGCAAAAGCGTCCCCCCATGGCGATGGGGGGACTGAGAGAAGAAGGGTTGGAATTAACCTCGTCCCTATTCCACCTCGAAGTAGGCGTTCCAGTACAGGAAGCTGAGATCCGGGTGGATGCGCCAGTTCATCAGCTCGGCGCGGACGCCGGTCAGCGCCGGCGGCACCGCCAGGTAGACCCAGGGCGATGCTTCATGTCGTAGGGCGACGCCAGCATGCCGGGCACATAATAATAGATGCTATGCCCGCGATAGTGGCCGCTTTCGGCCGGGCAGGTCGCCGCTATCACCGCCATCTACGACGCGAACGCCCGGCCCGGCCAGCTCTCAGGGAAATATGAAAGGAGACTTCTGATGTTATGAGATTAAAGTTTCGAAATAAATAATAATTTACAATTATGGAGTATATGTGTTATAATTTTCCCGGTATGGAAGGAGGAACAGTCGGCTGCGCAAGACCTATTTACCGTGCTCGGCGCTGTGGCGCACTTGACAGCCAGCAAGAACGCGATCTACTGCGCGAAGCTATAAGCCAGCTTGTCAACAAACAGATCCGCTTCGCCGACCTGCGGGCCGAGGCCAACCGCGATATCGACTGGCTTAGCGATACCCTCGGCGACTACTTCACCAACTGCGATCTTGACGCCGGAGGCTTTATCGAGAGGAATAGCGGCTGAGGAAAAAACGAACCCCCCCAAACTTCCACGCGCTCGGGGGGGCGGTTTACCGGATCTGGAGGAGGGCACCCCCAAATCGCCGTTTCAGTATATCACCAGCACCCAAATTCTCTAGGTGCAAAATGATTTAACGACAGTCGCACGCTATCGGCAGACGCAGCGGCGAATCCATTTTGACGTGCCATACCAAACGCCACCCCCAAGATCAGTCGCCGTTTGATCGAAACAACCATCAATCGTGTTCCTATCACCGGGGCAGGCTGGTGCGGCTGATCCCGCCGACCGCGCCGCTATGCATGCGCTGTTCTTTGCGTCCGCTTCATTGTTCTCATGAGCAGTGCCCGAATATGTGTAGCTGAACTCTTCACACTCCGGCTCCGGAGTAGGCGTGTCCGTCGGCACCACGCATTCGCCAACCAAAGCCCAGTGTCCGCACTCCGTGTCCGTCCGCGTCTCATCGCCATTGCAAATCTTATAGGTATCCGTGCAATACCGATTGTAGCGCCCTTCGCCTGTTTTCCCGTCCTTCGTGCAGCTGTCATTCTTCCACTCATGCCGGCCGCGATCTTCCGTCCTGCATATTACCTCCGGTTCGTCCGTCTCCTCCGGCTCTTCCGTCGCTGGCACCGGACTTGGCGTATCCGTTGGCGGGACTGGCGTATCGGTTGGTACCGGTGTATCCGTCGGCGGCACCGGCGTCGCCGTGGCCAGCGTCACAGTCAGCGAAGCCCGCTCCCCTTCCCATTCGTATTCGGCGCCATCGCCTAAAGCCCATACCTGGATCTCATAAACGCCAGTGCTGCCGGCCGGTGCGAACATGTATTGAGTTTCGTTGACAATTTTCAGTTGCGACGCACTGCCCGATACCTGCACCCGATAGGTGATCGCCCCGGTCACCGCGTCCCAACCCACCACACCGTGCGAAAGTACGCGCAGATTAGCGGGCGCAGGCAGTTCTTTGGGCGTTGGCGTTGGCGTATCCGTCGGCGGAATAGGCGTTGGCGTGTCCGTCGGTGGAACTGGCGTATCTGTTGGCGTTACAGGCGTTGGCGTGTCTGTCGGTGGTACTGGCGTATCGGTCGGTATCGGACAAACCAGCGCATGCGAGAAATCTACCGTCGCCAGTTGAACGCTCCCCGAATCCAGGGCGACCGCCCGACCCTCGATGGTCTTGCCGCAATCTCCGGGCGCTATATCCGCGCTGAATATCCCGTCCGCGGTTTCCACATTCCCGATAAAGGCATGACCCGTACCGCGATCCGACCAGTCAACCCGCGCGAACTCCAGCGCGTAATGCTCCAAATTGAAGGTGCAGGTCACCTGATTTGCGCTGACCGCATTCGCGCAGCTGACAGAACCCCTTGGCTCAGGCGTTGGCGTATCCGTCGGCGGAACAGGCGTTGGCGTGTCCGTCGGTGGTACCGGCGTATCCGTCGGGATCGGACAAACCAGCGCATGCGAGAAATCTACCGTCGCCAGTTGAACGCTCCCCGAATCCAGGGCGACCGCCCGACCCTCGATGGTCTTGCCGCAATCTCCGGGCGCTATATCCGCGCTGAATATCCCGTCCGCGGTTTCCACATTCCCGATAAAGGCATGACCCGTCCCGCGATCCGACCAGTCAACCCGCGCGAACTCCAGCGCGTAATGCTCCAAATTGAAGGTGCAGGTCACCTGATTTGCGCTGACCGCATTCGCGCAGCTGACAGAACCCCTTGGCTCAGGCGTTGGCGTGTCTGTCGGTGGTACCGGCGTATCCGTCGGGATCGGACAAACCAGCGCATGCGAGAAATCTACCGTCGCCAGTTGAACGCTCCCCGAATCCAGGGCGACCGCCCGACCCTCGATGGTCTTGCCGCAATCTCCGGGCGCTATATCCGCGCTGAATATCCCGTCCGCGGTTTCCACATTCCCGATAAAGGCATGACCCGTACCGCGATCCGACCAGTCAACCCGCGCGAACTCCAGCGCGTAATGCTCCAAATTGA
>WTGB01000144.1 GCA_011523735.1 Chloroflexota bacterium
CCTTCTGGTGGATGCCGCTGGGCTTGGCTGCCCATGCGAATGGCGGCGAATTCCTCACCGAAGAGGGCTTGATTGGTCTGGACAGCTCGGAAGCGATGGATGGATTGCAGCGCATTACCGATTTGGTGCACGAGCACCATGTTGCGCCGCGCAGCGCCGCCTTGGCTAGCCTGGGCATGAATAACGTGCAGATGGTTGACAGCGGCCGCCTGGCGATGGCGGTAGACGGTTCTTGGGCGCTGTCCTGGATGAATCCTTCGTTGATGAATGTGGCGATGGGCACAGGCGCGCTGCCCAAGATGGAACGTCCCGCCAGTATCATGCAGGCGCATTTCCACTCGGTGCTCGCGGGCACCGAACATCCGGAGGAAGCCTGGCGCTGGGTGCGCTTCCTGGCGACGCCATTTTATCAGGAGCATTTCTGCAAGATCGGTCTGTGGATTCCCAACCAGTCGGCCATGCTGACGGAAGAGGGCTTGAAGGGTTGGATCCGCGAAGGCATACACCCGTCGAATTATTCACAGTTTGCGACCGATTATCTGCCGAAGCACGGTGTTGCTGTGGCGATTCCGCCGGGCTATATTGAAGCGGCCAATGACTATATCAACCCGGCTTTTGAAGGGCTGGCAAACGGCGAACGGGCTGAGGACATCATGCCAGATGCCGTGCGCGGGGCGAACGAAGTCCTGATGGCGGCCAAGGAAGATATGTAGCGGTTGCCGTGATTCGGTGCGATGGCGCCGTATTTCCGGCACAATGAATCGTGAAGTCTGCGTAAGCGGGAGGGTTTCGAAGCTCTCCCGCTCGGTGGATGCTTGGCGATCGTTAACGAGCGAAAATTCATGACTGCGCATTCCGCCAATCAAGGCGTCGTCGAAGGCTTCTGGCTCACGCGGCAATACAATCGTTTGACCCTGCGGCAGCGTCGCACGCTGATGGGTTATGTTTTCATCGCGCCCTTTATCCTGGGTTTTCTGTTTTGGTGGCTGGGACCGGCGGCAGTAGCGGGCTATCTCACGTTTCACAAGTGGAATTTCTTGTCGGCGCCCAAGTTCGCCGGCATGGCAAACTTCAGCAAGATGCTTGGCGATCCCATTCTTACGCAGAGCCTGAAGGTCACGATTGTCTTCTCGGTCATATCGGTGCCGCTGGGCTTGGTATTCGCGTTTTTCCTGGCCAACTTGATCAATGCGAAATTCCGTTTTATCGCCATTTTCCGCACGATATATTTTCTACCCAGCATCGTACCGGCGGTGGCGAACGCGATTCTTTGGGCTTGGCTCTTCAATACCGAATTCGGCTTGATCAATTATGTCATTCGCGCCTTTGGAGGACCGAAAATCGGCTGGCTACAAGATCCCAATTGGGTGATGCTGGCTTTTGTCATTCTGACCGTCTGGGGGGTCGGCGGGTCGATGATCATATTCTTGGCGGGTTTGCAGGGCATCCCGCAGATCTTTTACGAAGCGGCGGAAATTGATGGCGCCGGTCGCTGGCAGCGCTTGCTTTATGTAACCTTGCCGATGATGTCGCCGATTATTTTCTTCAACCTGGTCATTGGATTTATCAATTCGTTTCAAGTATTTGTGAGCGCGCTATTGATTACGAACGGCGGACCACAGCGGGCGACTCTGTTCCTTGTGCTGCACATCTGGCGCACCGCCTTCAGCAGTCAGAAGATGGGCTATGCTGCCGTACTGTCCTGGCTGCTCTTCGCGATCCTGATGGTGCTGTCGTTCATCGTTTTCCGATATATCGGTTCGCGCGTCTATTATGAGAATCCGGGCGACTAGGAGCGAGAGTCGTGGGCTTTAGCGAGAAACCGGCTGATTTCGTCGAGACCCGACGTAAACCCAAGTCCTACGGTGATATTTTGTTTCACTGGCTGACGGTATTCCTGCTGGTGCTCTTCGCTGTTGTCATGATCACGCCTTTCATCTGGCTGCTCTCCAGCTCGCTAAAGACCCAGATCAACATCTTCCAGTATCCGCCGCAACTGATTCCTGATCCGGTCGTGCCGGAGAATTATGTCTACGCGCTGACATACAAGCCCTTCGGCACCTACTTTCGGAACACGCTGCTTGTCGCCGGTCTGAACGTTATCGCTGTGGTATTCACGTCGTCATTCTGCGCTTATGGTTTCGCGCGCATGCGTTTTCCTGGGCGCGACTTTTGGTTCGGCATCGTGATGGCGACGCTCTTCCTTCCGTACGCTGTGCTGCTGGTTCCGAGCTTTATTGTGTTCTCGCGCCTGGGCTGGGTGGATACCTTCCTGCCGCTGGTCATACCGCCGTTCTTTGGCGGCGGCGCTTTCAATATTTTCCTCATGCGGCAATTCTTCCGGACAATACCGGAGGAGATCGCCGATGCCGCTCGTATTGACGGTTGCAGTGAATTCGGCGTCTATTGGCGCGTCATGCTGCCGCTATCCAAGCCGGCACTGATCACAATTGGCATCTTCACTTTCCTCTTTGCCTGGAATGACCTCATCGGACCAATAACCTATCTGAGGTCGCCGGACAATTTCACGATTGCGGTGGGCCTGGCTTCTTTCCGCAGCCAGACGGATATCCACTGGGATCTGCAATTGGCGGCGTCGACGGCGGTGACCTTGCCAGTTATCGTGCTCTTCTTTCTGGCACAGCGGTATTTTATTCAGGGTGTGGTTATGACGGGGCTGAAGGGTTAAAGGTCGCGAGCGGACTCAAGACCAGAAGGCTTTTTCCAGGTCGTCAAACTCCGAAGCGGGACCTTCGAACTTGTTTCGTCCCAGTTCGAGCACGTATACGTAGTCAGCGATCTTCAGCGCTTCGCGGATTTCTTGATCTACCAGCAGAATGGTCAAGCCCTCCTGGTCGCGGAGGTTGACTAGCATGCGGTAGACTTCTTCGCTGAGAAGTTTCGCCAAGCCGGCGGTCGGTTCGTCCACGAGGATCACTTCGGGATCAGTCATGAGCGTGCGGCCGATCTCTACCATTCGCTGCTGGCCGCCCGAGAGATTGCCGGCTTGTTCATGCTGTTTTTCGCGCAGGATGGGGAAGCGCTCGTAGTTTTCTTCTATTTTGCTTTCCATCCGCTTTTTGTCATTCTGGAAGGTCCAAGCGCCCATCATCAAGTTTTCCCGGACGGTCATGTGCTTGAAGACGCCGGGCTGTTGTGGAATATAGCTGATGCCCAGGCTGATCAGTTGGTGGGTCGCGGTGCCAGTGACATCTTTGTCATTTAGCAGTATGCGTCCGCTGTGGGGCTTGAGGAAGCCGTAGACCGCCTTAAGCAAGGTGGACTTGCCGACGCCGTTAGCGCCCAATATCGCGGTGAGTTTACCCGTCTCCGCCGATAGACTCAGCCCGCGCAAGATATGCAGGTCTTCGTAGTAGCCGACGTAGAGGTCCTCAATTTCAAGCATGCTTAGTCTTCCTCATCATGGCCAAGGTATGCCTCGATAACGGCGGGATCGGTTCTGACGGCTTGTGGCGCGCCATCGGCGATCAAGGCGCCATGGTGCAGGACCAGCAAGCGCTGACTCAGCTCAAACACAGCGCCCATGTCGTGGCTAATCAGGATGATAGCTTTGCCATCTTCGTGAACGCGATGGATGTATTGGTAAATCGTTTCCTGCAAACGCGGGTGGACACCGGCAAAAGGCTCGTCAAGGATGATGACAGAGGGCTCAAGCATCAAGAGGCGTCCCAGTTCAAGGAGCTTGCGCTGCCCACCGCTAAGCGCTCGGCTGTATTCATTAGTGAGGTGATCGATTGTGAGCAGGTCGAGGATCTCGTGCACGCGTTCTTCCAGGTCGGCTCGCCGCGCACCGGGACGATGGGCGAGACCGGGCACCATCATATTTTCCAGAACGGTCATGCGTCCCAAGGCTCTTGTAATTTGGAACGTGCGTCCCAGACCGGCACGCGTCACGTCATAGGCCGGATGACCGTCGATACGTTTGCCGTTGAGGTAGATGGTGCCGGTGGTTGGCTTTAGCATGCCGCTCATGACGTTGGTCAGTGTTGTTTTGCCAGCGCCATTGGGACCGATCATGCCGATGAGCTCGGGTTTGGTCACGCTAAAGGATACGTGATCCACCGCCTGATTGCCGCCGAAGCGTTTAGTGACCCGGTTCAATTCCAGGTTGATGTTATTCATGCTCCGCCTCCGGCAACTCGGCGTATTCATCATCGCTTTTGCGCTTGGAGACAGTCTCCTTCATTGCCAGGTCTCGCCCGCTGAACCAGGTGATGATTGGATACAGCAGACCGTTGCGCATATATCGCAGCGTAAAGACCATGATCACGCCAAAGAGGGCATAGCGCCAGGCGCCCGTCTCCCAGACGAAAGCTCCAGAACCATCGGGCAAAGTGAGTCCAAGCGGCAAGGCAATCACGACCTCACGCGTGGCTTCCAGCAGATAGCGCGAGATGAAGGCGCCGGCGGCTGCTCCGATGAGGCTTTCCATACCACCGATCACCGCGTAAGCGATAATCAGCGACATCTGCAGGACTTCAAGCTGCTCGGGGATAATGCGTTCTGAGCCGACATCGCTATAAAATATTGCGCCGGCCAGCCCTACGATCATGCTGGTAAACACGAATACGAGGATTTTGTAACGGACGACATTGACTCCGAGGGCGGAGGCGGCGTCTTCGTCTTCCCGCATCGCGCGAAGAAAGAGACCGACAGGCGAGTTGGCGACCCAATACATCACCAGCAAACAGACAATGAGCAAGGCAAACATCAAGTAATATTCAACTTGACGGGCCGCGTCGACATCAGTGATTTGCAGAAGCGGTCTCAGAGATAATCCATTAGACCCGCCGGTATAGTCGTACTCGGTCAACATCATAATGCGGAACAACTCGGAGAAGGCGATGGTGAATAGGGCTAAATATGCCGAGCGGAGGCGAAGCAAAAGCCAGCCGATCACCAAGCCGACCAAGCCCGCTATCAGTGTGCCGATGATGATGGAGCCGATGGCGGAGATTGACTCGGGCGAGATCGCGATGCCGAGCGTGGCGAAGATGATGCCGTCTCGGGCGATAAGGCCGGCGACATAAGCGCCGATGCCCATGAAAGCCATGTGGCCGAAGGAGAATTGGCCCGCGATACCCGCCAGCAATGCCCAACTGGATGACATGATCGCGTAGAAGAAGCCGCTGATGAAAACCGTCTTGGCGTAGTTGGACTGCGAGGTGTCATTTGGGAACCAGAGGAAGAATAGAATGATCAGCCCCAAAACAATGTAGCCAAAGCGCCGGCGGCCGATATTCTTATCGATGTAGGACTCGAAACGATTGAAGAAAGCCATGATTATGTCTGCTCCCTTCCAAAGAGCCCGGTGGGTTTCAGCAGCAGGACCAAGGCGAAGATCACGAGGGCGAAGGCTTCCTTGTAGGCGGCGCCTCGGCTGGGATCAGGATGGCAGCCGGCGCCCAGGGCCTCGACGATGCCAACGATGATCCCGCCGAGCAGAGCGCCCGGCACTGAACCCAAGCCGCCAAGCACAACGATAACGTATGACCGGCCGACCATCTCCGCGCCGACCCAGGGCACCCAGGCGAATATCGGTATAAGCGCTGCGCCCGACATGGCTGCGAGCATCGAGCCGAGGCCAAAGGACAAGGTGTTCATATTAGTTGGGTTTATGCCGGTTACGGCGGCGGCTTGTCGGTCCTGGCTGGTGGCGCGCAAGGCTCGGCCTGTCCAGGTGCGTTGCAGGAAGTAGAGCAGGGCAAAAATAAGCACTATGCCGACGACCATCGTGAAAGCGCGGTCGCCGATTATGTTGATGGGACCAAAAGCAAATTCTTCTGTGATCTGTGTTTTCGCGAGTTGGAAACGGCGGATTTCGATAAATCTGTCTGCGCGCTGCGGAAAGGGTCCGGCAATTGCCAGCGTGGTGTATTCAATGAAGAAGCCAAAGCCAAAGGTGATCAAGATGGCGTATTCTGAAACGCGTTCAATCAGACCTTCGTGCATGGGCTTGAGGAAGATGCGCTCGAAGACCGCGCCCATGATGAATACTATGACGGCGGCGACTGGTATGCCCCAAATTGGATTGATGCTTATTTCGGCGCCAGTCAACTCACTGAGTACGTTGGAGCCATGCAGCAAAAAGTAAAAAGAAAAATACCCGCCGACCATGTAGAGTTGGCCGTGCGCGAAGCTGACTATGCCCTGTACGGAATAGATCAGCGTCAAGCCGACCGCCATGAGGGAATATATCGCGCCAATGACGATGCCGTTCGCGGTCTGCTGAGTTAGGTATGTAATATGGAAAGGCGCGGCCACACAGGGATTGGTGGCGTTATGAATGGCGAAAAGCGTGTAGATCTGCCAGGCGCCTAGGGAGCCGAGGACGATCATCCAGTCGCGGCTGATTTTGGGGGTATTCTTCCACATCAATCCAAAAATGAGGGGACCGATAGCAAATCCGCCCAAGGCTGCGGCGGTGAGAACATTTTGATCATTCGCTTCGACGGCGCGGTATTGTCGTGGCAGAAAGTAGGCCGCCAGCGCCGCCCAAAGCGGTCCAGCCAGGATCAGCCACAGGCCCGAGGGCAAGTCTGGATTTATGATTCGCACAAGCACTTGGGAAGAAACAAACACGGTCAAGATTATGCCGGCGGTAAGTGTTGTGCGGCGAATTAGGGCGGGTTCAAAATAGAATAGTCCGACGCCGATTGGTCCCAGGGCAAACCCGGCGACAACCCCGGCGATTCGGAGCGTGGTCGTAGAGATTTGGTCTTTTTCAGCTTTTCCCTGGTTCACCGACGGGAGAAGGAACATGCCAAGTGCCGCCCAGAGAGGACCGGCGGCCAGCAGCCATAATACAAAAAGGGTGTCTTGTATAACCATAAGCCAGCACCGCGTATCTAATTGTAAGGTGGCAGACTAGCGAGAGCCGCTCGTAAAGATTGTCGGGTTAGGGCGGGGGCGACATGATATGCCGCCCCCGCGCTTTGTAACGCTATGGCGAAGTGCCGGGTACGATGTAGGAGGAACCGTGAGTCTGATAGACCTCCGGATAGACAACTGCGGCGTTCAGCGCACTTTGATCTTGCTCGAAGTACTGCATGACAGTAACGATGGGATCGGGCCACTGATGCCACATGAAGGCCGGCGTGCCTTCAGGCAGATCGGGATTGTGGCTGCCGTAGTCGAAGTAGTAACGGCCCTGCGACAGTTCAAGGTCAGTCGCCTCGATGGCCGCGACAATGGTGGCGGCATCACTGTAGCTTCCCGCCTGTTCCATAGCATTTGCAATGATGTGAACGGCGTCGTACGATGCCATCGCGTAGCTGGGGACAAGCTTGCCCCAAGCTTCTTCGAATGCAGCATTCAATTCCGTTCCCAGATCGTTGAACAAGCTGGGAATAATGCCGACGCGGTTGAAAGCGCAGTAATTGCCGTCCGGCACCGTCCCCCAATATGTGTCGGAATTAAAGGCATACTGATTGGTAACACAGATAGTGTCACCGGTCGGCGCGATGCCAAGCTCCGCCATTTGCTGCGTGAGATTGAGCGAGGTTTCGCCTGTCACAAGCAGGCGGACTGCGTCAGGCGTTTCCGGGCTCGCTTGGATTCGGCTCAATATCGGCACGAAATCTTCCGTGCCAAGTTCGACATCCAGCTTCTCTACATTGACGCCCGCCGCTTCGAGTCGCGCGGTTTCATCCGCTGCTGCCGGCTGGCCGTAGTCGGTGTTTTCAGCGATCAGGACCACATTCTCAACGCCTAGCGATAGCAGCCAATTCACGACAACGGGACCAACCATGGAACTGGCAGGCGAAATGCGGAAGATGTGATCTATGCCATCTTCAATTCTGGGCGGCTTGCCTTCATATTCGATGATGCCGTTGGCGCTGACATTGTCGTTCCACGGCTCCGAGAATACAGTCGGTATGCCATTATCGTCCAACATGGTCATCGTGGCCAAACCTACCGCGCTATGGTAGACGCCAACAACGGCATCAACATTATCTTCAAGTATGAGCCGTTCGACCGCGGCTTGACCGCGTTCCGGGCTTCCTTCCGAGTCGCCGACGACAATCTCCAAGCGATAATTGCCGCCGTTAATTTGGATGCCGCAATCCGCGTTGATACCGGACGCGGCGTGTTCAATAGCCCATTGCATGGCGATACCGCCTTCGACAGAGCCCGGCGCCGATAGAGGCACCAGCGCGCCGATGGTGATGGCTTCATCGGCGAATTCACAGTGGCCATCTGCTTGAACCATGCCAACGGGAATCAGCGCGATCATTGCGAGCAGCGTACCTAGGTAAACGAACAAAGTCTTGCGATTCATGCTCTTGCCCTCCTACAATTCCGATAAACCGTTTTCAATACAGCCTAGCACTACAGGTCAATGCCACTATGCCGGTCGTCTCAGCGTTTCTAGTGATACAGCAACTTGACGGATCTACGAGCTTTGCCGCTCTATCTGAAATGCTCAGACTGTCGGTGTGCGTGGACACAACGACAAGCGAAACTTGACGAAATGATCAAGTTGTCAGAGTCGCGTGGGATTAACCATGAATCGAGACTAACGCGAAGGCATGTTTTTGTCAAGTTGAGGCGGTGATGAGAGCCGGCGCGAATAAATGCTTTATTCTGTGAGATTTGCTACCATAATATTGGCTGGTCGTCAGGATGAAGTGAGGTGAAGAATATGGCTGAGATGTCAATTGGCTGCGCATTGTGGACTTTGGGGGCGACGCCCGATGTAGGGGCATTGGCGCGACAGATGGAAATCGCGGCTGAAATAGGCTGTACATCGGTGCAGCCTTGGGTCGTCGACTTCGAATTCCGCCCGTGTGTACTTGACCCCGAGGTTGGTTCGGCCGCCGACCGCCGCGAAGTGGTGAAGATCGCGGAGTCATTAGGGCTTTCGTTCAGCGGCTTTTGCGCGCAGTTGCAGGGCGCGGTGACATACGGTGGCTTGGAGGAAAGCGAGGGCTTGCGCTGGCGGATAGACAAGACGAAGCAGGCGTTGGACACCACTGCCCAGCTGGGGGGCAACATCGTGACGACTCACGCCGGGGTATTGCCTGAAGACCGGTCCGACCCAGCCTATGAGATTCTTCTGGGTTCGGTGGGCGAAATCGCCGAACACAGCGGGAAGGTCGGGGTGTATTTCGCTTTGGAGACCGGGCAGGAACCGCCTCAGGCTTTGGGAGACTTCATTGACGAGGTCAACAGTCCCTGGCTTAAAGTGAATTACGATCCTTGCAACCTGCTCAGATTTGGCACAGAAGCCGGAACAATTCAGGGTGTGCATATCCTCGGCGACAAGATCATTCATACGCACGCGAAAGACTGGAATCCGGAAACGCGGCAAGCTACCTGCGGCGAAGGTTTGGTGCCCTGGGATGGCTATATTCAAGCGCTTAGAGATATTGGCTACAGCGGCGTACTTGCGATTGAAGACGAGACGGGCAATGAAGACATGATCGGCTCGATCAGGCGCAGCTACGCTTTCTTGCGAGGATACATCAATGCTTAATGTTGGCATACTGGGCGCCGGGGGTATCGCAGCGCTAAGCCATCTGCCCGAGATCGCTCAGGTCGAAGGCATGCGCGTGACGCATATCTGCGGCCGAACCGAGAGTCGCCTCCGTCTGCTCTGCGAGCGTTTTGATGTGCCGCGATATTCGACGAATTGGTCGGACCTGCTCAACGATGAGGCTTTGGGCGCGGTGATCGTCGCGCTGCCGCATCCATTGCACGCCGAAGCGGGCTTGGCGGCGCTGGGGCGCGGTTTGCACCTTTTCATGCAAAAGCCGCTGTGCACGACGCTGGACGAAGCCGATCAGTTAGTCGCGGCCAGCGAAGCGCGGCCCGACCTGGTGGTGTATTGCCGGCCTTCGTTTGATGCGGTCGTTTATGAGATGCGCAGGCAATTGCTTGCCGGCGCCGTTGGCAAAGCCTCCGGCGCTTTCGCTCGGCATAGCCACGGGGGACCTGAGGTCTATTATGCTGAAGTGACCGACAGCTTTGAAGAGCCGCGCGTGGAAAACGACTTCTGGTTTTTCGATGCTGAGACGGCCGGCGGCGGGGCATTGATCGACATGGGCGTGTATTCGATCGCGAACATTGTCGCCTTGTTGGGAAAGGTGGATTTCGTTACGGCTCGGATGCGCACGGTGGCCAAGCCGACGGCGATGGAAGACACGGCAACGCTGATATTGGAGATGGCGAATGGGGCGCTGGCGACGGCTGAAACGGGCTGGTGCGATCCGGCGCGATCGTCCTACTTGCGCGCGCATGGCACCGCGGGGAAGCTCATCAAGCGGAATGATGATAGCATCGATTACATCCGTCCAAGTTCTTTCGAACGCGAGTGGGCGGAACCTATCGTCGAACGGATCTCGCTGGCGCCGGCTGCCAATCAGCATGAGGAGTGGCTGCAATGTATCAAGAGCGGTCAGCAGCCAGAGATTTCCAATCTGTGGATGGCGCGTCATGTTACTGAGATAATGTTGGCCGCGGTCGCATCAAATGAGAGTGGCAGTCGAGTCGCCATTAACACGGAGCCGAGTGTCAGCCAGAGCCTCGGCTAAGCCTAAAACTCGACGCTTAACGCTGTAAACGATAGCGGCGGCAAGCTCAATTGGGCGGCGCCGTCGATTATGCGCGGCGTATCAATCGCCTGCGTTATCAGTTGGTTGGGATTGTCCCAGCTGTTGGCGGCTTTCGGATCATCGCCGGCGAGTTGCTGTGCTGACGCAAAGCGTTTCGGCTTGGCGTCCTGCCAGCGGATTTCGAGCGGTACTCTTTCGGCGAGACTGCGATTCACGATGAAGATGGTGTTCTTGTTCGCGGCGGGATCATAGGCGGCGGAAACGTCCAACAGCGGCATATCGCCGTATTCCTTCGTCTCGTAACGCGGGGACTCCACCAGCACGTCAAGCGAATTGCCGCTGGCCATTTGGCTGAACATAAGCAAGGGATAGTATGTCGCTTGCTTTAGGAGGTTGTTGCCTTTGGTTAGAATCGGGGCGATGACGTTGACGATTTGCGCGATGCAAGCGATTTTCAGGACATCGGCTTTGCGCAGAAACAAATTAAGCCATTGCGCGACTACCAGCGCGTCTTCGAGATTATACACCTCTTCAATGAGATGCGGCGTTTCCGTCCAATTGCCGCGCATGTCCTTAGGTTCGCGAGCTTTATACCAGACATTCCACTCGTCCCAAGACAAATAGACATCGTGTTTGGAGCGAGCCTTAGCTTTGACGTAGCGGAGCAGTCCAGACACGGAATCGATATAGTCTTCTAGCACAGCGTTAAGGGCAAGGTAGCTCGGGGTATCGCCAGCAAGATTGCCGGCGTAATAGTGCATCGAATGGTAATTTACCAGCTCCCAACAGTGCTCAAGCCCAATGCGATCCCACTCCGGATAGGTCGGCATTTGCGAGCTTGAGGAGCCACAGAGTACGAGCTCAATAGCATTATCGTGCAGGCGCATCAGCTTGGCGGCTTCGCGCGCTTTCTTGGCATATTCAAGCGCATCAAGATGGCCGATTTGCCAGGGTCCATCCATTTCATTTCCGAGGCACCAATACTTGACACCGTAGGGTTCGCGATGTCCGTTGGCGGCGCGCATGTTGCTGAACCGGGCGCCAGCAGGGGCATTGCAGTATTCGACCAGGTTGGCGGCGTCTTGGATGCTGCCCGTGCCCATGTTCACTGCGAGCATTGGCTCTGTATTGATCTCGCGGCAGAATTGAAGGAATTCGTCGGTGCCGAACTGATTGGTCTCGATAGATTGCCAAGCCAGTTCGCGGCGGCGGGGACGGAGTTCTTTTGGTCCGATACCGTCTTCCCAGTGGTAGCCGCTGACGAAGTTGCCGCCGGGGTAGCGCATGGAGCGGTAATTCAATTCGCGGAGGGCAGCCAGCACATCTTTGCGGAAGCCATTTTGGTCGGCATGTGGCGACGCCGGGTCGTAGATGCCCTCATAAATGCAGCGTCCCATGTGTTCAGCGAAGCCGCTAAACAAAAGCGGTGAGATCTCGCTTATTGCCCGTTTCGTATCAATGTAAATGCGGGCGTTAGCGCTTGAATTCATGTCTTGGCCTCCTGAGCGTTATCGTACTAGGATTTCGTCCGCAGGCGTCCGCATCAGGTTTAGATCCCTATCGCTGAACGTTGCATGACATGTCTGGTCGTCATTCTTTGAGCGAAGCTGTCGACTTTGTATACTAATCAGCCAGGTCAAGCACAGAGGCACGCCAGATATCACGATTGTATTCGGCGATGGTCCGGTCGGAGGAAAAGAAGCCGGAGCGCGCGGCATTAAGAATCGACATGGTGGTCCAGCGTTCTTGATCGGCATAAGCGCTGGCGACTTCACCCTGGCAGGCCAGATAGTTGGCGAAATCGGCGCAGAGCATATATTCATCGTGATAGAGCAGGGAGTCGACGATAGGGCGGAAAAGGTTGGTATCGCCGCCGGAGAATTGGCCGCTGGCGATCCAGTCGATGGCCTCACGCAGGTCGGCGTTGCTATCATAGTACTCGCGTGGATTGTAACCGTTTTCTCTTGTCGAGAAGACTTCCTCGGTGGTCAAGCCGAAAAGAAAGAAGTTCTCTTCGCCAACCTGTTCGCGGATTTCTATATTGGCGCCATCCAGCGTGCCTACAGTCAGCGCGCCGTTGAGGGCGAATTTCATGTTGCCAGTGCCGGAAGCTTCTTTGCCGGCTAAGGAAATCTGCTCTGAGACATCGGCGGCGGGGTAAACCAACTGGCCCACGGTGACGTTGAAATTCGGGATAAAGACGACGCGCAAGCGATCGGCGGAGACCGGGTCGCGATTGACGACATCGGCGACCGAATTGATCAGTTTGATAATCAGCTTGGCCATGTAATAGCCGGGCGCGGCCTTGGCGCCGAAGATAAAGGTGACAGGCGCTTGCTGTGCCTGCGGATCCCGCTTCAGCATCTGATAAAGATAGATGATGTGCAGCGTCTTCAGCAGTTGCCGCTTGTATTCGTGCAGCCGTTTGACCATGACGTCAAACATGGAGTCGGCGTTGACGCTCAGCCCAAGATGTCTCTCTATATATTCTGCCAGTTGCAATTTGTTATCCCGCTTCATCGCTCGCCAGGCTTGACGGAAGTCCGGATCATCGACAAACGCTTCCAGCCGCAATAGTTCTTCGAGATTTGTCAGCCAGCCGTCCCCTATGCGATCGGTGATGAGATCGGACAAGATGGGATTGGCCAGCCGCATAAAGCGCCGGGGTGTGACGCCATTTGTCTTGTTGCCGAATTTTTGGGACCACAAAGCGGCGAAGTCAGGGAAGACGCGCCTTCTCAGAAGCTCGGACTGCAACTCGGCAACGCCATTAACCGAATAGCTGCCGATGCAGGCGAGGTTGGCCATGCGCACCTGCTTCTCGGCGCCTTCTTCGATGATGGACATGCTTTCGACTTTGGCGGTATCGTTCGGGAAAGTCATCCTTACGATGTCGAGGAAACGCCGGTTGATTTCGTAGATGATTTCCAGGTGACGCGGCAAGACGCGTTCCATCAGCCAGACGGGCCATTTCTCCAGCGCTTCGGGCAGCAGAGTATGTTGGGTTGCGGCGAAGGTCCTTTCCGCGATATTCCAAGCGCGTTCCCAGCCGAGATGATACTCGTCAAGGAGCAGTCGCATGAGTTCAGCGATGGCGATGACAGGATGCGAATCGTTCAAGTGGATGACGGCAATGTTCGGAAGCTCTTCCCATTCTACATTTTTGATCATAAAACGTTTGATGATGTTGTTTAGTGAGCAGGCGACAAAGAAGTACTGCTGCTTCAGGCGCAACTCTTTGCCCTGCGGCGTATTGTCGTTAGGATAGAGTACTTTGGTGACATTCTCGGAACTGGTCTTCTGTTCCACAGCCCGCGTGTAATCGCCAACATCAAATAGCTGCAAGTCAAATTCGCGAGTGGCGCGGGCGCTCCAAAGGCGGAGCATATTCACGGTTTTAGTGTTGTAGCCGGGCACGAGCGTATGATAGGGCTGGCCCATTATCGTCTGAGCCGGTATCCAGCGGACGCGATAATTGTCGTCAAGGTCCGTATAGTGTTCGGTCCGGCCGCCAAAGCCGACCTCGACCATATCGTCCGGCTGTGGAAATTCCCAGGGATTGCCGTAATAGAGCCATTCGTCAGGGCTCTCGACTTGCCAGCCGTCGCGAAAACTCTGCCGGAAAATGCCGTATTCATAGCGGATGCCGTAGCCGACGGCGGGGATATTAAGCGTGGCGAGAGAGTCCATGAAGCAGGCGGAAAGGCGGCCGAGACCGCCATTGCCCAAGCCCGGCTCAATATCCAGAGCGATGAGGTCGGCGATGTCAATATTGTGCTTCTGCATAGTTTGCCGCGCGAGAGCGTAAGTGTCCGTATACAAGAGATTCTTTTCCAATTGCTGCCCGAGGAGATATTCGGCAGAAAGGTAATAGACGAATTTGGGATTTTGCCGGTAATAGCAATCGACGTTTTGCTGCCAGTTGTACATGATGTAGTCACGCACGGTATGGGCGAGCGCGACATAGAGGTCGTGTTTTGTCGCAGTGTATATAGCTTGCCCGCGGGTGTAATACAGGTTGTCGCGAAGGGCTTGGTCAAATGCTTCTTGGGAAAGCTCCACCTGTGTAATGTTCTCAAAATCAGCAATAGCCATTTTCTTTCCTTTTCACTACAGGTTGCTCGTTGGGGTTGTGTTGTCGCGCTTATGCTAATGTGTTTGCTAAAGAGTATCTATGAGAGTAGCACACATAATAGTCTTCCAGTCGAGACTTAGTCAACATTATCTCCGAGACGGCAGTGTATCGAAGTCGGTGGGAATAGAAAATGCGAGGCGAGGTATTTGATCAGGCGTCGATGCGGCGGTGTATATTTCGGGCGACCTGAAAGGTCGGCCCTACAATTCGCAGTTTTTTGGTAGAGGTAGTGGAATCTGCTCGGAGGAAAATTAACCGAAATGTATACACTATCCCCGAGACTCGCAGTTGCTAAAATTGCTCGCATTGTCGGGCAGGGGAGCAGGCTCATGAAACGACCCAATATCCTCATTCTGTATACCGATCAGCAGCGCTGGGACGCTTTGGGAGCGAACGGCAATCATGAAATTGTCACGCCGAACCTGGATGCATTGGCGGCGCGTGGCACAAGTTTTACTCACCACTTTGTACAGAATCCTGTCTGCATGCCAAGCCGCATCAGCATGTTGTCCGGTCGTTATCCTTCGAGCCTTGGCATTAGTCACATGGGCGTCCCCGTGCCCGAAGAGGTTGTGACATTGCCGCGAATCTTGAAGCAATACGGTTATCGCAGCGCCAACATTGGCAAACTGCATTTCCGGCCGCATGCCAATCGCGACCATCGACTGCCGCATCCGTCTTATGGCTTCGATCATTTGGAGATCGCCGATGAGCCGGGCGTATATGAAGACGCCTATCGCGCCTGGGCGAGGCGGAAGGCGCCGGAGCAGATGGATGGCATTAGCGCTGGCATCCCGCCAGCGGCGCGCGTCTGGCAACGGACGATGGGCATTGTTGACAATGTCGCACACCGTGGTGATCCAGACGGACGATATGACTTTGACGGCGGGATTCCGTTCGCGGCGGATGAGGATTTGACACACAGCGCTTTTGTCGGCGAGCAGACTTCTGAATTCATCCGAAGCGCAGGTGATGAGCCCTTCTTTTGCATCGCCGGCTTCTATTCGCCCCACGCGCCCTGGATTTCGCCGCAGAAGTATCTCGATCTCTATGAACCGGCGCAGTTGTCAGTTCCGCAATATCCGAGCGAAATCGATCAGCGCCGCCCGAAAGAACCGGAGGCGCCATTCTCCGATGCGCAACTGCGGCGGGCGAAACGGGGCTATTACGCGATGATCAGCGAGTTGGATCATTACGTCGGGCGGATCCTGGCGGCGCTGGATTCCTGCGGCAGGTCCGATGACACCATCGTCGTTTTCACCTCCGATCACGGCGAGTGGCTGGGCGATCATCTACGCTATGGCAAGGGTTATCCGGCGGATGATGCCGTGAGCCGAGTACCGCTGATCGTTACTCTGCCTGATGGCAGGCCAAGGACGCATCATGGCATCGTCGAAGCGGTGGATATCGCTCCAACCTTGCTTGAGTTGGCTGGCGTCCAGATTCCGCCATTTATGCAAGGGGAAAGCCTAGCGGGCATCATCGAGGGTGAGGGCAAACGGAAGAAAGATATCGCTGTAACGGAAGGCGTCGGCTGGAAATGCCTGCGCAGGACGCAGTATCGCTACCTGATACATGCTGACGGTCGGGAGATGTTGTGGGATATACAGGCCGATCCCGGCGAATATCATGATGTTTCCGGATCAGGTGAATATGCCAAGGCGCTGGCAGAATGCAGACAGTTGTTGCTTAAGCGTCTTTTGGAGATAGAGCGCCCGTTGCCGCGTACTTGGACGTATTGATGGGTCGTGGGAACTTAGTTAAACTGAAAAGTCGCGACTGTGTGCTTGGCGATGCGCTGCCACAAGGATTCAACGGCGCTAATGTCATCGGCGTTGAGGTTGATCTTTTGCGGATCGCGGACGAATGGCGAATTGAGCACGCCGCGCCGCCAAAGCACATATTTATGCAAAGAAACGCCGTAGACCATGGCGTAATTCAAGAGCGGCAGCAACTGAAAACTGAGGGATTCCGCTCGCTCGACTTTGCCCGCCTGATACAAGTTGTAGATTTTAACCTGGACATCGACCATGCCCCCGGCTGGCATGTTGCCGCAGGCTCCGCGTTTCAGTTCGTCGATCAGATAGATGCCGTTCGCGCCCCCGAATACGCCCAGGCAGTCGCCTTCGTCAAGTTCGAGTATCTGGCTGATATGCTGCAGGATCGGGGTAGTTTCTTCCTTGATGTACTGAATGTTGGTTTCGGCGGCCAGGAGATCAACCAACTCTCGCGGGGAGAGGGGGGTGCCAATTGGCGCGGGGGCATTCTGTATGATGAGTGGACGATCGAACTGGGCGAGTTGGCGGTAATATTCGCTCACTTCCGCTTTGGGCGCTTTGCGCAGGTAGGGCGGCATGGCCATCAATGCGGTCGCCTCATGTTCGCAAGCATGACGGGCGAAATCAAGGGCGATGCTCTGATTCAAACCTTGAACGCCAACGACAAAAGGCGCGCGACCAGCAATCTGTTTACCCGCAAAAGCCACGACTTGCTTGCGTTCGGCATCGCTGAGCGTGAAGAACTCGCTGGCAAGCGCTGGGACGACCATGCCATGCACGCGTGCCGCGATGCAGTACTCTATCTGGCGGGCGAAACTTTCCCAGTCAATATCGCCTCGGTCATCGAAGGGTGTCTGAAGTATCTGGAATATGCCGTTTAGCACCTTGGGATTTCCTTCTTGGCAAGACTTTGCAGAACCTGTCGCTATCTCCTAAACTATACCCGTCTTGCAGATGCGAATCCACACGATGATGTAGGAGGAGTGGTGAATTACGCGGGTATAATCCGGCCGTCCGGAGAATCTGATGCGGGCGACCCAAGGGTTGCCCCTACATATATTCTTTCCTGAGTCAGGATTATTTGTTGCCACATCCACAGAATTCACCACTCCCGATGTAAGGACATTAGCAATGCAAATAATTGGGGTTGAAGCCATTCCGCTTCGCATCAAGCGCGAAGAAGCTTATCTAGGCGTCCTGCCAAAAGGCGCTGGTCAGGAAGCCTATTTTCTGCGTCCGCCATATCGCGCGCTTTATTCCGCGTATTTCGAGACTGCTTTTGTGAAGATCACGACGGCTGAGGGTCTGGTCGGCTGGGGAGAAGCCTTGGCGCCCGTTGCGCCGGAGGTCGTCCAGCAGATTATCGAGCAACTCTTGGCGCCGGTGCTGATCGGACGCGATCCGCTGGATGGCAATGTTTTGTGGAATGTCATGTACGATTTGATGCGCGAGCGGGGTTATTACGGCGGTTTCATGCTCGACGCGATCAGCGCATGCGATGTCGCGCTATGGGACCTGCGGGGGAAAATCTTGGGGCAGCCGGTCTATCAACTGCTGGGCGGCGCGTTTCGTGAAAAGATTCCCTGTTATGTCTCGGGTTTGCCACGCCCGACAGCTCATGAGCGAGTCGAGTTGGCGCTTGAATTCGTGGAGAAGGGATATAAGGCTTTCAAACTGGCGGCGGGTCATGGCGTCCGCGAAGACATTACAAGTATTGGGTCTTTGCGCGAGGCATTAGGCGACGAGGCGACCCTTCTGCTCGATGCGCACTGGGTCTACACGCTGGACGAATCAGTGCAGCTTGGACATGCTCTGAGCGACTTGGGCGTTGGCTTCTTGGAGGCGCCGATCAACCCGGAAGATATCGAATCTCATGCGCGGTTGGCGCAGGCGGTAGCGGTGCCCATCGCCCACGGCGAAACCGAGCGCAGTCGCTATCAGTTCCGTCCCTGGCTGATGCAGAAGGCGGCTGACATTCTGCAGCCCGATGTGGGGCGCGCTGGCATTTCCGAGGTGATCAAGATAGGCTTGATGGCGGAAGCCTTCAACGTCAAAATGGCGCCGCATCTAAGCGTTGGCTTGGGCATCTGCATCGCCGCGTCCATTCACACTGCGGCAGCGATACCCAATTTATACTTGCTAGAATATCAGCCGCCGGTCTTTGAGATCGCGAATCAGTTGCTGGAATCGCCGCTCGTTTGCGCCAGCGGCTTCTATGAGATTCCTAGAGTTGCGGGGCTGGGTGTGGCGCTTGACGAGCGTCGTTTGCGCGAGCTGCAAGCTTAGGCTTCAACAGCTAATTGGGCACAAGAGGCGCTTTGGGGCGCACAATCTGCAGGCGCTCGGGACTAAGGCGGGCCGCCAACTCATCGGATACTTGATAACCGTGGCGGAAATTGCCCCAGGAAGGACCGTAGCGGTAGACGATAATTCGGCGGTCGCCCGGATTTACGCGCTTGGCCGAGCCATGCCCGAGGCAGTCCACGAAGAGAATGGCATCGCCAGCCTCCATGTGGATTTCAATCGCGCCTTCAACTTCGTCGACAGAGGCCTCCTCACTCCGCATCCGGTATTTCTCGAAGTCAGGATGCAGGAAGTTTGATTTGTGGCTGCCGGGGATGACCATGGTCCCGCCATCGCCTGGTCCGATGTCCGTAAGCGCCATCAGAATGTTGATCTGTCCACAGTGGAAGCGCCCGTTGTAGTAGCGGAATTGCGTGCGTTTGGTGCCTTCGTGGCCGCCGGAATGCAGGCCGATGGCCTCGCCGGGACCGCGAATATTGGCGAAGCACTCGTCGATGAAGAGTGGACCATGATTGTAGTCAAAGGTATCGGCGCCGCCGACAAAGTACTTGACTTTCTCTATCCAGGACGGATGGTCAATCAGCTTCTCGAAGGCTTCGCCGCCTTCGTAGATCTGCTGCAGATTCAAGCCGTCTTCATCGCCGTAATTGTGGCCGTGCACGTAGCCCTTCCATTCGCCGGGCTGCATCGGCAAAAGCGCGTCAATCGCTTCGTTGACGTCATGGATTTCTTGCTGTGACAGCGCGCCCTTTAGCAGGAGATAGCCTCGTAGGTCAAAGAAGAACTCATCCCGTGCGCTTACCATAGTTTCTCCCGATTTCTGGTTATTCGTAACACTGGACGGCGAAAAGCGCGGCTGGCGCATCGCCCTGGCTTTCGACCAGTTCAATTTTCAAGTGGTTGATCTCGATAGGCTCATCAAAGGCGATGGCGTTGAGCGTCTGATGGTTGTCAGCAACTTGCGCCAGCACAGCGCCGTCGCCGTTTCGCAGGCGATAGTGTTTGACGGCGAAGGGCATAACGGCTTCAGGATGTCCACGCAGCGTGGTCTCCATAGCATGATCGAAATCGGTGTCGAACATGAGCGTCACCTTGCTGATGCTCTGCGGCATGAGCCACTTAATATCGAGTTGGGGCGCGGGGTCCTGTGGGTCTGCAACCCAGGCGTTGACCTGGGATGTGGGACGGGCGATGCCGTTGCATATATTCTGCGGGTCGAATCCATTGATCGGTGGTGTGAAGGTCATCGCGATGTTCTGGCCCGCGGGCCGGCGCGGCGGGGTCCAGAACTCAAATTCTTCTACGCCGATGTCTTCGAATGGCGTCTGCCTCCGCCAGTATTGAAGCGCGATTAAACCGGTGACGCGCATATTGCTCAGATGGAGGCGCACCGCCGGATTTTCCATGACACAGACGAAGACGTAGCGCGAATCATCGATCAGTTGGTCGAAGTCCAGGTCGATGACTTGATTATCGCCAGCGGGCAGATTGAAGCTCAGCGACCGCAGGATGACATCGGGACTGTGATTGTCCAGCTTGCTGCTTGTTCGCAGATGCACTTCAAGATTCGTCGGCTCAGCGACATCGACCGTCACGCTCATCTGCGGGATGCGCCCACGTTGTATGGGCAGCATCTGGGCGTAGGGGCGCTGCAATACTTGACGCGGTCCGTCGTCCGGGAGGTTCTCCAGGCAGAGTTTGCTGGAAGCGGTTACCGTAGCCTGCCGGACGAGGTTTTCTTCGTCGTCCAGTCTGAACTGCGGGATATAGCCGCCGACGCGCTGCAAGTCACGCTGAAGCAGTTTGACATTATCGGGATCGGCGATATCGCGCGGCAGCAGATCCCGCTGGATGCAGTGAGCGGCCGCCATACCCACCGACTGCGCGGCCGAAGCCAGGGTCAGCATGACGCGGCTCGATCCGAAGGCGACATGTGAGGCGCTCATGATGCGCCCGGTGATGAAGAGATTACGTATGTTCTTGCTGTATTGTGTGCGATAGGGCACTTGATAGACGCCCTTGGCATGCCATTGATCACAGCCTGGCATTTCGCTGAAGACGCCATCAGCCGGGTGCAGGTCGATCGACCAACCGCCAAACGAGATTGCGTCGTAATGCTGGCGCTGCTCGATAATATCTTGCTGAATCAGCATATAATCGCCTTCGAAGCGGCGGCTCTCGCGCTTGCCTGGGATATGCCCGACCCATTCCAAGGTCAGTGTCTCGGCATCGGGAAACTCGCCCGAATTCTTGATATAGTTCCAGACGCCGTATACGACTTTCCAGAGTTGCCATTTGATGGTCTCGGTCTCGTGCACGGTGTCGAGCCGGCCGCCGTATTCGATCCACCACAGCCGGCAGCCATCGGTAGCGGTATTAAAACTGCGGAAGCGGGGTATCTGGGTGATATCTTCCAGCGCGTAACTGGGGGGGACGAACTTGACGGGCACGCCGATATCTTTGGTGTAGAAATAAATCGAATGTCCGAGCAGATAACCGTATTCTTCGCTGGGGGCAAACTTCTCGCCAAATTCCTCGCTCGATTCGGCGCCCATGCGAAAAGCCGCGCCCGCTTGAAAAGCGACAATGCCATCGCCGGAGGCATCGCAGAAGAGCGGGGCATAAAGCTCATACTGCGTCGAATTCTGGCTACAGAAGGCGGTGACAGCTTCGATCGTCTCGCCGTCTGACTTCGATAGGCTGACAGCGGCGGTATTGAGCAACAGGGTTATATTGTCTTCTTCGACGACCTTTTCAAGCAGAATGGTATCGAAGATCAGCGCATTGCCTTCTTTGTTGCGATACATGTTCTCTACCAGGATTTCGTCGATGACGCCGCCTTCGCGCGCCCAGCGATTGTTATTGTTCATGTGCGATGTGGCGCCCAGCGCCCAGAGGCGGACTTCGCTGCTGGCATTGCCGCCGAGGACCGGTCGGTCTTGCACTAGCACAACTTTGATACCGGCGCGGGCTGCGGTGATAGCGGCGCAGGTACCGGCCAACCCACCACCGACGATGACGAGGTCGCTGTCGATGCGGACTGTCTTTGGCGGGCGGACAGTGGATGAAAAGGGCAACTGGGTCATGCGCGGGATCTGATTCTCTAGTTTCATTGATTCTCCTCCAAACCTATGGATGCGAGCCAGTGCTGCAACGTCAATTGTAATTCGTCCCTGACGCTTTCATACTGCCGATTATCCCACAGATTCGCCAGTTCATGTGGATCAGCCTGCAGATCGTAGAGCTCGCCGGCGCCGTGATCTTCGGCAATGAGCTTCCAATCGTGGCTGCGTATCATGCGGATGCGGCCAGCCAGTGCGACTGGATTGCCCTCCCACGGCAGTCGGTCATCCGCCGGATTGGTGAAGACCCGGCCTTTCAGTCCCTCGCTCAGCAGGCGGGCTTCATCATAGGGCTCGCCCGGCACGCCGTACTCGCTGATGGTGTAAGGGCGGATGGCCGCGCTCTCGCCGCCGTCGCGCAGGAATGGCAGCAGGTTCGCGCCTTGCGCCTGCGCCGGGCAAGGCACAGCGGCCGCGGACGCGAAGGTCGGCATCAGATCAATGTGCGAGGCGAAGCGGTCGTCGCGGCGCCCGCTGTCGATTCGGCCTGGCCAACGCGCGATGAAGGGTACGCGCGCCAAGGCATCGTAGAGCGCGGGGCTCTTGGCGACCATGTCGTGGTCGCCAAGATAATCGCCATGATCGCTCGTGAAGACTAGCAAGGTATTTTCGCTCAGGTCATGAGCCTCGAGAAAGTCGAGTATCCGGCCGATTTCGCTATCTATCAGCGTCACCATGCCGTAATAAACCCGGCGCATCAGGTCGATTTGCGCTGTGGTGAAAGGGATCAAGGCGTCGTTGTTGCGTTGGTGAAATTGCTGTCGGAAGGGTTTGCCCGCTGCAGCCAGCCCGTCCAGCTCGACTCGCGGCGGCGGCAGGTTGTCATAGAGCGAGAAGTACGGCTCGGGCGCCTCGTAGGGCGTATGCGGATAGAGATACGAAAGCCAGAGAAAGAAGGGCCGGCCGGAATCTCTGTAGCGGTCCATAAACCTGAGCGCGGATTCGGTCTTGGCGTGCTCCGCCGTCACCGAGGTCGGCACAGGTTCTTCCGCCAGGCGCGGATACTTGCGCCGCCTGTATCGCGTCCACGCCAGATACTCGTTCCATTCTGGATGCGATTCCAGCGTTGGATTCTCGTCCCAGTAGTCGAAGTCGGCAGCGGTCAGGAAGGAGTGGTTCTTGCCGCTCAGGCCGGTGACATAACCGGCGTCGCGCAACATATTTGGGATATCGGTTGGCGGCCGCGGGCCCGGATGGTGATTGGAGTAACAGCCGTGTGTACTCGTCCATTGACCGCTGTGCAGGCTCCAGCGATTGGCCAGACAGACAGGCGAGGGCGTCGTCGCGTGGGTAAAGGCCACACCCTCTTGCGCCAGCCGGTCGAGATTGGGCGTTCGTATCCAACTGTTGCCCAGGGCGTAAACAGTATCGAAGCGCTGCTGATCAGTGTAGATGAGCAGGATGTTGGGTTTCACGCCTCAATCGCCCATCCGATCTTGCTCGACGCCATGCTGGGCGCACCATTCGTTCAGGGGATTGTAGCCGCCGCTCGGCTGAAACTCCGGCGTATCATCGACTTCTTCGCCGACAAGATATTTCTCAATGTCGGTGAGCTTCTCCAGAAATGAAAGCTCTTGCTTGATGTAATCCATCGGTTTCAGCCAACGGTAGCAATAGCCAATCATGACGCATTTGCGCGTCATTTCAGTGAAGTTTGGCGCGCCGGCGTGCCAGGTGCGGTATTCGAAGATGACGCAATCGCCTGGATTCAGAAGCGGCTCAATTGCATTCACAGGATCCGTTGCGCCTTCGGGGATATCGATTCGCTCTGTGAGTTGATTGCTGCCGGGCGCCAACATGGTGACGCCGGAGTTCGGTTCGCTCAAGTCGGTAAGATAGAAGGCGCACTTCAAGCCCAGGCGCGGATAATTGTCCTGACCCAAATCAAGCTGCGTGCGTCCGCCGTCACGGTGCCAGCCCGGGCGTCGCACACTATCCGGTGTGCCCGGCGGGTCGGGATGGCGATAGATAAGGTGGCTAGTGGAAAGCTGCAGATTCGAACCCAACAGCTGTATGACGAGCGGCAAGGTGATCCCGTTTGTCAGCAAGGGGGTAAAGGCGTCGTCCATGGGAATACAGTTGCGGAAGCCATCATAATATTCGCTGGTTTGGTAGCGATTGAAGCGCTCGTCCGTGTCGATGAGCCGATCCCCAGCTGCAATGAGACGGCTGATCATCTCTTCATCAATTGCGTTGCGGACGATCAAATAGCCTTCATCGCGAAATTGAAGGCGCTGGGCTTGGGTAAGCTCGGTAAATCCTTGCATGTTCATACTCCAGCTATTATGAATTCTTCACAGATTTGCGACTAAGTATAGGTCAAGTAGGCGGTGGCGCTACCATCTTCTTCGGGGGTTATGCGCAGCCAATGCGCGCTAAATCCACTGGGGAACACGTGATGAAAGTAGCCATAGGGCGCAACGGTGAAAGCATCGTAGCGCTTCCATCTGCCGTTGCCCAGAAAATCGACCTGCACCATGAACGTAAGATCGCTGGGACCTTCATTGCTAAGGTGAAGCACTTTTTTGTCAAAGCCGGTCATCAGGTAGGGATCGGAGCTTTGCCCGGAAATGACTTCATCCTCCCACCAAAGGCCGCCCCAGCCAGCGGGTTTGCCGAATTGCCAGAGATCGTCTGTCTTGCCAAAGTACAAGCCGGACTGCGGCTCGCCGGCTAGGTGGTTGGCGCCACCGTGCGGGCTGGCGTTGTCTGAGCCAAGCACCAGCATGCCGCGATATGTGCAGAAATCGCCATGCACCCACAGATGCGTCGAAATCGGTCGGATGCCCCAAACATGGTTCTCGTACGCCCAGGGGGACAATTCGTAGAACATGCCGTGGCAATCCATAATGAAACGTTCGTGGTCCACTTCGCGGATGCGGGGCCATTCGGTCTGCCACATGTGATCGAAACAGTGGCTGGCTTTGGGCAGGCGATAGCGTTTCCATTGTCTGTCGGCTTCGGTGAAGACTTGCAGGATCGCGGAGCGCTTGTCCCAGCCCATGGCGAAGATGGTACCAGCGAAATTTCCGCGACCGTTGACCTCGATGAATGGGTTGCGCTCGATGATGGTCCAGCGTTCGCCATCCCATTCCGCTAATCGGCCCGCAGCCTCCACGCCGGTGAAATCTCGCTCGTCATAACTGTTATTGGCGACAACGACCCGACCGAAGTTGCTGTAAGCCGCTTTAAAATGCGCGTATTGATGATCGGGAACGCCTAGCTCCACCGTGAGATCCGCCAAGAAGCGGGTCTCAAGAGTGTGGACATTCATCTCATAAAACTCGCCCTCCATACCCAGCATATAAACCATATTTTGCGGGTCATGAAGATGTCGCATCGTTGAACATATTCGCACTTCAAGCAAGTCCTCTACAGTACGAACGTTGCCGTGGGCGTCAATTACATGCGGTCCAATGAACAGTTGGTTGGACTGCCAATGCACCATGCGATTGGTATATGTGCCGACATGACTGGCTGGATGCTTGTTGATCTCGAGTTGTTCGTCAATCGTATACAATCCGGTACCGACGCCACTGGGAGATTTGTGCGACACATAGGTGACAAGCCAGAGCTTGCCAGCCCAAGCCATCATGGCGCCGATGCCGCACTCGGTACGCGGCGGTCCCAGTTCGGCTGTCAAAGCGAGATGGGGAAATACGCCGCTTGCGTTCAGATATTGATTTGATGCCATCGCATTGCGCTTTCAGTCTAGTGTGCGGGTAATGCCTTTGCTTTCGCCGATTCGAGGACGACGCGGTCATGCCAGCGAGCCAGGGTTCGACTTAATTCTTCCTGAATGCTCGCACAGGCAGGGTCTTCCAGTCGATTATTCAGTTCGTATGGATCTTCGGCGATATCGTACAGACTGTCGACGGCGAGGGTGCGCCCGTCCGTGACAAGTTTCCATTGCCGTGATGTAGCGCAGAAGTTGTGATACTCGCTGATGACGATTCGATCAACCTCTGCCGATTGCTCTTCGATATGCGGCCGCAGCGAAATGCCTTCAAAATCCGGTTCAATTTGACCGCCAGCATAGTCCAGCAAAGTCGGCATAAAGTCGATGGTCGAGACCGGAAAGTTCGTTCGCGAGCCAACTGATTGAGCCGGCGCTCTGATTAACAGAGGAACATGCAGCGCCTCTTCGTACATCATGCCCTTGCCGAAGAGTCCATGCGCGCCTGCCATCTCGCCATGGTCAGACGTGAAGACAACCAAGGTATTGTCGCACATGCCGAGCCGCTCCAACGCGCTAAGAAGTCGGCCGATAGCAGCATCCAGGTGGCTGATTTCAGCGAAATAGAGTTGGCGGAAGCGCTCGACATCGTAGTCCGCTCGCCATGCCTCATGCTTGAACCAGGCTGATGGATCCGCGTTTGGCTCGGTCGCAAGGGCAGGGTTATCGTAGAGTTGAGCGTATGCTTCCGGTGGCGCGCAAGGAGGATGCGGGGCCTGATATGACAGCGTCAAGAAGAAGGGCGCGTCGGCTCTAGCGCATTTTTCGAGCTGCCGAATTGCAAGATCGGTCAAAGCGTCAGTTTCGTGCCCCGGCATGTGTATTGCGTTTTCGGGGTTATCTTTCCAGATAAGGCCAGAATAATGGTCGACATGGTGGCTCTCCCAGCCGATGAAGTTCTGGAAACCGGCTCGGCTCTGCGGAGGCACCCAGCGGTTCTCTTGTGGGGCGCCGCTCAAATGCCACTTTCCGAGGTAATGAGTCGCATATCCGCGTTCGTTTAGGTGGCGAGCCAGGCTCTTCACGTCTGTTGGAAACGCTTGACCATTTTCCAGCAGGCTAGTTTGAGAGGGATAAAGTCCGCTAAGCAGGCAGCCGCGGTAGGGGGTACAGACGGGAGCAGTCGTGATCGCTCGCTCAAACACGGTACTTTGGCGAGCGAAGCGTTCTAGCTGTGGAGTTGAGACGACGGAGTGACCATAAACGGGCAGCCAACGCGCGCCGAGCTGGTCCGCCAGCAGGAAGAGAATATTGGGAGAGGAATTCATTGTCTGGCGCCTCAGCCCTTCAAGCCAGAGATATTCGCGCCCTGGATGAATTGCTTTTGAAACAGGAAGAAGACAATCAAGACCGGCAGCACCATCATGGTTGAGGCGGCCATCTGCTGGTTGTAGATGCCGCCTTGCCCGGGCAGTGAGGTGAATTTGTAAAGCCCGATAGCAAGCGTGTGCAGGTCCGGATCTTTCAAGTAGATCAATGGACCCAAGAAGTCGTTCCAGCTATTCTGGAAGCTCAAGATGGCGATAACGACGATAGCGGGCTTGGCGAGCGGGATCATGACTTGCGTGAAAATACGCACTTCGCTCGCCCCGTCGATTTTGGCCGCGTCGAGCAAGTCTTGCGGGATGCCGAGGAAGAACTGACGGCAGATAAAGATGTAAAAGGCATTGCCAAAGAAATTCGGGACGATCAAAGGATAGAAGGTATCGATCCAGCCGATGGCGTCGTAGGCGGCGTATACTGGAATCAAGCGCACCGCGAAGGGCAGCATCAAAGTCGCCAGCAGGATCAAGAACAGGGTGTCTCTAAAAGGAAAGCGGAAACGCGCGAAGCCATAAGCCACAATTGTGCAGGAACCGATATCGCCGATCAGAGAGACGATGGCGATGAACATGGTGTTGCGGAAGGTGGTGCCGAAATTCCAAAATTCCAGCGCCTGGGTATAATTTTCCGGCTGCCAGACGCGAGGAATCCACTGGACCGGGAAGACGCCGACTTGATCCAGAGGCATCAACGAAGACATGAACATCCAGAACAGCGGCGCCAAAAACCAGAGGCTCATCACGATGAGCAAGAGATAGAGCAAGACACGCCCGATAGTTCGCGTCAGACGGTTCACCGGGTCGCGATGTAGGAAGTCTTGAGTTGCTGTCGCTGTAGTCATCAATCCGTCTCCCCGCCCTGATAAAAGACCCAGCGCTGCGATGTCGCCACGATGACCGCTGTGAAGACAAAAATGATCATGAAGAGAATCCAGGCGAGGGCCGACGAATAGCCCATTTGTGGCGGCAGGTATTGGAAGGCATGGTCAAATAGATGCAGGACGTAAACTCGCGTCGCGTCACGAGGACCGCCTTGCCCATCTGTCATAATGAAAACTTGGGTAAAGACCTGAAAAGCGTTAATGATATTGATTAGGATGTTTAGATATATGGTTGGCGTCATTAGCGGGATGGTCACACGGAGCAGGCGCTGGAAAATATTCGCGCCGTCGATCTTCGCCGCATCATAATATTCTTCTGGTATGCCCTGCAAACCGGCGAGAAAAATAACCATGGTCACGCCCACCCAGGTGGTGCTCATGATCAAGTAGCCAATCATCGCGATGTCGGGGTCGGCGAACCAGCGGTAGCGCGGCAATCCAATCGCGTATAGAAATGAGTTAAGCAAGCCGGCGCGGGCATTCAGCACATAGAGCCATATGACCGACAGCGCCACAATTGGCACGACGGACGGCAAATAGAACAGCGTGCGCCACAGTCCAAGAAATCGCACTTTGGTGTTAAGAAGAAGCGCCAGCGCGAAGCCGAGGACGATGCGAATGGCGACCGAGCCGCCAACATATACGCCGGTGTTTTTTAGTGACTTCAAGAAAAGCGGGTCATCCGTGAAGATATGAACGTAATGTTCCATGCCCACCCATCTTGGCGGGGCGACGATATTGTATTTGGTGAAGCTAAGCAGGAAGGACGCGACAAAGGGGAAGAGCGAAAAGAGCAGAACGCCAATGATCCAGGGAGTGATGAAAAGCAAACCCATCTTGGCTTCACGCTTGCGCATGGGCGAGAGGTCTCGCCATCGTTCCCGCCGCCGGCCGCGCAGGGCGCTGAATTGCGAGCCAAATGAAGTGGCCATGCCCTAACTCCGAAACCGTCAGGATTTTGAAGTGAGAAGTGGGGCACCTGAAGATGCCCCAAATCTGATACAGATCGCTTTAGCCGTATTCTTCCCAGAAGGCGTCAAGCAGTTCTTGAATCTCGGCTTGGGCGCTGGCCAGGGCGTCTTCAATCGAGCTGTCGCCGAAGAGCACATCTTCGACCATTCGATTGATGATCTGGTTGGCTTCCGGCTGTACTGGCGAGACGGTGACGAGATTGTCCAAGGCAGCCACGCCTAGCAGAGCTTCCGCCCGCGGATGCACGACGCCGTCCTTCTCGTAGCCGTTGCATTCCACCAGGGGCGACGGACGCTGCTGCTGCTGGATAAACCAGCATGCGCCATCCCCTTCGACCTCGGTGGTCAGCCACTTGACCAGCTTCCAGGCTTCATCCGGGTGCGCGGCGTTCTTCGGGATCATGTAACCCCAGCCGCCGTGGGCGCCGCCGCGCCGGCCCGGGTTGCCCATAGGTCCGTAGGGAATCGGCGCCACATCGTAATTCAGGCTTTCGGCATGGTCTTCCACCTGGAAGAGCGTCCAGGAGCCGTTGATCTCGATGGAGACCAGACCCTGGATCAGCGGACCCTGATCGAATTCGCCGGCCATCTCCCAGAAGGCGTTCAACTCCTCGATGCCGTAGTTGATCTCAGCCATATCTTGCATGAATCCCAAAGCCTGGACACCGGCTTCGTTGTTGATGGTAATCGTGCGCAGATCTGCGCTAATCCAGTCTTGCCCGTTGGCGTTCAGCCAGGTCAGGAAGGCGCCGGGACCGCTGGTTGACTGGGTGTTGACGCCGACGCGCTCAAGGAAGCTGCCATCGCCAAGGCGCAAGGTTTCAGCGACTTCCAGCATTTCGTCCCAGGTCTCGGGGAATTTCTCGATGCCGGCGTCAGCGAAGTGATCGGTGTTGTACCAGGCGATGCTGAAAGCGCCGCCGCCCGGCAGGGGAAGCAGCCAGGTCTTGCCGTTGAATTGCGTTCCGGCAAATTCTGACGGATGGAAGATGGCGGGATCGATGCCGTCAGCAGCCATGTAATCATCAAGCGGGATGATGGACTCGGTGGCAGCGAAGAAGGGCAGGTCATGGCGGCCGAACATGGTCACATCGGGCGGGTTGCCGGCGGCGATGGCAGCCAGCAGATTCTGAAGGCGGTTGTCCCAGGGCAGGAAGATGTTGTCGACGCAGATGCCGGGGTGGGCGTCTTCAAAAGCGGCGACTTGATGCTCCTGCAAGGGAATGCGATTGCCGCCCCAGTGATGCCAATAGGTCAGGGTGACATCGCCTTCGCAATCCGGGTTTTGCGCCGAAACTGTCATTGAAAGCGGCAGCATCGCCAGAATCATGACCAATGCCAGCAGCAAGAACGTTGATCTCCTAAACATTGAATTATCCTTTCACTGAAGATCGATACTCGCGGTCGAAAAAAATTGAACCCAAACTCAAAGATGCCGCGTGCGGTCCGGCTGGTGGGACCGACCATTGCACGCTCGGCTACACCAATTTCTCCTTTGCTCCAGATAACACAAGAGTTGGACTCATGTTGAGTCTCTCACGATCAACTTGGTCGAGACTGTCATCACGTGCGGGTCGTCCTTGTCGCCGTCCATCAAGTTGCACAGGCGCAGTGCCGCCAGCCGTCCCATCATCTGCATATCAAAGCCGATAGTCGTCAGCGCCGGGTCGGCAAAGCGCGCGAAGTCATAATTATGAAACCCAATGACCGCGATATCGTCAGGCGCCTTGCGCCCCGACTCGCGAATTGCTTTTAGACCGCCCACAGCCATACCGTCGTCAGCATATATGATGGCGTCCATCGGCTCGTGCAGACCAAGCAATTCCGAAGTGGCGACGAAGCCGCTCTCGACATTGAAATTTGTTCCGCGCGTCGTCTGATAGCTTTCGTACTGCAAATCGTTCAAGCCAAGCGCAAGACGATAGCCCCAGTATTTCTCTCGGCTCGTATTTGTTGTTTCCGGTCCGTTCACCAGACAAATATGCCGCCGCCCCCGCGCTTTCAGATGCCCGATCGCGTAAACCATACCCTGTACATAATTTGCCATGACGGCATTGCCATCAAGAGGATGGGCATGCCCGCCGGCTGTAACAAAAGGGATGGACTGCGCCTGTAATTTGCGCAAAAGCGCATGGTCGAAGACGCCGCCGAGAAAGATCACCCCGCTGATATGATTCGCCTCGATCACATCTACCATGTGCTCAACATCGGCAAGCGCCTTGTAAATATGCGTCGAGACGCGCCTGTCTTCAAAGACAGACTGCGCGCCACGGACGATTAGCTGCTCAATACCGCCAGACAGCGCCGGCAAGACCTGGGCATGTTGTTCTACAGACGACGACAGGAAGGCCATCGTGCGCCCCTGCTTCGAGGTCTGCCCGCGCAGCCGCGAAAATGGATAGTCAAGCTCGGTCGCTGTCTTCCATACCGCCTGGCGCGTAAGAGAATCGACATGGGGATGGTCGTTCAAGACCCGGGAAACTGTAGATATAGAAACATCAGCCTCGCGCGCGATATCGCGAATCGTCGTCTGTCCCTTTTGTCGCTGTATCGAGTCGCCCATAGCATGTATGCGCAGCCAGCAAATATCGGAAACAACTTTATCTGATTTGCTGAAACATGTCAAGAAAATGCCCGAAACATATTTCTCATGGAAGAGAACTGGGAATTTATTGATCAGGTCATTCCTACTAATGCCGGCTTTGGTCGGCGGATAAAGTCTCTCACAGAAGACATGCGCGCATCAGAATGTCGCGGCTACTCTGCAGGGCTCGCTTGACCTTTGGCAATTTGGGATTCAGTTCCAGGCTGAGCGCGCCTTGGTAGCCGATACCATCCAGAGCGGCGATGGTGGTCGCCAGCGATTCTTCGGTCATCACGCCGTCTAGCAATGCCCAGTGCAAATCGCCAATGCCATCGTTGTCGTCAAAATGGACATAAGCCAGACGGTCGCCGGCATTGATAATCGTCTGTTCCGGTTCTTCGCAGGATATCTGAAGGTGGCCAGTATCGATCAGCAAATACAGATTCCTGTGCCTCGTCCCGAAGATGAATTCCAGGGTATCGGCCGCTGTCGGCAGCGCAGTGCCCGGAAAATGCTCAATGGCGATTTTGATCGCTCTCTCGCTGGCGGCATCGGCCAGGCGCGAGAGGGACTCGGCATAGCGCTCCAGCGCTTCCGCGCTAGCGTCCTTGCCCGGCACAACATAGATCGTGTCGGCGCCGATGTCCGCGGCGAATGCGATCGTTTTCCTAACATGATCCACAGCGGCTTCCCGCGCAGCGCTGTCAACGCTGTCGAGCGAAGCGCCGGCCGGCAGGCCAAATGACGCGCCCACGCAGGAAACTCGCATGCCCAACTCCTGCGCCAGGAGCCGGCTTTCCAGCGTGCGCAGGTGCCCTGGCTGAACGTCAATCCAGTTGAAACCCAACTCGCGGACCTGTCGCAACAACTCTGTTTCCGGCAGGCTTAATGCCCAAATACAGCAGGCGATCTTCACCTCGTTAGCCTTTCACTTTTGGTCCCAGTCGAGCCAGATACTAACGCAAGGCGGATGGCTTGTCACGATTTGACAAGGGCACAGGGGGGTCGTAAACTTGGCGAAGTTTACAGGCATGTGGAGAGACAATGGAACGGCGGATAGCAATTATTACTGGCGCTGGCTCGGGCATCGGACGGGTGACCGCTTTGGCGCTTTGGGAAGCAGGCTACTCGCTAGCGCTGGCTGGCAGGCGCGCGGCGAACCTTGCGGAAACCGCCGCTATGGCAGGTGTGAGCGATGACCGCGCATTGGTGCTGCCAACAGATGTTAGGGATCGCCAGGCTGTTGTCCGGCTTTTTGCCGCGACGAAAGCGCGTTACGGCCGGCTGGATGTGCTATTCAACAACGCTGGTATGGGCGCGCCTCCGACCCCTTTGGAAGACCTGAGCGAGGAGCAATGGCAGCGAGTGGTGGCGGTTAACTTGACCGGCGCCTTCTGGTGCACGCAGGAAGCCTTCAAGCTCATGAAATCCCAGCAGCCGCGAGGGGGGAGAATCATAAACAACGGATCAATATCGGCGCAGGTCCCGCGCCCGCATTCGGCGCCATACACCGCTACCAAGCACGCTATGACTGGCTTGACCAAATCGACCGCGCTGGATGGCAGAGCGTACGATATCGCCTGCGGCCAAATCGATATCGGCAACGCGCGGACCGAAATGACCGAGCGCATGGAACGGGGCATCTTGCAGGCGAATGGCGAATTGGCGGTTGAGCCGACTATGGATGCGCGCAATGTCGCGGAAGCTGTGGTCTATATGGCGAATCTGCCGCTTTCCGCAAATGTGCTTTTCATGACCGTCATGGCGACCGGGATGCCGTATGTTGGGAGGGGCTAGCTAAGCATGAGCGAGTTGATTTGGTTGACTGCCGTCGAGCTGGCGGCAATGATACGGCGCGGCTCTGCCTCCGCGGTCGAGGTCCTGACCGCCCACCTAGAGCAGATCGAAAAGGTCAATCCCGCGCTCAACGCGATCGTCACGTATCTACCGGAGCAGGCTCTTGACTACGCGCGCGCCGCTGATGACAAACAGGCCCGCGGTGAAGAATTGGGCATATTGCATGGATTGCCGATCGCTCATAAAGACCTCTTTGAAACTGCCGGAATCCGCACGACCATGGGCTCGCCCGTCTTCAAGGATTATGTTCCGGAAGCGGACGACCTCATAATTGCGCGCTTGAAACAGGCTGGCTGCATCACACTGGGCAAGACCAATGTGCCGGAGTTCGGCGCTGGCTCTCACACGTTCAATCCGGTCTTTGGCGCGACTCGCAATCCTTATGACTTATCAAAGACTTGCGGCGGCAGCAGTGGCGGGGCGGCGGTGGCTCTGGCTGCCGGCATGATACCTATTGCCGATGGCAGCGATATGGGCGGCTCGCTGCGCAATCCGGCATCGTTCTGCAATGTGGTTGGTTTGCGTCCATCGCCGGGACGCGTTCCAAGCTATCCCAAGAGTAATGCCTGGTCAATGCTGGGGGTAGATGGACCGATGGGGCGGACCGTGCAGGATGTTGCGCTTATGCTCCAGGCGATTGCCGGTTACGATAATCGTTCGCCGATTTCACTGCATCAGTCGTCAATGATCTTTGCCGAAGACTTGGAACGTGATTTCGCGGATGTGATGATCGCGTGGAGCCCTGACCTGGGCCGGTTGCCAGTTGATGGCTCCGTACTCGATACGATTCAAAAGCACTTGCCGGTCTTCGATGATCTGGGCTGCATCCTTGAGCAGGCGCATCCCGACTTCAGCGATGCCTATGACATCTTTCAGACTTTGAGAGCCTGGAGTTTCGAGTTGAGCTTCGCTGAGTATTTTGCCGAGTTTGGCGAAGACAACTTCAAGGAGACCATCCGCTGGAACGCCGCCAGGGGCCGGTCATTAGATGCGGCGCAAATCAGCCGCGCCGAGGTCAAGCGCACGGAACTGTTTCATCGCCTGCGGGAATTCCTTGAAACCTACGAGTATCTACTGCTGCCGACAGCGCAGGTGCCGCCGTTTCCCATTGAATGGGAGTATCCAAAAACGATCAACGATGTGCCCATGGAGACCTACATTGATTGGATGATGAGTTGCGCGTTTATCACCGTCACCGGCTTGCCGGCGATATCTGTGCCTTGCGGCTTTACCGAAGATGGCTTGCCGGTGGGTTTGCAAATTGTCGGAGGACCGCATTCCGAATTTGCCGTGCTGCAATTGGCATTCGCCTTTCAAGAAGCCACTCGCTTTTATCAGCGCGGGCCATCCTTTGACCACGATTCGTCTTCATCCGCTCAATGATCGCAGGCGACGGCGACAGAGCCGGCTGCGATGCCCAGCACCCTTACAGCCCGGTTCCACCTGCCTTGGAGACGCAATGCTGGAACTCAACTTCGTAAACTGGCTCTTGGCGCTGCTACCGGTATTGTCCGTTCTTTTCCTTATGGTTGGCTTGGGCTGGGGCGGCAGTCGCGCCGGTTCCGCTGGCTTTATTACAGCGCTTGTCCTTTCACTTACAGTTTTCGGTGGAAATGCGCCGCTTGTTGCCGTCGCTGTCGGCAAGTCGATACTCCTCGCGGCTGATGTCTTGTACATTGTCTGGATGGCGCTTTTCTTCTACAACGTGACTAATGAATCGGGCTCGGTCGCGCTTATCGGGCGGAGTTTGCCGCGTTTAACCTCAGACCGGGCCGCACAGAGCTTGCTGATTAGCTGGGTCTTTGTTTCGCTGCTGCAAGGAGTCGGCGGCTTTGGCGTACCTGTGGCGGTGGTCGCGCCATTGCTGGTCGGCTTAGGTTATACGGCTACGCAGTCCGTGATTATGGCGTCGCTGGGTCACGGCTGGGCGGTGACATTTGGCTCGCTGGGCACATCTTTTGTCGCGTTGACCGCGGTGACTGGCCTGCCGGGATCTGCGCTGGCGCATGACGCTGCGCTCATCCTTGGCATGGCTTGCTTGATCAGCGGCGCGTTGGTTGCCTATGTCAGCGCCGGTTGGAGCGGCTTGCTGCGTTCGATTCCGATGTTGATCGTGGTTGGGGCGGTGATGGGTGTCACTCAGTGGTGGATGGCGACAAAGGGCTTGTGGACGCTCGGATCGACTTCTGGCGCGCTGGCGGGAGCCGTGGTTGGCGTCATCTATGTACTGTCGCCCCTGCATGCCAGCAGAGCCAAGAACGTCTCGAGCCCGGGCGAAGATCGTTCACGTGGCATAGTATTGGCTTTGGCAGCCTATGTCATCTTGCTCGTCATGGCCTTCTCAGCTAACCTGATCGAGCCGTTGGAAGAACTTGTCGACAGCGTAAGGATTGAAATCGAGTTTCCAGCGGTGGCGACGGCTTTTGCTTGGCAAGTGCCGGCGGAGAGCGGTCGCGTGATCAGCGTTTTCGGCCACGCCGGCGCCATTCTTTTCTACGCCGGCTTGTTGGCCTTCTTGTTATATCGGCAGGCGGGATACTATGAAAGCCCTACGGTGTGGCGTGATATCTGGGCTAAAGTACGCAGATCGGCGCTTAAATCGACGATATCGATTCTTGCGCTGGTCGCGATGGCGGCTTTGATGACGCATGCGGGCATGACACAGATCATCGCTCGCGGCATCAGCGAAACGTTCAGCGCGGACGTGTATCCGCTCTTCGCGCCCTTCATTGGCGCGTTAGGCGCCTTCATGACCGGAAGCAATACGAACTCGAATGTGGTTTTCGGCGCGTTGCAGCAAGAGACGGCGAATCTGCTGGTTTTGAGCGTCCCGATTGTATTGGCTGGCCAGACGGCGGGCGCCTCGCTGGGCAGCGTGCTGGCGCCGGCGAAGATCATCGTGGGTTGCAGCACCGTTGGACTGGGTGGGCAGGAAGGTCCTGTCATCCGGCGGATGCTCCTGCTCGGGTTGATTCCGGTCGCGTTTGTCGCCTTTGCCACATTCGTCAGGTTGAGTGGCGCATGAAAGCGGTAGGAGCGGATAAGCAGTGTTGCTTGGAGGATTAACAATGAGTGAACTGGCGTTATTCGGCGGAGAAAAGACCAGGACGGCGGCTTACCCCACTTGGCCCGTTCACGATGAGCGCGATGTCGCCGCTGTCGCCGAGGTTGTGCGCAGCGGCAACTGGGGCGGTTTCCCCTATCCTGGTCCACAGACTCAGCGCTTTCTCGATGCCTTTGTTGAGCTACAACGCGGTCAGTACGCCGTCGCGGTGATGAACGGCACGATAACGATGGAAGTGGCTCTGCGCGCGGCCGGGATTGGCTGGGGCGATGAAGTTATTGTGCCGGCCTACACTTTTCAGGCGACTGCGTCTGCGCCAATGATGGCCGGCGCCATTCCAGTGCTGGTCGATATTGACCCGGATACATTTTGCATCGATCCGACGGCTATTGAGGCGGCAATCTCTGAGCGCACACGGGCGATTATCCCGGTTCATGTCGCGTCACAAATGGCGGATATGGATGCCATCATGGCGATTGCAGCGAAGCATGACCTTATTGTCATTGAGGATGCAGCGCATGCGCACGGCGCCGTTTGGAATGGTCAGGGCGCCGGCACGCTAGGGGACTTTGGCTCTTTCAGTATGCAATCGACCAAAATCATGACTGCGGGCGAGGGCGGCGTACTGCTCTGCCGCTCGGAGGAACATGCCTGGCGGGCGGCGAGCATAATCGATTGCGGACGTCCGCACGATCCTGCTGGCCTGCTATATACCCAGGGCGGCAATTACCGCATGACGGAGCTGCAGGCGGCTCTTTTGAATGTCGCTATGGAGCGTTTCCCCGCTCAAGCTCAACAGCGCGCACAGATGGCGAATTATATGGACGAGGCTTTAAGCGAGATTGAAGGCCTGCGTGTACTTCCGCGTGACGCTCGGCATGAAAAGCGCGCTTTGTACCGCTACACCTTTGCTATTGATCCTGCCGACTTCGGCGCCACAAACAGTGTCTTGGAACGCGCCCTATTGGCGGAAGGCATTCCCTGCTCGCGCGGTTACGATCCGATGTATCGCTATGATCTGTTCCAACCGAGCAATTCTCGTTTGGCTGTGCCCTCCGCCTTTCCGCAGTATTTCGACTTCGCGAATATGCGCCTGCCAGTCACGGAACGCATTAGCGGCGAGGAAGGCTTCTGGCTGGATGAGGAGATTTTCCGCGCTGGCAAAGAGGGTGTTGACGATGTCATCGCCGGGCTGAAGAAGGTGCAAACGGCGCTGCAGCGTGATCCAGCGCTGGTGGAACGCATTCGCGCGTTATGATTCACGCGAGCTGTGGACTGTGGTTGGATAGCCTATCGGGTCAATCATGACGTCGATCAGGGTCGGCGCGCGGGCAGCCAGTCCTTCTCGGATCGCCCGGTGACAATCTCGCTCTGATTCCACTTTGTGGTATGCCAATCCGTAGGCGCGGGCGATGTATCCGAAGTCCGGATTTCTGAACTCGGTGCCAAATGTATCATGACCTTGCCGTTGCTGCGCCGAGCGGATCAGGTCCAGCGCCGCATCGTTCATTACGGTCACGAGTACCGGCAGTTGCCGTTCGACCAATAAGCCTAGCTCGCCCATGACCATCGCTAAGCCGGCATCTCCGGTGATGCAGATGGCTGTTTGACCGGTGATTTCGGCGGCCGCGATCGCGCTGCTCAAGCCAAAGCCCATGCCCGAGAGTCCGTTAGATACAAAATAGCGATTGGGCTCGCGCGCTTGCCAATTCAAAGCGGCGAAGATCTTATGCGATCCGACATCGGTAGTGATGATAATGTCATCTGGTGTATTCGCTCGCAGGGCGTTCAAGAATGTTTGGGGTAATATCCGATTCGCGCCCGCCCTGGGAAGCTCGATTGCCGCTAAGCTGTCTTGGAAGCGCCTGACGCGGCGGACGCCCCAGCTGACCGCGGTTGCCGCTTTCACATCAGCCAGCGCGCTGAGAATGTCCTTGACATTGCCGACCAACTCCACGTCGCTGGATATGCGAGGATCTCGATTCTCCCAACTTGCGATCCATATCAGGGGCTTTTGATAGTCCCAGGGTTTGACCAACTCGACTACATCAAAGCCAATGGCGAATATGCAATCGGCTTCGTCAAGGAGTTCATAAACGGGATCCTGGCGCGTCAAGCCTAGGGCGCCAGCGTATAAGGCGTGGTCAGCGGGTAGCGCGCCTTTGCTCTTCGGTGTATCAATGACCGGCGCGCGGAGCGACTCGGCGAGTTTTCTGATCTCCGAATAGGGTGCTGCCGGCTCGAGGCCCAAGCCAAGCACGATGATCGGCTTTTCCTTGCCAGCTAATAGAGTGCGGACTTCGTTCAAGCTGCTGCCGTGATTCGCTGGTCTGGCAGCGGTCGCGTCTGGTTTGGGTTCTCGCTCGACTCGCTGGGACGCGATTCGATTGTGCACACGTAGATGTACTGGCCCGGGGCGATCGGTACTTGCCTGGGTCATGGCTTTGCCGATGGCGCGGACGGCGTTTCCTGGCGCGAGTTCCGCGGTGTATTTGACGACCGGCTTGAAAACCGCATGGAGGTCTATTACTTGATGACTGTGACGTCCCGCTTCTGCCGGATCTGTCGCCGCCGTGATGAGCAGGACCGGCGCCCGATCGAGGTAGGCATGGGCAAGCCCGGCGTAGGCATTGGCAGCCCCGGGACCCAGGGTTGTCAAGGCGACGCCTGTTTTGCCTGTCAACCGCGCTTCTGTCGCCGCCATAAAGCAGGCGCTGCTCTCGTTTTTTACTAGGAGGAACTCAATGCCCCGCTGGCGGATCGCGTCAAGGATCACGACATTTTCGCCGCCCGGCAAGCCATAAACGCGCCTTACACCGGCGGCGGTCAATTGTTCGGCAAAGTATTCAGCGATCGTTGCCATGCTCGATACTCTCCTGACGGAGTCATTATGCCGATTGTAAACCTGATGTCAAATGGGGAGGCAGCCGCTGGCGCAAAGGTGTACAATCTAGCGCAAAACATTTTTCTTCTCGCGCAATTGCAGAAGTGATATGGTTTTCGCAGCGGTAGCCCAATCCGGAACTTTGTCTTTGAATGAAAAGACAAATGAACTCGAACGCGCCGGGCGCAAAGTATATCGCTTCGGCTTTGGGGAATCGCCTTTTCCGCCGCCTGCACGCATACAGGCGGTATTGAGCCGGGCAAGTCATCGCAGCGAATACACAGAAGTAGCCGGTTTGCCAGCGCTACGCGAACAAATAGCCGCGTTTCACCATGAAGCCGACGGTTATTCGATTGCGCCCAAGCAAGTGCTTGTTGCGCCTGGCACGAAACCTTTGCTCTACAATGTCATGCAGGCGTTTCAACAGGCTGACATATTTTTGCCCGATCCCTCATGGGTGTCCTATGCGCCGCAAGCTGCCATCGCGGGCCATAATGTAATACGCATTCCGACCTCATTCGAGAGTCGTTGGCGCGTCACGCCGCAAATGCTGGACCAAGTGATCGCTCACTCTGGAGATGCCAGCAGGCAAAAGCTGATCGTACTCAACTACCCCGGGAATCCAGACGGCTTGACCTACAATCGCGCTGAATTGCAGGTGCTGACTGAGGTTCTGCGCGCGCACAAGGTCTGGGTGGTTTCCGATGAAATCTATGCTTTGCTCGACCATCGCGGCACGCATGTCTCTCTGGCAAGCATTTATCCCGAACGGACGATGGTAACAACTGGTTTGTCCAAGTGGTGCGGCGCCGGCGGCTGGAGGTTGGGCGCCTTGATCTTGCCGCCCGACGCCCCGCAAGCTTTATATGATGCCTTAATCGGCCTGGGCTCGGAAACGTATTCATGCGCTTCGACGCCGATTCAAGCCGCGGCTCTGGCTGCCTACGAACTGGATGCCGACGTACAGCATTTCCTAGGTGCTCAGCGCCGTATCTTGGCTGCCATCGGTAAGATCGTTCATCGCAGATTACTGGAGATCGGTCTGCGCGCGCACCCGCCTCAGGGAGGCTTTTATTTGCTGCTAGATTTCAGCCCGTTTGCTGCGCCATTGGTGAGACGGGGAATATCGACGGACGAGCAGCTCTGCGAAGGGCTGCTCGAAGAGAGCGGCGTCGCGCTCTTGCCTGGAAAGGCTTTTGGCGTCCCGGAAGGGGCGCTGACTGCGCGCATGGCTTATGTTGACTTCAATGGGGAAGCGACTTTGAAGGACGTGGAAGACTTCGAGTCATGTGCGGCGCTGCACGCTGCGAAAATGCTTGAAGGTCTCGCGGCATTGGATGCCTGGCTGCACTAGCTGAAGAGCAAAAGGTAAGCGCTCAATACAAACAGCGGAACCATCATCAGCCATTCAAAGGTCTTTTGGTCGATGTGGTCAATGAGGTATCGGGCGACTAATACTGCTGGCGGGATCAAGACAAAGACCCAGGCAATGCTCATCAGCCGGGCGAAGTCAACAATCTCAATGAAGATATAGCCGGGCAACTTGGTCAGATTCATCACGGCGAAAAAGAGTGTTGTGCTGCCGACGAAACGTCGCGGTGTCATCTTCGGTTGCAAGAGAAGATATGCGGTGAAGGGCGGAGCGCCAACATTTGCCAAGGTCGAGCCAAAGCCTGATGCCCAACCGGCAAAATAACCATGCCAGTTTCGCGGCGCATAGGTGAGGGATCCCAGGCGATCACGAGAAACTTTGAAAGCCAGAGCGAGTAAGGTCAAGCCGCCGATGATGCGCTTCAAGGTGATGGTATCAATATCTTTAAGCACCAGCGTACCAACGACGACGCCGATCAAACCGGGCAACAACATGAGCTTGATGTATTTGCGATCCCATTGCTTCCAATAGATGTATAGCGCAAAGACATCGGCGAAGATGAGTAATGGCAATACCAGCGCGACAGCGATCTGCGGGTCGATGATAAGCGTAAGCACAGGCACGGTCAATGCGACCGGAACCGGTCCACCCAGTCCGCCTTTGGAAAAGCCAATTAGAACGCCTACTAAGGCAAAAACAATAACTTCTGCCATCGTCTCGGGCTGCAAATACTAAGCGACAACAATTTTTCAATTATACGACGCCTCATGATATCGTTCGAGATTTGAAATAGCCTCGCGTTGCATCACAGCCAACGCTTTGACGCGGGCTCGCTCCACAGTAGAATCAGCGTGAAGCTGGCTGACTGGGAGACCGATTTGGATATCAAGAGACTTAATGACGAAGGGCGCGAATTGTGGAATCGCAAAGCCAGATTCTGGGACGAACTGCATGGTGATGAGGGCAACGAATTTCACCGACGCCTGATCGAGCCTAGTGTCTTGCAATTGCTGGATCTGCAGGCTGGCGAATCAGTCCTTGATATTGGCTGCGGAAACGGCGTTTTGGCGCGACGTCTGGCGGCGCTGGGAGCAAGCGTCACCGCTGTTGATTTCAGCGAAGAATTTATAGAATTGGCGCGTCACCGCGGCAATGCCAAGGGTAAAGCTATCGAGTATTTGGTCTGTGACGCGACCGATGAAGCGGCTTTGCTGGAGCTCGGCATGGGGCGGTTTGATGTCGTAACATGTTGTATGACCCTAATGGACATTCCAACGACTGAGCCCCTGTTCCGGGCGGCTAGCCGCCTGCTGCGGAAGACAGGCCGGTTTGTATTCTCAACGATGCACCCGGCCTTCAACTCCAATAATCCGATCTTCATACATGAAAAAGAAGATCGCGACGGCAGGGTCCTCGAGTATTTCTCAGTCAAGATAAGAGCGTATCTGGATTTACCGCCGGTGAAGGGCGCCGGCGCCCCAGGCGAGCCGACGCCGCATTATTATTACCATCGTCCGCTTGCCCAGTTACTGGGTACCGCGTTCGCCGCCGGCTTCATGCTGGATGGCCTGCTCGAGCCAGCTTTTTCACCTGAAGACGCCGCAAGGACGGAGCGCCTAAGCTGGACCAGGTATACTCAGATTTCGCCAATTCTCAGCGGGCGTTTGCGCCTCGCCTAGATGGACGATTGCTGAGGGTCGAGCACTGCAGAGTCAAACTGCCCGCCGGCATGCTCAGCCAATAACGCCAAAAGGTCAGCGAGCGCATTCTCAATAGCGGCTCTGCCATTTTCGTGATGCGCCTCTACGGTGATGACGGCGTCAGTTGTCGTATCACTTGCGGCGCTTGTAGCGCTCTGTCGCCAGCACCAGCGACGCGCCACTACCATCTTGGTCAGATCGGAGAATATCACTTCGCCCGCTTCCGGGCGCATCGTCTCGCCAGTGGCCAGCTCGGTGTAATGTTCACTGCTGTCTGAATAGTGTACCGTTATGGGCGTCGCGATCTGACGAGTATCGAAGATGGCGACGGGCAATCCGTAACGGATACTCACAAGATTTCCGATATCGACCAAGGTGTTTATGCAGGGAATATCGCCCTTTTTAGTCAGCCGGCGCAACAAGGCTTCGGCCGCGCTGCGGTATTTGGTCGGTGAGACGCCGAAAGCGCTGAAAGCCCGGCGCCAAGCCCCCAAGGACGGGAGCTCGCTCAATGGCGTACTGCCAATGCGCGACTTGACTGCGGCTTGCTCGGCAAGATATTTAACACGCAGGGCATCGGCGGTGGGACCGTTTGCCATTCCTATGGCTACGATAACCCCGGCGACCAGGCGCGGATAGTCCTCGACGATCCGAGCGTCATATTGAAAATGCGTCATCTTATCCTCCTGCCGCCAACTCTGGGGCGGTCCAGGCTTTCATTGTTTCGCGTTTTTCCAGCCAATGTACGACGCGCATCCACAGCAGCAATGGCACAATCGCTGCCAGGGCAGAAGCTAAGACGATGCTCTGTATGCCACTGTGGCCAAAGGCGTCGATCGCAAGACCGACTGCCAATATGCCAATTGACTGAACCAATTCAAAGCCAGCGAAGTCAAGCGAAAACATTCGCCCAAGATATTCATCGGGCACTTGCTGCTGAATGATGACCGAACTATAGGTCCAGTTCACCGAGCCGCCCATCGCCCTCACGATTACCGCCAGAGTGAGCACTTCAAGCGAAGGCGCGACGCCCCAGATCAGCCAGCCCACAACGATAAATGCAAAGCCAACGACGATCAGCCGGCGCAGTATGCGCACGGAGTCATCGCTGAACCGATTGGTGATCAGCGGTCCGATTATCGCGCCGAAACCGAAAGCCGCCCACAGGATCGCCATCGAGGTGATCCCTTGCTCGCCAAGCACGAAGACCTGTGTACCGTAAATGATCAGCAAGGTATCGGAGCTTGTGATGCTCTGGCCGGCTTTGACGAAAATGGCGGCGGCCGTCTCCGGATGTTTGAAGAAGTAGCGGATGCCGTCGAGAAAGGTACGTTCAGATCTGTCCTTAACGACGCGTTTTGCTTGGCCGATCTCCGAACGAGGGGTTTCGGGTATGGCGATCATGGCGACTAAAATCGCCGATAGTATGAAGGTCGATGAATCGACAAGGAGCGCTATATCGGTGCCGAAAAGCTCCGCCACAAGCCCCCCGGTGATCGCGCCAATCGCCAGCATCGCAGACCAGGTTATACTGCTCAAAGTGTTTCCGATGATCAGTTGATGCCGGTACAAAATGCTGGGCATGATGGCATTTCGCGCTGGCTCAAACACAGATGAGACCAAGAACTGGATGATGACGAAGACATAGACCAGTGGGAGGTAATCCGGGCTTTGCGTGGTAAAGAGCAAGCCCAAGACGACCAAGGCGCGCAATAGATCGCTGGCGATCAAGAGCCGCTTGCGGTCGAAGCGATCGGCCAGAACGCCAGCCAGCGGGCGCATCAACAAAGGCGGCAGCATGCGGGCGATCAAGAAACCGCTGACGGCAACGCCCTGATATCCGCTGCCTTCAGTATAGGTCACGATCAATGCCGAAATGACAATGGTGCTGAACCAATCGCCGAGCAGGCTGACAAGTTGTGCCGCCCACAATTTGGCGAAGTCTTGGTTGCCTGTTAGGAGATTGATATAGTCCATAGAAAGTCTCGCGAGCCGCCTGCTAGTGTACAGCACAAGGCGACTGGATGCACGGCATAAGTGACCTGTGGGTTGCGGAACATTGACAGCGCTTGCAGGCTGACATAACATTAGCGCGTTCTCGGTCGAGGTTTGGAAATGGAAAGTCTGCTCTATGTTGGCATCGGCGGTTTCTTCGGTGCCATCGCTCGTTACTTGCTGTCGCTTCGGGCAGATGCCTTGCTGGTGCCGCGTTGGGGTATGTTTCCTTATGGAACGCTGATTGTGAACATCCTAGGCTCTTTTGGATTCGCGATATTCGGTGTTTGGTTCAGCGCGCGCACCGGAATGACGCCGCAAATGCGTCTGCTTGTGGGAAGCGGATTCTTCGGCGCTTTCACGACCTTTTCAACTTTCGCCAATGAAAGTGTAACTATCTTTAGTGGTGGCGCTCTGGGCTTAACTATGCTCAATGTGTTCCTGAACAACAGCCTATGCCTGCTTGGCGCCGCGGTAGGCTTGTTCTTGGGGCACCGTCTCTTCAGCGGAATATGAATTGAAGCGCAAGGCGCGTTGCTAGTCGAACAGATCCATGATCGAAGATATTGCAAAAGTTGTCATATTGTCGCTTATTGAAGGCGTCACGGAATTCCTGCCTATATCTTCTACCGGGCATCTGGTTGTCGCTACGTCTTTGCTCAATTTTGATGTGATGGGTTCCGTATTTGAGATATTCATTCAGATTGGCGCCGTCGTCGCCGTAATGGCCTATTATCGGCATTCCTTGCTTGCTCATGCCAAGCAAGTGCGTTCTGTATCCGCTATAAGACGATTCTGGCTGCTGGTGGCGCTGGGAAGTTTGCCGGCGGCCGCAACCGGTTTCTTCTTCGGTACACAGATCGAGGCGCTGCTCTTCTCTCCGCAAGTGGTTGCTGTCTCTCTTATTGTGGGCGGGTTCATCTTTCTGATAGTTGAGCGAAGACTACCTGCGCTACAACTCCGCGCGGAGCAACCCACGACTATAACAAGTATATCTTTGCGACAGGCAATAGTTGTTGGCCTGGTTCAAGTATTGGCGCTGATACCAGGCGTCTCGCGATCTGGAAGTTCAATTGTTGGGGGTATGCTTGCGGGAATGAATCGGCGGTTGGCCACCGAATTCTCCTTTTTCTTGGCGATGCCGTTGTTAGGTGGCGCTACGCTCTACAAGTTGGTGGATTCGCTGGATACGCTAGATACGAGTCAGCTCTTTTTTCTGTTCTTGGGCGCGGTCTTGTCGGGGGTATTCGCCTGGCAGGCTATCGAATGGCTCCTTAGTTACATCGCGCGCAGCAGCTTCGTTGTATTCGGCTATTATCGTATTGTCGCTGGTCTGCTAATTTTGGCGGCGGCCTCGGCAGGTTGGATCGGCTGATAAGATCCCCGACGCGGGCTGGCAGATCCGCGCCAAAGCCCGCCTGCTTCTCGTTTGTCCAATATCTCGACTCTATCTATAATGAACTTGAGACCAAGGCTTGCCTTCGCTTCGCTGGTGTACGATGAGAGATCGGCAGGTTGCGGGACCTTTGACCTTGCGATGAGGAGTTGCCGAAGATGTCGAATCTTAGCTATTGGCGCCGACTGTCGCTGGCATTGCTTGCAGTTTCACTACTTCTAACCGCTTGTTTTCGTGACGCTACCGAAGTTATTCAGGAACAGCCGGTTGCTCGCGAATACCCATCGCCAACGGCGGTATTATCAACGGCGTCGCTAGAGGAAGAGCCAAGCCCACTCCCGGCAACTGATATACCAGAACCTGCTGCTACAGAGCCGGTAGCCGATCAATTCGCTCTCACAGCGACCGAGATAATCGCGCGGCAAACACAACCTGCCGCGGAACAAGAGACGGTGTCAGAGGGTACGTCGGTTAGCGGTCCAGTCGGCATTGATCGGGCGACGCTCGTACCGATCGTCCGGGCAACCATACCGCCCGGAGAAGACTGCGTCCATGAGATACGTGCTGGTGAAACCTTGTTTCAATTGTCGCTGGCTTATGGCGTAACCGTGGACGCGATTGCGAATGCCAGCGATATCATCAATCCGGATCGGATAGCCGTTGGTCAGCAGGTCACGATACCGCAATGCGGCACGACGGGCTTTATTCCTCCGCCTACATCGATTCCAACGGCGACATTCGAGGCGGTGGTTATTCCGCCGACAGGCGCCCCGGCCGAAATTGAAATTGCCAGCAGTGATGACACGCGGAGCGCTCTCATTCAGCAGGCGCAGGAGGCTCTTCTTAACAATGCGCAATCCGACCCGCTGGGTGCCTTTAGCGCTCAGCTGAGTGGGACAGCCACCCCCAGCCAGACTTATACTGTTCAGCAAAATGACACGCTTTTTGAAATCGCGACTCGCTTTGGCACTACGGTAGAGGTATTGGCTGCGCTAAATGACATCGCTGACGTGGATAGTTTGAATGCCGGTGATGTCTTGCAAATCCCTTAAGTGCATATTCAGTTGACCTGCCTGTAATCGCGAAGGCTTTAGCGAAGGTCCTAGTTTGCTTTAATCACCCTTGTATTAAGCCGCCAGCTTGTGCTAGACTGGCGTGCATTCTGTATGTTGAGACGACGCCTTCGGGCGTGTTTTTTTGAGGGACATCCATTATGAGCCAGGAATTGATACGGACGCTGGTCGCAGAGAATCATCGCCATCCGACCATCGAATCAGGCGACATGGTGAAAGTTCATGTCCGCATCGTGGAAGGTAGTCGCGAGCGTGTTCAGGTGTTTCAAGGTGTGGTGATACGGGCGCGCAAGAGCGGCAATGAGGCGAATTTCACTGTCCGGCGTATCGCCAGCCATGGCATCGGAGTTGAACGTACCTTTCTGTTGCGCAGCCCGCGCGTAGAAAGGGTGGAGATACTGCGGCGAGCCAAGGTGCGCCGGGCGCAACTCTATTACCTGCGCAATCGGCGTGGCAAGTCAGCTCGTCTGAAGGAACGTCGTTGAGCAATATTCTGCCTTGATGGGAAGCTCTGAGGGTGTGCGACGGCGCACCCTTTTTTGTTCCCGGTCGCTATACGTTGCGGATAAACAGGCCGTCCTCGGTCAATATCTGCGTGATCAGATCATAATCGCAACATGGCAGGTCAGAGATTATAATTGAGTTTTGGTATGGTGATAGCCCATAGCTAGTCAGTTGCGAGGTGCCCGCGCAAGTGCTGGAACTTTTGAGCCCAATGGCTTCGGTGTTGCTTAGCTGGTTTCTTCTCTTTCTGATATTCAGCGGACTTGGCGCGGCTGCGCTCAAAGTGCTGGGTCAATCGCCCGGCTTCGGCTGGATTCTGCTGGACGGATTCTGGCTAGGCTGGGCATTGACGCTGGCCATCTTGCAATTGTGGCACTTTGTATTTCCGGTAAACGACGCCCTTCTCCTGCTTCTGGCAGCGTCAGCCATATTTGTGTTGTTTTCGCAGCGAAGAAACTTTGCGCGGACTATGCGACGATTGCCAAAGGACAAGCTCTTTGTGCTGCTTATGGCATTGCTGGCGCTTTGGATGTCTAACCGCGCTCTTGGAATGCCAGTCGCCTATGACACCGGTTTCCGCGATATGCAGGCGGTTATGTGGATAGATGCTTATCCGCTAGTGCCGGGGCTCGGCAATCTGTTCTCGTCGTTAGCCTTTAATCAGTCCGTCTACTTATACGACGCCTTGTTGGATGCCTCCATCTGGTCCGGACGATCTCACTACATCGCGACGGGCTTGTTGGTTTTGGTGTATTTGGTTTACGCGATAAAGGCCGCCCTAAGTCTTTATCGTTGCAGAACTACGGCGGGTCTGCGTTGGTCATGGATCTTCGCGACTTTGACGATGCCATATGTTTTGTTCTATACGGCTACGTGGGGTGGCATAACGCATTTCCTGACCGATACCGCCGTGGATTTGGTCGGCTTTGTCAGCATGATCTATTTGCTGGATTTCCTTCAGGACTGGAGAATGGGCAGAGACGAGGCAGACTATTTGTTTCACCGCCTTGCGATTATCATTGTGACAGGTTTTACCATTAAACAGAGCTTCTTTATTTTTGGCCTCGCGATCAGCGTTTTTGCGTTCATAGTCTGGCTGCAGCGCTATTATTTTCGTCCTGATGGCAAAGGCCTTGCTCGGACTTTCCTGCTGATCGCAATAGCGACATGCGCTTTGGCTTTGCCTTGGATGGCGCGCGGCGTCGTCGCCAGCGGATACATCGCCTATCCGCTAACCTTCGGCCGTGTGGATGTTGATTGGGCGATTCCTGTCGAGGAACTGCAGCATCGACAGTTAAATATGTCGGCGAATACGCGTCTGCGAGGAGGCGACAGAGCGACGGTGCTCGGTTCTTGGGACTGGCTGGGACCATGGTTGCGCCGATTTGTGGGAAACATCATGCCCACGATGATGCCGACGCTGATTGCAGTTCTAGGGTTTGGTTCGCACATCATTGGTGTTCGGCGATCCCGCGGTAAAAAGCCAGAACGATGTTTGAGTCCTTGGGCGCTGGCGCCATTGCTCGTGACGCTGCTGATCTGGTTTCTGACCTTTCCCGAACCCAAATACGCGCGTTACGTTTTGTGGAGCCTGGCAGCATTAGCGGTCATTTTGGCATTGCAATCCTGGCAGACGATCCCTTTGAGCAAACAGAAGTCAATAGTATTTGCAGTGGCCGCCGCGTGTATAGCTTATGTGGCTTATTTGATCATTCAGCTTGGGACATACCCGCTGCCAGCGGGTCCGGAGCGGGGTTTTCACCCTCTTCCGCCCGTTCCTCACAACGAGTACGTGACGGACAGCGGATTGACGTTGAATGTTCCCGCGTATAACATGCCGCAATGTTGGCGGATCCCTCTGCCATGCACCCCTTATCCCAACCCGAATGTGGAGGCGCGCGTTCCTGGCGAATTGCGGCATGGATTCCAAGTATCGGTTAGCGCTGGCACAGGTTCTACTGATGGCTGAATCTGCCAATGAGATGGTGTTGCGTTTGCGGGCGAGGGCTTTGAAATAACTCGATGTCGACTGTATTGCCGTTGGTCTTGTTCACAGTCTGCTTGATGTTCCTGCGCGCCTGCCTGGTTACGCTGGGGTTCTATAAGGAGCCCATACTATCTGCCTTTCAGCAATATGGCGATGAGGTGGGATTCAGCCCGCTTTTTGAAGCCTGTGTATGGGGTCTGGCAATGGCTTACCTTATCTTTGTGTTTCTCGTGCCTTCATCGTTTCTCATCCTCATCGGCGTATTTGCGTTTGTACTCTTTGTGATGCTGTACTGGCGCGTCAGGGATAGCGTCATGCAGCACCCCAATATATTTCTCCGTTTCCCGACCTGGTATCGCGAAATTGTTGATCATACGACGCGGGAAGAACGACGCAAACTTTCCTACATGTGGCTGGGTTTACCCTTGCGCACGCGTCTGTTGTATAACGCGCAGCATGAAGAATTTCGCAAATGGGTGGAGTTGGTAGTGCTTTCTGTAGCATGAGCGTCAGCAATGCCCAGGGTGACATCGCCTGTGTCCGAATCGAAAACGACTCACAAATATTGTGAGCCGCTTGTCTAATCTGGGAGACCTGGACTCGAACCAGGAATGGCGGATCCAGAGTCCGCTGTTTTGCCGATTAAACTATCTCCCACTATTGGAAACTGATACTATCATCTCAGGCTGAGTCTTTCAAGACTTGAGGCGTGGTCTAGGACTACGATGTCCGGTTGGCAACTGTCACGAGCGTATCAGCTTGTCGGCTGTGCCAGCGCTTGCAGCGCAAGCTTGATGCGGCGAAGTGATTCCTCTCTTCCCAATATCTCCATGGTTTCAAAGGTCGGGGGCGACACCCGCTGACCTGTCACGGCCGCGCGCAAGCTGCCGAACACCTGGCCATTTTTGAATCCGACAGATTTGGCAAATTGCGTCATTGCACCGTGCTGACTGCTGGCTGAGAAATCTTTTAATCCCTGCAATACAGGTATGGATTCTTCAAGCACTTTAGCAGTACTGACGCTATCCATTTTGCGCTGAACCAAGATATCGGGCGGCGGCGCTTGGAAAGCAGCCCAATCCGCAAAGAAGAAGCCCGCCATCGGCACGACATCTTTTAATGTCTTCAGGCGAACTTGCAAGATCGGGACGACTTGGCGCAGGCGCTCGTCGTCAACAGTGTAGCCGGCCTCTTGCAAGACCGACTTGAGCAAGCTCGCCAAATACTCAACCTTCGATGTCTGGATGTACTGGCTGTTGAGCCAGTCTAGCTTCGCGATCGGGTAAGCGCTATTTGCCGCATTAACGTCTTTCAGGTCAAAGCGCTGCATCGCTTCCTGCGTCGAAAACATTTCTCGATTGTCCCCAAAGTTCCAACCGATGTTAGTCAGGAAATTCTTGACCGCATCTGGCAAGTAGCCGGCCTCGATAAATTCATGCACGAGCACTGGCACGCTCTTACCCGCATCGGCGAATTGTTGCTTGCGTTTGCTGAGCTTGCCTTTGCCATTGGGATTGAGCAGCACTGGTAAGTGGGCGTATTGGGGCTGTTGCCAGCCAAATGCCTCCCAGATCCGCAAATGCAGTGGAAAGGAAGGCAGCCATTCTATCGCCCGCGTTACATGCGAAATCTTCATGTGATAGTCATCCACAATGTGCGCCAAGTGGTACGTGGGGAAGCCGTCCGATTTCATCAGGACCGCATCTTGCAGCTGCGCGTTGTCAAATTCAACGATGCCGCGAATCATATCCTCGCCTGCGGTCAGCCCGGACAATGGCATCTTGAAGCGAATCACATAAGGTTTGCCCGCCGCTTCCAGTTCGGCCGCTCGCGCCGCGGGATAATCGCGATAGCGCCGATCGTAACCTTTCCCGGTTGCGCGCATTTCCTTGAGTTCATCAGCCGTCGCGAAACACTTGTAAGCATGGCCACTGTCCACCAGCCAGTTCGCCCAGGTCTGATAAAGCTCCAGCCGCTCCGACTGAATATAGGGTCCGAAGGCGCCGCCTTGGCGCGGACCCTCGTCGATATCCATGCCGAGCCAGTCAAATGACTCCTGAATTAATTCGATTGAGCCGGGCACTGTGCGTTTTTGGTCGGTGTCTTCTATGCGCAGGATAAATTGTCCGCGCTGGCGACGAGCGTATAGCCAGGCAAAAAGGGCGGAACGAATCCCGCCGATATGCTGTGGTCCCGTAGGACTCGGCGCATAGCGCGTCCGCACGAACCTGTTACTATTGTCAGTCAAGGTCATAACTCCGTTGGATGCTGGCGGATTCTATCGGTTCTCGGGCACTCAAGCATTGATGCGCCGGCGACGTACGATGACGCTTTGCACCAAACCGATGCCTACCATTGTGAACAGCAGAGATGTGCCGCCCGAGCTGACGAAGGGCAGGGTCAAGCCAGTTACCGGCATCAGGTTCAGATTCATGCCGACGGAAACTGTGGTCTGAAAGAAAATCATGGCGGCGACGCCATAACAGATCATACTGCCCAGCGGATCGCTTGCTTCTCGCGCGCCTCGCAATATTCGCGAAAGGACGAGAGCAAACATGGCCAAAAGCGCAATACCGCCGACCATGCCGAACTCGTGGGCGATCACGCTGAAGATAAAATCAGTGTGGCGCACTCGCAAGAAGCGCCCGGTATTTTGGGACCCGACATAATACCCTTTGCCCAATAATCCGCCGGAACCGATGCTGATCAGAGCTTGATTAACATTGTAATAGGCGTCCGACTCTGTATCGGGCGAAAGAAAGTTCTCGACGCGGGCTTGCTGATATGGCGGCAGAAACGGGAAAACGATGATCAGGATGATCAAACCCGCGCTAATAAAAAGCATTATATGCTTGATACGGAAGCCGGCAGACCAGATGATGACAGCCCAGATCACCAAGAAGACTATTGTAGTGCCGAGGTCCGGCTGGGCAAAAATCAGTGCCGCCGGAATCGCCATATGCAATATCGTTCCGAAGACGGTGCTTAGCTTGTCCAGATCCATATAACGTTCAGCGACATACTGGGAGAGCGTAATGATCATGATGATTTTGCCGATTTCCGACGGCTGAATTCGAATGCCAACGTTAAGCCAGCGGGTGGCGCCGCCCGCGCCTTCGACGCCGAAGAACCTGACCAGGATCAGAAGAGTCACCATTGCGCCATAGAGCCAGGGACTTATCCCGCCCAGAAGCCGATAGTCTAATGCGGCAATCACTATGGCGACGGTAAATCCGATAAGCGCGAAGTTGATCTGATCTGGCACACGACTAATGATGTCGTCGTCTATGGCATCTTGCGTGGCGCTGTCTATCATGAGAATTCCAAATACTACCAGCGCCACCGCGGCGGCAAATAACACATAGTCAAAACGGCGCCAGATGCTCACGCTTTCAATCATGCAAGTCGCTCAGGATTTGCTTTTCGTCGGGACATTATACTGAACTTCAGCTGTATAGACAGGGTAGGAGACGATGGCGGTCAGTGATAGAAGCCGCCGGTGCAAAACTCTATTTCGCTTGGGATTTGTGGCTAGGCTTGTCGACAGGCTGCCTGCTCTTGCGTTAAGGACATAGCCTAACGCTTGTCATCATCCCTAGGCTCGTCGCCTTTGGTCTTGTCTGCAACTGGCTCTTTTTGGTCTTTTTCGTCTTTATCGGCGATGCTGTCGTAACTCGTATCTGCCGAGTCGGCATTTTCGACCTTGTCGACACCATTTGACTCTACACGGGCTGAGACGGCGGCGGGAGGTTCTAGCTTTTGGTTTGCAGCTCTGTGGGACTCGTTGACAATCGGAATCTCGGCTACTAGCTTGCTATGCAGTCGATCGCGCTGTTCCAAGGCGATTTCCACGCGGTCCCGGTCGACAGCCAGATACTTCACAATCACCGCAAGGATCTCCTTTTTCATCTCTTCAGCTCGTTCCGGCGGCAGATTGATGCGGTCATGCTGCAAGACAAAGTGAAGTCTATTCTTTGCTGTTGCGCCGCTTCCCCTCTTCGAACGCCCGAACAATCGATTCAATAGGCTCGTCATAGGAAATTCCTTTACTGGTGGCTGCTGCTGTCTCGGAAGATAATTCTCTTGCGGTCTACCGACCATCAAGGAAACTGACTAGGCGCTGCAGAAAACTGGTATTGCCGTTAAGATTCATGAACGGCACGTCCTCCCCAACCAGACGCCTCGCGACGTTGTTGAATGCCATACCGGCTTTGGAATCCATATTGAGCGTCACGGGAATCCCGCTGTTGGATGCCGACAAGACTAGTTCATCCTCAGGAATGATGCCGATAATAGTCAGCCCTAGAATGTCGTATACATCGTCTGAGGAGAGCATTTCACCTTTCTTGACCAGATCGGGCTTCAGGCGGTTGATAATTAGCCGGCCTGGTCCCTTTTCCGCCGCCTCAATCAAGCCAGTGATCCGGTCGGCATCGCGCACTGCGGAGACTTCCGGGTTTGTCACGATCAGCACTTCGTCAGCGGGTTCAAGGGCATTGCGGAATCCACGCTCGATGCCAGCTGGCGAATCGATCAGGATGTAGTCAAAGTCTTCGCGTAATTCGTCAGTCAATTTCACCATATCTTCTGGGCTGACGGCCATCTTGTCGCGTGTTTGCGCCGCCGGAATCAAAAACAGATCTTCAAACTTTTTGTGTTTGATCATGCTCTGCCGCAGCTTGCTCCGGCCTTCCACGATATCGACCAAATCGTAGACGATACGGTTTTCCAAACCCATGATGACATCGAGATTGCGCAAACCGATATCGGCGTCAATGACGACGACTTTCTTGCCCAGGCTCGCTAGTGAAATGCCAAGGTTGGCTGTCGCTGTAGTCTTGCCGACGCCGCCTTTGCCTGATGAAATCGTTACTACTTTCCCTGCCATTTGGCGTCCTTTCTCGGTTTACTCCCTGGCTTCTACAATGATCTGGTTGTCACGCACCAGAGCGACTTCCGGCACTATCTTTTTTCGTTTGTCAGGCGGAGATGTGACAACATGGCTCGCGATTCTCAACTGACTGGGACTCATATCAAGCGCGCAGACAATGGCGGACTCGTCGCCTTTTACCCCGGCATGAACATAGCCGCGTAATTTGCCCCAAACGACGACATCTCCCGCGGCAATTACTTTGGCGCCCGGGTTGACATCGCCAAATATCACAACATGTCCGTCGCTATGAATCGTTCTGCCCGAGCGCAAGGTGCGCCGAAACATTGTGCCATGAGTCCCGGTCTCTTCTGGATTGACGGGCGCAGTCTCTTGTACGTCGGCCTTCTTCATAGGCGGAGGTGCGTCGGACTGGCCGTTTCCCTTCGTCGGCACCTTTAGCGCGAGCGCGGAATTCCTGGTCGTATCGCTCTCGCTTAAAACCAAGCTGAGCTTCAAACCGCGGCGTTCGAGCAGCGCTTTCAATGAACTTAGCTCATATTTCGGTACGGGCCTCGCCCCGAGTTCAATCGTTATATTGGCGCCGTTGTAGAAATCGGCCTGCTCATCTATGCGAGCGGCAAGCTGATCTGTAACTGATTGCCATTTCTCAGTCCTGCTAAGTGAGATAAGCAAGCCATCGTTTACGCCTTTAATCGCAATCAGTTCTTCTTGCATACTCAACCACACCAGAACCTTCGCGCGGCATCGCCAGCGGCATACTGTCTAATATACTCGGATTTGAATTCTGTGCTTGGTGTCTACGCCAGCAAATTCAGACATCGGTCATGTACTAATGGCAATGTCCGTTGAGCGGCAAGACCGGATTACTCCGGCATGATATTCGCTTAGAATTGCACGATGTTGAGCAGCAGAATAGCAGGGAGAACAAAGTAGATCGCCGATATGACATGAATCCACAAGCCGGAATCATTTTCGAGCGACTTGTTGACCCATTGGCCGAAAGTATTGACCGCATAGGTCATCCACATGACTTGAATGATCGTTAACGGAAGCAGCAAGATTTCACGATGCGAGCCATTGTATACTAAGCCAAAAAAGACATAGGCGGCATAGGCGATCATGGTGACCACGCCTAGCGGTGGATACCAGCGGGATAGTCGAGCCAAGCCGATAAGGCCGAGTACGATTCCAAAGATGCTGAACTGCGTGATGATCAGTTCACCCAGCTCGATCCAGCGGATCGCCTCGCGCCAGGCGAGCAAGTTGATATAGGTAGCCTGTGGCGGCAAATACGCGCGAACCAGCAGAAGGAGACCGCCGCAAACGCTGAGTAGTACAGCAGCCCAATACCAGCGCGGCAGCTTGGCGTAAGACAGCAGTAAAGCGAGCACTATCGCTGGCGCAAATAGTGTCACCAATGGATCATTGACCGCGCCCATGACGAAAAGGAAAAGTAGTCCGAAGGTATGCCAAGCCTTGGGTGCTGCTGCTGGTTTGATGCCTGGCCGAGGATTGGTCAACAGTATCATATCCACCAGTAGGTAGAGTAGCCAGGCGGTCACCAGTCCGGTAAGCCGCAGGCTTTGCGCTGTGCCGATCTGGCTCCAGAAGATCAGCAGGAATACCGTGATGCCCAATCCGATGCCGAGGTCTCGACGCCGGAGCAGGGTCGAGGCTAATATCATGACTACGACGGCGAGGGCAGTGGCGACCCCAGTCGTCGCCTGCTGTGATTCACTTCCTCCGGTTTGTGACCAGAATACAGGGCAAAGCGCCAACGTGAGTCCACCGGCGATTGAGGCGACGAAGCCCATTGGCCGCATACCGGCGGTGACGCCGAGAATGGCCAGCGCCAGACCGCTTGCCCGCACAAGGGGGGTGGCGCCGACGAAAAGCAGAAGCAGCCAGGCAGCGCCAGCAGCGAAGAAAGCCGGGCTCCACTGTCGCAGCAGTCGTCGCTGGCCCGCGGATAGACGCTGCATATTATGCCTCGCTTGCGGCGGAGAAGATGTCCAGCGTACTTTCGCCCCGCTCAACTTGAAGACGATAATACTCTTCCATCACTTTGCGAACTATCGGTAGTGCGGTAAGCGAACCCTCGCCACCGTTGTAAACGAAGGCGATGATGATGATCTCGGGGTCATCGTAAGGGGCGTATCCGGTGTACCAGGCGTGCGAGGGCCACTGACCCGGGACGCAAAGATTGAGGGGCCTGGCGACATCGTCGCAGTATTCGGCTGTGCCTGTTTTGCCTGCGACTTCGACGAAGGGCAATTCAGCCGGTCGCGCTGTCCCGCCTTCCGCGACTACTGCAGCTCTCATACCGCGGCGAACCAATTCCAGTGAATCATGCGACACAAATGGCGGGATGTATGGTTCACTCGCTGCACGAAAACGAACGGACTGGCATACGGAACCGTTAAAGCTGTAGTTGAGGGGAATATGGATGCGATAGGTGTGCAGGTCTTCTACTCCGGGATCCGGATTCAAGTCCACCGTGTTTCTATAACCTTCCGGGTCGCAGCGATTGGGATCATTCCATTGAGAGTTCGGCTCACAGATACAAGCCAGGCTGGATTCCCTTTTCATGAGCATATCTTCGAGGAGCAGAAGCGTTAGCTCATCATCAGGCTCCATCATGTCGCGATTAATCGTGCGCAGGACATGCGGTTCGAACGGTTCGATAACCTGCCGTTCTTCGTCGAGGAACTCGCGAATGATGGTCGGCTGATAGAGAACCCCGCCATTGATGGTGGCGGCGACGGAGGAGATCAATTGCAGGGGCGTTACATTCACATAACCCTGCCCGAAGGCGGCGTTGTACGTATCGCCGGTGGACCAACTCTCGCCCTCGTTACGGCGTTTCCAATCCGGGTCGGGCATGCGATTTGGGTTTTCAAAGGGCAACTCTATTCCGAGTTCGCTACCGATGCCGAAGGCAGTGCCATAGCGGAAAAGATCGTTGATGCCCAAACCGCCAGGTCGAATCGTTTGCGCGGAAAGGTTAGGGTTCCCGCCACCGATTTGATAGAAATAGACGTCACAGCTCCAGGCGATTCCATTTATCATATTGACACGGCCATGCCCCTCCCGCAGCCAGCAGACAAATCGCTGCGAAGCGGCGCGATCGTTGGGCGCATAGCGGTTCTCCACCAGGATTTGGCCTTCGTCCAGAAGCAATGTGTTTGGGTCAATGATCTCTTCTTCCAGCACTGCGGCCGCGGTAATAACCTTCCAGACTGAGCCGGGCGGGTATTTGCTCTTTATGGTATTGTTCACAAGAGGACGCAAAGGATCATTGGCTATTTCTAGGAAATACTCTCCATCAATCGCGCGGGCAAATCGCGAATTATCATAGCTGGGATAACTGACGAGGACGAGCACCTCGCCTGTGCGCGGATCCATGGCGATAATATTGCCTTGCCGAGACACGGTACGACCAGTAGTGGTGTTGAGTTCTTCCAATTGATCGATGAGCGCCTGCTGCGCGAATGCCTGTAAGGCTGTATCTATAGTCAGTCGGACATTTTGACCGGGGATCGGTTCGACCTGATCAATCACTCTGACGAGCTCGCCGGCGACATCAACTTCACGCAAGACCGAGCCACGATTGCCGGCCAGTTGGCTCTCCAAATATCGCTCTAAGCCTTCGTAACCGATGCGGTCAAAAGCCGGATTATAGCCCTGCGCCCGCAGCTCAACAGCTTCCTCCGCTGGTATAGGACCCATGTAGCCGACGATATGAGTTGTCAACTGACCGGTAGGGTACTCTCTCACTGACACAGGCTCCACGTCCACACCGGGCATATAGATTCGTTCTTCAAGTATCTGCATCGCGGCTAACTGGGGCACGTCTTGGGCGACGATGACCGGGCTAAACGGCTCGATACCGGCGCTTTCTTCGACAATTTCTTGGAGACTGCGAAGGAATTGACTCGACTGTTCGGCGATTTCTCGCGTAGGCGGAACGCCAACCAAAGCGGATAGTCGGTTATATACCGCTAGCTCCTCTTCTTCCCCCGCTGGCAACTGCGCCGGTATGATAGTGACGTTGAAAGCGGGCACATTGAACGCGAGCCGTCGATCATAGCGATCAAAGATTGCGCCGCGGCGTGCAGCGATAGGCAAGGTCTTTAGCCGGTTTCGGTTCGCCTCTACCTGAAATTCATTGTGCTGCAGGATTTGCAGCTCATACATGCGGATGCCAAAAATGAGAAAGACTGCGAAAATCACCGCTTGGAAAAACGTAAGGCGCCAGGTCTGAAATGGGATTAACCGGTTGGATTTCACTCTTCCGCCCTTGAAGCAGACCCTTGTATCAAACTTTGTGGCGCAATCTGCAATCCGCCTTCTAACCGATGCTGCAATAGCCGCACGACGACATACACCGGCATCACTGCTAAGAGATTCAGAAGTATCGTTGGGATCAGAACGAGGCGCGTGACGGTCAGCACTTCGTAGGTATTGCCAAGGATTGCCAAGGCGAATAGCGTGTAGGTCGTCAAAAACAAAGTAGCCAGGGGCGTGACAGCGATCAGGAACATCAAGCGCACGCGAAACAATTGCCGAGCGACGCCATTGACGGCAAACGCAATAAGAATAAGGGCAACCGAAGTTGCACCAATTGGCAGAATCGACAGCAGGTCTAGGGCGAGCCCACCGACGAAAGCCCATACGAGGCTCTCTGTCAATTCTGCGTGGATGGACCAGCAGATTACAAAAAGCATGACGAGATTAAGCTGACCGCGGGTATTGTTGAGTACTGGGGTGATGTTGCTTAAAAGCGCGATCAAGAAATCGATGACATGCGGGACCATACTAGCCATCAACGCGGCTGACAAGCCAAGAATAGGGATCGAAAGGTAGCGCCCCATTTAGTTGTCGTCCATTTGCTCAAAAACCGTCAGATCTATCGGTTCAAAGCCTGTGATGACCAAAACGAATTCGAGTGTTTCGAAGTCGATTAAGCTACGGACTTCGGCTTCCTGAAATAGTTCAAACTCAAACTGCCGGACGCTTGTTACTTGGCCGACCAGGATATCGGCGGGGAAATTGCCGCCCAAGCCCGATGTGATGACAAGATCCCCTTGCCGGATTTCTTCATCCAAATCGACCATGGTCAAACGCAATACACCGGAGGCTTGGCCAATGATGCTTCCGTGCGCGCGCGTCGCTTGCAGGCGTGAACTCACGGCGCTGTTTTCGTCATTTATCAATTGAACCTGAGCGGCATTGGCGCTGACACGGATGATGCGCCCGACCAATCCTAAGTCTGTTGCCACTGGCATGCCAATCGCAACACCATCACGCGTTCCCCGATTGATAACGATCGCGCGCGCGATCCCAGTTTGCTCGACAGCAACAACATCCGCTGTCAAAAAGTCTTGATCTTCAAGGGCGGATGTGTAATTCAACAGGCTGATCAAGCGCTCATAGTCGCTGGCAACTTCCCGCAACTGGATGGATTCCACTTGTCGCCGGGCAAGTTGCTCCTCCAACTCCGCTATTCGCGCGCGCAACTGACCCAGATTATTCAGATCGTCGATGGCCGCATTGATAGATAGCGACAGCCTGTTCAGCAGTCTAGAAAGTCCGTTTAGGGGAGTTGCGACGACATCTTCCGCGGGCGCTAGGACGCCGGTGATGCTCAAGAGAATTAACCCGCCGCAAAGGCCAAGCGCCAAAAGCAACAGCAGAACGCGGCTTGGACGCCCTAGCGATCTCACACGCTAGTCCTCGTGTTAGTTGATTTCAATCTATCTTATCACACTTCAGTTTGAAGCCTTGAGAGGCTTGTGCGGGAAGGATCAACGCGTTCAGCAGCAAGTGACAGTTCGTTACGCTCAATGTCGGGTGCTTCCGCGTTCGGGTCCAGTCAGCAAGCGGCGCAAGTTGTTGTAATCTTCCAGCACACGGCCTGCGCCTCGCGCCACGCAGGTCATGGCGTCGTCAGCCAGCCAGGCGCGGATGTTTACTTCCTCGCGCAGTCTTTCGCCCAGACCGCGCAATTGCCCCCCGCCGCCAGCGATTGTAATGCCGCCTTCCATCAGATCTGCCACCAACTCTGGCGGCGAATCATCGAGGGCGTCTTTCACTGTGTCTAATATGATGCTAACTGAACCGCCGATTGCCTCTCGAATTTCTATCGAACTCACTTCAACGGAGTCGGGCAGGCCCGTTGTCAGGTTTCTCCCTTTGACCATATAGGTTCGCTCTTGTGGGAGCGGGTAAGCCGAGCCGATATCGATCTTGGCTTTTTCCGCCGTCGGCTCACCGATCAACAGATTATGTTTATTGCGCAGGTGTTGAACGATATCTTCGTCCATTTCGTCACCGGCGACGCGTATAGAACGGCTGATGACTATACCGCCTAGTGAAAACAAGGCGACCTCCGTCGTGCCGCCACCGATATCGACGACCATGCTGCCACGCGTTTCTAGGACGGGCAGATTTGCCCCAATGGCGGCTGCGACTGGTTCTTCAATGAGATGCGCTTCACGGGCGCCAGCGTCCAAGGTCGCCTCGATAACAGCGCGCTTCTCTACCTCGGTGACGCCGCTCGGAATACCAACCACGACACGCGGCCGGGGCACTGGCACCCAACTTTGCTCATGCGCCTTCTTGATGAGATAATCCAGCATGCGCGCTGTGATTTCGTACTCGCTGATTACGCCGTCGCGCAATGGGCGAACGATCAAAATGTCTTTGGGATTCTTGCTCCACATTTCTTTCGCGCGCGCGCCGACTTCGATCGGAGAACGCGTCTTGCGGTCGATGGCGACAAAGGAAGGTTCGTTTATCACGATTCCCTTGCCCCGAACGTAAACCAAGGTATACGCAGTACCCAGATCTATGCCGATGTCGAGCGAAAAAAGCCCGAACAAGAAATCTAAGGGACTTAGCACTATGTAATCCTCGACGTGATGCGTACGCCGCGCATTATATCACAACAAGGCATAATCAAATATTAACCAAAATCAATGCAACACAAACATTCTTGTTTAATTTATCCGATAAATCAAAATATATCACTTAATCTCTTATATTTCTCAAGATTGGGTGCTGTATCCTTTTTGATTGAAACAGAAAACTTTAACACCGAGAACATCGAGAGCGCCGAGGATGAAGGGCACGGCTTTGTTTTCTCGACAGTACGGACAAAGTAATGAGAGAATATGGCAAAATGAAGAGATGGGCAAAATGGTGGAAAATACTGTAGAGGCGAGGCTTGTGCCGCCCGCGCAGGCCATCCAATACAGATCATTTTTTCGCAGGACTGACTTGGAACTACTTCCATGCACTCGATGATTAAAAAATGAATTTCAACTGATTTCAATACATTAGCCTAACATGAGGGCAGGGGATTATGATGGAGATAGCATGAGAGTCGTCGGGTATTCGTTGGAATATGCGCAGTGATTGCTGAAAGTGTATTACAGACTATCGAGCATACCAGCGTCTTTTCAGAGACGGGGTCGGTTGTCGTTGCGGTTTCAGGAGGTTGCGATTCTGTCGCCTTGCTTCATGTTTTGCATTCATTGCAGGCGCGGCTGGAAGTGGACCTGCATGTTGCATCGCTAGACCACGGTATCCGCGGTGAGGCGGGGCAGCACGACGTCAACTTCGTCCGCAGCTTGGCTCAGCGCTGGAAATTGCCATACACGGCGCAGCGCGCTGAGGTACCCAAATTGGCGCGAGAATGGGGTATTGGTCTTGAGGCAGCGGCGCGGCGCGCGCGCTATGACTTCCTTGCCTGCGTGGCGCGACAACAGGGGAGCAGTTGCGTCGCCGTCGGGCATCATGCGCAGGACCAGGCAGAAACCATGCTTATGCACATTGTCCGCGGCAGCGGCGCTCGCGGGCTCGGTGGGATGCGGACAATATCACCCATGCCTTTTCATCCAGCCATCACGCTTTTCCGGCCTTTACTTTCCCTTGCGCGGGAGCAGTTGGAAGCTTACTGCGCAGCGCACAATCTTGCATATCGGCACGATGAAACCAATGAGGATACGACATTCCGTCGTAATTATCTGCGACATGAGATCCTCGAAAGGCTTGAGCGATTGAATCCCGATATGCTTGGCGCATTCGGCCGTCTCGCTGAATCTATTGCAGTCGACGAGGATTTTTTCGCTGAATTGCTCGAGACGCAGCTAATGCCCGCCGTCGATAAATTCGAGGGCGTCTGGCGTATTGGCAAACAGGCGTTTTTCGAAATGCATCCGGCGCTGCAACGGCGTCTGCTGCGGGAGGCCTTTCGCCGACTAGGGGATGAGTTCACCGGCTTGTCGCATCATGTGACGCTAGATCTTATTACTTGGGCGAAGAGCGCGCGCCCTGGCACCAAGCGCGATGGCGGCGCATCGATAGAGTTGTATATGGACTATGACGATCTGTGGATTCTGAGAAAAGGCAGCCAAATGATGCAGTCGGATTATCGTTTGATTCCCCGCGATACCGATGCCAGTATTACTCCATCGGCGCCCTATAAGCGGCATGGCCTAAGTATTTCGATCGCGGATTCATCCACAAGCTTTAGCCATAGCAATGATGTCGTGCTGAAGGCTGAATGTGATGTGCGTTTGCGGACGCGGCGCCCGGGCGACCGCTTCAAGCCAAAAGGCATGGGCGGCCAATCCCGCAAGCTCAAGAATTGGATGATTGATCGTAAGGTACCGCGCTATGTTCGTGATCGCATCCCGCTGGTCACTGCCGATGGCGATGTCATTGCGATTTGCTTGGGCGAGACATGGCACCTGGCTGAAACCGATCCGGCAGCGGCATCAGAAGTTCCTTCGTATGTCCTAAACCTCCTGTAGGTGTTGCATTCTGCGCCATATGCTTTGGCGCATTAGCAAGCGCCGATGCTATAATGTAAATACATTCGCCTTTCAAGTTCGACGGTCGAAATGTCTGAGAGACAGTTGATGCGGCTTCTGCTTGTCGACTACGATGGTGTCAATCGATATACCGTAAGTAAAGCCTTGCAGCGCGTGGGCTATATGGTCACGGAAGCGGACAGCGCCGAAGCGGCTCTTGAACAATACGCCAAGGGTGACTTTGACCTTATCCTGTCCGAGATTACCTTGCCGGGAATAAGTGGCATTGAACTGCTGCAAAGATTCAAGAATCAATCGAATGATGCTATCGTCATTCTTATGACCGATGAGGTAACTGTCGAAGAAGCAATACAGGCTCTGCGCTGCGGCGCAACGGACCTGCTGATTAAACCCTATTCCAGCGAAGATATTCGCGAAAGTGTTGAACGCGGTATCGAAAGCGCGCGCAGTTTGAGGCGCCGCCGCCGCCTGCTTGATACAATCGAGCGCAATGTTACGGAATTGGCGCGCGAAGTATCGATTGCTACGGTAGACAGCGGCGAGGACGAGTTCAACAGCGGCGCCGCGCCGAGGCGGGCTGGAACAGCATTGCCTGGCAATGTCATCAGCTTAGGCTCCCTGGCAATCTTGCCCGGCAAATATCAGATTGCCGTGGGGGACAATGCGATCAGCCTGACGCCAACAGAATTCGACTTGCTTTTATATCTTGCAGCCAATCGCAATCGCGTAGCCACATGCCAGGAATTGGTGCGGGAAGTTCGCGGGTATCAAACTGATGAGGTGGAAGCCCGTGAAGTTATCCGTCCACATGTCAGCAACCTGCGCCGGAAACTCCGAGGCTTGGGCGAGATAGACCTCATCGTTAATGTGCGTGGTGTTGGTTACTGCCTCGGTGAGATTCCCGAGGGCGGCTGATTCTCATCCCTAGTTCCATACCATTATGTTATGATTCTGCGCTGTTGTCTTGCTGTTTGGTGGGTCGGAGTTAGCATGCGCCCGTTGCTGCTTACAGCCCTTTTCGTATCACTATCGCTTGTTTTGTCGGCGCAAGACAATGCTTGCAACGAAGCGGGGAGCCTCTCCCGCGAAACCTATGTCAGCACTGTATCCGGGCGCGAAAGCAGATTCCATATTTACATACCCCCCTGTTACGCTTCAAGCACGGAGACATATCCTCTGCTTACCTTGCTGCACGGCTCTAATGCCGACGACTGGCAGTGGGCGCTTTTAGGCTTTCTACAGACTCTCGAAGCGGAGATACTTACTGGAAACGCCACCCCAATGATCGTCTTGATGCCTTACGGTGGCGCGGCCGCCAACGACAACAGTTTCAGTTCAAACAGCTATGAGAAAGTGTTGCTTGATCTTTTGGCGCAGGTGTCTGCGCGGTATCGTACCAACGGCACACAAGCCATCGGCGGTATCTCCCGCGGAGGATTCTGGGCTTATCATCTGGGATTGCGCTACGCCGACAAGTTTGTGGCGGTCGGGGGCCATAGCCCTTTTTTCGATGACGACCACGTACCTGAAGCCTATAATCCGCTGAACCTGGCGCAGACACTAACGGCGGGAACGCACCTAAAACTGTGGCTCGATCGCGGCACGCTGGATTACGCCGCTTCCGGCGTCGACCAAATGCACGTGAAATTGCAGGAGCGGGATGTACCTCACCAATTCGTCGTATATCCGGGCGGTGACCATAGCGAAGCAACATGGGCAAAAAATATTGGGGATTATGTCGCCTTCTATTCAAACGCATTCTCCCCGACGCTCGATTTATATCCGACCAAGATGCAAGATGCGAAAGACGAGTTTGAATTGTGGTTGCCAGTTGCCGGTTTCGGTACTCTGCTGCTGTCCATAGATTCGACTGACTTGGACGCAGTGCTAGCGGGAGGGCTCGATGAACGATTAATGCTTACTGAATCGGCAGCTGGACGACTGCGCCAACATGGACTTGTATTTCATGAATGGACACGCATTGTTCCATACGACCGGCTCTTCTACGAACTATGGCGAAACAAGCATAGTTACACGCTATTGCCTTTTGACGAATTGCGCCTGCGTCTGCGTCCCCTTTGGCTTGATGATCTGCCAATCGTAGATCAGTTGGAGCGCTATCCGCTCGTCTTCAAAAGCGAGTTTTTCAACTTCAGCAGCGACAAACTGACGCGGATAACATTGTCAGGTACGACCGCGCTCGCGCGCCACACCTTGCCAGCAATTGACGAGATCGGTATAGAACAGGCGGCTAGCGGTATAAGCGAATACGTACAATTATCAGATTTCTTCCAGATCACCAACGAGGCGTCTATCGTTTTTACGTGTCCCGACGCCGGCATTGGTTTGGCGGGCCGCGATTACAGTATGTGTATGAAGCCCGAGCACGCGAGGCTATTTGAACTGCTGGATGTTGATGTTGTAGATCTAACCGGCAACCATATCAACGATTTCAGATTTGAGCCGCTGCTGCACACGCTTGACGTATTTGAGCAAGGAGACATCGCTGTGGTGGGCGGCGGTCGCAGCCTGGAAGAGGCGCGCAAGCCTTTGATCCTGGAGCATAATGGGTCACGAGTCGGCTGGCTGGCATGCAATTGGATTGGTCCAGCCTTTGCTATTGCCAGCGACAATCCCAATTCGTCTTTTGGAATACGACCGGGCGCGGCTTCTTGTGATCCCAACTGGCTGCGGGAAGCGCTGGCTCTTCTAGCGGCAGAAGTAGACTTGGTATTGATGACGGTTCAGTATCGTGAGTATGAGAAATTCGAGCCCGAACATAGCCAGGTCATTGACTTTCAGACATTCGCCGAATGGGGAGCTGATATTGTGGTCGGCACAGCTGAACACAAGCCGATGACCTTCGAGTTTTATCCCACGCGGCGCGGGGAAACCGCCTTTATCCACTACGGATTAGGCAATCTCTTTTTCGATCAACTCGGCTGGGGCAGTCAGCGTTTCTTTCTGGACACGCTTTATATCTACGACGGGAGGTTGCTCGCCGTTGAAGTTTACCCAGGCATCATAGAAGATCGCGCGCGTCCCCGTTTGCTCACGGGCGAAGACCGATTTAACTTTCTTCACTTTATGTTCATTCAGAGAAATAAGTTTTAGCCTAAGTAAATCCAAGTTAGTCATGTGAAAAGGTGATCTGTAGTGGACGGTGCAAGTGGGCGACTCACAGAGTCGCCCCTACAATGTTCTCGATTTTTTGTGTTCCTTTTTTCGTCATATTTTCACATTACTTTCTTTTAACTACTTAGGCTGTCTGTTTGGCATTTCACAGACATAGATTCTTATGCATTTCATACGGTCCTTGGCGCAGACTCTATAGCAAGTGGCGCATCGTTTGCGCGCCCAACGTCACTAGGCGAAGCCTATTCTACTAAGCTATAATGGCGATATTCTCCAGAAGACCAAGGCATACAGAGGACCTAGACTATCTATGTCGACTCTGAATCCAGATTTGATTTCCAAGGATATGGATGCCGTCCTGAATGACGCGGTGCCGATGCTGGACGAGTACCGCAAATCATCGATTATGCCGGAGATGGTTTTGCTCGCCTTGCTCCGTCGTGAGGGCACCGCCGCCTATCGTATGCTGAAAAACTTCGAGTCAACTCGTGGTGTAGATCTCGATCGGCTGGAACGGCAGGTCAAAGCCGCTATTCAGTCCCGGCGCGACCCGGACGGCAGCCTGGATTTCGTCGCCATCGGCAACCGGAAAGTGTCGCTAAGCCGGCAATCGATCATCCTGCTGGATGACGGCTTGACTATCGCCAATTCGATGAACGAGCAAAAGATAGACACCGATCACGCTCTTGCTATCCTGGCGGAAACATCGGTGAGCACGGGTGGTATTCTTCGGCAATTTGGCATCACGCCAAAGTCAATACAGGACGCTTATAGTGATGCCAGCAAGATCATCCCGGCTCGCGAAGATAGCACCACAGTCGACTACGTCAAACGAGCGAAACGCGGTTTGCTGCGGGCGGTGCATTTCCGTGAAGACCTGCTGCGCAACATGATTAACGTACTCACGCAATCGGTAAATCGCCATATCATTCTGGTTGGTCCCGACGGCGTTGGGAAACGCACGCTGGCCTACAGCCTCGCGCTGCTTATGGCGGAAGACAAAGGACCAGCGGGTTTGTCCAATTTAGTGCAGATCAGCGAGACGGCATTACTCGATGGCGATCAAGAAGCCTTTCGCGCCGGCATGAGCGCTGCGCGGCATGGCATCCTGTTCTTGCCCTTGGTGCATCGCTTCTTTGGCGGTCCAATCAAAGCCGACTTCAACAAGGCGACCTCGCTGGTGCAGAAAGCTTTCTTGAGCGACGATCCCGTTGTCATTTGTACGACAAATCTGCAGGAGTTCGAAGCGCGAATCCAGGGCGTGAGCGCCATTATGGAAAATAGCCAGATCATTCGCGTTGACGAGCCTGCGCTCGACGAAACTGTGCAGATTCTGGAGACCATTGCCCCGCATCTGGAAGCGGACTACGAAATCACCGTCGACCATGATGCCTTGAAGATGACAGCGCGCATGGCGCAGCGCTATTTGACGATCAATCCCTTGCCCCAGAGCGCCGAGCAACTTTTGCATCGTACAGCCGCGATGGTCAATATGGGCAAACAAGCGCATTTGGCTTTTAAGCCGGAGAACAATGATGCCTGCCTGGATGTTGAGGATGTCACCCTGGTAACCAGCCAGATGACAGGCATCCCTGTGACCAAGCTCGGCGCGGATGAACGGCTTCGTTATGCAAATATGGTGGAACATCTGCGTGAACGATTGATCGGGCAGGAGGAAGCGGTGCAACTTGTGAGCCGCGCCATAAAGACCGCTCGCGTCGGCTTGAAAGATCCTAGGCGTCCAATCGGCACATTTCTCTTCTTGGGTCCCACCGGCATAGGCAAAACGGAACTGGCGCGTGTATTGGCGGATTTCATGTTTGGCAGCGAGGAAAACCTGTTTCCGCTGGATATGAGCGAATACAAGGACGAAAGCAGCATCAACCGGCTTATCGGCTCCGCGGTTGGTTATGTGGGCAGTGATGAAGGGGGCCAACTAACCGAGCGGATTCGCCAGCAGCCCTATACGATCGTCTTGCTCGATGAGATAGAAAAAGCGCATCCGCGGATAATGGATGTGCTGCTGCAAGTGATGGAAGAAGGCCGGCTGACCGACGGACGTGGCAATATCGCGCGCTTCAGCGAGGCTGTTGTGATCATGACGAGCAATATCGGCTCAGAGCATCTTATGGTGCGGCAGATCACTGATGAACTCCGTGAGAAAATCATGGATCAAGTGCTGGACTTCCTTCGTCCCGAATTTGTCAATCGTCTCGATGAGGTGATTCTCTTCAACGCCTTGAGCGATGACGACTTCGTATTGATCCTCGATCTCTTGATCGAAAAGGAAAACAAACTGGCGAAGGAACGCGGATTGAAGCTGACCTTCACCGATGGCGCCAAGAAATGGCTACTATCGCAAAACGACGAGCCAGAATATGGCGCCCGACCTTTAAGGCGAATCCTGCGGCGCAACCTTCGCGAACCGTTGGCGGATTTCTTGTTGCGTCACAATCCTGACGAAGGAACGGAAGTGCGCATCAGTTCGAGTCGCAAGCGCGGGGGCGGCTTGGAGTTTTCTTTCAAGTAATAGTTGTGGCTGGCATGTGAAGACAACAACCGATCCTGAAGAGGAATCAATGACAACACTCGATCGTTCGATCTTTCGCAAATATGATATTCGCGGCACGGCTGCTGGCGATGCGCCGCAGCTTAGACCCGAAGTTGCCAGGCTCGTTGGCAAGGCGCTTGGCACGTACCTGCCGGGGCAATTTGGCTCTGGGCGGGTATTTGTGGGCTCCGATAATCGCGTCACCTCGGGTCCATTGAAAGCGGCGGTTATAGGTGGCTTGACATCTACTGGCCTGCCAGTGACAGATATCGGTGAGGTTTTAACGCCAACTGTCTACTATGCCTCCGCCTCATTCGCTGGGGAAGGCGCCGGTGTCATGGTCACGGGCAGTCACCTTGATACCCGTTACAACGGCATCAAGATGGCATACGGCAAACTTGCCTTGGCCGGGCAGCAGATCCAAGATCTTCTCGCTATCATTGACGCCGGTTCCTTTGCTACAGGCACAGCCGCTATCAGCGAAGACTTCGATATGATTCACAAGCACATGGCTGCGATTCAGAGCAAAGTGACCATGGCGAAGCCGATGAAAGTAGTCCTCGATGCGGGCAATGGTCTGTCCGGCGCCTATATTCCGTCGGTTCTGAAGGCTCTAGGTCTCGATGTTGAATGCCTGTATTGTGACCCGGATGGCACCTTTCCGAATCACTTGCCCAATCCGGAAGATCCGGAAATGACCCGCGACCTGGAAGCCAAAGTACTGGAATTGGGCGCGGACCTAGGCTTGGCTTTTGATGGCGACAGCGATCGCTGTGGCTTCATCGACAATCGTGGACATCATATCGCGGCTGACCGTCTGCTGGCGCTGTTGGCGCGAGACCTGCTAAGCCGCCACCCCGGCACGCCAATCGTCTTCGATGTTAAGGCATCACAAGCTTTGCCGGACGAGATCAAGAAATTCGGCGGCGAGCCGGTCATGTGGAAATCCGGGCATAGCTTGATGAAGCAGAAGATGAACGAGATCGGTTCACTGCTGGGTGGCGAGGTCAGCGGACATCTTTTCATCGGCGAGGAATACTACGGCTTTGATGATGCGCCGCTGGTAGCCTTGAAGACCCTTGAGATCATAAGCAAATCTGACCTGACGATTGCCGAAATTTTTAACGATATCCCGAAGCTGGTCGCCACGCCGGAGATAGTCCTGTCGGCTCCCGACGAGCTTAAGTTTCGGATGATTGATGAGATGACGGCAAGCCTCCAAGATCAGTACGAGGTCGTTACGGTTGATGGCGCTCGCGTTGTCTTTGATCATGGTTGGGGGCTGGTGCGGGCGAGCAATACGCAGCCGGCCGTGACGCTGCGCTTCGAAGCGTATACACGTGAGCAGATTGTCCAGTACATGCGCGTATTTGAAGCGCAGTTGATGCGATATCCACAGATCGACCGAAGCCGATTCGACGCGCTCCTGGTCGAATTCAGCGCTTGAGCCATTACGGGACCATCATTTCAGACCGTGTCATCGCGGCGCAACTTCTTCCGAGATATCTACCGCAATCGAGCTGAGCAGTATGATCGTCTGGTAGCGCGGGAAGACATGCATGGCAATTTGTTTGCTGCGTTGAATGACATCCGCGCCCTGCATGGATTGAAGGTCGTGGAATTCGGCGCTGGCACCGGGCGTTTAACGCGCCAGCTTTCTGTGGCGGTCGAGCGTATCTTCTCGTTCGATATCGAGCCCGCAATGTTGAAGCAGGCCGATGCCGCCATGCGTACCAGCGGAATGACCAATTGGCATCTCGCTTTGGGAGACAACGCTCAAATGCCTATCGCGTCGGCATGCGCTGATCTGGTAATTGAAGGCTGGAGCTTCGCCCATGTCATCGGTTGGCATCCCAAAGACTGGCTCGCGCGGACCGACGCCATGTTGGCCGAGATGACGCGCATTCTAAAGCCGGGCGGCACAGCAGTATTGATCGAAACGCTTGGAACCGGCCGGCGCCGTCCACAGCCAACAGACAAACTGGCGCGGCTTTACCGTCATTGGCGCGAGCAGCATCGTTTTGAATCGCGCTGGATTCGGACTGATTACCAGTTCGCTTCACCGCAGGAAGCCGACGAGTTGATGCGGTTTTTCTTTGGGAACGAACTCACGGACGCCTGCCTAGACATCAACACAGTGATTGTGCCGGAGTGCACCGGCATCTGGTGGAAACATGTCGTCGGCTAGCGCTAACCCTCTTGTTGCTCAGAAAGGCGCCGCCGGTGATATGCGCTGCGCCAAGAAATTGAAAGTCGCCAGTAAAATAAGTACGGCTATCCCGAAGGCAGCAAGCGAAATTCCGTAGACGATTTGCCGTCGATCCCAGGCTTGTGTGCGGCGCGGACTGTCGCCGGGCTTGGACCGTCGCAATCTGCTCTGCCAGGTGCGGTCCCGGTCGACGATCAAAATGATACCCCATACAATGAAGGGTAAAGCGAATGCTGCCCCAAAGCAAAAAGCTGCGATCAACGATTGTCCTAACACGATTCGTCCGCCGGGCGGAACCACAGCGGCAACGAGCGCGTCCAATTGTCGCGTTGAATACATTGTTATGCCAGATGCGGTACTATTGAAAGATGACCGATTTCAATTATTATGTCTTTCCAGTGCTCGGAAGTACCCCCTGTGAGCTTGGCAGTGAGGGGCCGCAGAATGACAAAGTCCAAACGCAACGGTGAGTCGCCCAGTATTGAATTCCAAGTGGACCAGGAACATTCCGGTGTTCGGATGGTCGGCTGTCTCACATTTCTCCTCGGAGCGGTCGCGAGTTATTTGATCATCAATACGATTGTGCCCAACGGCGGCTTGCTGACTATAGGCGCCGCGTTGGCGATTGCGGTCGCCTTGACCTATGCCGCTGATTATTTGAGCAAGACCTATTGGCCCAGCAACCGCGCGGTTCAGTTCCTGGACGATATGATACTTTTGGTCAAGGGCGATCAGATTCAGGGCGAAATCGACGCCGGTCAAAATGTTAATTTGCTCCAGTGGCATTTCGAGGCGAAGCGTCATCCGCGTGTGCCGAAGGGTTGGTACGTTGTGGCGAATGCCTTGGAACAGGACGGCGAATACATCGTCAGCTATAGCATCGCATCGCCATCGGACTTTGAAGCTTTGCCACTGTCACGGCTTTCTCAAAAATACCAGCGAAAGAAAGGCAAGAAAGATGAATCGCGAGACTTGCGTGAAGCTGGCAGCCAACGCCGGATCGCGCAAGCTGAGTTTCATCGTGGCGAGCTGGGGGCAGAAATGTCTCTCGATGACTACCACGCCTATCTCGATTATTTGGCGGATACTTATACATCTTGGATGCCCAAAGACAAGTGACTGCGCTTGGACGAATTTTGCTCTCCGCCGCTATTCTGCTCGTCGGACTGGGGTCCCTGCGGGCGCAGGATTCGCGACTGAATCTGGGTGACATTATTGAAGCCAGTCTGGCGCCTGGCGATACCCATCGCTATACCTTTGTCGCGCTTGAATTAACCTTGCTTTCCGTGCGGGTCGAAGCCTTGGACGAGACGCTGGATCCGCGCTTCGAGATATTCGACCGCGAGGAACGCCTCGTCATAAAGAATGACGACTTCGACTATCCGGCGACGCGGGACGCGGCGATTCAGGCGCTCGTTCTCAACCGCACCTCCACGTATACCATCACGGTCGGGGGGCACAGCGGGAGCGGGGGAGATTATCGCCTGCACCTGTTGCCGGGCTTTGATGCGCTTGCGCTGCGCGACTCGACCATGGACAAGACGAAATGGCAGGTCGCTTTCAGCGATACCGCTTTGGATATCTCAGAATCCAGCCTGTACGCCGTAGAACTTGAGGGCTTCGCCCGCACTGCTGTCGTGCTGGGTGAACACTTGCCCCAGGAACAGGATGTCTATTTTGAAGCCACCTTCTACACGGTGACTTCGCCTGTCGATTGGAAGGTGGGCTTGGTTTACCGTTATCAGTCGCCGGACAATTACCATCGCGTACTGCTCAGCAAGACCGGTTTCTGGCGTGTGGAGCGTATCAAAGATGGCGACCTTGTACAGGTGAGGAATTGGACGACGCATCCCGCGATTGTCCCAGGGGAGGCTGATTTCCGTCTTGGCGTCTTGGCAAGCGGCCAGCACATTGATGTCGTTTACAATGGTCAGGTGGTCGGATCGGCCGCGGATGACGCATTGCCGCAGTCAGGCGGTCTTGGCATCGTCATGCGGACCGACGAAAGGTCAGGCGGTCTGATGTCATTCGCGGTGCGTCAGACTCTCTTGACCTTGCCGACGCGAATAAACGACAAGATACTTTTTCCACAGCGCATTCTGCAGCGGCAGGATTATCTTATGGCATATGACCTGGCGCGGAAACAGTTGGCGCCCGCGGGCTATACCGTCAGTCTCGTTCAGCGTGAGAGTTCGGTGCGTCATGTGCGCGCCGGCGTCACGCGCATTGCCATTGCGCCCGATCGGCAATACGAGCAGTTTGCGCTGGGCGCTTCTGTGGTTTTTCCAGCGTCGCAGGAGGGCAATGGCGGCTGTGGATTGTTTTTCCACTTCAACGATGAGAATCATTACTCGCTCGCCTATATGACGAGTGAAGGCGACTTCGGTGTTTCACGGCGCAGCGGCGACGGATTTGAGCCGGGCATTTACGGCAAGCGCGGGGAATCTGGCGATCCTGGGCATTACTTGCTAGTCATCGCCACGGATGAGGTCATACACTATTACCTGGACGAAGAGCATGTCGGCAGTATGGTGTCGCAGCCGAGGGTAGGCAGCATCGGTATCGCCGTGGTGAACTATGAAGCTGTTGACACGTCCTGCAAGTTTGATCGCCTGTGGCTGCAAAGCTTCGACAATTGAGACCGCGCAAGACACCAGCGCGGAAAACATGAGAGCCTCACAATTAAGCGAGGCTCTGAATTTGCTACCGTTTTGCAATGCCTCAACCGCCCATAGCTGTCCGAAGCGTATCGCAGGCCGGGCAGCCGCCGCCGGGTCTGATGATGGCGTAGCCCGCCATTGGATCTGCGCCAAAGTTCGTGAAATTGACATTCCACACGATGATCATGTTCACATAGCCGCTGGCGCGGGCCAGACTGACCGCGCCCCCAAGCCATGCGGCGTGTTCTGACAACGAGGTGTTGGATGCCCAGGCAAATCCACCTGGAAGGCTGCCCAATCCCTCGCCGCTGAGATAGCCGAGTTCGGTGAAGCAGAGCGGCTTCGATGGGAACGCGCCGTGATACACATTCATCATGCTTGGCAGATACCATGAGTAATGCCAACCGTCAACATTCGCCCCTGTCGTGCTGTTAGGGGGCGACGTGCCGGCGTTGTAGTGTACGCCGACGCAGTCCATGTAGTTGGCGGCGCCAGCTTGCGCCATTTGCCGCATGAAATGATCGTCATTGCAGCCCGCAGCGGCGCAACCCGCGGCGCCATAGAAACCGGTTGGCGCAGGCGCGCCACTGATGACAATAGTTGAAGGATTGGCGGCTTTGATGGCGTTGTAGGCGGCAGCGAGCAAACGCGTGTAACTGGCGCCGCTGACCTGGCCGTTGGGCCATTCCCGATCAATATTCGGCTCGTTCCAAACTTCAATCGCATCCGCGCCATTACTCGCGAGGAATGCCACATATTTCGCGAATTCCGCCACATAACTCTCAAAGTTGTTCGCTAACTGGTTCTTGTCGCCGAGCGCGCCCAGAAGAACCTTAAAGCCCTGGCCGTGAGCTTGGGCGATGATATCTCTGCCATCAGAAACGCCATGTCGAACTTGTTTCTTGACCCAGGTCATGCCAGCGCTTTTCATCGCCGATATGGCTGCCCCATCGAGACCGGTGATATGGCCGCCCAAGGCAAAGCCGCCTACATTTGCCGTGCTCGCGATAATTTGCGACTGTTCAGTTTCACCCTCCTCAGGCGCTGTTTCCGCTACTGGCGGCGGGGCATATTGCGGCGGCACTCGGACATCACTGCAGATGACCGAATCTGCCAGGTCGTAACTGACGCGAGCCTGATGTTCCGCGCCGGACGTGGTGGTGAAGATATACGTCCAGCCGAACAGAATATGCGTCCGTTTATCATGAAGCGGCACTTCATCGACACAACTGTCGATGCCGTAAGCGCCATATAGATTCAGACTCGCGGTGCTGCTCCAGTTGTCTTCGAAGAATCGCCAGCGTCGGAGACGCATACGCGAGCCGAGATCTTCCTCAATCAGGTCTCGCGCGACCTGCATGCCTTGCATCACGGGCGAAATCGCTACTGAATCCGTGTCTTGCGCCACAGATAGCGAACTCGCGAATAGCGCCAAAGTGAGTGTCACTAGAACAAGGAAGTATCGTGCGGATGTTTCAAGATAGTGTTTCGAAGGCATACGGTTTCTCACTCGTTTCTAAGTTGCTCATCAACCAAAATCATAACGAATATGCGGAAGATTGCTATAGTTCGTTTGCGCTGGCTGGCCAGGGCAATCGCGTCAAAATCATTATGCGCCGTTCACCACGTATAATTGCGAAAATGTAGAGAGGGCACTCAAAGTTGCCCATGCAAAGGAGTCGTAAATTGCGGGCGATTCACAGCCGCGTGTAGACATGGCGGTTCAATCGCCCCTACAAGGCTTGTCCGCTAATGGCGGCCTGGCCTTTGTTACTAGCCCGCGTCCGCGGTTCGTCCTGATCATTTTCCGCTGTATTCCCGCACTTTGGCGATACGCGAGCGCGCAGCAATTGGCGGGGCGATTGTTAGCTTTTCGTTTGTGTATTGTCCGACATGGTCCGTTTTCGGCCAATACAAACTATTTTTCGGACAATAGGCATAGTTTTCTGGCCGAAACGGCCAATACACCGGGAATCGTTGGTATGATTGTGGTTTGCATGCGAGCCGGCGCCATAAAGTCTTGAAAATATCCCAGCTGGCGCGGTAAATCGGCAAGTGTATACACACAGTATAGATACGGGGGGGGTACCCCCTCAGTCGGGTGGCGATGG
>WTGB01000132.1 GCA_011523735.1 Chloroflexota bacterium
CAGAACACAGTTTTGAAAGGTGTCCGCTCCTCAGCCCACAAGGGGTGCGCGTAGGGCGCGTAGGTCGCGTAGACACAGACCGCCGACACAACCCGTCAGTCGCCCCTACACGGTTTCGCAGAGAGAGGCGGGCGACCTGATATAATTTGTTGAGTTTCGCAGGGATCGCCTCTTTTTGTGTATTGTTTCGATAATTTTATAGTTATCATTGCGTATGATTTTCAGCAGCGGACAAGCCGTTTGGCGCGGGTGTAGCGCGGAAATTTGGCGGCGGAGGGGCTAGGCATCGCTGTCGGTGCGGAAGCGGGGCGGACGCGGTCCGCTGCTCAGATCAAAGTTGGGATTTGCTTGCAACTGAATTGGTCGCCGGGTTTTCGCGGGCAGGCGCGGAGGCCGATTGCGGTCCGGGTTATACGCTGCCCGTATCGCGGCGGTGGAATCAGGCTCTGGCTGGAATTGACTATTTCCTGCCAAATTGCCGCTGTGTGCCGCTGTTTGGCTGTCATTTCCCGCTGGCGACATTCCAAGGTATTCGCCGAGCATTTGCTGCTGCTGCATGGCGTCGTAGCGGGCGCGGCGCTGGGCTTTGTTGTGCTGCCGCCGCGAGATCTCCTGTTGTATCGCCCCCGGATTCGGCACTTTGACAAAGCGCTTCGGCTCGTCCGCGCCGACCAATGACATGCTCACATCGCCATATTTCAACAGCGCGGCGAAAAGGCCCGTTGACACCGACTCGACATTATCGATGCGCTCGACGAGAATCTGATCACGCAGGTTCTGCAAGAAGAAGGGCCGCTTGTGCACGAGCGTGATGGTATCGTCGGAGATGATGTATACATCGTTGCGCCAATCCCAATCCAACCAGTAATAAGCGATGCAGCCGGCGAGCAGCGCCACCATTGAAGCGGCAAAGGTCACAATGCGTATCTCGGGGCTGACGAGGGTGAAGGTCAGAATCAGAGCGGCAAGCCCGATCAGTATGGTCAGGAGGGGCAGGGCGGTGTGCTGCGCCCAGACGCTGATATGCTTGCGATAGACGATATCGCCATTGCTCATCAGGATTTTGGCGCTGAGATAGCCATTGCTGCCGGGCAGAGGGCGCGGGGGTTCGTCGGCGATCGCGGCGCTGTCGTCTTCGGCGGATTCTCCGGCAAGCCAGCGCTGCATCTCGGCGCGGACGAGCTTGTGATGGCGCTGCGCCTGGCGATTCTCGAAGTACTGCCGGTCTTCCATGATGAGCTTCTGAAATTTTTCGGGATTGGGCATCAGCGGCAGTTCGAGGTTGCCTTGGGCGCCAGCCGTCTTCACGATGACGGTGCCATAGCGAAAGAGGCGCGCGAAGGGGTCATAAGGCGGGATATTGAAGTTGATCTCGTGGATGCTTTCCAGGCCAACTTGCGTGACCTGCCTATGCAGCGCGAGGATCGTTCGCGTGATGCGAATAACCCGCTGGTCGGTGATGATTACAGAGTCGTTGCGCCATTCGAGGTAGAGGTACATTAAGCCCAAGCCGGGCAGAGCGGCCGATACGGCGAGCAAGGCGACGGAGAGGGCTTGCACTTCGACCAGTCCGGCTGCGAGCCACATTAGGGGCATGAGGAGAAGCGGAAGCCAGGCCGTCCTGACGAAGGACCAGAAATGGCGATGCGTATGAATAAGGATCTCTTCGTCCTCGCGCTGTTCCGCGAAGCGCGGATTGATGAGCCTAGCGCCGCTTCGGGCTGACTCGACTTTGAAGGCGGCGCCTATATCCGGGTGTTGGGCGAGGAGCTGGGCGAATGTCGCTCGCGTGAGTTTGAGCAGGGTAGAGGGTTGGGCGGCGCGCATGGTGGCGGATTGCAGCGCTTCCTCGAATAGGGCTTCATGGTTGATGCTTTGGCCCGGGGAGAGCGTAGCAAGTGGCGTCTGGCTGCCATCGGCATCGCTGCTAAACAAGACGGCTTGACCTGAGACAAGGATGAGCATGCCGTCGGCGGGCGCGCCTTGCAGGAAGATGTCCTCGCCGGCGCGATAGCTGCGCTGCTCCATGGCGGCGGTTAGGATCTGTCGCTGGGACTGGCTCAGGTCGGCAAAGAGCGAAATACGGTTCAGCAAGGTTTCGGTCTGCATGAGGGCTATCTCGTCAAGGGTTAGCGCTTGGTTCAGTATAGCATGGCGTCGACAAGTCTACGTCAGCGCCTGAGGAGAGGGTGAGCATGCGTAGTTCTTTGGCGTTTTTGAGCAACAGTATAGATAGAGTATCTATATCGGG
>WTGB01000027.1 GCA_011523735.1 Chloroflexota bacterium
ACCCTAAATCCCTTCCCGCCATCTCTATGGCGAGCATCCCATGAAGAGGGAGGGATTTTTTCATTCTGAAGCGTGTGACGCATTCAGCGTGAATATTTAGACTTCATTGACGATGCTGAATATCATCGGACGGCGTTTCGTTTCGCTGTAGATGAGTTTGCTCAGGCTCTCTTCGACTGTACTTTGACGGCTCCCATTAAGGTTGGGACGATTGCGATTCATGACTTGCGTGACTGTATTGCGAATCTGATCCAAGAAATCTTCGGCGTCCTTGAGATAGACAAAGCCGCGGGATACTATGCGCGGTTCTTCAACAAGCTTACCGCTGTCCCTATCGACGTTGACGCTGACCAGGACAAAACCATCTTTCGCCAGGATTTCGCGGTCGCGGATGACCGCCCGCCCCACATCGCCCACACCACTGCCATCCACAAATACATAACCGCCTGGCTGCCTCTCAGCAACCTTGACGCCTGTGCTATCGAGCTCGACGGTGGTGCCGTTTTCGATCACGGTGACATTTTCCGCCGCGATGCCGTTATCCACCGCGATTTTGGCGTGCTGATGCAGATGACGCACCTCGCCATGAACGGGGATCAGGTTTTTGGGCTGGGTAAGGTTGAGCATGAGACGCATTTCTTCCTGGCAAGCGTGCCCGGAGACATGCACCGCTTCGATGGCGTCGTAGATCACATCGGCGCCGCGTTCGATCAAGCGGTTGATGGTGCGGTAGACCATTTCTTCGTTGCCTGGGATGGGATGCGAGGAGAGGATGATGGTATCACCCTCGCGAACATCGAGCTGACGATGGCGACCGCTGGCGAGCTTGCCCAATACGGCCGAGGGTTCGCCTTGGGAGCCGGTTACCATGAAGACGACTTTGTGGGGGGGCAATGCCTGGGCCTGGCCGATATTCACGAGCATGTCGTCATCGACATCCAGATAGCCAAGCTTGCGCGCGATTTTGGCGTACTCGGACATGGTATAACCGGTGATGCAGATCTTGCGCTTATGGTTGCGGGCAGCGTTTACAACTTGCTGGACACGGGAGATTAGAGAAGCGAAGGTGGCCACCATGATACGCCCATTGGCGCGGCGAAATACCCGATCGAGGGCGCCATCTATGACCGCTTCGGATTCTGTCCAACCTGTCTTGTCGGAGTTGGTGCTATCGGCCAGCAGGAGGACAACCCCGCGCTGAGCGAAGCCAGCCAGCCGAGCATAGTCTGTCTTTCGGCCGTGGACCGGCGTGTTATCGAATTTGTAGTCGCCAGTGTGCACGACGACGCCATAGGGGGTGTTGATGCCGAAGCCGACGCAATCGGGGATGCTGTGACAGACATGAAAACTTTCCAGCTTGAAGGGACCAACGCGAATGGCGTCGCCGGCGTGAAATATATGGATGTCGGTCGATTTGAGCAGGCGGGCGTTTTTCAGCTTAACTTGCAGCAGGCCGGCGGTAAGCGGCGTCGCGTACAGCGGCAGATCGGGAAAAGCCCTGGCAAGGTGCGTGACGGCGCCGATGTGGTCTTCGTGGCCGTGGGTGAAACAGATGCCATGCAGCTTGATATCGTCGCGTTCTTCGAGCCAGCGAAAATCCGGGATGATATAGTCGACGCCGTGCATGTCGTTGGCAGGGAACATGATGCCACAGTCGATCAAGAAACCGTCCCGGCCGAGTTCAAAGAGGGTCATGTTCTTGCCGATTTCCCCCAAACCACCGATTGGCGTGATTTTGAATTTAGGTTGTTTTGCCATTTACTGTGAACTCCAAACTACAAATGCCCGTTAGCGTGCGCAGAAACGGGCTTGAGAATCCGATATGGTATTGCGATGACAGATGACGATGTATGTTCTCCGTGGAAGATAAATCCAAATCTGCTTACACGTGCCTCCGTCAGGCACGACAATTTCGTTGGCAAGCTCTAAATCAGAGCGATTCTGCCGGCATTATATCATAAGCGGCTGCAGAAGTTAATCCCATTCTTCAAAGGCATGGAGCGTCGAGATCACTTCTTCCTGTTCGCTCGGGGTGAGATGGTAATGGAAGGGCAGCCGCAGCAGCCGGTCAGCCAAATCTTCAGTGACGGGGCAGTCGCCGAGTTTGCCGCCAAAACGTTTTCCCATTGCCGACAGGTGCAAGGGCAGGTAGTGGAATACGCTGAGAATCTCATGCTGCTTTAGATATGCAATTAGCGCGGAACGCACTTTCAAAGACGGCAATAGCAGATAAAACATATGGTAGGACTGCTCAATGCCAGGAGGCACGGTGGGCAATTGCGCGTTGTTCTTTGCCGCCCAAGAGGTTAAGCCATCGGCATAGCAGTGCCAGACCTGTCGACGACGCGCCTGAATGTCACTTGCCCGCTCAAATTGCGCCCAGAGATAGGCGGCCAGCATGTCCGAAGGGAGATAGCTGGAGCCCAGGTCGACCCAGGTATATTTATCGACCTGGCCACGGAAAAAACGGCTGCGATTGGTGCCCTTTTCTCGGATTATTTCAGCGCGCTCAATCAGCCTCTCGTCATTGATCAGCAAGGCGCCACCCTCGCCGCAGGTGAAGTTTTTCGTTTCGTGAAAGCTCAGGGTGGCGAGTTCGCCGAATGTGCCTAGAAAGCGTCCATTGTAACGTGATAAGAACGCGTGGGCAGCGTCTTCAACGACGGCGATTCCATGCTGCCGAGCGAGAGCCATGATAACGTCCATGTCGCAGGCGATGCCGGCATAGTGCACGAGGAGTATGGCTCTGGTTTTCCGGGTGATGAGGTCGGGCAATTGTCGCTCGTCGAGGTTAAGCGTATCGGGACGGATATCGGCGAAGACGGGTTTGGCGCCGCGCAGGACAAAAGCGTTTACGCTCGAGACAAAGGTGAAGGATGGCACGATGACTTCGTCCCCCGGCTGAATATCAAGGAGGAGGGCCGCCATCTCCAACGCGTGGGTGCATGACGTGGTCAAGAGAGCCTTGCGCACACCCAGCGACTCTTCTAGGAAATGGTGGCATTTATGAGTATAGAGACCATCGCCAGAAATGTGCGAATTCGCAATGCTGTCGCTGATGTATTGGGTTTCGTAGCCCAGGCAAGTGGGCTTGTTAAAGGGAATGCGGAATCGGGTCATCGCCGTCCTTAGGAAGTTGTGAAGGGCATCATAAATCAATTAGTATTAGTAAACCATTTGTGGAACCACAATTCAACCGAGCGAGTCACGAAACCGCAGCGTTGGTAGAGTTTCTGCGCTGAAATGTTGCGTCCTTGAGTCACGACATTACAGCGGTCAAAGCCACCCTCATGGAACCAGCGAATGGCGTATTGAAGCATGCCACTGGCGCAGCCCATGCCGCGCGCGGAATCCGCCAAGCCAACCAAACCGATATTGCCTTCGCCAGCGGGACTATTCAAGTGACAAGTCACATATCCGACCGGGAGATCATCGAGTTCGGCGACCACGACCGCATTGGCAAAGTCAGTAGTGAAGCTTTTTTGCAACCAGGTCTGATACATTTGCGAGGCTTTGCCACTGCCAAAGCGGCGATCGACGTAGAAGCGCGAGTGCAGATAGCTCGTCCTAGCTATTGGGATCAAAGCGCTGAGATCATCTTCGTGTCCGAGTCGGAACAAAACATTTTCTGCTTGTGCAATAGTAGGGATATTGTTGAAGCGTCCAGCAAGCGTCAGGCGAATATCGACGAGGTCAAAGCTGTTGGCTTGCAGAGTGGAAACAGTTTCCTGGTCGGCGGCGTCAGCGAGGAAATAGAGGCAATCGATGGCTTGGTCTTGACAAGCGACGAGCAACTCGCGGCAGGCGCCTGCATTAAGGCGGCGAGACACCGCGCGGGCAATGCGGAAGCCGAAGTGTGCCGAATCCCAAGGCAGGTAGGTCAATACGGGGCTGCTCATACTGGATCGGCTTCCATCTCTTCGGTCGATTCCTTCACGATATAAACGGGTCGATCCATGATACGCAGGTGCATCCGCGCCAGGTATTCGCCGATTATGCCCAAGGCGAACATCTGCGCGCCGGCGAATATGGCAATCAATGATGCGGTGAAGGTGAAACCGGGCACTTCAAAGCGGAAGGCGAACAATTGGCTCAAGACGATGTAAACCAGAATTATGCAGCCGAAGGCCGTCATAAGGAGACCGAGGGCGCTGGCGAAGCGCAAAGGCAGTGTGCTGAAGCCCGTAATCATGTTGAAGGCATGGGTAATCAGCTTGCCAAAGGTGTAATTGGACTCCCCGATGGTTCGGGGGGCATGTGGTGTAGAGACTGCCGCAAACCTAGTAGTTGACCAAGTCAGCAAGACGTCAATATTTACTAGCGGACCGCGGAAGTCCGCAAAGGAATCTCGCAACCTGGCGCGAAAAACACGGAATGCGCTGACCTTGCGCGCAGTTTCGGCGCCCATGGCGCCTTGCAGAGCAAGCTTGGTCGACAGCGAGGCGATGTTTCTAAGAAGTCCATGCTGTTCTTTTTCGGGAGAACCGTAGACCACGTCATAACCTTCTTCAAGTTTGGCAAGCAAATCCTTAATATGTTGGGGCGGATGCTGCAAATCATCATCCATCGTCACGATAACTTCGTGGCGCGCGGCGCGGATGCCACACAAGACGGCATTATGTTGCCCGAAGTTTCGCATGAGCTTATAACCACGGACAAAGGCGTATTTGGTCGACAAGATTTGAATGACGTTCCAACTGTTATCCCCGCCGTCGTCCTCTACCAGGATCACTTCGTAAACTTTGGCGAGAGTTGGCAATTCTTGCGCCAGTTCCTCGACAAGCGAAGCGATACTGTTCTGACTGCGATAAACGGGGATAACAACCGATACAGAAGACATCGACATCACCAGGCTCAAAGCGCTTTCGCGAACTGGTTAAAACCGCTGCTATACTAACTTGGCCGGCGGGGAAAATGTCTGCCTCGCTCCCATTCCAAACGTTTGTACAGAAACAAACTGTCACAGGCCGGGGCAAGCGCTTAGTCCGACGGCATGCTTGATTGTGTTGCAGATTTACCCAGATCGCAAGCCGAGACACACTGAAACCAGCTGATTTCCAGATTCTCTGGTTCGCTGTGACAAGACGATTTATATGACTGCGAATTATGATATAATTCCGCGGATTGACGTAACGCGGCGATGAAAAGGAGAGCAGCGAGTAATGGCTTACGACAAGATCAAGGCGCCCGACACTGGAGAGAAAATCAGCTTTAGCCAGGGCAAGATGCAAGTGCCAGACAACCCGATACTGCTATTCATCGAGGGTGACGGCATTGGCTACGACATTATGACAGCGAGCAAGCGGATATGGGATGCGGCAATTGCGAAGGCATACGGCGGCAAGCGTCAGGTCTCCTGGATGGAAGTGTACGCCGGTGAAAAGGCGGCTGGGGTTTATGATGGCGATTATATGCCGGAGGAGACTTTTGAGGCGTTTCGTGAGTTCAAAGTGGGGATCAAAGGACCCCTGACCACGCCGGTCGGGGGCGGTTTCCGCAGCTTGAATGTGACCTTGCGGCAAGTCCTTGACTTGTATAGCTGTGTGCGTCCTGTACGCTGGTATGCCGGCGTGCCCAGCCCTTTGAGGCACCCGGAGGATGTGGATGTCGTTATTTTCCGCGAAAACACGGAAGACACCTACGCGGGCATCGAATACGAATCGGGCACGGAAGAAAACCGGAAGCTGGCGGCATTCTTGCGGGATGAGATGGGCGCGGTGAATTTCTTTGAGGATGCTGGATTGGGCATTAAGCCGATAAGCCCTTTTGGCAGCAAACGCCTGATACGCGCCGCTATCCAATATGCGATTGATCGCGGGCGAAGCAGTGTGACGCTGGTGCATAAGGGCAATATACAGAAGTTCACCGAAGGCGCCTTTCAGAAGTGGGGATATGAATTGGCGAAGGAAGAATTCCCCGAGCAGACGATTTCTTGGGATGAGGCGGCGGCCGCACACGATGGCAATGTGCCGAACGGGAAGATTTTGATCCAAGACACGATTGCCGATATCATGTTCCAGAAGATGCTGCTGAGACCGCGCGAGCATGACGTCATCGCCACTACGAACCTCAATGGCGACTACCTGAGCGATGCGCTTGCGGCTGAAGTTGGTGGCGTTGGCATCGCGCCGGGGGCGAACATAGGCGACGAGATCGCATTGTTCGAGGCGACGCATGGCACGGCGCCGAAGTATACCAATTTGGACATGGTCAACCCCGGTTCGCTGCTCTTCAGCGGTGTAATGATGCTCGAGCATTTGAATTGGTTCGAGGCGGCGGACCTGATTACGCGAGCCTATGAGAAGACGATCGAGCAGCGCTACGTCACTTACGATTTCGCGCGTCAGATGGAGAATGCGACGAAAGTGGCGACGAGCGAGTTTGCGACTCGCATCATTGAGAATATGGATGCTGTATAGTTGAGGCAGTACGGCCGAATTCAAAAGAGCGATCTGGTGAGTCGCTCTTTTCATTTTGGGGCGCTGATTTTACGTTGTAGTAGGGAAGCAATGCGACTGAATGACGGTCCTGAGCCAGTCGAGCAGTTTCACTTCCAAGCCATTTCGCACATCAATGAAGGAGCGGAGAACGGCGGCGTCATCCCCGACGGCGGCGGCTGGATCGGTGAAGCTCCAGTGGATCCGCTGGGCGGGACCAGGGAAAACCGGGCAGTTTTCGGCGGCGTTGTCGCAGACCGTCATTACGAAGTCGAAAGCGGTGTCCAGATACTGCCGCAAGTGGTCGGAGCTATGGCTGGTGATATCGATGCCTCGCTCGCTCATGGCCTGAATCGCAAATGGATTGACGCTAGAGGGCTTGGCGCCGGCGCTGTAGACCTCGATTGTGTCGCCAGCGAGATGACGCAGCAAGCCTTCGCCCATCTGGGAACGGGCGGAGTTTGCCGTGCAGAGGATAAGGACCTTTAACTTTTCGCTCATGTTGCCCCTTTCTATCTCGACCTAGTCAGGTCTGTTTAGCGAGTCAGTCGGTCTTGGGCGCGGGCGAGGGCTTGGGAGAGGAAGAGAGCGAACATCGCCAGCACGATTAGAATCAAGCCTGTCCAAATGGCAGCGTCAATGTCGCGCTCGAAGATGCTGTAAACAAGAAGCGGCATCGTTTGCGTTTTGCCTTGCAGGTTGCCAGCGAAGAGGATCGTGGCGCCGAATTCGCCGAGGGCGCGCGCCCAGCTTAGAATCATGCCGGAGATCAAAGCCCGCCAGGCAATCGGCAAGATGATGTACCAGAACATCAGCCAGCCATAGGCGCCATCTACGCGAGCGGCATCTTCGATTTCAGTCGCGATGCCGGCAAAGCCAACCTGAGCCGAGCGAATGTAAAAGGGCGCGGAGATAAAGAACTGCGCGATGATGACCGCCAGGATGGAAAACGGAATGACGATGCCGGCATCAGCCAACAGGGAGCCGATGGCGCCTGTTCGGCCGAATGTGAGCAGCAGCGCTAAGCCAGCGACTGCGGGTGGCATGACGATGGGCAATTCGATGAACAAGCTGACAAAACGTTTGCCCCTGAAGTTATAGCGTGAAAGCATAAAAGCTAGCGGCGTACCGAGGATAGCGGTCAGGCAGACGACGGCAGTAGTGGAAGCGAAGCTCAAAAGTGTGGCGGAGAAGATAGTTGCGGAATCGGGCAATCCTTCCCAGGCGCGCGAGCTTATGCCGCGAGCGAGCAAGACCAGTACAGGTGCCGCTAAGAGCAGGAATGCGAAGGCGCTAACGGCAAAGACAAGCAGTCTATCCGCCGAGAGATTTTGGCGCTGTGCAGTGTTTATGCGGCGTTTCGGCGCCATCGTCAGTTTCAAGCGTAGGCTCCGGCGTTTGATCTTCTGATGGAATATCCGTAAGTATAGCAGGTGAACAAAAGCCGTATTCGGCGAATATGGGCTTGGCATCCTGCGAGAGGATGAATCCGATAAACTTCAAAGTAAGTTTCATGTTCGCTGCGCCGGAGAGGGGAGCAATGGGGTAGGACGCGAGTTGATTGTGCGCCGGTTCGATTTCGATCATGCGCAATTTTTCAGCGACATCGCCGATCGCGTCGGACTGATAGACGATGCCGGCGTCGGCTTCGCCAAGCGCGATGCGGGTCACGACCTGGCGGACGTTGCTCTCTTCCGATACGAGGTTTTGCATAACCCGGTCGAAGAACTCATCGCCGTATATATCGTTGTGAGAGGCGAGCATGGCGTCGGTGTAAGCACGGATAGGCGTGCCTGGCGCAGCCAGAACGAGCAGGACAGACTCGTTAGTCAAGTCCTTGACGGATGCGATTTCGGCGGGATTATCAGCCGGGGCGATCAACACAAGTTGATTGTGCGCGAAAATCTCGACCGCGTCGGCCGAAATCAAGCCGCTATCTACAACCAGGTCCATTTGGAGTTCGTTCGCACTGGCAAAGATATCGGCGGGAGCGCCCTGGATTAGCTGAGCAGCCAGAGTCGACGAACTGGAGAAATTCAAAAGGATCTCAACATCAGGATTAGCTTCGACGAAGGCGGTGCGAAGACTTTCGAAGACATCGGTCAAGGAAGTCGCGGCGAAAACCGTCAGATTTTGGCGCGCGCTGTCTTGGGCGTGAATGCCGCAGACCGGAGCAAGCAGGATCAAGAGCATGATGACCAGCCGGTAGCGCATTTGCAACTCCCCATAATTGAGTCAACATGATATGCCATGACAGACATATTGCAAGCGTCACGCAAGCCCATCCCGTTGTACGCTTGAGCTTCGATCAGCCGACGCTTGTTCAACGTTCTCTTGAATGCGCCCTGGAATCCATTATGTTATGTGATAAGAGGCACTTGAGGTCATCATGAGATTTGGCCAGCGGTCGGGACCTCCTTCCTGGTTCGTCATATTGGTGGGCATCGCCATCGTCTTCGGCGTGTATTATCTGTGGTTGGGTCTGCGGAATTTTATGGCTTCAGGGGTGAGCGTTTCTGAGTCCACCCAAGAGGCGATCGCCCAGAGCACAGCGACGGCTGTTCGCATTGAGGAGATCGTATTGAATGCGCCGACGCCTCTGCCCAGCCTCACGCCGATTCCGCCCTGTCAAGAATTTATTGTGAGGGTCCCGATAGCGATAGTCAGAGCTGGGCCGAGTACGAGCAGCAGAATCATAGAAGGACTACGAGAAGGCGAGACAGTGTGCGTGATCACCATGCTGCCGGATTCCGAGTGGTATCTGATTGATCAGAACATGCTGACGCGCCGCCTTGAACGCGTGTATATGCATCGGGATATCATTCGCGCTGTGAACCCCACTCCCAGGCCGACTGCCACTGCCATACCGAGCGGCACAGCGACACCGACGAATACAGCAAAGCCCACGGATAGACCCGTGTCGCCGGTAGGGCCATCCGCGGTCCCGTTCACGGCGACCAGCTACCCTCCTCGCGCCTCTCCCACCGAGACGGCGGCGAGCATCAGCCTCTAGCTTGCGGTAAAAAGCACTTCGACTATACTGATTGCAGTGTGTTCCCCGAGTCGTAAACGGCTTTGAGAGGGGTCTAGCTTGGCTGCAATTCTCCAAGTCATTGCGGGCGTTGTCTTTGTCTTCACGTTGCTGAGCATCGTGGTGACCGAAGTGAACTTATTGATTGCCCGGGCGACCAAGCTGCGCGCGAAAAACCTGCGCAAGGCGATTAATCAAATCATTGAGGACCCAGTCATCCGAGCCAAGGTGTATACACACCCACTGATTCAATTGGTAAAGGCGGACCCGATCGCGCCGAGCCAGCGTATCTCGCGGGAAGAGGCGGAAAAAGTCGCCAATAGCTCGATCGGCACGGTTGACTGGATTGATCCACAGACATTTGTTGATGTGGTTTTGAACACGATCAAAGCGGAAGCCGACCAGCAGATATTCGGTTCGCTGCTCAATGTCATTGATGGCATGCCGGCGGGACCGGAGCGGCGCGGTCTGCGCGTAATGGTCAATCGGGTTGTCACGACTGGGCAGGGCATGAAGGAGCTGCGAAACTCGCTGCCTTATGTCCAGGATCGGCGTTATCGGAATGCGCTTACCGAAATCGTCAACCAGATAGATGAAGATGTGAGCCTGCTCGGTCTGGAGCCGACGAGCAATGTTGCGCTGATGGCTGGCATAAAACAGATCGAGCATCCTAAACTGCGCAATGCTTTGGCGACGGTCATGTACAGCGCGGAGAGCATGGAAGCGGCCCGCGGCAACTTGGAGACTTGGTTCAACAATTCGATGAATCGCGCGAGCGCAACGTATGCAGCGCGTATGAAGAGTCTGTCGATGGTCGTGGCGCTGGCTTTTGCTCTAGTACTGAATATCGACGCGCTGAATATCGCGCGATCGCTTTGGGAGGACCCGGCTCAACGACAGGCGATCAGCAGCGAATTGAGTTATTCGGTGCAGAGTGGCGAATTGCAGTCTCAAGTTGACCGCGCCGTGAGCACAGAGGGGGACGAATTCAGAGCGAACCAGGTAGAGAGCGGGAGCCCAATCGAGGATGCTGTTGGGACCGGGGCGGAGATTGCTCATCAACTGCAAGACATTCAGGATTTGAGCTTGCCATTTGGCTGGACATTGCAAAATGTTGCTGGCCAGCCGGCTGCATTAAACGACCCGAACAACTTGTGGAATTACTTCCCCGACAACAATCCGGATGGCTGGCTCGGCTTACTGGCAGGGAAGTTTCTTGGCATTGCAGCGACAGTGATCGCTGCGGCGCAAGGGGCGCCATTCTGGTTTGGGATCGTCAACAGGATATTGCGGCGATAGACGCGTCTACCGGGTTTGACATTAGACATCATCAATATCAGCGGCCTACAATGATTCAGAATTGCAGTTGATCGAAGCAGAATGGACAAGCTTTGCAAGGGCAACTGTTGCATCTGGTCTGAGGCGTGTTTGCGAATTTGGTCAGAATCAATCAATAAAAGGAATGTGTTTTAGCAGATTTTATCGGTTGACAAGGCGGCAAAAATTCGCACAAAATAGAATTCACAAAGCCGCGATGCGTCGGCTTAAAAATTCACTTAGTCTTAATCATCCAATAAGTAGAGGAAAGCCGTGATACAAACACTTGTAGAGCTGGCCGATAAACGTGGTTATGTAACTTATGAACAAATTATGGAAGCGCTTGACGATGACGGGGAAGACCGGGCCGCATTGCGCAACCTTCTTTACGAACTGAATGAACTCGGCATTGAGTTGAGGAGAGAAACTGACAGTTCGCAAAATAAAGCGGCTGGCGATGTCATCGAGCAGGAATTTGACAGCCGCGATACTCTCCCGAGCAAGATCGTAGCAGATTTAAGCGCCATATCGTCCGACGACCCCGTCGGACTTTATTTTCGGCAGATGGCGCAGGAGCCCTTGCTGACAGCAACTGATGAGATTGATCTGGCGAAGCGAATTGAACGCGGCTTCAAGGCGCGCCGGCGTTTGGAGAATCCTGATGTGATGCAGAAAAGCGCGCGCTGGCGCCGGCATTTGCGGCGGCTGGTGTTTGACGGACAATGCGCGCGGGAGCATCTGGGACGGGCGAACACGCGACTCGTCGTCAGTATTGCCAAGCGATACATGGGGCAAGGTCTGCCCTTCCCGGATTTAATACAGGAAGGCAATGTCGGTTTGATGCGCGCGGTCGACAAGTACGACTATTCGCGAGGGAATCGCTTCAGCACTTATGCCACCTGGTGGATTCGGCAGGCGATAACGCGTGCATTGGCACAGAAGACGCGCACTATCCGCATTCCGCTGCACATGACGGAACGCATACGGCAGATGTACCGGGCGGCGCAGGATCTGGAACAAACGCTGGGGCGCCGACCGACGGCGGAAGAAATCGCCGCAGCGATGGAGGTAGCGGCGGATGCGGTACGGGCGATGATGGATGCGAGCCAGCACGCGATCGCGCTTGAGCGACCAGTCGGCGATGACGGCGATAGCGAATTTGGTGATTTCATCGAAGATCATGACTCGGTTAGCCCGGTCGAATCGGCGACGCAGAATCTGCTTGAGGAAGCGATTGAAGAAGTGCTGGCGGAATTGACGCCGCGCCAGAGTCATATATTGCGATTGCGATTTGGCTTGGGCGGTGGCGAGCCGCACACGCTGGAAGAGATCGCCAACAAGTTTGGCTTGAGCCGGGAGCGGATCCGGCAGTTGGAGAAGGAAGCCTTGCGGCGCTTGCGGCATCCGCAATTGGCGCACAATTTGCGCGACTATCTCGGATAGTTTAGAATCTTCATTTGATCGATCGTGAGCGGCCGAAATTGGCAAAGTTTCGGCGGCTTTTTTGTATGGGATGGTACACCTTGAGCGAGCCATTTGAGCAATTGTTGAGCCAGCGTACAAGCGCCATGCAGCGGAATCCAATTCGCGAGATATTGAGGGCTGTGGGGCAGCCGGGCATGATTTCACTGGCTGGCGGCATACCAGCGCCAGAGAGTTTTCCGATTGAGGAGTTATATCGCATCAATGAGATAGTGCTGGACCGATATGGGGCAGCGGCGCTGCAATATGACTTGACCGAGGGTTTCGCGCCCTTTCGCGAGGCGCTGGCAGGCTATTTGGCGAAGAAAGGCATTGATGCGAAACCTGAGCAATTGCTGGTCTTCAATGGATCGCAGAGCGTATTGGATACGCTGGGCAAGGTTCTGATCAGTCCGGGTGATGTTATCGCCTTGGAATCACCGAGTTATCTGGGCGCTATTTCAGCCTTCAGCAGTTACCAGCCTGAGTATGTCAGCATTGAGACGGATGATGACGGGATCATTCCCAAGTCGCTTGAGCGTGTGTTGGACCAGCATGCCATTAAGTTTGTTTACCTAGTGACAACATTTCAAAATCCGACCGGGTCGACGCTCAGTTTGCAGCGGCGACACGAAATTGCGGCGATTGTCAAAGAGAGGAACGCCCTGATTGTTGAAGACGATCCGTATAGCGATCTGCGTTATCGCGGCGAGGCGTTGCCGCCGCTTCAAAGCTTTGCGCCGGAGAACACAGTATACGCAAGCACGTTGTCCAAGATCTTCGCGCCGGGCTTGCGGCTTGGGTTCTGTCTAGCGCCGCCCTTGATAAGCGAGTGGCTTTATACAGCAAAGCAAGGCGCGGATCTGCACAGCAATACTTATGCTCAGGCGCTGGCCACGGAGTATATCTGTGGCGGTTTTATCGAGCGGCAAGTACCCAAGATCATTGAGTTGTATCGTCCGCGGCAAGAGGCGATGCTGGCTGCGATGGAGCAGCATTTTCCACCGGAGTACCGCTGGACGAAGCCGGAAGGCGGCATGTTCATCTGGGTGGAGGGACCGCCCGGCGTCGATGCGGAGCAGGTCTACTGGAAAGCGGTTGAGCGGAAAGTCGCCTTTGTGCCGGGCAAGTTCTTCTATATTAATCCGGACGATGGCTTAGCGACGATGCGCTTGAATTTCACGCGGGCAGATGAAGCGACCATCGAAAGAGCGATTGCCGTATTGGGCAAAGTGCTGCAAGAATTTGGAAGCGACTAAGCTCTTACGAATACGATTCTAGCCGCTAGATTTGCGCCAGGACCAAAATGAAAAGACGGCGAATCCCATTTAATGGCGCGACAGGACTGCGTAGGCTGATCCTGTCGTTTTATTTGCCCGCACTGATGGTGACGGTGGGGCAAGGTTTGCTGGTGCCGATACTGCCTCTGTACGCGGCGGATTTCGAGATCGGTTACGTTCTAATTGGCTTGATCCTGGCGGGCGAAGGCTTGGGCACCTTGGTCGCAGATGTGCCGACCGGCTTGCTACAGCGGCGCTTTGGCAACAAGCAGGTTATGATGATGGGCTTGTTGGTCAAGGCGATTTCGATTCTCGCCCTATTTTTCGCCGGGACAATTTGGACGGTACTGCTGTTGCGGCTGGTCGCCGGGTTTGGCCGCTCAATGTATACCGTCTCGGCACATGTTTACGTGACCAACCAAGTCGAATTGGGGCAGCGGGGCAAGGCGATCTCGATGTTCGGCGGCACTCACCGGCTGGGCGGTTTCATTGGTCCGGCGGTGGGGGGAATCGTCGCTGGCTTGCTCGGACTGCGAGCGGCATTTATAGGCGTGGCGCTGGTGACCGGCATTGGCCTGTTGCTTGTAGCCTTGTTCACACAGACAAGCCGTTCCGACGAACCGGAGGATATGGTTACTGATCGGCATTCGCTGGATCTGCTGTCGGTGCTGAAGACGAATTATCGCGTGCTGGCGTCAGCTGGCATGGCGCAGGTATTTGGGCAGATGGTACGCGCCGGGCGGACAGTTGTGATTCCCCTTTTCGCAGCGGACATTTTGGGGCTCGGCGTCGATCAGATCGGATTAATCGTCAGCATTTCGGTCGCGGTCGATTTCAGCTTATTCCTGGTGGCTGGTTGGCTGATGGATCGCTTTGGGCGGAAGTTCGCCATTGTGCCTTGCTTTGGGATTCAAGCGTTGGGCATGGCGCTGGTGCCTTTCGCGACGAGCGGAGTTGGCTTGCTCTTCGCGGCGGTGCTGATCGGCTTCGGCAATGGCTTGGGCGCAGGCACGATGATGACGCTGGGCTCAGATTTGTCGCCGGCGGGGTCGCGCGGAGAATTCTTGGGCTTATGGCGCTTGGTCGGCGATTTGGGACATACGGGCGCGCCGCTGGTTGTCGGCGTGGTGGCGGATATCCTAGTCTTGAGTTCGGCGATCTTTCTCATTGCGGGGTCGGGCTTGGCGGCGGCGAGTATCTTCCTTTTCATGGTGCCGGAGACGCTGAAGCGACCGCGACCGCTTGCGGCCGCATCTTGAATTTTCACCGGCTGCAAGGGACTCGGTCATTCGCATTGGCACTCTCATGTTGCGCAAGCTGAATTATCTGACTGTCGATTGGCCCCTGCGGCAGGAGTTAGTTTTTCCGCATGTCCGCCCCTTGATCGTCGAAATTGGCTTTGGCAATGGCGATTTTCTGCTGTATCTGGCGGAGACGCATCCCGACTGCAATATCCTTGGTTTTGAGATCTCGAGCGGAGCGATGGCCCGGGCAGAAGCCAAGATCAAGAAGCGCGGACTGGACAACGCGCGTCCCATACATACGCGAGCGGAGACGGCGCTGGCGCATCTACTGGAGCCGGACACAGTGCAGGCCTTTCACATCAACAATCCCGACCCCTGGTTCAAGAAAAAGCACCATCGCCGGCGACTTATCAAGCGAGAGACGGTTGATTTGCTGACCAGTCGGTTGGCGCCGGGCGGCAGTTTGCACCTGGCGACGGATATACGCGATTATGCAGAAATGGCGCATGCTGCCTTTTCGCAAACGCCTGGGCTATCGAATCGATTTGAGACGCCCTGGGTGAATGAAATCGCCGAGCGCATCCCGACCAAGTATGAAATCAAGGGCTATCGGGAAGGCCGCCGTGCGCACTTCTTCTGTTACGAGCGCAATGCAGTACCCGTACGGCATCCGCCGGTGATCAAGGAGTTGGACATGCCGCATCTATTCTTGCAGTCGCCGTTGGACGCGGGGGAGATTGTCGAGCGGTTTACAGCGGCAAGGACAGCAGCCGCTGGCGCGCATATCGCGATCTTAAATGCTTACGCTAATCCGAGCCGGAACACAGCGGTTTTTGAGGTCGTGGTGGAGGAGCCGACGATCGAGCAGCACACGATGATCGCGCTTTCGCCGCGCGCTGAGGCGGGGCAGTACATCGTCAAGCTGACGGCCGTGGGTCATGCACGGTCCACATATGGCATGCACCGGGCAGTGGCGGCGGTCGGGGAATGGGTGGCGGGTTTGGATGAGGGGGGGATGGTGTTGGAGCGGAAACTGCGAGCCTGACATGCTTATGTTATAATTCGCTGCTTGAGTTATCAGAATGTATTGAGAGTCAAGCATTAGGTGTATAGGAGATGAACTTTAGCCATCACACACTCCCCAACGGACTCACCGTCCTACTCAAAGAAGTCCATAGCGCGCCGGTGATCAGTTGGTGGCTGGCTTACCGCGTGGGCAGCCGCAACGAGCCGACCGGCAAGACCGGCATCTCGCATTGGGTGGAACACATGATGTTCAAGGGCACGGAGCGCTTCCCGGCCGGCATGCTCGACCGCGAGATCGACCGCGCCGGCGGGCAGTGGAACGCTTTCACCTCGATGGACGCGACGAAATACTTCGAGACGCTGCCGGCGGACAAGATCAGCATCGCCATGCAGGCGGAAGCCGACCGCATGGTCAATGCGCTCTTTGAGGCGGATGAGACAGAATCCGAGCGGACGGTGATTATATCGGAGCGGCAAGGAGCGGAGAATCAGCCGATGTTCTGGCTGCAGGAAGGGGTGCGCGGCAGCGCTTTTCGGGTGCATGGCTATCACCATGAAATCATCGGCGATGAGACAGACTTGAGAACGATGACGCGCGCTGATCTGTATGAGCATTATCGCGCGCATTATTGCCCGGCAAACGCGGCTGTTGTCGCGGTGGGCGCCTTTGATTCGGATGACATGCTGGCGGAAATCGAGCGGCTATATGGCTCGATACCGGCCAGCGACGCTCCGGATCTCTTCGTCAGGCAGGAACCGGAACAGAATGGCGAACGGCGCATCATCGTTGAGCGACCGGGCAAGACGGCCTTCTTGGAAGTATGCCATCGCGCGCCAGCGGCGACGCACGAAGACTGGATAAAACTGAAGGTGCTGGATGCGATATTGAGCGGCTCGAGCGGCGCTTCCGACAACAAGACCAGCCGACTTTATCAAGCGCTGGTCAAGACGGAGATAGCGGCGGGAGTCGGCGCTTGGCTGACACCGACGATCGATCCCTATCTGTACAGCATTCTGGTAACATTGCGTGAGGGACGGGCGCCGGAAGAAGCTGAAGCTATTCTCCTCGCGGAGATCGAGCGCCTACAAGCGGATGGCATCAGCGAGGCGGAGTTGAACCGGGCGCGGAAGCAGACTAAAGCCGCTTTCGCGTACAGCACGGAGAGCGTGACCGAGCAGGCTTACTGGCTGGCGCAATCCTTTATCTTGGGTGATGTGACTTGGTTTGACAATTATTCCGAGCGATTGATGAATGTGACGGCAGAGGATGTCCTTGATGCGGCGCAGACTTATCTGGTGAGCCAGCAGCGCGTGGTTGGCGTTCTGCAGCCTATCGAGGCGGAAGAGGAGACTGTGCCGGCATGACCGTTCCGCAAGCGAGCATCCCAAACGCGAGCAATATTGAGCGCGCCGAACTCGAGAATGGCATCACGATTCTCGTATATGAAAACCCGGCGGTGCAGTCCGTCAACGTGATGGGTTCGGTTCATGCCGGCAGCATTTATGAATCAGCCGAGCAAAGTGGTTTGGCCTCTTTGACGTCCAGCGCATTAATGACCGGCACGGCAGGTCGTGATTTCGATGCGATTCATAGCGCGCTGGAAGATATAGGCGCCGAGTTGAGTTTCCGCGGGCATGCGCATAAAGTTGGCTTTTCGGGCAAGGCGCTGGCGGAAGATTTGTCGACGCTGGTTGACGTTGCCAACGATGCGCTGCGCAATCCGGTTTTCCCGGTGGAGCATGTCGAAAGGTTGCGTGGCGAGCGCTTGACCTGGCTGCAATACAGTCAGTTCGACACGCGGTATCGAGCGGCAAAAGCCATGCGGGAAGCGCTCTTCCCGCAAGACCATCCCTATCACTATGGCACATACGGCAGCGAAGAGAGCATCGCTGGCATCAGCAGTGAAGACTTGAGGTCCTTCCATAGTCGGCAATTTGGTCCGCGCGGCATGATCCTGGTGATCGTTGGCGCAGTCAATGTTGATGAGGCAGTCCAATTGGTCAGCGGCGTCTTTGGCGATTGGCAGGCGGTAGATCAGCCCGCCGTGAGAAATGTGGATTCCCCGAAAGCGCGCGGTGACCGGGACCGGCAGACGGTCTTTGTGCCAGGCAAGACGCAGTCGGACATCAGCATGGGCATCATTGGTCTGGCCCGCAAGGCGGAGGACTTCCTGGCGGCGCAGTTGGCGAACAGCGTGCTGGGTGAATTTGGCATGATGGGACGAATCGGCAAGAGTGTGCGCGAGGAGAAGGGTTTGGCCTATTATGCCTATAGCCGCCTCGGAGGCGGGCATGGGCCGGAACCCTGGACGGTGAGCGCGGGCGTCAATCCGGAGAATGTCGATCTGGCGATCGAGTCGATATTGGAAGAGATTGAGCGATTGACGACTACGCTGGTGACGGAAGACGATCTGGCTGACAATCAGAGTTATTTCACCGGACGGATGCCCTTGCGACTGGAGAGCAACGAAGGCATCGCATCTCATATTCACAGCATGGAAAGTTTCGAGTTGGGCTTAGATTATCTTTTGGATTATGAAGACATGATCGGGCGGATTACGCGCGAGGATTTGTTGGCGGCGGCGCAGCGCTACTTGAACGCAATAGATATGGTCATCGCGGTGGCGGGACCGGAACAATCGGATGCGTAGATGATTATCGACATGGCAGCCGGGCGCAGAGAACTTGTGAAGCTCAAAAATATCGGGGAAACCTCGGTGGAGAAGCTGCTTGACATCGGCATTTCGTCGCGGGAGCAAATCGAGGAATTGGGCGCGGTCGCGGTCTACAAGCGGCTGAGAGAGCGTTATCCGGTCAGCATGACCATGCTATGGGCGCTGCAGGGCGCCTTGCTGGACCTGCCTTACTATCAGATCCCCCGTGAAATAAGAGACGCGTTGATTGAAGAGCTATCGAATGAAGAGGTTTGAGACGACAGACAATTCAAATCTGGCAGCGCAAGGATTACAATTACTCGCGTTGTTAGGCTTAAGAGGGACGTTTACGAAAGTGTGGAAATGGCGGAGAAGCGCGTAGTTATCACCGGCATGGGCTTGGTCTGCCCGGTCGGGAACAACGTTAAGGAGTCCTGGGCGAATATACGCGCTGGCAAGTCCGGCATCGACTGGATCAGTCTGTTTGATGCTGATCTGGTTGAGAATCGAGTGGCGGGCGAAGTCAAAGACCTTGACCTGGAGGCCAAGTTTGGACGGCGTGAGATGCGGCGGATGGACCGGGCACAGATGCTGGCATTGGTGGCGGCTGAAGAGGCGCTGAATGATGCGGATATTGAGATTACCGATGATAACAAGTATGACGTCGGCGTCGTCGTGGGTTCGGGTATCGGCGGGATCGTCACGGTGGTGCAGGCGCTTCAGGGCTTTCAAGCGAGGGGACATAGGGGGGTGAGCCCGGTCATCGTACCGGCTTTGCTGCATGATGGCATCAGTTCGCGCGTGTCCATGCACTTTGGGCTGAAGGGTCCTAATTACAACATCACGGCGGCTTGCGCGACGAGCAACAATTCGCTGGGGGACGCGGCCGATCTGATCCGCATGGGACGGGCAAAAGTAATGGTGGCCGGCGGCAGTGAGGCTTGCATCATGCCGATGGTCATCAGCGGCTTTAACAATATGAAGGTATTGACGAATACCGAGGATGTGCCGGAGAAGGCATCGCGACCGTTTGACGCCAATCGCGATGGCTTTGTGGCGGCGGAAGGCGCTGCCTTGTTGATCCTGGAAGACCTCGATCATGCCAGGTCGCGCGGTGTCAGAATCTATGCGGAGTTGACGGGCTATGGGCATACATCGGACGCTTTCCACGTGACGGCGCCGAATCCGGATGGTGTGGATGCGGCCGAAGCTATGCGGCGCGCTTTGAAGGAAGCGGGCATCGGCACAAAGGAAATCAGTTATATCAATGCGCACGGCACGGCGACGCAACTCAATGACAAAAGCGAGACGCTTGCCATCAAGCAGGCATTGGGCGAAGAAGCCTACAACATCCCCATCAGTTCAACCAAATCAATGACCGGTCATATCTTGGGAGCGACGGCGGCGGCGGAGGCGATCTTTTCTGTGAAGGCGTTGTTGGACAATTTCATTCCGCCGACGATTAACCTGGAGACGCCGGATCCGGAATGCGACCTCAATTACACGCCGAACGTTGGCCTGGAGACGCCGATGCAGCATGTGCTGAGCAATTCATTCGGCTTTGGTGGTCACAATACGGCCGTAGTAATCAGCCGCTACGCATAAACTTCTCAGGCTAGGGCGCGACAATTTGCGCCAAGATATCTTCAAAGGCAGCGTCGGCCAAGACGCGAATTTCCTCATCGCTGCGATCTTGTATCGGGTGCGGCACGTAGCACGCGGCTGGTTCAAAGCCGAGCGCGGCGCCCTGTACTCTTGCCGCTTCGACGAACTCGTTTGAGGCAACAAACATGCCGGGAATCCCGCGGGATTCGAGGTCCGTGATGTCATGCACACTGCACGACGTGCAGGACCCTCAATCGGCTAGCGCCTCGATGACCAGGTCGCATTCGCTGACAATCTGATGCTTTAGGTCGACAGGAGCGACGCGGGTGAAAGTCGGTTTCTGATAGCGGCGGGTCTCAATGCCTATGCTGTCTAGCTGACTGGCAAGCCGATCGAGAAAGACATCGCCCCGAGGCTTCGATATATCGAGAAGCGCAACGCGCTTGTTGGTGAGGGATTGTGGGCGTGGCAAGCGTTCTCGACTAGCGGGTTGGCGCTCAGATGTTGGGTCTAGCAGTTGCATTTTGTCATTCTCCTTCAAAATCAACACGGCATTTTACGATTTGATCGGCACAGTCACGGGGATGCTGCCATTGGGACCGCTTGCAGCCCAGCCGGAGATTATTGCCGACCACATGCCGGCTGAGCCACCGGCATGAACGATCAGCAAGCCGTCGGAACGAAACTTGTTCAGACGCTTTTCAGCGAAGCGAGCGGGCATCCCCTCGGCAATGCCCTCTCTACCAGCCAAGACGTCAGAACCATCAATGGTCAAGTGCTTTGAGAGTTCGTCACGAAAGCGCGCCTTGCCCCAGCCCGCCTCGCGGAAAACCCGCATGTGCTCCGGCGAGATGATCAGGAGAGCATCGGCAGCGCCATAGATTTTGGGGTGATGAACCGTGGAAATAGAACGAGCGAGGCTGAGCATCAAAGACTCGGGAACGCGCGACTTCTGATCGGCGATGGGATGGACGCCACCACCAGCAAAGAGGGTGACTGTCGAATCGCCTGGGCTGAAACCGCGTTCGACAGACAAGGACTCCCAATATGAATCGTGCTCACGCTCAGGGATGCAAAAGCCCAGTTTGCCGGGTTGTCCCAGGGCAGCGCGGTCGACACCGCCCGGACGTCCGCCGCCGACATTGCGGATGACCAATTGCAGCGCCCGCCCTATCGTCGAGTTTGCGCGGTTGCCCTGCCCCAGCACGTTGTTGCCCCAATTCATGCCGATTCTTTCGCGGATCGGACCATTGACGATGATGATTGGACCGGCGAAGTAAGTGGTGGCGAGGACACCATGCATGCAGAATTCGTCACGGCAAACGGCTTCCACCGCTGCCAGCACAACTGGGAGATACTCCGGCTTGCAGCCAGCCATCACCGCATTGATAGCAACTTTTTCGATGGTACAAGGAACATTATCGGGCGGGATGATGCCAATGATCTCGGTGGGCGAACGCGTTGTGCCTCCCAGCATTTTCAAGACACGCTCTTCTGTCGGCGGTACAACAGGCAAGCCATCGGACCAGCCGCGCTCGAAGGCGAGTTCGTGCTCATCTTGCTGGGCAGCTAGGTCAATGCGCTGCGCCTGCAAAGGTGTGTCGCCGAACTTGAATGCCAGTTTGTCAGGCATGCCGGGATCGACGGATTTGGAGCCGCAGCCGGGGCTGAAGACCGGCAAGCCCCCGCCTAGGGCCGGCATTTCCGTCAGACTCCGCCACTCATCGCGCTGCCAGCCGACCAGGCGATCGGTTTCCGCGCCCGCGTGACAACGTATCAGGGTCGGTACGATTTCGATTTCGTGACGGTAGGAAAGTTCAAGCTCGGTGTCGTCGCGGACGTTTACGATGCTCTCCGGGAAAGCTGGGGCATCTTGAGAATAAAGCAGCAAATTGAGCCTTTCGCTCATTTCGCGGAGGACCGGTTCGATCAACCGACAAGTAGCGCAATCTCGTTTGACCACGGCGATGAAACCGGTGAAGTCAACTGGTATCAATGATTGAAGTCGAGCAGTATTTTGCAGCATGCTTCAATTGTAGCGATTGATGGCAGAAAAAGCAGGTGCTTGGCAACGCGCGTCAGGCGCACTATGCTATGGTTGTGGTCATATTCATTATGCAGAGTATGAGTAGATTGAAACTGTCTGACATATTCAAAGAAGGCTCTGAGGCGCGAACGCTCTTCGGGAAACTATACGCAGTAGTGGCAATAGGCGTCATACTGGCTGTACTGATCTTGCTCGCCTTGGCCACCCGTGGCGGCTAGTCATAGTCTTCTTTCCCCTCGGACCAGTATGGCTCAAGGGCGACCCCCAGCCCATCGGCGATGCGATTGACGTAGGCGTAGTAGGCGACAATTTGAGCGATATCGAGGATGGCGCGGTCGTCGAAACCGGTCGTCCGCAGATTTTCTACGTCTTCCTCCCCCATATCCCAAGGTCTTCGAGTCAGTTTCGATGTGTAGTCCAGCATTGCCGTATCCGCCGCAGAGAGCTCAGCGGTTCGATAATCGGTCTCAATGCTGCTGGTGAAATCGTGATCTCCGGTCAACTGACGGAGGTTGCGCGCGTGGTGGCGCAGTCAATATTCGCAGCGGTTTATGGCGGAGACGACCACGCCGATCATCTCGCGCTGGGCGCGTGACAAAGGCGAATCACCATACATCAAGGTCTTGTACAGGTGTTGATGGTCAATCAGAGAGGCCGGGTTGAGACTGTGAATTTTCATGATGTGGTCGACATTGCCGGTCTTTGGATCGGCAGCGCGACGATATGCTCGCAATAAATCGCCGGATGCCAGCGTTTCGGGTACGGTTTCGATATACGCGATACGACGGTTGCTCTGTCTCATCTGATCTGGAGTCTCCATAAACGATCAGTTCAGGCATCGACAAAAAGAGGCGCGTTAAGTTTCCAGGCGGTGTAGAGCGCATGGAAGAAGGCGATGAACTCGCGAATGCAGGGATCGTATTCGGATGGCAGCGACATATAAAAGGAGATCGTTTCGCGGATGGCAGCATCAAAAGAAGAGATATCCTGTATCACCTCCGCTTCGAGATCGCGTTGGATAGCATGGACGAAGAGCAGAAGAATGCCGGCGTGATTGGGAATTATAAGATCGCCGACGCCGAAAATCATCTCGAGGACTTGATCGGAAGAAACGCGCAGTTCGCCCAGTCGGCGTTGCGGCGGGTTGGGCAATTCGAAATATGTGCGCTGATTCGCTTCATCGCCGCTGTCTGCCGCGCGCAGCGCCTTGACCGACGAGCCATCGTAGCCGAGCGTTTGGATGCCTTGTTTCAATAAAAGCCAAACAAGGGGTTCGTCAGGCACTGGCAGCCGTTCCAGTAGCCAGGTCTCGGCAAGCGCAGTGATTGGGTAGTTGATGAAGCCGATGCAGCCATAGGGACTACCCGTCCGGTTCGCCGGGCAATGACGGCAGTGCTCGGCATGCTCGTCAAGGACAGCGGCGTGGTCAAGCAAGTCTTGCACCACGATCAGCTGCTTCTCGCCCGATTCGCCGGGAGTGCTTTGGCTGAATTCAAAGCCCATCTGGTCCAGCGGTCGATTATCACCGGCGGAGCGAAACCAGCCTATCACTTCTTCGGCGCGTTCGCGCTCCTTGAGGCGTTCAAGAATACCGGCAGCAGTCAAGACTTGCTTGGGCTCGCAGTCGTATTCAATGATGTAATCTATCGCCAAGCGCCTACTCCAAACAAAAACGCGAAAGGTAATTCCAAGCGAGTATAGCACAGCGTCAAAGACAAGGGGAAAGCATTACCAGCGGCCATAGCGGCGGAGCGCCAACAAGACATTGATCGTCGTCATGGGATACCACTGCGGCAAATTATGTTGATCAAGCCAGTGACCTTCCTCTTGCTGCGCATTTGTCAGCACATCGAGACAGCGGTCGATAAAACCCGGAGGCAGGGCGTTTGCAATCGCTGAGTCTGGTGTCAGCGCGAAAACGAAGAGGGAGTCGACCTGATTATCTGGCGCTGCGATGGCGCATGCCAGGATATTGTCGACCGTCGCTTGGCGGAAGCTTTGCAAGCCGGGCAAGTCATCCACGGCAAAGAAAAAGTCGAAGGCGTGGTAAGCCATAAAGAGCCACTCGTTCGCCAAGATTTTCTCCGGCGAGGTGTTGGCAAGGACCCAGAGTTTGGTCTTTTCAACCAGCGATGGGCTGGCGCAGTCAAAATGGATGAGGTTGGCCACGATAGAGTCGGGCATGGTCTGACCGCCCCACTCTTGCCACCAAGGCGCCAGAGGGTAGTTGCGGATTTCGGCTGGATTCCGCAGAGTGCCATCGGCGTCCATCTGGCTTTCGACCCAAGCTGCCGTGCCATGAAGAAGCGAGCCGGGCGGAATGCCGGCATGTTTCATCACGCCCAGCAGATATTCGAGAGCTAAAGGATTCGACTGCGGCGCTTTGAGATCATGTTCAAAGCCGTGGCCAAAGCCGTTATCGGGATTTTTGTAGCAGAGGATGATCTGATGCAGGCGCTCGAGGCTGCCACCATCAAACAAATAATCGAACAGGGCTCGTTCAAAAAGCGTGCCCTGGCGATGAACAAAATCGCGAGCTTTTCCCAAATCAATTGGCATCAGTCAACTCCTTCCCATGTTGCGAACATATATTCTATTGTAGAGCACGAGGCGAGCAACCGCAAAGGGTTAAATATACTGCCTGATGATCTGCGTCAATTCGTGAGCGCGGTGGCGGAAGGTGTGCTGCTTCAGGACTCGTTCGCGCGCTGCCTTGCCTATGGCGGCACGCTTGGCGTCGTGAGCGAGCAGGTCTTTGTAAGTTTCGACAGCTTCCTTTGGAGAGCGAAGCACAATGATTTCTTTGCCTGGCTCGAACCATTCTTCTATGCCAGCGTAGGGGTTAGCTACGATGCAAGCCCCCAAGGCAGCGAGCTCAAAGGGCCGCGATGAGGACGAAGCATGCACGCTGGCATGGGCGCCGCGAGTGATGCAGAGATTGATCTTGCTGCGACAGATGTATTCCCGCAGTTTGCTGAAGCTCAGGTAGGGAAGCGGCTTAGCACTGCCCAGGTCACCGAGGTTCGTACCGCGGACGGCGAAATGCGCCTGAGGCAGGCGCTGGGATGGGATCGTCATCATGTTTTCGATCCACTCGGCGCGATACTCTCTGCCGTGGCCGTAAAAGAGCAGGTCAATGTCTTGCGCCGGTACCGAGACTGGGCTGAAAATGGCGGGATCGGCGCCGTACCAGACGGTGTGGACACGTTCGATTCCAAGCTGCCGCAGCAAGTTTTCGCCGCCGCTGCTATTGCTGATAAAAGCGGTGTATTCAGAAAGGTCAGCCCCCTGATAGATACGGAATCCAGAAGCAAAGCCTTTCATAGATGGCAGGCTGGCGGGCACATCGCCATCGAAGTACAAGACGGGAATATCGAACTTCTGGGTTATCAAGCGCGGGAGGCCTCTAAGGTGATTTAGCGGCACGGTCAGAAAAATCATGGCATCGACATCCGGCTCTTGATTTAGGATGCGCGTTAGATGACGGTACCAGAGTGGCGCTATAAAGGTTTGCGCGACTCTTCGGATCGCCCGATCCGAGAAGGTGTCGCGCGAATCAGATGGTGATTCCGGAGTCGATCTGCCCGGAAGGAGGGAACGGGAACGATCGCGCAGCGCCTTGAATACATCGCCTTGCCAGCGCGCTGGATTCGGCAAGGAGCGCCACCACAGACTTTCGATAGGCGCGCCTTGATATGGCGTCGCGATCACTTCGACGCCGATCTCGTACAAGCCCTTCATCAGTTGCCACCAGGCGGGCGTCGCGCTGAAAGGCTGTTTGAGGTCCAAGGATGAGACGACGATTAGAATTTTCATGCAAATGCGCCAATGTATAGATGCACGCGGATTGTACATCATGGGATTGAATATTGAATGTTGAGACGGCGCGACATACCACCGCTGACCGCCCTCGATGCTCGAAGGGTGCTCAAATGTATACATGTACAGTGTACTGTGCCAGTTGTGCTGCATACTCTATATTGTGAAAGCAACTTACTAGCAAAGCTGTATTTGGCAATATTTATCAGCTGGGGCTAGCTAATACACGGCAACATGACAAGCGGAGTCTGCAATATTGACCGAGCGATTGAGGGCGGCTCCTATTGGAAATATACAAGCAGCTAGAAATCTGTTATAGTTAATATTGTCGTGAAGTACAGATATTCGTTCCATGATAAGGAGACATGAAGTTATGAAACGTCTGTGCGTTTTTCTCATGTTGTTGAGCCTGCTCATCGCCTTCAGCGTCCCATCCCTTGCGGATGGACATTGTATGGATGAGTTGGGCTGTGTCGAGGTTGGACCGGACGACCCGGTTGTCATAGGCGCCATGCTGTCAGTATCCGGCGCGACTTCATTTTATGGTGAAGACTCGCTTGGCGGCATCGAACTGGCAATTAACGGGCGTGATGGTATGTTGCTGGGTCGCGAGATCACTCTAGTAGTAGAAGACAGTTTGTGTACGGCTGAAGGTGGACAGGCCGCTGCTCAACGAGTAGCCGCCGATGAAACGATTGTTGGCGTGATCGGCACGACCTGTTCTGGCGCTGCGCAGGGCGCGATGCCCATTATCAGTGAAGCGGGCATGGTCATGATTTCGTCTTCGAACACATCGCCCAGCTTGACCAATGATGATAGGGACGCTGGGGGGACATACCTGCCCGGTTACTTCCGCACAGCTCATAATGACCTCTTCCAGGGTGCTATGGGCGCGCAGTTCGCCGTCGAGGTTCTCAAAGCGGGCGCAGTGGCGACTATTCATGACGGCGATCCTTATACGGAGGGTCTGGCGGTGGTCATGGCGAACACGTTTGCCGGCTTGAATGGCGAAGTGGTCTTCCAGGGTGCAGTCAGCAAGGGCGACACGGATATGAGCGCGATTCTCACCGAAATCGCTGCCAGCGGTCCCGATGTCGTATATTTGCCCGTCTTCGTACCTGAATCCGAATTTCTCGTCTCGCAGGCGGCGAACACTCCGGGCTTGGAAAACGCCATAATGATGACTGCTGATGGCAGCTTCTCGGCTGGATTCGCCCAGAACACCGGGCAACCAGCGGTCGGCGTCGTTATGACGGGACCTCATGTCGCTGGCGAGGCTTATGATGAGTTTCTAATGATGTGGGCAGATGAGCAGCCTGGCGGCACAGAAGCGCCGCCGAGTGGCTTCCATGCTCACGCCTACGACGCCGCCAACATCCTCATGGACGCGGTTGAAGCTGTTGCGGAAGAAATGGATGATGGCACACTGGTCATCGGACGCCAAGCGCTACGTGACGCCATCGCCGCTGTCGAGAATTACGATGGTTTGACAGGTTCGCTGACCTGCCAGGAAGAGTCACCCTTCGCTGGTGACTGTGCGACCGGTACGGCGCTCGCTGTCTTTGAGATCACAGAAGCACAGGTCAACGAAGGGGCTTGGCCGCCGCCGATCGTCTGGGATCTGTCCATGTCGATGATGGACGAGTAAGTCAAAGCGTCTGATTAGATTCAGCAACACCAGAGAACAAGCCGAGGTACAGAAGTCTTCGGCTTGTTCTTCACTTGTTTGCCGACATCTCACATCAGATGCAGAAAATACTGCAATGCACGTGTCATTATGATGAAATCAACCCTTCATGATGTTCTTCTCATCTGGCCTATGCGGACCGATTCTATGATTAGACGACTGATATTCGCGCTTGGTATCTTCAGTTTGCTCGCGGTTTATGCTTTCCCTTTGCTCGCGGAAGAACATTGCAAGGATCCCCTCGGCTGCGTTGAAGTGGGTCCCGACGATCCGATAGTCGTCGGAGCTATGCTGGTCGTTTCAGGACCGATCAATTATTTGGGGGAAGATACGCTGGGCGGAGTTGAACTGGCTTTGCTTGCCCGCGATTACACATTGTTGGGGCATGAGATCGAGTTGGTAGTCGAGGACAGCCTATGTACGGCGGAAGGCGGGCAGACGGCGGCACAGCGATTGGCGGCCGATCCCACCATCGTCGGGGCCATTGGCACCAACTGTTCAAGCGCGGCGCAAGGCGCGATGCCAATCATTAGTTCGGCGGGCATGGTCATGATCGCGCCATCAAATACATCGCCGAGTTTGACAAACGAGGATATCGAAGTTGGCGGTTCTCATTTGCCTGGTTATTTCCGCACCAGTCAGAACGGTCTTATTGAAGGCATGCGCTTGGCGGAATTCGTTGCGCTGGCGTTGGACGCGGAGACCTTGGCCACGGTTCACGATGGAGACCCGTATACGGAAGGGCTTGCGCGATCAGTCGCCGATACTTTTACTGATCTTAACAAAGACGTGGTATTCGAAGGTGCGGTCAACAAAGGCGATACTGACATGGCATCTATCCTGACGGAGATCGCCGTCCACCAGCCGGATGTCATTTACGTTCCACTATTCGAGCCGGAGTCCAACTTCTTCGCCGCGCAGATGGTGCATATCGCCGGACTCGAAGACACCATCATCATCGGTGGCGCGGCCAGCTTTGCGTCCAATTTCCCCGAGAATACGGGAGAGGCGGCTATTGGTATTTATGTATCGGGTCCGCTGGTTAGTGGCGAGGCTTATGAAGAAGTGCTTGCACAATGGAAGGAAGAATACGGCAGCGACCCACCAAGCGGTTATCACGCCCATGCCTATGACGCCACTAACTTGCTCCTAAACGCATTGGAAGCGGTCGCAGTTGTCCAGGAAGACGGCGGTGTGACATTCGGCAGACAAGCCATTCGCGACGCCGTTGCCGCGACGGAAGATTACCCGGGCCTGACCGGCCGCCTGACTTGCCGAGAAGACTCGCCCTTTGCCGGGGACTGCTCGCCAGGCACTGCGCTAGCGGTGTTTGTCATTACCGAAGCGGAAGTGTTCGACGACAATTGGCCGCCGCCAGTGGCATGGAATTTCGCGGTGGACTCATTTGAATAGGCTGCTCCGTTTCCTTTATAACAGACGGCGAGATCGACATGAGAAACAAGCAGGGCACTTTTATATCGGCGAATTAGCATAACGGTTGCGCCTATGTTTAAATGGGGATCTGACGACTTTTCCTGGGTCGACTTCACGATAGATGTATTAAGAGTACTCATCGTTCTGGGGGTCGTCGTCGGCGCCTGGAACACACTGTCTTCTGGACGCATTTCCTTCGCGCAGTGGGTGAATTTATTCGCTGCGGGCTTGTCCCAAGGCAGCATTTACGCGTTGATCGCTCTTGGTTATACGCTAGTGTACGGCATCTTGCTGATGATCAATTTTGCGCATGGCGAGGTGTTTATGGCGGGGGCGTTCTCCACGGTGTTCCTGGCCGAAGCTCTAAATCGGACGGGCTTTCTAAACGAACAGCCGTTATTGGCTATTTTGCTAATGATCATGTTCGCCGGACTTGTTTCGATGAGCGTGGCGATACTCTTGGAGCGGATCGCTTATCGCCCGCTTCGCGGCAGCCCTCGTCTCGTGCCGCTGATTACAGCGATCGGCGCTTCCTTCTTTCTGCAATACACTTTCCGTGGATTATACGGGTCCGGCTTTAAAGCCTATCCGGGTGTCAAAGCGCTGCAAGGCGTCATTCAAATTGGCGGAGTCAGCATACCAGTTGTGCAGATATTCGTCTTCTGCGCTGCGCTGCTTTTGATGCTGTGCCTGTACTGGCTTGTCGAGCGCACACGCATTGGCAAGGCGATGCGCGCAGTTTCCGAAAATAAGGAAGTCGCCCGATTGATGGGAATAGATATCGACTGGGTGATCATGTTTACCTTTGGCGTCGGCGGTTTCCTGGCGGGTTCAGCCGGTGTCATCAACGGGATGTTTCGGCCGCAGGGGGTAAATTTCTATATGGGTTTCATCCCCGGCATCAAAGCGTTTACAGCGGCGGTGCTTGGCGGCATCGGCAATATTCCCGGCGCGATGCTCGGCGGACTGTTCCTCGGTGTGATTGAAGCCATCGGTCCTAACCTTGTTCTTGCCGGGCTCGGCATTCCGGGCGCGAATCAACTGAAGGACGTTATCGCTTTCACTATGCTAGTTCTGGTTCTGATCTTCCGCCCGCAAGGCATCCTCGGCGAGCGCCTGTCGGAGACGAAAGCCTAGGAGGGCGTTATGAACATGCTGAGATCGCAGAATCTACGCATTGTCGTCATCCTCGGGCTGCTGTCCGGCGCCTTCATTCTGTACACCGGCGCGGTCGGTATGATCGCGGCCTTTCATGAGCGCGAAGTTGTAAACGATGTCTTCAGCCTGGGACAGTTGTTGCTTATGCTGGCGCCGTTTGTAGCGGGCTTTTCGGCGGCAAACCGGCTTGGAGATGCGGGCGCCGGACCTACGATTTTGCTTGTAAGCGGTGTTGTTGTGGGTTTTCTCACAGCACTGCCAACAATCATTCTGCTGCTGTTCAACTCGGATGAATATCGCGGCTTGCTGGATCTTACCTTGCGAGTTATCCCCTTTGTCGTGGCAACTTATTTTGCCTGGCAGATGTACCGCAATGGCAGAGACAGGCAGTTGGTCCTTGGCAGTTGGCTTGCCATCGCCGTCTTGATCGGCATCGTTACCTTCTCATTCGCGCTGATCTTCGAGATCAAAGGCGACCTGCGCACCGTGCTGGTGAATATCAATCGTGACTGGGTCGAGGTGGTGACCTTTGACAATCGCCGAGAATTGATGACCGGCATTGTGACATTGGCGTTTGCTTCCGTGGTGGCGGGTTTAATTGGGGGGATCTTTTACCTGATTCCTTCGGTTCCGCGCCGGGCGCTGCTTTATGGACTGGGCCTTACTTTGCTGGTTGGCGCATTTGGTGAGACTGTTCGCTTGATTCTGCAAGAGAATCTGGATCGCGATACGATGCGGGAGATTTTCCAACGCGATACTTTGCGGCAGAGGCCAGCGTTGATGCTGTTCATAATCAGCACCGTAGTTGGCTTCCTGTGGGCGAAGTTTGGGCAGGACGTGCAAACAAGCTTCTCTAATATGGATTCATCGCAGCGGCGCGTCGTGAATGGCGTCGGGATGCTGGTATTCGCGGGTATTCTGTTAATGCTGCCCTGGCTCATCGGGCGGACGTTAAGCGATGTGGCGGTGACTATCGGCATCTTTGTGTTGATGGGTCTCGGCTTGAATATCGCGATCGGGCTCGCAGGCTTGCTTGATTTGGGCTATGTGACCAACTATGCGGTGGGCGCCTACATTCTGGCTGTGCTGACATCCATCGGTCCCTTGGGCCGGTTGGATGGCGTTTTTACTTTTTGGATGGTCATACCGGTGGCACTGCTTGCGGCTATGTTTGCCGGCTTCGTCTTTGCGGTGCCGGTCTTACGAATGCGGGGAGATTATCTGGCGATTGCGACGCTGGGCTTTGGTGAGATTATTGGCAAGCTGGCGATTTCTGATTGGCTGAAACCACTGATCGGTGGAGCGCAAGGTGTGCAAGCGATACCTAAGCCGATCTTCCTGGGCACCGAGCTTAAGAATCCCGAGCAACTTTATTACATCGTACTGGTGGCGAGTCTAGTTACGCTGTTTGTATCGGTACGCTTGAATAACTCGCGGACCGGGCGACAATGGATGGCGATCCGAGAAGATGAAGATGTGGCGACGGCGATGGGAATTGACACAGCGAGAGCCAAGCTGCTGGCCTTCACATTGAGCGCGGCAACCGGTGGCGTGGCGGGGGCGATTTTCGCCGCGAAGGTGGGGACAGTGTTTCCCAACAGCTTCACGGTCTTCATCTCAATAAACGTCTTGAGCTTGATTATCGTTGGCGGCATCGCCAGCAATCCCGGCATCGTTGTCGGCGCAGTGGTGCTGATCGGCATGCCGGAACTGCTACGCGAGTTCTCTGATTTCCGTTTCTTGATGTATGGCGCGCTGCTTGTCTTGATGATGATCAACCGTCCGCAAGGCTTTATACCGTCCAAACTGGTGACGCATGAAGTCAGGGCGTCTGTTAAGGCGAAACTGGCGACGGCGGATTAGCGTCAGAGGGCGACATAACATGGCTGAAGACAAACGCGAAGGACAGAAGCGAATCCTGGAAGCCAATGGCATGACCAAGCGCTTCAGTGGCTTGGTAGCGGTGGACAATCTCGACTTTTACATCCCGGAAGGAGCAATTGCCAGCATCATCGGTCCGAATGGCGCGGGCAAGACGACATTTTTTAACTGCATCACCGGCTTTTATCAGATCGACGAGGGTGAGATTCGATTTGACGGGGCGCGGCTTAATGGAAAATCTCCGGACCAAATCACGCGGTCTGGCATTTCGAGAACTTTCCAGAATATACGCCTCTTCAACAATATGTCCGCAATTGAAAACATCATGGTAGGCCAGGAGCCGCATCTCAAGTCGACTTGGCTTGGGGCGATATTGGGCTTGCCTACGACGCGGCAGGAAGACGAGAACAGTGAAGTGCGAGCGGGGGAACTGCTTCAGTTTGTCGGCTTAGAGGGCAAGGGCGATATGCTCTCCAAGAATCTGTCCTACGGCGATCAGCGGCGCTTGGAAATCGGACGCGCCTTGGCGAGCAAACCCAAGCTGATTTTGCTGGACGAGCCAACCGCGGGAATGAATCCGCGTGAAACTATTGAAACGACTGGTTTCATCCGCCGCTTGCGAGACGAGCTTGGCATCACTGTGGTGCTCATTGAGCACGACATGCGCGTGGTCATGGACATTTCGGAGCATATCACGGTGCTCGATTATGGGCGAAAAATCGCCGAGGGCTTGCCAGCGGAGATTCAAACAAATCCTGATGTCATCGAGGCTTATCTCGGGCGTGGCGCGGCCGCGGCAAGCGGTCAAAAGTAGTTTGGAGGTACTGAAAACGGAAAGCTGCTATGGGATTATTGGAAGTCAACGAGATCCACACATACTACGGCAACATCCACGCTCTGAAAGGCGTCTCCTTCGAGGTAGACAGCGGGGAGATCATTGCGCTGATCGGCTCAAACGGCGCCGGCAAGACGACCACATTACGGACAATATCTGGCTTAATGGAGCCGCGTGAAGGGCGAGTCGTTTATGATGGTGAGGACATTTCATCGGCGCGCGCGGACACATTGGTGTCAAAGGGCATATCAATGGTGCCGGAGGGCCGCGGTGTTTTTGCCAAGCTGACGGTAGAAGAAAACCTGGACATGGGCGCGTACACTCGCCGGGACAGCGGGATAAAGGACGACCTGAAGGGCGCCTTTGAGCTATTCCCGCGCTTGCAGGAGCGCCGGAGACAAGTAGCTGGAACGCTGAGCGGCGGCGAGCAGCAAATGTTGGCAATTGCCCGCGCATTAATGTCGAAGCCGCGCTTGCTGCTGCTCGATGAACCATCAATGGGGCTGGCGCCTGTACTGGTCGATGGCGTGTTTGATACAATCCAGCGCATCGCCAACGAAGGAGTAACGATTTTGCTGGTTGAGCAGAATGCGCACATGGCTTTGCAGATCGCTGACCGGGGCTATGTCTTGCAGAGCGGCGAAGTGGCAATCAGCGATACGGCTGCCAATCTACAGCAGAATGAAACGGTACAGAAGACTTACCTTGGCATCGACTAAACGCAATGCCTTCTAATGCAGAACTATTCGATCGCCAGAATCACGGATCACGAATCTCCACAGCTTATTTGTCTGAGTTGGCGCGGATAGCAACCGGTGATCCCGCGATCGCGGTTTCTTGGTCGGACTGCGAGCCAGTGCATGGGGGATCCGGCGGGGCAATCGGTGGAACGGCGCTTTACCGTTTCACCTTAGCGCTTGATGACGGTTGCTATAATACGCTCATTCTCAAGGTCCTGTATCAGCGACCAGACGAAACAGAGCAGTCTCCCTATTACTGGAAGCGTGAATTTGAGATCTGTCGCGCCGGCATGCTGGGCGATTTGCCAGACGGCTCCTTTGACCTGCCGCGTATTTATCTTGTGGAAGATCATGGGGATAGATGCTGGATTTGGATGGAAGATTTAGAAGACAGGAAGGGAGATTGGTCGCTAGAAGATTTCGCGGACACCGCTGAGCGTCTCGGGCGTTTCAACGGAGTTTGGCTTTCTCGAACAACCCTCCCACATGCGCAGTGGTTGTCCAGAAGTTGGCATAGCGCCATTGTGCCAGCGCTAACGGACACGTTTGAACGGCTAGATCAACTGCTTGACAATCCACTGGCGCAAATCACCTTACCGCTGGACGCAAGGGAGGAGATCGTGGCGATTTGGCGCGACCGGGAGACTTTCCGTAGAGCGTTAGCGGATCTGCCACAAACATTTTGCCATTTCGATGCTTTCCGCCGCAATGTCTTGTATTGTAAAAATGAAGTGCACTTGATCGATTGGGCGCTGGCTGGCATTGGCGGTATCGGCGAAGATTTGGTGTCGCTTGTCGCTGTCAGCCTCTACTATGAAGGGTATACGCAAGCTTACGCCGTCGAACTTGACAACATTGTGTTTGCCAATTACGTGAAAGGGCTGCGTGAGGCGGGCTGGCGCGGCGATGAGCGCCTTGCGCGGATTGGCTACACCTGTGGCATGACCTTGCGTGGGCTGGCTGGCGTAAAGCAAGATATCAATCTCTTGGCGAATCGGTCCAACCACGAGCAACTCAAGAGAAATCACCATTCGGGCAGCCTCGAGGATATCGCCAGATTCTTCGCCGAGATTCGGCGTTTTCGGCTGTTGAAAATGGCGCGCGAAGCTAGGTCCCTGCTTGCTGGCTAGAAGTCATCTGTACTGGACGACGCAAGGATAGCAGCACGGCAAAGGCGATCAAAGCGCCGCCAAGCCACAAGGCAGTTGTCATGCTTTGCCCAAGGAAAACCGTCGCGAGTATGGCGCCGGCGAGTGGTTGAGCAAAGAAGAATAGCGAGGCGATGGTCGCGGGTACTAGGACAAAAGCGCGATTCCATAAGAGCAAGGCGAAGGCCGTACAGATCAAGCCGAGATAGAGTACACCAAGCACGACGCCGAAGTTGATTGCGCCGATTGAGCGCTGAGAGAGTTCCAGCAGGCTGCCTGGCAAGGAAATAAGCAACCCACCGAGCAAGGCGTAGACGGTTACTGTTAGCGCGGGAAGGTTAGCGCGCGTCGAGACACGCCGGACGAGAACGGAGTACAAACCCCAGGTGACAGCAGCGATCGCGAGGAATACATCGCCAATGAAAGTCGCTGAACTAAAGTCAACTGATGTTGGGTCAAGGATAATCACTACCCCCAGGGTTGCCAGAATTATTGATGAAAGGTTCGCTGCTGTTAGCTTTTCGCGCAGGATAAGCAGTGCAAACAGAACGACGAAAGCTGGCGAGGCGCTGGTGACCAAGGCGCCATTGACTGCCGTAGACAAGTCTGTACCGATAAACTGCGCGCCGAGGCTGATGCCGATGCCGACCAAGCCTACTGTCAAGAGACTGGGAAACGTGCGTCGCGGTGGCGGAGCGTGTCCCTGGCGCCGGCTGAGCGGCAGCAAGACCAGCAGGGCTAAAAGGACACGCAAGCTCAGCAAAGTAAAGGGTGGCAGAACCTCGAGGACTAAGTCCGATACAACATACATGCTGCCCCAGATGCTGGCGGCGGCGATGCCATAAATCGTGCCGCGCAAGAAACTGGAACTTTCCATTAACACAGTTACCTCAGGCCTTTGCAGATCGCGAATCTTAGCGGAACAGTGGCGCTGGCGACAGGCTAAGCCGAACTGAACATCGACAGAATTGTGCCTATATTAGACAACACAGCAGTAGCCCAAGAGTATAATTGAGTGAAGCATAAGCGCAGTTGGGGGTTCTCTTATCAACGAGAGCGTAATTTTTGTTTCTTACCACAATATTAATATTGCCTATGCCTTTCAGCTTGCCACTTTGCTGATTCGCTATTATCGCAACGTATGGCTGGACCGATATGAAATTGAGCCGAGCGCTGATTGGGAAAATGGGATTCGCGATGCTCGCGCGCGTGCTACCGCTGTCATTGCCATCGTCTCGGATGACTATTTGCAGTCGGCATATTGTCGATCTGAATTCGAATACTTCCGTGAGCATGGTATTGCTGTCACGGCAGTGATAGCGGGTGATTTCTCGACTGAGGAGATCAACAACTTTACCTTTAACGACTGGGTCGACTTTCGTCGTTGGTTCGACAATCCAAACGACCTTAGTGTGGAGAACCTGCTAAGTCAGTTTCCACAATCGGATTCGGTACCGCAGACCGGCGAACGTCTCGACTATTTGCGGCAGTTCATTCAGAAGATAGAACTCGCCTTCTCCAAAATGCCGACATCCTGGGCAGCTATGCGAAATAGCGAGGCGCCGAATGCGAGCGATATCAAGCCCCGCGCGCTTCACACTGGCTTGCTGCATGAATGGGATTTCACAGCCGCAAAGGCAGGCAAGGTCATGCCGCTGTCTAATCTGGAGAGTTGGACACAGACTGAATCGCAGTTTGCAATTATCGGAGAAGCGGGCAGCGGCAAGACATTCTTTGCAAGACTATTGGCGCTGACGCAAGCACATGTCGCGCTAAGGGACGAGCGCGCAGCATTGCCCATTTGGTTTGACATGGCGCGTTGGGATGCGAGCACGGGCTCCCCTGACGCCTTCATTGAAGCAAACTGGCCTCTGCTCTCCTATTGGCAACACTGGATAGAGAGCAAACCGGCCCTGATTGTCCTCGACAATTGGAGTGACTTCTGCAGCGCCTACCCCGGCTACGCGGCCGAGGTCAACAATTGGATCGATATGAGCCCAAATCAACGCTTTATTCTGCTGTCGAATCAGCCAAGCAGCGTAGGCCTTGCCCTGCCGACAGTGCAGATCAACCGGATTAGCGCGCCGCTGGCGCAGAAATTCGCAAGCGGGGTATTGACGCTAGAGCAGCAGAATAGTTTTCGGCAACTCCTGCGGCAAAAAGACGCTCTCATAAGCGACAGCCCTTTGGCCTATCTATCAATCGGCTTTGAGCTGCTGTCGGCGGACCGGGCTCTGGCTAATAATCAGTGGCAGCAGAATCCTCTCTCGGCGCTTCTCCGTTTGCGCGGTCAGCAGATATCGGCTGCCACCTACGGATTACGCGCGGAGGCAGTTCTGACCGGGCTTGAAGAGCTGGCCTGGTCGATGATGCAGCAGGACAAGCATCGGTATATGTCACGTAATGCCGCTCGGGATATCATGCGCGATGCCCGCGTCATTGAATATGCGCTGGCGATTGGTCTACTTGTCGAGAGCGGCTCATTGCTTCGATTTGAATCGGAGCTGCTTCAATGGTATTTGGCTGCAGAGAGCATCAAAAGTGATGGGCTAATCAAATATCTCGCGCGCCCCACTTTTGATGAGGAATCGAGCAGAGCGCCATGCAAGTGGGATGTGCTGACTTTGCTTATAGTGGACTCTCTCAGGGAAGAGAGCCGCCTGCGGGTTGTAGACCAAATCGCTGACATCGATCCTTTCCTGGCGGGCATGTGTCTGCGGCGGCACCCGGGAGCTTACCACAGCTACCGGGAAACCCTGGTCGAGAAACTGGTTGATTTCTCCGCGCAAAATGCCGCTGCGCGGGGGGCATTCCGCCGCGCCATCGCAAATTATGCGGGGCCAGATATAACCGCAGAATTGCTCATTGCTCAGATGAGCCGGCTAGACAACCAACAGCAATTGTGGCTCTGGTATGAGATTGGCGCCCTGCCGCTGGAATTGCCGGTTGATTTCATTGAGCGCGTCGCAGGTGTCGATCGTGACGGGGCGATATCCGCCGCTGATCAACTTGCGCCATACAGCTTGTCACGTTCAGTCGCTTACCTGGTTGCGCTTTCACAACAGGATGATGTCAATCTGCGTCGCAATGCGATATGGATTCTCGGTGAACTGAAGTATTTGCCAACAGCGATTCTGCTCCTGGATTACCTAGACGAAGCGGAGCGGGGCGACATCGAAACCATCCTGCTTTCGTTGATGAAATTCGCCTACTCGGAGATATTTGCGCGTGTGCTGCGCTGGTCGCAAGAAAACCCCGAGTATCGCGTTTCTGTGCTATCGGCGCTTTCAGCCCGCAAGCGCTGGGTGACGAGTCGTTTGCTCTCACTTGCTGATGCCAAGCGGCTGACATTGGAACCGGAGTTTTACGATATTGCGGTCAATACTCCAGAGCGCCATATCGCCATCGGCTTAGCGCAAATCGCTGCAGAATATGTAGATTTGCCCGAGGCAGTTGAAATGGCTGTGTTATCCGCCAGTAATGCCGCGAGTCTGCATCAGCGTGCGGCAAGCGCGATCAAGCATTTGCCCAATCGAGAAGGATTCCAGCAGTTGCTTGATGACATCGCGAAAGTGCTGCGCGATCCGCCGGAGGCGACTGTCATTGCAGGCAGCAATATCGATGCGCTGCTGTACGGAGAACCTGTATTCGATAATATCTCAGCACAGACGGCAAGGGCATCGGCAGGTAGCCGCCCCTTTGAGTTAACTGACCAACTGCGCCACAGCGATTGGCAGCAACGACATCGAGCAGTAAATCAGTTGACTAGCTATCCGACGGAAGAGTCGCTGCCCCTGTTATTGGAAGCGACGGCGGACACTGACAAACGTGTGCGGCTGGCAGCCTATGAAATCCTTTCTCAATTTGAAGGCGAGGTCGCCGCGCAGAAAGCTGTGGTCGCGGCGCTTTCGGATCCCGATATCGAACTCGTTACGGCGGTAACAAAGCTATTACTTGGCATGACGCTTATTGATTATGATGTGCTGTATGAATTGCTGGAAAGCGCGAATCCGGTGACGGTTGCCGCGGCGACAACGATACTAGGAGCGTCACGAAAACGGCAGGCGATTGATGAATTGAGTCGACTGCTGAACGACGGGCGGCAGCCGGCGCAAGGTGGTCCGACCATTGGGCAGAGGGCGCGTGAAGCCATTGACAGACTTGAAGCATCGGTAATGGTAGGTGACGATTCCCGCCGCAATAGCACAGGAATTGTCGGTAGCGGGCAAAGCAGGTACAGTGCCGAGGAGAAGGTTCTGCGTACGCTGCAGGTGTTGCGCGATGACGATTGGGGCCGTACGCAGAAGGCGGCGAAGTTCTTGCGCAAGTTTGCTCGTCACATGCGGGATCAAGGCAATGGCGAGGTCAGGCAATTGCTCTGCGGCGCCTTGAGCGATGCGAATTGGAGTGTACGTTGGGCGGCGGCGGAAGCACTGGCGGTGCTGCATGATCGTTCCGCGATTCCACCGCTTAGCGCCAGATTGCGGGACGCTAGCTGGATTGTTCAGGTGTCGGTAGTTCGCGCTCTGATTGAGTTAGAAGCGGTGGAATCGGCAACGCAGGTTTTGCCACTCTTGCAGAGCCGTCACAGTCAAGTGCGTGAAGCGGCAGCGGAAGCACTTGGCGAATTCAAGGGCAAACTGGCGATACAACCCTTGGGAAACGCGCTAACACAGGATCCTGATGACTTCGTCCGCTTGGCGGCTTTAAAGTCCATCTGCCAGATAGGCGCAGACGATATCCGTTCCTGGTTGGAATTGGCGCTGAGCGATAGCTACTTGCATATTCGGCTGTTTGCGATGGGTCAACTGAGCCATGAGATGGACGCAAGTGACCTTCCCATCCTGCGGAAACTGCTCGAAGACGACGAGGCGCCATCTTATGAAACTGAATCGCTGCGTGACCTGGCGATACAGACGCTTAAACGGATAGACAATCCGGATTGCCGCACGCTTCTGGATGCGCTTCATGCAACTGAAGAACGGGCGGGCGCATGAAGATCTTCGTAAGTTATGCGCGTGTGGACAAGCCTTACTGCATCCGCATCATCGAAACCTTGCATGCGCATGAAGTCTGGTATGACCAGCGCCTCTACGCCGGACAGGACTGGTGGAAGGAGATACTGCGGCGTCTGGAATGGTGCGAAGTATTCGTGTATTTGTTGTCGCCGGATTCCGTGGCCTCGCTCTACTGTCGCCGCGAATTGGAGTTGGCGCTGCGCTTAAAGCGGGACATCATCCCAGTGTTGATAAACAGTGAGACTGTGCTGCCAGAGACGATGAAGGACTGGCAATATGTCGACTTGTGCGACAACCTGACGGTTGAGAATGTCTCGCAGTTGCTCAACGCGATCCTTGTGGTGGAGCGGCAAAGGGCAACGGCGCCAGCGACAACGCCCGTAGCTGACGAAGGAAGGACCAGTCCAGCCGCTTCTGCGAATCCCGTTGGGTTAATCAGCGAAGGCGTACGTGCCCTGGAGGATGGCGAGTTTGACAAAGCTGTTATGTTGTTGAAGCAAGCAAAGGCGAGCGGCTATGAATCGCGTTTTGTCCGGCTGGACAAGCTGCTGCGGATTGCTGAATCTGCTCTCAATGAGCGGAGCCAAACGCGGGAAGTGGAGCGCGAATACCAGCACATCGTTGCTTTGTTCGCTTTTGAAAGCACACGCCAATTGGCTTGCGAGGCATTGGCGGAGTTTCAGCGAGAATTCGGCGATTACGATCCGCAAGGGTTGCGGGGCCTCTGTGATACGGGAACGCCGTCACACAGCGCCACCGGAAGCGCGATTCGACCTGCTAACAATCATCGGAAGGTTTCTGTCGCGAGACCAGCACAGGCAAAGACACAACTTCTGAATCATTCACCATCAGCGCGTGCGACCAGCCAAGCAGCCCCTCTGAGACAAGCGGTTGCGTCTATCGAGAAGGCGGAGATTCAGCCAGCAGCACAAGTGGAAGCGCCACTCGCGGGACAGACCGTCGACGATGCTGACACGCCGCTAACGGTCAAAGAAGTCTTGCCTATGCTACAATGGTGTGACATTCCGCATGGCACAGTGACGATATCAAGTATCGTTGGCGCGGACGAAGACTTCGGTGAGATGACCGTGCCGGTTGACAGTTTTGTCATGAGCAAGTTTCCGGTGACCAACGCGCAATTTGCCATTTTCGCGCGGGCCGAAGACGGATACCGGAATCCACGCTGGTGGAGTTTTTCGCCACATGCGCAGCGCTGGTTTCGGCTAGGCAAAGGAGTAGCGCAATCACGCTTCAAAGGTGACGAGTTGCCGCGTGAAAATGTTAATTGGTACGAAGCGATGGCTTTCGCGAACTGGTTAGGCAGCCTGCTGAAGATGAAAGTAACATTGCCCACTCTGGCTCAATGGCAGCGGGCCGCCAAAGGCGACGATGACCGCTACTATCCTTGGGGTGATGATTACGACGAAGATCATTGCAATACGTTGGAAACGGGCTTAAAGACGACCACGCCAGTCAATCGCTATCACAAGGGCGCAAGCCCTTACGGCGTATTTGATATGGCGGGAAACGTATGGGAGTGGACAGCGAATACGGCCGCGGCGGAAGAGGGGCGGGATCACCGGCGGGCGGTGGCGGGCGGCAGTTTCGTCAGCCCATGCGACCGCGCCCAGACCGCGTTCCGCTATTATCTAGATCCACGGGTACGCTATTCTTCGATTGGCATTCGACTGGTTGGCTTGACCTAGACTAAGAACCAATTGGTCTCGGGAAAGCAAATGAAGGGACATGAAAATGAAATCGAGTGAAAATGGCCTGGAAACGACGAAACAGATCCGACCCGATATCAACATTGATATCGACCATCTATCAGTGACGGGACATGTCGTTTTCGCCGGTCGCGATGGTCAAGTCAAAGTGCAGACCGGCGGCGATGTGGCGCAGCATACGAACCAAACAGTCACTGTCGGTGGTGTTGAGACGACGCCGCAAGAATTCGACATGATGCTGCAATGCATACGCAATGTCGAAGATACGATCAACAAAGAACAGCAACTCGCGCCGGAAACGCGTGAAGCAGCGCGGCATGACTTGCAGACAGTAGAAACCCAACTTACCGCCTCTAAGAAACCTAACCCAAGAATCTTGCTGCGAGCGGCGAAGTCGCTTCTCCGCTTCTCCCCTGCCCTGACGGCTGCCGCCTTAACCCTATTTGATCAGCCGCTAGTTGGCGCAATCCTGGCCAGCGCCGGTGAGGTTGCCATTAACTTCCACGAAGCAATCATGCGACATCGTCCAGGGAAAAAGATCTGATCTTGACCTCAATAGCACGAAGACGTTGTATCTGCTCCATAAGAGGGAAGCTGTTTCATGTCGACATTACAACCAAACATCCTAATCACTGATTAGGTAATCTTCATTAGCGAGACCACTTCATGAATCGACAGCTTCGAAATCAATCTGCCGACGCCATCATAAAGGCGGAGACTAGAACACCTAGCCAGATGATGATCGCCTCACCGGGTGCTTGGCGTAGCTTTGTACAGAGCAATTGGGGTCAACTCAAGAGATTGGCAGATCAATCGACACTTGATTCACCGTATCAGAAGTTGGTGATGATGGTGTTTACGCCGGTCATGCCCAACCCGACGACGAAACTGACGCTCCTGCGGCGCCTGCTGAAGAAGTTCCGATATTGCGAGGCTTTGAGCAAGCGCATGACCGAGATCTACCGTGACCGGAACTACAGGCGGACGGCAGAAAAACTGGCGCGGGATGAACTGCTGCCGGACAAGCTGAGCCGGGACGAAGTCGTCGGCCTGGATTGGCTCATCGTGGCGACCGGTGGGCTTGACGGCTCGGCAAATCAAGGCGCCCAAGCGATTCAATTCGCGCGCAACCTGCTGGAGGCGATGCGCGAATACCGCGATTATCCATCGGCTGTTCGGGTGCAGGCTGGCAGCATTTCGGCGGGCGGTCATGTCATTTTTGCCGGTCAAGATGTGAATATCGTCGCCGAACATTATCACGGCAACAAGTCAGCGCTGAAAGCCTATCTGGCGGCCGTCCGTACCGAGTGGGACATCCCAACTACAACGATTCACCCGGCCTCACAGCATCATACGCCGGCGACGCTGCATCAACTTTATACGCCAATCGATATCTGGACAGACCAGCGTCAGTTTCATAATGTGGGCATTGAGGAGTTGAATGCCCGGCGCTATCAGGCAATTGAGAAGGACATGGGCTACGTGCGCCAGTCGGTCTTTGAGGTAATCGCCGCGCATCCTCTGATTGTCATTACCGGCGCGGCCGGCACAGGCAAGAGTTCACTTTGCCGCTACATCGTGACAGCCCTCGCCTTTGCCTGTGATCCCCGCGCGGAGCGGCAGAGCAAAGTCAAGGGCTTGGAGATGCTGGGTCCATCCTGGATCCACGGACCAATCTTGCCAATATATGTCAGTTTGCGCGACTTCGCCAATACGCCTGAGCTTTTCCCAAAATCGCTTGGCGAAGGGTCAGCAAATCACTTGCTTGATTATGTCAAACAAGCGACTGGGAATCTGGCGCCACACCTCGAAGCTTATTTGACTCAGAGCGATGTGCCGACCCATGGCAGCTTGCTGGTGCTGGACGGACTGGATGAAGTCTACGAGGAAAAGGACCGCATCATCCTGCAACGGATCATCGAGAATTGGGCTGACCGATTTCCGAATTGTCGCATCATCGTGACGAGCCGAACCTATGCCTACCGGCATGATTCGCGCTGGCGCCTGTCGGAGCGCTTCGCCTCAGCTGAATTGGCGCCTTTCACCTGGAAGCAGGTCAAGACCTACATTGAGCGCTGGTACGCGAATGTCGCCGAGAACCGCCCGAGTGTGCTTGGCGGAAGGGCGGTAGCGGCAAAACAAGCGGCGCTGATGGCAGCCGACCTCAACAAGACTATACGCGAGACACGGGCGCTTTGGCCCCTAGCGCGACAGCCGCTGATGCTGGCTCTACTTACTTTGATTCACGAAGACTACAAGCAGTTGCCGGACAAACGGGCTGAATTGTACGAGCATACGGTGGAACTGCTCGACCGCTGGAATATCCCCTCGCCCGCCGACAAACTGCATGAAAAGCTGGCGAATATCAATCTGGACCGGATGCGGGCGGCGCTGAAGTTGATCGCCTTCGAATTGCACTCCGAGCAACGCAGCACGCAACGCTATCCGACAATCATTCAGCGCGCGCGCTTGCTGGACAAGTTAATCGAGCAGCAGTCGCTGGGCGGTGGCTTGGGCGCCGGGATCGAAGATGTACTGGAATATCTGGCGACCCGCAATGGCATCCTGGTATCGGACGCGCCGAACCTGTATCGCTTCCCGCATCTGACTATTCAAGAGTACCTGGCGGCATGCGCCCTGCTTGAATTTTACGATGAATGCAAAATGCCCGCGGACTTATATGCGCCGGGAAGCGAAGGCTGGACCTTCCCGCAGAATGTCGTCGCCTTGCTCTGTCATGATTATGCACGCTGGCGGAATGTCGTTTTGTTCGCTGGCGCCATCATCGCGGCTGGCAAGTGGCAAGACATGCGTTGGCATCTCATAGATGAACTTCTGCCAAGGAATCCCGATGCGGCGCTCACAGAACAGGATTTACATTGCATTAGCGTTGCCGCCGAGATCTGGGGGGAAAGCTGGCTAAAATCCCGCACCCGCAGTCAATTTATCATCGAGTCGCATCTCGTCCGTTGTTTGTGCCAAATCCACGGCGACGAACGGATTGACGCGCCGGAACGGGCGAACAATTACTCCATTCTTGCTCACTTGATGAAGAACCAGCCCGCGCGCGCTTGACGCAGCGGCAGAACAACACTAGATTGTCTATTGAACATCGCAGCTCGTAAAAACGAGCAATCTCCCAGACATGGTATCTGAGACTGGCGGAGAAATAACGCGAATAATTCGTATCGAGGGAGGAAATCAATGACCGCCATACGAATTGCGCTGGCGATCTGCGTCATTTTGTCGGCTATCGCTGTGACAGTTGGCCAGGATGCAGAGATAGTCATCTCACGCGATAGCGGACCATCAGCGAATAGCTTCAAGCTGACCGAGATCGCCAGCGGCTTTAACCGCCCGCTTTACGTAACGCACGCCGCCGATGCTTCCAATCGACTGTTCCTGGTCGAGCAGAGCGGCAAGATATGGATCCTCAATGACGGATCGCGGTCGGCACAGCCATTTCTCGATGTGTCGCGGCTCATTTCGCCGGCAGCGTTGGGAACCGGCTTTACCGAACAAGGCTTGTTGGGACTGGCATTTCACCCGGATTACGAATCAAACGGCGTCTTCTTCGTCAACTTCACCGATCGCAATAGCGAAACTGTGGTCGTCCGATATCAAGTTTCCGAGAGCAATCCATTCCTCGCTGATGTCAATAGCGCTCAGATCATATTCAGGCTGGCCCAACCCTACGCGAATCACAACGGCGGGCACATTGAATTCGGTCCTGATGGTTATCTGTACATTGCCCTTGGCGATGGAGGCTGGGCGAACGATCCGCTGGGCGCGGGGCAGAATCGGGGGCTCCTATTGGGTTCGATATTGCGGATTGATGTCGACGGCGCCCTGCCCTACGCCATCCCGCTAGATAACCCCTTCGTCGATGACGACGGCGCGCATGACGAGATCTGGGCTTATGGCTTGCGCAACGTCTGGCGCTTCAGTTTCGACCGGCTTACCGGCGATCTGTATATGGCGGACGTCGGTCAGAATCAGTGGGAGGAAATCAACTTTCAGCCGGCCGACAGCCCTGGCGGCGAGAATTATGGCTGGAATGTGTGGGAAGGAAACCATATCTTCGCCGGCGGCCATGCGCCGAATCACGTGCCGCCGATTTTTGAATATACAAGAAATATGGGCTGTTCTGTCACGGGAGGGGATGTCTACCGAGGCGAGTCGGTCCTTGAGTTGCAGGCGGCGTACATCTTCGGCGATTATTGCTCGGGGCGCATCTGGGCGGCTTGGCGCGATCAAGAATTGAATTGGCAGACTGAGCAGATCATGAAAACTGGCTTGGCGATAAGCAGTTTTGGCGAGGACGAGGCCGGCGAGCTATACGTGATTGATTATGCCGGCACACTTTATCGCTTTGATCCGGCAGACGCCTAGGCCAGGACTGCTGTCTCTTCCGTTGTCGTGATGCCGGCGCGCGTCCGTTTGTACTGCGCGATTAGCGTCTTGATTTGCAATTCAATCGGGTGATAGCGCTTCATAACTTGTTTGCCTTCGGTTTGCAGTTGGCGCATGCGAGTTTCGACCTGGCGCAATTTCGATTCGAGCTTGCCATCGTAATTCTTCCAATCGATATAAGCCAGCGGTACAAGCAGAATGCAGAAGGCGCCGATTCCATACATCACGGAGCCGTAATCCTGCTGGCCCGTATATTGCAAGTAGAAGCCCAGCGTACCGCTCGCCAAGACAAGCATTACGTGCAAAAACATGCGGCGGAAAAAAGCCCCCCGCTTCTGGCGTCTGTCGAGCTTTTTTTGCAGCTTTTCCCGCTGCTGACCCAAGCCATCAAGTTCCGCGCGGATTGTGTTGACTCGATCGCGAAGCGGCTGAGCTTCTTCAATGAATGTGTCCAGCCGGTTTTTGACAAGCCGCGCTTCTTCCCAGGTATCCATCATCCGGCTGTAGTGAACTTCTAGCGCTTTAATTTGCAGTTCAAGCGGCTGATAACTCTGTTGATATTGGCTACCTTCCTGCTTGAGTTCGAGCATCTGCTTTTCCAGTCTGCGTTGTTTGCGGGCGGTGCGCGTGCGCGGGTCCTTCCAATTCGCGATTACGACCGGGATCAATAGGCCACAGGCAATCGCCAAACCGAAGGCGACCAAACTCAAGTTGCGATAAGTATTGAAGTAATGGACACCGACCGTGCAGCTAACCGCGACCAAAACCACCAGCATAGCAATGCGTCGCACTACGAAGCTGCGTTTCTTGCGGTTATCGATCTTCTTCTGTCGCTTTTCGTGTGTGGCGGAAAGTGCTGAGAGCTCGCCGAGGACCTTGCTAAGTTGCTCGCGCGCGGGTTGGCTTTTGACTCTCAGCGCGTCAAGGCGGCGCTTGAATTGCTGAATCTTGAGCCATTCATCGTACTGTTCTTGACTGCCAACAAACCACTCGCCTGTCTTATCATCGCCGAAAATAAAGAGACCGAATTCGAAGCTATAAGGCAAGGGTTTTCCATTACTTAGACTTCGTTCCAGTTCATTGACCTCTTCCACCAATTGCTCATGCAACAGCAGCAGCAGATTCAGGGGCGCGGCACGGTGTCTCAAGTCTTCGGCTGATTGTATGCCGTTCTCGTCTGCTAGAGAGTCGCTCTGTGATGTGAGCTCGGTCCGCAGGCGCCCAAGCTCTTGACGCACTCGGCGGATCCCCGCAGCCCGTTCGCGCGCAGTGAGATGCGGCTGAAACAGTCGCGTAATACCAATCGCGTGCATATCATCGAGGTATTGCTGCGCTGTGGGCTGTTCAATCATTGCGCGGGCTCGTAATCAATCATGGACCACTAATACAAAATAAACCAACAGTCAACTTTGGCAGAGTCAAGGTCATTATAGCATATACGTGTAATGACATAAGATAATTAAGTGAGAGAGCAGCAAGCGAAGGTCACAGTTGAGGAGACCAATCATGCCAGATGTATCTCTTTATCCTCTGAAGCTTCAGCCCACGTTGCACGTCAAAGTCTGGGGCGGTCAAAAGCTGGCTGAGCGGCTGAACAAGTCATTGCCCACGCAGGAGCCATACGGAGAATCCTGGGAGTTGCACGGCAGCGCGTCTGTGCTCAACGGCAGCTTGCGCGGCAGGAATCTGGCGGAACTGACACGGGAATTTGGCGAAGACCTGGTAGGAAAAGGCAACGATCCGGACCATGGTTTCCCGCTCTTGGCAAAATTCATCGATGCAAACGATTGGCTGTCGATACAGACGCACCCGAATGATGTACAGGCGCGGGCGCTAGAAAATGAGCCGCGCGGCAAGACAGAAGCCTGGGTCGTACTACAGGCGGACGAGGGCGCACAACTCGTAATTGGTATGCAACCGGGTACGAGCCGCGAGCAGATGTCCGAGGCAATCGGGCAAAACCGTCTGGAAAACCTGCTGGTTTATGCTGAGGTCAAAGCGGGCGATGTGCTATATATACCAGCGAATACGGTTCATGCCCTGGGACCGGGGATACTGATTTACGAGATTCAGCAGTCAAGTGACATCACCTACCGGCTCTACGATTGGGGGCGGCTCGGGCTGGATGGGCAGCCGCGTGAACTACATATCGAAAAGGGTATACAGGTTTGCAATCTACATGCCCTGCCCCAGGTCGAGCAACCGGTGGGCGACCTGCTGATCGACGGCGAGTACTTTCGTACTTGGCGTCATGAGCATGAGAAGGACCAACTAACGATCGCGTCTGAAGGACGTTTCCAGGCGCTGACATGTATCGCCGGGAACCTGCTGGCGGAAGCAGCAGGTCATCCGCCGATTGAACTCGCGGTCGGCGAGACTGGCTTGATTCCGGCCTGTCTAAACGCCTTTTCTCTGGCTGGCTCAGGTGTAGTTATTCGTTCTTGCCAGCGCTAATTGCCCAGCAAATCTGACAACAAAGTTTTTACAACCCGCTTACACCCTTCCAACATCTCTGTTGCACAATACTGATGCACAAGCAAAGGAAAGGGAGGAGCAATGGACTTCAGCCGCTATACGAACAAAGCACAGCAAGCCATCCTCAAAGCGCAAGGCATCGCGGGCGAATATCGCCATACCGCGATTGAACCGGTTCACATCTTTCTTGGCTTGATGGAACAAGATGAGGGCTTGGCGCCGCGTATTATGCAGAAGATTGGGGCGCATCCGGGTTCAGTGCAAGCAGAGCTTGAATCCGCGCTGAGCCAGTTGCCAAGGACGAGTCAGCCCGCGTCTGGATTGCAGATTGGGCGCGCCAGCCTGGATATCTTCGCGAAGGCAGAAAAAGAAGCGAAGAAGATGCGCGACGAGTATACAAGTACTGAGCATCTGCTGCTGGCGCTATCAAAAGACGAGACCATGGACGGGATCTTGGAGCGCCATGGTATCAGCTATGACGATATCTTGCAGGCGCTCCGGGCGATCCGAGGCCATCAGCGGATTACAAGCCAAGACCCGGAGTCGACTTACGAAAGCCTGGCGAAGTTCGGGCGCGACCTGACCGCCGACGCACGTCAAGGCCGGCTGGATCCAGTAATCGGCCGAGACGAAGAGATTCGGCGCCTGATTCACGTCATCAGCCGACGCACGAAGAACAATCCGGTACTCATCGGCGAAGCCGGCGTCGGCAAGACGGCAATCGCGGAAGGGCTGGCGCAGCGGCTCGTCAATGGCGATGTTCCGGATGGTCTCAAGAACAAGACGATCATCGCCTTGGATATGGCGGCATTGGTAGCGGGGAGCAAATTCCGTGGCGAATTTGAAGAGCGGCTTCAAGCCGTATTAAAAGAAATCGCCGAGAGCGAGGGTGAGATCATTCTCTTCATCGACGAGCTGCATAATATCGTTGGCGCCGGCAAAGCTGAAGGATCAATGGACGCCGGCAATATGCTCAAGCCAATGCTGGCCCGCGGCGAGTTGCGGATGATTGGGGCAACCACGCTGGACGAATATCGACAGTATATTGAGAAGGATGCGGCGCTGGAACGGCGATTTCAGCCGATCTATGTCGATGAGCCGAGTGTAGAGGACACCATCAGCATACTGCGCGGCTTGAAGGAACGTTACGAAGTCCATCACGGCGTGCGGATCCAAGACAGCGCCGTGATCGCGGCGGCGGCGCTGAGCAACCGGTATCTGACCGATCGCCAATTGCCGGACAAAGCGATCGACCTCATCGACGAAGCAGCCGCCCATTTGAAGATGGAGATCGATAGCAAGCCGGAGCAATTGGACAAGATTGAGCGGCAAATCATGCAGTTGGAAATCGAACGCGCTGCCCTGCGCAAAGAGAAAGACGATGCTTCAAAGCGGCGGCTACAGGACCTCGAGATTGAGTTGGCTGACTCTCAAGAAGCGCTAAGTAGCCTGCTCGCAGTTTGGCAGCATGAGAAGGACGTAATCCAAAGGATCTCGGGAATCAAAGCGGAAATCGACGAGGCGCGGATTCAATTGGAGCGGGCAGAGCGGCAAAGCAACCTGGAAGAGGCGGCGCGCTTGCGTTACGGCGTATTACCCGAGTTGGAAAAGTCGCTGAGCGAAGGGGAAGCGACGATTGAGGCGATGCGACAGAATGATTCGCTGATGCTCAAGGAAGAAGTTGACGCGGATGAGATCGCCGCTGTAGTCAGTCGCTGGACGGGAATTCCCGTAGCCCGCATGCTGGAAGGCGAGATCGAGAAACTGCTGCAGATGGAAGATCGGCTGCATCAGCGTGTTGTCGGACAAGAGGACGCGATACAGGCGATCTCGGCGGCTGTGCGGCGCAGCCGGGCAGGCTTGCAGGACCCGCATCGGCCGGTTGGCACGTTTCTGTTCCTGGGTCCGACTGGCGTTGGCAAAACCGAGATGGCGCGCTCGCTGGCGCAGTTTCTCTTTGATGACGAAGCCGCAATGCTGCGAATAGACATGAGCGAGTATGGCGAGAAGCACAGCATCGCGCGGTTGATCGGCGCGCCGCCCGGCTATGTCGGCTACGAAGAAGGCGGTCAGTTAACGGAAGCGGTAAGACGCCGCCCATATAGCGTTCTGCTTTTGGACGAGATCGAGAAAGCACATCCGGACATATTTAACATCTTCCTGCAAGTCTTCGATGACGGCCGACTAACTGATGGTCAAGGGCGCACGGTGAACTTCAGCAATTGCATAATCATCCTGACGAGCAACGTGGGCAGCGCCTTGCTCAAGGAGATGGGCGAGCGTTACGACCCAGACGCCCAACGCGGCGCCATCATGCAAGAGTTGGACCGGTATTTTCGTCCGGAATTTCTCAATCGGCTGGATGAGATCATCATCTTCCACAGTCTGACGCGCGACCACATCATCCGCATAGTGGACCTGCAACTAGGCAATCTGGAGCGTATCCTGGCTGAACGCTGCGTCACGATCGAATTGAATATCGCCGCCAAGACGCTTTTGGCCGAATTGGGCTGGGATCCCGTGTTTGGCGCGCGGCCTCTTAAGCGGGCGATCCAAAAATGCTTGCAAGATCCGCTGGCGATGGCGCTGCTTGACGGGACTGTCGCCGAGGGTGATCGAGTTTGGGTTGAGGTCGATGAAAGCGGAGAGGAGCTCACATTTCACACGGGACTGCTTGAGCCAACTACGAACTAGTAGCGACCAAGAATGCGGTAAGAGAAGGGGCAAGATCTTGCCCCGTTCTATTCTTCAGGCGGCGGCACTGGCAGATCTTCTTCTTTGGTGTCCTTCCACTTCGCGCCTTCATCCACCAGCATGACCGGAATGCCATCGCGAATGGGATATTTGTAGCCACTATCGTCACAGACCAGCCAACTGTCTTTGACAACGCGCAAGCGTCCGGGATCTTCGCCCTTGTCCGCATAATGTACAGCCACCGGACAACGCAGGATTTTCATCAGATCATCGGATACAACCGTCATAGGACAACCTTTCAGCGCCTCAACAAAACTGCTAACAGTATAGCTTTCGGGCAGAATCGCGTCAATTCAAGCGCTATCGCCGCTGTTGATTCTTTTCCCTGCCACTATAATCAAATCGTCGCTACGCAACAGGTCCGTGTGTAGGCCGGACAAGAAAGCCGCTATGCGAAACAATTTCAGTGTTGCCATACGTCGGAAGACCAGGACACATAGTTTGCGTTTGGCCAAGCATAGCCGCTTCCTGCGCGCCATAATTGTGATTCTCGTAGTTTCAAGCGCATTTTGCAGTATACAGGCGCAGGTCCCAGTCATAGCCACCACAGTCCCTGGAACGCTAATCGACAGTGACGAGTACATTCGTTCCGACCGTCTGGGCATCACCTTCATCAGTTTCATTGACAATCTTGGAGCAGAGCGCTATCGCAATGCCCTGATACTGGGCGCCGGCTGGAATCGCTGGCCCCTTTATTGGGACCGTGTGGAATCCCAGCCTAGCAACTATGACTGGCTGGACTATGACAAACTGGTTGCGGGAGATATCCGTAACGGCTTGGGGACAAACGCGATTCTGTTGGGGCGGCCGGGATTTTGGCAGGACGGCGATAGCGTGACAAACCTGTTTGTGCCGATCTATGCCAATGGTACTGACAGCGCTGAAACTGACGAGGCGATCAATCCCGACAATCCTTGGGCGCGCTTTGTCCATTATGCAGTGACAAGATACAGACCGGGCGGCGTTCTGGCACAGCACAACGGATTCACGGAGGGGCAAGGCATTCGCGTCTGGGAAGTCTGGAACGAGCCGGATATCCCTCAATTCTGGAATGGCGGACCTGAAGCTTATGCGCGTTTGCTCAAGACGGCTGCGATCGTGATCAAAAACGTCGACCCGCAGGCGCGGATTGTCTTCGGCGGCCTGTTATACGCTAGCGATCAAAGCTTCCTGACAAGGGTCCTGCGAATATTTCATGATGACCCCTTGCGCGATCGTTACAACTGGTTTTTCGACATTATGGCAGTACACAGTTATGATGATCCTTGGCGCAGCGGTTGGCTGACCAAAGTCGTACAAGACACTTTCAAATCTTTCCAGATTGCGCGTCCCGTGTGGGTGAATGAAACTGGCGTATCAGTCTGGAATGATTATCCCGGTCCTGTCTGGGCTTATGCCCCCGAACATCGTCATCGACTCGCCACGCTCGAACAGCAGGCGCATTTTCTCATTATGAGCGCTGCATTTGCCTGGTCCAAAGGCGCCGACGTAGTCTTTTATCATCAACTATTTGACGATTGCGGCAATTATCCAGCCGGCACAAATTTTCCGCCGCACAATGGCGAACTCTGCGCCCAGGGGACCTGCTATGGCGATGCTTTTGGCTTATACCGCAACCAGATAGATTCGCACTGCTTCAGTCAGCATCCATTTGCCAACTCGCCGCGCCCGGCCGCCTTGGTGTTTCAACTGCTTGCGGAAGTATTCGGCACTCAGCCATTTGAACCGGTTAGCTTAACCGGCTTGACCGAAGGCGTTACCATGATGACTTTCAAACGATCAAATGGCGAGCGGATAATCGTCGTCTGGAACAATACGCGTGAGCCACGAATTTACACTTTTTTGGCTTCTAGCGAGAGCGCGACCATGTATCATTTGAACGGTTTGAAAACTCAATTGCCAGCCGTCGGCAACAGCTACACTATCGAGCTCAAGCCCGCGGGCGACTATAGCTTTCCAGACCTTGAAAGCACGCGGATCAGCGCGATCGGTGGCGAGCCTGTCATATTGGTGGAATCATCAAGCCTGTAAAGCGATCGAACCTGATGCGGACGATCACCAGAAGCGCCACAATCGTCAAACGCGCGCACAGGACCTGCTGAAATGACACGAAGGCGCGTTCTGATTGTCTTGTCGAGCGTCGCTGTCAGCGTCATTCTGCTGCTGCTGATCCTGCGCGATGTGCCGCTTAACGATGTCTTGGATAGCCTCCGTGCCGCCGACGCCGGCTTGGTGTTTCTCGCGCTTCTGCTAATAGCCTTTGGGCTAGTCGCTCGCGGGATTCGTTGGTCGATTTTGCTAAACCAGCGCATCACCTATGTTCAAGCCACGCACCTAGTAAACATAATGTTCTTAGGCAACCAACTGCCACTGAGGCTGGGAGAAGTGGCTCGCGGCCTGTTGGCGGCGCGCAAGGGCGTCCCTGTGGCGACATCGGCGAGCAGCATCCTTGTCGAGCGCCTCATTGATACACTGGCTGTCGTGCTGGTGATCGCTTTGACAGTAAGTCGGCTGCCAGACGCGCTGCCGGAAGTCACGGAACGCACATCGCTTTTTGGTTTGCTGGCTCTCCTTGGCTTTATCACATTGCTGGGGCTGGCGCGATTTCCCGCTGCAGCCCGGCGCTTGCTCGGCGCTTTGCTGGACATGGTCCCACCCCTTCGCCGCCTGCCGCTCGAATCTATCTTGGTCGACTTGCTTAGCGGCTTGCAACCACTTGTGGAAGCGCGTGCCCTGCTTGTCATAGGATTCTGGACAGTTGTTGGCTGGGTTTTCTCGTTTGGCACCTACTATTGCTTGCACCTGGCTCTAAGCATAGACACCGACTACGTAAGCAGCGTGCCACTTGGTATAGCTCTTGCGGCGCTCGCGATTGCCATACCAGTCAGTATTGCCGGGCTCGGTTCTTTTCAGGGCGCTATTGTGGTTGCCGGTCAAATGGTCGGCATGAATCCGGTCGAAGCAATTTCACTGGGCTTCTTATTTCATGGCGTGACAGTGTTAAGTTACGCGCTCTGGGGTACGGTTGGACTGCTGGCGCTTGGCGTTTCGCCCAAATCCGCTTTTGTGACCTCGGACGAAGCGCGCGCGGAGGCCATCAGCCCCGAGTGAGAAACTCGTGCACAAGTGACTGAAAGTGGTGGACCCCATTTTCCCGCAATACGGAAAAGCGCCCCGCATGGTAGGCATTCGAACGCAAGCCCCGCTGCACCCACTCGCAAAGCTCAATATCTTCTTGCTGTATCTCGTCGCTGAAAGCGATGATTTGCTGCATGCTCTCCCAGCCTTCCCCGGTGCCAGGCGCCTCGAAATACCATTCGAAGATGGTCAGTGTCTTATCATGCCCGACTGGGATTATGATGTTGATTGAGGTGTTGTCCAAATAAACGTTAAGCATGACGTTAGGGAATATCCAATAGTAGAGGGCGTCTTCTTCCCCCTCGCCGCTCCTCACGTAACGGCGGTCGCGCGCTTCGCCTGGATCAACATCGCGGATTGGCGCGTACTGCTTGGAATAGTAGCGGTATGTATCCACGCGATATTGGTCGTAATCGACCTCGCGAAATAAGCCTGGATGAGCAATCGGCAGATGGTAGCCTTCCAGATAATTGTCGACGTAAACTTTCCAGTTGCAGTCGATCAAATAATCGCGGCGTTCCACCATTCGCATCCGGCTCAAATTGAAGCCAGCCGCGTTGATTTCGCGCTCAATGTCGCCATAGATATTTGACATGGGCGCGGCGGATGGGTCCAAGTTGACGAATACCCACGGTCCCCAGGCTTCCACGAGGACGGGTTCTAAGCAGACCGCTTGCGGACTCCAATTGTTGACGCCTTCGAATTCCGGCGCGCGCAGCAGCTTGCCGTCAAGATCATAGGTCCAGCCATGATATTTGCATTGCAGACTTTTGCGATTGCCGCGCCCTTGCGCCACTACAGCCGCCCGGTGCGGGCAAACGTTGTAGAATCCGCGGAGTTCGCCAGCGCGATTGCGTACGATGACCAATGGCTGATCCAAGACTTCGCAACTGAAGTAGTCGCCAATGCGCATAACATCTTCAACACGCCCAACTGGCTGCCAAGTCTTGTAGAATATTTTCTCCGCTTCCAGGGCGAGGAAGTCCGGCTCAATGTACCAACGTGCCGGCATAGTCTCCGCGCGGGAGAGATCGTCCGCAGGCTTGTAATCGCTCAAGTCCAAAGACGACATCGTCGCACCCTCCAATATCTGAGTCATGGCGTCAGCGCTATCGATATTACACAAATTTTACGATTGTAAGAACGGTAACGGCTGATTTTTCGTATAATGATTTGTGAAGGATAAATCAGTGGAGCTTGCATTGCCGCGTTTCACCATGTCATAATTCAGGTGACGTCTTTAGACAATAAGAGGACAGTTTAAGTTGCGGACGCTGTCGAGATCAGTTTGGGCTTTGATTCTGCTAGCAAGCATCATCTGGATGGTCGGCGGCTCATTCATCACGTCCGATACTTTTAATGGCGGCAAAGCGGGCAAGGATATGACGAATGGCATTCAGTCTTTGGCCTCCGACGTGAATATCGACTTCCTGGGCGAAATCCCCCCGATGCTTGTTTTTCTGGCTAGCGGGCTGCCGCTCGCTTTGATTTCCCTGCTGTTTCTATGGCGCAATCGGAGAACGCCCTCGGCGAGCGCAACTGGCGTGGCTGAGCCTAATTTGCGCCGGCAGACGATAATCGTCACAGTGCTTGCCTTCGTCTTTGCGCTGCTTCTCTGGAATATCGGGGATGTCGAGCGCATTTTGAGGCAGTCAGGTCTCACTGTATTTGAATCTCTGGATGAATTGACGGTATCGCTCATCGGCTATCCGGTGCGGCTCTTCATCACATTTGTCCACGAAGCCGGACACTCGCTCGCTGCGCTTCTCAGTGGCGGGCAGGTCTTGGGCTTCACTGTATCGCCTGACGGCTCTGGCTACGCTGTTACGAGCGGCGGCAACCCGGCTCTGGTGATACCAGCCGGATACCTTGGCGCGGCGCTATTTGGATCACTGCTGTTTTACTTGACAAACCGCATCCCCAAATGGACGCGTGGCTTGGCTTTCTTGCTAGGCTTGGCCATCGTGGCTTTGACGCTAAGCTACGCGAAGCCCGATCAAGCGGGAAACGCAACTGCCCTCGTCATCGGCATAGGCTTTGGCGTTGCAATGATAGCTTTGGGTTGGCAAGCGCCACGTCTTGTCAATGTATTTCTGCTCAATACACTGGCGATCTTGACGGGGTTAAACGCCGTATTTGACCTGTGGATACTTGTCCGCAATCCGGCGGCAGGCAACGAAATCGCAGTCAATGACGCGGCCGCCTTTTCTCGTGAAGTAACGCCGCTGCTGCCGCCAGCCCTGGTCGCCTTCATGTGGGCAGCCATCGCTGTCGCCATGCTGGCCACCGCCATATATTTTGGTCTGATCAAGCCAGTAGAAGGAGAGCTAGCCGAAGCCGTCAAGAGCAAGACTGGTGTTCTCGCAAACGAAACACAATAGGTTGAATGTGGCTGTAAGCAGATGGAGACACGTGCAAGTAGAGTTTCAGGAGTGACAGCATGTTAAGACAGTTTGTAGAGCGTAAAGTACGCAGACAGATCGTACACAGGAGCCTGCTCATCTCTGCGATCGCTTTTGTCGGCATTCTCGCGCTTTTGCATACGCAGGGAACAGAAGGGCTGCTGCGGCCCGTGAGTATGTTCACCGACAACTTCAGTGGCGCGCTGCATAATATCGCCATGGCTCTGTCTGGCGCGTCCGTCAAAGGCTTCACACTCTCCCCACAAGGCAGCTATATGATTACCTATGAGGGCGGCGCCCCAGCGATCTGGCTACCGGCCGGCTATCTCGGCTCGGCATTACTCGGCTCCCTCATTTTCTTTCTGGTCAATCGCGCTCCGCACTTGCTGCGCGGGATTACAGCGCTGACTGGGGTCTTCACGGTAGGCTACCTGGCTCTGTTCATCCGTCCGGACGCCACAGGAGACTGGCTCTCCTGGATTGCATGCGCTGGCTTCGGCACACTGCTGATCGCCTTAGGTTGGAAGGGACGCGGCGACATCAACCAGTTCTGGTCCTGGCGCTCGCTTACGCAGATTGTCATGACGGTCGTAGCGCTAATGACCGCCTTGCACATTGTGCTAGATTTGCCCTACGTCTTGTCGACTCCGGCGCGTCACCCCGATGATGCGAACACGATTGTAAATGCGGTAGCCGCCTTCGCAGAAGAGGTCTTGGGGGGCGCTTCGGTATCCCTCATCGCTTATTCCTGGTCGGCAATCGCCATCGCTATGCTTGGCTTCGCCTTCTATCGCAGCATCACGCAACAGTTGAAGCAGATTCCCAAGAACGACGATATCGTGTAGCCGAGCACTGCAAAGTCAAAGCTAAAGGGTGCGCCAAACGGCGCGCTCTTTTTGTTCCGCGCTTGCTAACGGCGATTCTTCCCCTACCAGGAATAAACTTGTGGTTCCTACTTGATTTCAGATAGTGAAATCTGTATTTCATTATAGGTTGCAAAACAAATTAACTTATGTTAAATTAAATGGAAATCATGTGATGGTACGTAATTAACCGCGATAACATAATGAGCGCAGGTACAGCACATTCGCCCAAGCAGATGCAGCACATTTATGTTCCCGCCCGTGTACTAAGCGAAGAATGGCTGGCGCCTCGCCTAGTGGCATTGACGCTGGTCGCTATCGTGCTGAGCTTCCTCGGTGAACGCGCCGGGATACAGTCGGGTTTCTTGCTCGCGCTGAATATCGTTTCTTATCTTGCGGGCGGCTTCTTCGGCACCAAGACGGCAATCGAGAGCCTTCGCGCGGGCGAAATTGATATCGATCTGCTGATGATATTGGCAGCTCTGGGCGCGGCGGTGATCGGACAGTGGCATGAAGGCGCGATCCTGCTCTTCCTCTTTTCGTTAAGCAACGTTCTGCAAGACTATGCCATAGGTCGCAGTCGAAATGCGATCAAGAGCCTGTTCACGCTTTATCCTGAAGTGGCAAAGGTCAAGCGCGGCGAGACAATAACTGTGCTCGCTATCAAAGAGATAAGAATCGGCGACACAGTCTTGATCGAACCGGGCGAACGAATCCCAGTTGATGGCGATGTCATCGGGGGCAGTTCGGCTGTTGACGAAAGCCCGATCACCGGCGAGTCAATACCAGCGGACAAGTCCGTTGGGGATCGCGTTTATGCTGGCAGTCTGAACATTCAAGGCATCCTCGACGTGCGCGCTCAATGCTTGGCTGAGCAAACTACGTTATCAAGGATCATCAGATCGGTTGAAGAGGCGCAGGAAAGCAAAGCACCAACAGAACGCTTTCTTGACCGATTCGAACAGCGTTATGCCAAAATAATCATTCTGTCTGTCATGCTGTTTATTGTAGTTCCGCCTGCGCTCGGTCTGACCGACTTTCGAAGCAATTTCTACCGCGCGATGGTCTTGCTGACGGTGGCGTCGCCTTGTGCTCTAGTGATCAGCGTTCCCTCCGCTTTCATCTCCGCTATCGCTTCGGCCGCCCGTAACGGCGTCCTCTTTAAGGGCGGCGCGAGCCTGGAGCAGCTTGCCGCCGTCAAGGCATTCGCCTTCGACAAAACGGGCACACTGACGCTCGGTCAGCCGGAGGTGACTGACCTCGTTTGCGCGTCCGGCGTAACTGACACGACGCTGATCGCGATGGCGGCTTCAGCTGAGGCGCGCTCGGAGCATCCGCTGGCGAAGGCGATCGTGTCATACGGCGACCGAGCCAATATACCAACATCGCAGCCAGAGCAATTTGCGGCTGTCCCAGGTCACGGCGTCCGCGCGCGAGTGAACGGGCGCGAAGTACGGGTAGGCAGGGTATCGCGGTTGGAGAGCAGTGCGACATCCCCTGACTGGATGCAACAGGCGCAAACGAAGCTTGAGCTCGAAGGCAAGACGGTCGTTGCGGTGTTATGTGACAAGGCTTGGCTAGGGTTGATCGCGTTGGCGGATCAAAGCCGAGCAGAAGCGGCTTTGCTGGTCAACGCGCTAAGAGAAGTCGGCATCGTGTCAGTCATGCTGACGGGCGATAACCGGCGTGTAGCCAAATCAATCGCTGCCGAGATTGGCATAGAACGCGTTTATGCCGAGCTGCTGCCGGAGGACAAAGCCGAAGTCCTGCGCAATCTACAGCAAGAATTCGGCGCGGTGGCGATGGTCGGCGATGGCATCAACGATGCGCCCGCATTAGCCCTGGCGGAAGTCGGTGTTGCAATGGGTGGCGCAGGCACAGACATCGCGTTGGAAACTTCGGATGTTGTGCTGATGGGTGACCGTCTCGAGCGCATTATAGATGCGGTGAGACTGAGCAAGCGCGCGAGACATGTCGTGCAACAAAATATCTTGTTTTCTCTGGCAGTAATCGCCATGTTAACGCTAGGCGTTTTTGCTGTAGAACTTCCGCTGCCTTTGGGAGTGCTTGGACACGAAGGCAGCACCGTAATAGTGGTGCTGAATGGATTGCTGAGTTTACTTGTGCTGCCAGAGATTCGCCGACAGCGGCTAGCGCGGGGGCACTAGCGGCGGAATTGTGTATGTTCCCATTCGGCGAAATGCTCCTGCAACTTGAGACGTTGGTACTTCCCCGTTGAAGTCACGGGAACATCGCGGCCGAATACAACAACCTTGGGAGACTTTTCAAACGTCATGCGCGCGCGGCATCTGGCGATGATCGCCTCGGCATCAAGCTTTGCGCCGTCTTCCAAAACGACGTAAACACCAACCTCTTCACCATAATAGACATTCTCGAAGCCTACCGCCAAGCCCACTTTGACGCCATCAATGCCTAGCAACACCTCTTCTATATCGAACGGACTGAACTTGACTCCGCCGCGGTTGATTAATTCTTTGATGCGCCCGGTGATGAAGAAGAAGGGTCTGTTATTCTCGTCCCGCAAGAAGAAGCCTTCATCGCCACTGCGAAACCATTGGAACTTGAATGTTTCAGCGTTGGCGTCAGGCCGCTTGAAGTAACCCTGCATGACATTATGCCCGCGGATGCAAATCTCGCCTCGTTCGCCCTCTCCCAGCTTAAGGCCGCTGCCATCAGCGGCAAAGATCGCCATCTCATTCGCTTCGATGGGGCAACCAATACTGGGATAAGCATGATCCAGCAGCCAGTGCTGATTTGCCTGCCACGACAGACTGATAGGCAAAAAGCAGGAATAACAGGTCGTTTCGCTTAAGCCGTAGCCATGCAGGAGAGTAATGCCGAACATTTCGCTGAATGCTCTGGCCAGCGCCACCGAAAGCGTACCAGCCCCACATATCAGATGACGAAAATGCGTCAGGTTGCGTCGATTGATGCCCCCTCCAAATATCGTATTGCCGGCTTCCCGCTCACGCTCGCCGAATTCAATGAGGAACTGCAGCAATGTCGGTACGACGCTGACGACATTGACGCGATCTCGCACGATCCGCTCCCAAAAATGCGAGACGCTGAAACGGCGATTGAGCACTGTTGAGCCGCCAACATACAGAGGCATGATTAACGTCACCACGATGCCGTTGACATGATGGATCGGCAAAACGCACATCATACGTTGATTGCCTGTGACTGCTTGCCACTGGCTAATTCCCTGGGCATCGACGAGCAGATTGTATTGCGCGAGAATGACGCCTTTGGGCCTGCCAGTGGTGCCGCTGGTATAGACCAGCAGCGCTTCATCCGCCAGGCTCGCGCTGGCATCGTTGCCTTCATTGAGAGGCATGTCTGACGATTTGGCGCCCGACTCATCAGCGAGAAAAGTTGTGGGGCGGCTCGCGATCTCGGCGTGGAAGTCAATATACCGGTCCCCGCGGTTTCCACCGACAGCTACAATCTGCGCAATATTGGGCGCGCCCTCATCATCGCCAAGCCCGCTGATGATATTTTCAGCGCGTTGGAGATATTCGACGCGGACGAAACAGACCTTGGCTTCGCTATTGCGCAGGATGTAAGCGATTCGGCGGTCGTCTTCGGCGACATTCTGCGGCGCGACCGCAGCGCCGATCACCCAGCAGGCGAAATATATCAGGACCGTGTCGACATGGTTGTAAGCGATCGTTGCCACGCGATCGCCGCGGCGGATGCCAAGATCTTCATACATAAAATTTGCCGCTTGATGAACGCGCGCATTAAACTCAGCATAGTTGAGCTCCTGTCTAGAGCCATCTTCGTCGTAGAAAATCAGAAAGGTTTTCTGTCCTGAAGTCTTGCTGTGAAGAGATAGCAAATCGCGGATATTACGAAAGGGAACCTTTCGCATTTCCTGCGGAATGCCGTCTTTCAGGTGCGCTTGATGTATATTGGCGACAGTAAGGGAGTCCATATTGCTGGACATTTGGTTTCTCTCCGGCGTCGTCTTTCAAATGCCATATCAGTATAGCAAGCACATTCCCAAAATGTACAAAGAAATCGCAGTTAGCAAGCGGGAAAGACTAATGAAATTCATTTCCCAAGGCGCTTTGAACGATACCTGATAATGCTTCTGATGCTCTGATAAACTGGCGCAGTAAAGAGGAGAATTCACTGCTTCCGTGTATTCATTTGAAGCCATGAATCAGTACATGTTCAGAATTGAGAGCGAACCGAGATGAGACAACTTTCTGTGGTAGGCTCCGGCTATGTGGGATTGGTCACGGGCACCTGTTTCGCCGATATGGGCAACAGCGTCACATTGATAGACATCGACGAACGCAAGATCGACATGCTGCAAGCGGGCGAAATGCCAATCTACGAGCCAGGCTTGGCGGAGATGGTACAGCGGAATACCGATGCAGGACGGATGCGCTTCACCACATGCTATGCCGAGGGACTCGAAGGAGCCGAGTTTGTCTTCGTCTGCGTCGGCACGCCATCCGGCGTCGATGGCGAGGCGGATTTGCAATACGTGCGAGCGGCCGCACAGACCATCGCCAAGACCATGAGCCAGCCGCTTATCGTCATCAACAAGTCAACTGTGCCGGTCGGCACCGGGGATTGGACGACCGAAATCATCAGCAGCAATCAACCAGAACCGGTGGATTTCGCGGTGGTATCTTGTCCGGAATTCCTGCGGGAAGGGGCGGCGATCTCCGACTTCATGCAGCCAGATCGCACCGTATTGGGTTCGTCTGATCCTTCGGCTGCCGAGAAGGTGGCAGAGCTTTACGCGCCCCTCGATGCGCCGATAGTTATCACAGATATTCGTACAGCGGAAATGATCAAGTATGCGTCTAACGCCTTCCTGGCCACGCGGATAAGTTTCATCAACGAGATAAGCATCATCTGCGAGCGGCTGGGCGCCGATGTGACCGAAGTTGCGCGCGGCATGGGCTTCGACAAGCGAATCGGACCGCATTTCTTGCAAGCTGGCATCGGCTTTGGCGGCTCATGCTTCCCTAAGGATGTCAAAGCGCTGGCGAATATGGCTCAGACTCATGGCATGCACCCGCAGTTGCTCAATGCCGTTATGGAGATCAACGCCTTTCAGCGCCGGCAGATCACGCTGAAAGCCCGAGAATTGCTGGGCGGCAGCGTGAGCGGCAAGACGGTTGCGCTGCTGGGTTTGGCATTTAAGCAGAATACTGACGACACCCGCGAGTCGCCATCGCTCACAGTGGCGCGGTCACTGCTGAATCAAGGAGCGATCGTCAAGGCTTACGATCCGGTGGCGATGGCGAATGCCAGCCGGGATGTGCCGGGTATCATGATGTGCGACAATCCCTATAGCGCGGCGGACCAAAGCGATGCTCTGCTGGTGCTCACGCCATGGAATGAGTTCAAACAACTGGATATGAGACGCGTACGGAAGTCAATGAATCGCCCGATCATCATTGACGGCCGCAATATGTACAACCCCGACGAACTGAAAGCGATCGGCTTTGTCTACCGTGGCGTCGGCCGCGGCTACAACGGCGAAGGCACCTTGGCGAACGGCGACGACTGATATGAATTCCGCGCCTCAATCTATAGTCGAAGGCTACAACGCGGCTATCTCCGACTGCCAAGGCTGACCGCGTAATCCGCCCATTTCGCTCGCCACCGCGCGGCCGCATTGGCAAGCGATTGCCAGGCATGTTTCCAGTGACAGTTCATTTAGCCAGCCAGCCAAGAAGCCGGCGTCAAAGCTGTCTCCCGCGCCAATTCCGTCACCGCCGCTCTCTGCCGGAATCACGGACTGGCTTATTCTCTTCCTTTGAAACCAGGCGGATGCGCCCGCTTCCGCTTGTTTAACGACCAGCAGCGGCGCCCGCTCCTGCAAAAACTCGATTGCGGCGGAGAAATCCGGCTCGCCACTTAGGTGAAGCGCCTCCTGCGCGTTTGGCAGCAGGATGTCGATGTGCTCCAGCGCCCGCAGGAACCCATGATTCCACCGGCCTTGCGGATCCCAGTTTGTGTCCAGCGAAACGGACAAACCCAGCCGCTTGGCGCTTTGTAGAATGTCGACCCAATGCGGCAGTAAACCGGTTTGCAAGTATAAGCTGCCATAATGTAAATGCCGGGCGGAAGCCAAAATGTCGTCCGATACATCCGCGACCGTAAGGGCATTCAGCGAGCCAAGATGAGTGAGCATGGCGCGGTCGTCTGCCTGCGCCAGATGAACTGTAATGCCGGTTCGCAGCCTGGAATCGACTTTGATATATTGCGTATCGACGCCGGCGGTTGCCAGAGTATCTACGATCAACTGACCGAAGGCATCATCCCCTACTCTGCCCAAGAGCCGGACTTTCAAACCAAGCTTGGCTGCTTGCGCCGCGAAAATGCAGCAGGAGCCGCCCATTTCGAGATGGTATCCAGCGACAATCTTTTCCGCTTGCCCGAAACGCGGCACGATATCGTCATCGCGCAAAATGAGGTCGACGCAAGTATCGCCAAAGACGACGATGTCGTAGGGTGTGGCGCTATGTCTCTTTCGCATTCAGCAGGCGCTCATGTTGGTGGCTTTTGGCTTGAAAGTTGATTCGATAATCAACTAATGGTTGTCGCCCCAGACGTGTAACACGGCGTAGGCTCTATGTTAAGAATCCTCTGCAACGCTCAATGCCAACTCCTCCGCGAGACCAATGTAGGTTGCCGGAGTCAACCGCAGAAGCCGCTTCTTCTCCGTAGCCGGAATGTCCAACTGATGAATGAACTCTTGTAATCCTTCCCGGCTTATCTCTGCCCCGCGCGTCAGGTCCTTCAGTTGTTCGTATGCATCAGTTACATCATACTTGCGCAGAACCGTTTGGACTGCTTCCGCCAACACTTCCCAGTTGTCCGCAAGATCATAAGCCAGCATATCCTGATCGACCTGGATTTTCTTCAAGCCGCGTTGAACGGATAGCAGGGCGATGTAACTATGGGTGATCGCCACGCCATAATTCCGTATTGCCGATGAATCGCTAAGATCGCGCTGTAGTCGGGAGACCGCCAGCTTTTCCGCCAAATGAGCAAAGCTGCTGTTGCTGATGCCCAGATTGGCTTCAGCATTTTCAAAGTCAATAGGGTTAACCTTGTGCGGCATAGTCGACGAGCCTACTTCGCCCGACTTGGTCCTTTGCCGGAAGACGCCAAGCAAAATATAAGTCCACATATCGCGACAGAAATCAAGCAGAACGGTGTTAAAGCGCATCAAAGCATGCGCCAGTTCCGCCAGATAATCGTGAGATTCGATCTGCGTGGTCAACGGATTGAACGTTAAACCCAGCGACCTAACAAACTCTCGCGAGAAGCCAGGCCAGTCAACTTCGGGATAGGCAATGCAATGCGCGTTATAGGCGCCAACCGCGCCATTGAACTTGCCCAGGTATTCCTGCGACTCTATCGCTCTCAATTGCCGCCGCAGCCGGTAGACGAAGACCGCAATCTCTTTGCCCAGCGTGGTCGGCGTCGCCGCTTGGCCATGCGTCCGCGCGAGCATCGGCAGTGCAGCGGATTCGCAGGTGAGCGCCTCCAACCGCCCAAGCAAGGCATGACCCGCTGGCTGCCAGACAGCGCGCATGGCATCGCGGAACATTATCGCGTAAGCCAAGTTGTTGATATCATCAGAGGTACAAGCGAAATGCACTGAAGCGCTAACATCACTCAGGCTAGAATCTTGAAGACAGTCTCGAATATAGTATTCCACCGCCTTTACATCGTGATTCGTCTCGGCTTCAATGGCTTTGATTTTGCTAGCGGCGCCGTCATCAAAGTCGGAGACCGCCTCCTCAAGCAGATCCCGTTCAGCCTGCGTAAATGACCTAACGTGTGTGATGTCATTGTGCTCCGAGAGCGCAAGCAGCCAGCGCAATTCGACGCGCAACCGATATTTCATCAGCGCCCATTCGGAAAGATACGCTTGCAGGGGCGCGGTCTTCCCAGAGTACCGTCCGTCCACCGGCGAGATCGCATGCAAACTTGATGTCACAATAGCTCACCCTTTTGAATACGAAGCGCCCGTATTGTACACTGAACAAGTCGACTTTTCCGCTCTCGTACTGGAACCATGTACCAGATTACGCTGATGATTTTAGCTGCAGCTAGGCAACACCTCGCGCAAATGCCGCTTGAACAAATGTTCACATTTTGCCGACAATCTGGTACAATAGAGTCATGGTTACCTCCGCCCATAACCCACTCTACCCAATCCGCCCATCGCCGGACATAAAACCTTGCCAGATTGCCAAAAAAAGTTTTTCCCTCGGCAACATATCCGATACCGACGAGACCGTCCCAACGCGCCATGAAAAACTATCAATATGCCTCGCTTTTGTGAGAGAAAAAAAGTTTCCGTTTATCGATAATCATCTATCGATAATCTTCCCGCTTGAGGAATTCGCCTCCCGCCCAAGCGTCAAGTGTGCCCTAATCCCGACCTCAACCCTGCCCTGCTTCGACGCGGAACCGGCATCGCGGCCTCCGCTGCCTGCGCCTCGCTCCACAAGGATTTCCAATAAAACCCGATTTTGTTGGACAAAAAATATTTCCGTTCACAATAATAATCCAACAAAACCACAATTTGTCTCAATAACCCGGCATAACCGCCGTGATACCCGGATTCTCGACCAATACACAGGAGCCCGCTAAATGTCAAACCTGATTCAGTCGACGCCGCGCTCAGATGGCTTCCGTATGCCAGCGGAGTGGGAGCCGCATGTCGGCTGCTGGATGCTCTGGCCCCAGCGGCGCGATACCTGGCGCAACGGCGGCAAACCAGCCCAATATGCCTTTGTCGAGGTCGCAACGCAGATCTCTCGTTTCGAGCGCGTAACGATGGGCGTTAATCCTGACCAATTCGAGAATGCTCGGGCCATGCTGCCACCGCAGGTCCGCGTCGTGGAATTATCAAACAATGACGCCTGGATGCGCGATAGCGGCGCGACCTTTGTGGTCAACGATAGCGGCGCAGTGCGCGGCGTCGATTGGATCTTCAACGCTTGGGGCGGCTTGCAGAAGATGATGTATTTCCCTTGGGATCAGGACAAACTGGTGCCGGCGAAGATGCTCGAGATTGAAGCACTCGATCGCTACAAAGCCCCGCTTGTGCTGGAGGGCGGTTCGATTCATGTCGACGGCCAAGGTACTTTAATCAGCACCGAGCAATGCCTGCTGCATCCCAATCGCAATCCCAGCTTGTCCAAGGCGGAAATCGAACAGCATCTCGCGGACTATCTTGACATCTCGCAGATCATTTGGCTGCCCCGCGGCGTATATGAAGACGAAACGGACGGCCATATTGATAATTTGTGCTGCTTCGTGCGTCCGGGTGTGATCGCCCTGACCTGGACTGACGATCGCAGCGACCCACAATACGAGCGCTCAGCCGAAGCCTACGACGTATTAAGATCCGCGCGGGATGCAAACGGACGGCAACTGGAAGTGCACAAGATCCATCAGCCGTATCCAATGACGATGATGGACGAAGAGGCGAACGGGCTGGACGTCGTTGCCAACGCATTCCTCCGTCCGGCTGGCGAACGGCTTGCGGGATCATACATCAACTTCTATATCGCCAACGGCGCAATCATTCTGCCGCAATTTGGCGATAGACATGACCAGGCGGCCTGTCGCCAAATGGCGCAGCTTTTCCCCGATCACAAAGTCCTTGGCATCTCATCCCGCGAGATCCTGCTTGGCGGCGGCAATATCCACTGCATAACGCAGCAGCAGCCGGCCGGCAATGCAAAATAGCGAACCGAGAATTGCGAAATGTCCGAGTACGTTACTGTAGAAGTTGAATTCAGCGACCATCCTGATATCGCCGATCTCTATGTCAATCAAATCTTGACAGACCGGGACGCGGAACATTACGACAATCCGACCGCCGGCGATCTCGGCTCGCCAATCGCGCAGATGCTCTTCTCAGGGGTCGACGGAATCCAGGAACTGAAAATCAGCCAAGACTGCCTCACGATAACACGTGAAGCGAACTATCCCTGGGAAGCAATTATCGACGAGGTTCGCGATGCCCTGCGCGATTGGTATCTATAGGTTAATTCGTATCATGCTTGGAAACGTCCCCGGGAGTGATAGGCAGATCTTTGGCTGCCGCGCCGCTGGCTGGGTCTCCCCCGCCAACTTGCTTGAACAATTCACCGACCTGTCTCTGATCGCCAGATTCAAGCACCGAAAGCATTTCGCCGCTAGACATTTTGCGGTAGTCCCGCTGCAATCCGGAAATCGAAACTTGGGAAATCAATCGAGCCAGATCAGCCGAGCCGCACTCCGGACAATTAAGCCTAGCGCTGTCATATTCGGAATATGTGCGGGTGTTGACGATGAAAACCGCCCCGCAGTTCTTACAGCGGAATTCGTATCGCGGCATGCCCCTTGTCGCTTTCTACCTGGTCGTATCGGAGTTTGCGTTCAGCGGCGGCACCCGACGTTGCAGCGCCTCGGTCTGCCCCATGTCAGGATTCCATTCGTCGAGGAGGGCATCTTTGTGCCGCGTGGCGATCCAGCCACCAAGATCACGCGCAATGCGCTCAAGCATCTTTGGCTGCGCCCACGTCGCTGTATCAACTTGCACCGCGACCGCCCCGGCTTCGATGTAGTCGCGGGCATCTTGTGGCGAGTGAATGCCGCCACAACCTATTATGGGGAGGTCCTCCGGAATCTGACGGCGCAATCGACCGACCATCCGCAGAATCATGGGTTTGATCAATGGACCATAAATCCGTCCGCTTGCCAGGCGTCCGCTATGCCTGTCGCGCGCGGTGCCTCGTGGCGCGGCGGTCAGTACCAGGGCATCAGCGCCCGCTTCCGCCACTGGCAAGGCGAATTGGTAACACTCATAAAATGGCAAGCGGACCAGCAAAGGCTTTTCCATTTTGGCAGCCGCGCGGACCAGCGCGAGCGCGTCCATTTCGCTAAGATCATCACTCAAACCGAGCTCCACCGCTGCTACCTCGTCGACTTCGTCGAGCAAAATGGAGGCTTGTTCAACCTGTTGGACCGTCGTGCCGACCAGATGCAATATCACGGGAATGGGCAGGTTCGCCCAAGTCTTGCGGTAGCGCCCGATCACCTTGCGCAATCCCGGGTTGGGCAATCCTGTGTGCAAAAGTACGCCCGCGTCCAAAGGGATCATTCGCGTGCCAGCTGCCGGATTCCAAGCGTCAATCGTCACCGGATTGGTTACCAGCGCGCCAAGCTTCGCATAATCAATGATGCCTTTGTAGCTATCGGCGAAACCAAGCGTGCCGGCCGCTGGCATCACCGGAGTGGATACAATGAGACTGTATTTGCGGGACCGAGTGATCTCTATCGCCATAAGAGTCCAAACCTTAATTCAGGCGCAACGTAGTCAAATCGAAGGCGGGACCATCAACACACTGTAGCTTCCGTGAACCACGCAGATTCAGCATGCAGGCATGGCAAGCGCCGACGCCGCATGGCAGCGAGCGCTGAAAAACACCGAACACATAGTTGACTGGCACATCGTTACGTCGTTCCCGCATGAGCTGCATGATGTCTGCGAAGTGATTTAACTCATCACCGCCCCCAACAGCGGCGAAAACCTGATCAGCCCAGCCCAAGGTCATGACCATATCATTCCAGGTCAGACTGTCCTCGGCCTGAATGATCTCCACTTCACTCGGCAGATGACCCGTCTCGTATTGTCTGGCATTCCCCATCAACACCATGGTCACGCTTACCTGTCTTTCCAGTAGGGACGGAAGCATCAGCAGCAGCGGAGCCGGTGGGCAGTGGTAGGCGATAAGCAAAATGTTGCGCAGCTTCTGCCGGAAGCGGAAGGGCTGCCCTATCGGACCGATAATGCTTAATAGCTGCCCAGGGGCGAATTGCTCACGTCTAGGTAATTCGACGGTCAAAATATTACTTGCGTGAATGTCGACAGGGAACCAGAGTTCGCGCAGATACGGATCCCAACGCTCGGTTTCGTAGTCCTTTTCAATACGCCGCACCAGCAGCGCTTGTCCCGCCAACAGGGACGACAGAGATTGGTCGACCGCCAATTCCAGCCGCTGGAAATCGCGGTTGACGCGCTTGATCCGCTCGATATAGGCTTGCGACTCTCTCATGCGCCCCTGCCCTAATTGACAAGCATTATAGTCGGATTGGATAGCGAGGACAAAGTAAAAGATTCCCTGCTCGTCACCGATGCTGATGATGCTCAGGGCTGTTCCTGGCCGTCGTGTACGAAGCTATATAGCTCAAATGGTATCTCGCCAGCGTCGTCAAGATGCGCTACCAATTCAAACCGCGAATCTTTCTCTTCGCCGAGGTAAAGCGAGTCAAGCGCCAGTCGGTCAGCCGGCATGAGCATATAGTCAATCTCAAACTGTCGAGCCAGCGCCAGCGTATCCTCGCGCGAAGCCACGGGGGTCATCACCGAGGAATAGCCGAAGACGCTCAATACGTATGGATCTTGTGACATGAGCCGGAGTTCGCCGTCCCCCGTCACATCAGGCAAGGCATCCAGTTTATCCACTAACACTTGCATGCTTCTGTAAAATCTGTCGGCGTTTGCAGTTTCGCGCCTGACCAGATCGTAACTGCTCCAAGCCAGCCAACCCAGTGAAATCAGCAGAAAGGCATAAGGCCATTTGCTGCGGCGCATTAGTTTCTCTATGGCAATAGCGCCGAGGGGGACCAAAAGAGGCATAATGGTCAGGGAGGCTTTCTTAAAGCTCCCGCTCTGGTTGAGCACAGGCAGAAATATCGGATAGATGATTAGGATTCCTACAGTCCACATCACAACCGGCAAGTACTGCAGAAACAGCTTGCGATTATCCTTGGAAAAGAGCCCATAGAATCCAACTGGTACAAGAACAACAAGGGGCAACTGAAGCGAAACAGCCATCTGCTTTAAAGCCGCCCCAAGTTCAAAGAGCCGCTTGCCAAAAAGTTCCGCTATACTCTGCCGCTCCAGCATAGACTCCAAAGTGATCGGGATTCCGTACGTGTAATGGTCGCTCGGCTCGATCATGAATGGCATCCGGATCATCAGTGTACTGCCAAAAGTACCGATTTCCTGCAAATTGCGGATATGCCAGGGCGAAACGGTGATGCCAAATGCGAGCGCGAGGAGCAGGACATCCAAACGGCGTACTCGTTGTACGCCCAGCGCATCAACTAGAAAGAGATACACAACAAGCAATGAAAATAGAAAGACCGAGTCGTTTCGTGTCAGATACGCTAAACCGAATGCCGCTCCGCTTAGCAAGAATCCAAGCCGGTTATCGGATTGTATGGCTCCTTTCACCAGCAGCAGAGCGGAAGCAACCAGGACCATATTGAGAATCGTTGTATCGGTGAGTAGAGAGTTGAGGACAAATTCTGGCAGGACGGCCGCAAAAGCCGCAGCAGTCAATGCGCATGACGTTGACTGACCAAGTTGTTTCGTCGTCAAGAATACCAAGACTGGAAGGAGCGAGCCCGCCAGGACAAAAAGCGCGGTAGCCGCCTGCATGTTGGCGCCGCCAGCCGCCATGCCAAGAGCGACCGCAAGGCCAGGGAGAGGCAACCAATGATCGGTCGCATGCACAAGATCGATTGGCAAGCGGGCGTAATGCCAGACGTAATCAATGGTAAAGCCCTTCCCCTCTGAAAGTCGACGACCGAGATTGAAGTAGTGCGCCGGGTCGTTTATCCCCGGGTTGTGGACCAATGACAATAGCGCCAGGCGAAAGAGGAAACTGACCGCGATAATCATTGATAATCTGAACACTGTTGACTTCATCCCGCTGTCAGTCATCCTTGTCTTTTGTTAGTCCCGATACTACCATCTGGCAAGACCTTACCGTATATCAAGATGCGAATTTGATGCCAGCGGACATCCGTTTTTCCAGATCGCTATGGATCATCCTGCTGACTGGACTGCTGCTGCGTCTTGGATTTGCCTTCGCCCAACCGACATATTCCCGGTTTGATAGGGCGCGTGGGGGCGATATCGGCTGGTACCTGGTAAATGGCTATGGCTTCTTCAGCGGCGAGAAGCATGGCTGGGTGGAAAACATGCCCTTTTACATCGAGAAGATCCCCACGCCGCCCTTATATATCGTCTACGCCGGTTTCATTCAGCAGTTCTTTGGCAGGCATGAAACCATTCTGGTCATGCGCCTATTGCAGTGCTTGGCATCAATAGCGACTGTCTATCTCGCAAGCCGACTGTCCATGCTAATTACCGGCGATCGTCGCGTCGCGGCGATTGTCGCTGTCTTGGTCGCTTTTCACCCCGTTTTCGTCATTGAACCAGCAAATATCGCTACTGAGACCTTGTACATCTTCTTCATCGCCTTGGGATTCTGGCTATACTTGGAATACGTGGCGCTCGCTTTCTTTCGGCAATACACGTGCAAGATCAGCCCGAAAGCAGCTATGATTCTGGCGGCGATGGCCTTTGCTTTGGCGACGTTGACGCGCGCGGTTTCTGTGCTGTTTCCCTTAATTATTGTGCTGCATCTGCTGCTACTGCGGCGCCGCCACGTTGTCATTATTTGGCGAAGTCTTAGCCTCCTTTTGATCATAGTTTATGCGGGCATTGTATCAAGCTGGACAATTTACAATATTGTACTTTGGGATCGGTTTGTAATTGTGAGCGACCAGTTGCTTCCCGTACTTTGGCGCGGCGCGGAAACACAAGACGGCTCGCCGGCAGAGAATGACGCGCTTCTGCTTCAAGACAAAGAAGTTAACACCAACGACGACTGCCAGGTTGACTGCAAATATCAGCATCCGGCTGAACTCTATATCGAGCGAATTGGAGCGATCGTGGAAGCGGACATCGCTGGTTTCTTTGCAAGGCGGCTTAATGAATTATCATATTCTTTACTTCAGCCTCATGGCACATCGAAATTCGGACAGGTCAGCATACGAGACGCAGCTAGCGAAATGCTTCGTCAGAATATATCGCCGGAGAGATTATTGACTGTCTTACAGCTAGAAGGATTCGCGCCTAAGGTTGTCGTATGGGTTTTGCATATCGGCGGCATTGTCATGGGTTTCACAGGCATGTGGCTTTCGCGAGAGCATTTTCGGCTTACTTTTCCTCTCATCGGCTTTGTGATATACACAATCGTGGCACATCTCTTCTTATTGGCATTGCCGCGTTACCTGTTTCCGCTTGAGTTCATTTGGCTCATTTTCGCCGGAATCGTCGCAATTCGACTCTACGATCGGATGGCACCGGCAAGACAAAGCCAGAGCATCCGCCTCGCTTAAGACCGACCAAGCCAGGGATGACTTAAAGTAAAATTGTTGAGGGGATTTAGCGGGTTGAAGATCTACACAAAAACCGGTGACACGGGTGAGACTTCTCTCTTCGGCGGCGAACGCGTGCCCAAGTCACATCTTCGTGTCGAAGCCTATGGCACCGTTGACGAGCTAAACTCAGTATTGGGTATCGTGCGCGCTGCCGAGTTGAGCGACCGCGCCGACAGTTGGCTGAATGAAGTGCAAATGCAGCTTTTCCATTTGGGCGCTGATTTGGCGACGCCCTTGGATGCGAAAGCCCACTGGATCAACCGAATTGGCGGTAGGGAGATCGAATGGCTGGAAGCGACGATCGACGAAATGACGGCCGAATTGGAACCGTTGAAAAACTTTATACTCCCCGGGGGCACAATTGCTGCCGCAAACTTGCAGCTATCGCGGGCTGTATGCCGCCGCGCGGAACGTCTCCTGGCCGCGTTGAAGCGCAAGGACGAGATAGGGGATTATGCGCTGGCCTATGTTAACCGGCTTTCCGATTGGTTATTCACCTTGGCGCGTTATGAAAATATGCGAGCGAACGAGCCCGAAACAAAATGGAGCTTGCGCTGATGGAATCTCGTTGTCGCGTCTCTTTGTGGCTTATGGTGCCGGAGGTGGGAGTCGAACCCACACACCCGAAGGTACACGAGTTTGAGTCG